>NZ_JAKFFU010000004.1:0-718467 GCF_021502625.1 Dyadobacter sp. CY351 | reverse complement strand
CAGTCAGGGCAGTGCTCGAATTGTTCTTGTCCCAAACCCAGCCACGCGCACTGTTGCAGTCAACTATGTCAAAGTTACCAGCATACACATTGGCTGGGCACATCAAAGTCCGAGGCGCAGCAGTCGGTACAATATAGGATTTGCCTTTCACCCTGACATTTAATGTATGGGTCGCGCCGTCTTTAAGACCAGCAGGGATTGGTATCGTAAAGCCATAGTTGCCTGTCCCCTTACCCTGGTCTTTCAGGTCTGCACGGTACTGGTTGGCTATTACTGTCCCGTAAACTGTGCTGCCTTCGTAAAGCTCAACAGTCATTGTTGAATCTGCATTGTTCTTGTCCCAGACCCATCCGCGGGCACTGCTGCAATCCACTGCAAAAAAGCTCCCCTCGTATTCATTCGATCCGCAGGTCAAACTTCTAGGTGATGAGGTTACTGAATAGGTTGTCCCTTTAACACGGATACTTAATGAATGCGCTTTCCCGTCTCTCAGGCTAGCAGGGATAGGCAAGTTGAAACCGTAGTTACCCGTTCCCTTGCCCTCATTCTTTAATGTTTCCTTGTAAATGTTGGCCAATCCAGTCGCATACACAGTAGCACCTTCATAAAGCTCGACAGTCAGCGCAGCACCGGAATTGTTCTTGTCCCAAACCCAACCACGCGCGCTGTTGCAGTCAACTATGTCAAAGTTACCAGCATACACATTGGCTGGGCACATCAAAGTCCGAGGCGCAGCAGTCGGCACAATATAGGATTTGCCTTTCACCCTGACATTCAATGTATGGGTCGCACCGTCTTTTAGTTCAGCAGGGATTGGTATCGTAAAGCCATAGTTACCAGTCCCCTTACCCTGGTCTTTCAGGTCTGCACGGTATTGATTGGCTATCACTGTCCCGTAAACTGTGCTGCCTTCGTAGAGCTCAACAGTCATTGTTGAATCTGCATTGTTCTTGTCCCAGACCCATCCGCGGGCACTGCTGCAATCCACTGCAAAAAAGCTCCCTTCGTATTCATTCGGTGAACAAGTGAGACTTCGTGGTGATGAAGCTACCAAATATGATGTCCCTTTAACACGGACACTCAGTGAATGTGCTTTTCCATCTTTTAAACTCTTTGGAATAGGCAATGTAAACCCATAATTCCCTGTTCCTTTGCCTCCAGTTTTTAGATATTCTTTGAACGTGTTAGCTAACGCTACTGCATACACAGTATTACCTTCAAATAGCTCAACGTAAAGAGCCGCGTCTGCATTTGTCTTATCCCAAACCCAGCCACGGGCACTATTACAATCGACAACTTCAAAACTGCTCTGATATTGCGGCACAGCACACTGAGCGACCATAGGCGCCCCCTGAAGTACGTACGAGGTATTTGTGACCTTTACAGTTATTTCGTGAACATTGCCATCTTTTAAATCGGCCGGAAAGTCTACCCTGAACCCATGATATCCGTTTGCCCCATTCGCAGATAAGTCATCTCTGTACAAACTCGCCTTTGTTTTGGCGAATAGATCCGAACCATCATACAATTCTATATCTAATGATAGATTTGTATTATTCTTGTCAATTACGTAGCCTTTAATTTCATTGCAAGTAATTGTTTCAAGTTGGCCTTGAAAGAAGCAATTAATTGATTTGGCCGATCCGGGAACAACGTAATCCGCAGCTCTTACCCTTACACTCAGTTGATGTGTAGTCCCATCGCCCATCAAAGAAGCCGGAGGAATGAATGTAAATCCATATTTGCCGGTGCCAATTCCATTTGTCTTAAGATCTTCCCTGAAAATATTTGCTTTGGTTGTTGCGTATACAGTAGTGCCCTCAAAAAGCTCGACGGTGATGTCGGCATCGAGATAATTTTTGTCATACACCCAACCCCTGATTGTCGAACAGGTCGCTAGCTCCACATTTCCTGCATATTCTGAACCCGTGGTAGCCGATTTCAGTGACGCTAGGGTATATATGCTATACTTGTCCGGTACAAGACTCTGAATGGTTGTCACTGATCCGGAACTCAAAGTACTTGTCGCGCCGGAGTAAGAAACATTGTCTACGGCCGAAGTAAGTGCCTCCCACCGCGAAGTTGATATATTCCATCCCGCAATGGTTACTAATGATAGCGAACTGCCTGTCAGAGAAGTCATGTCACTGGCAGCATTCCAGCTAAGAGATATTCTTGTTGATTTCGTCCCATTGATATCCCAGAATTCTTTGCTGCTGACAGCTTTAAGGGATGTTTCTATATTCGACGTGGTAAATGGCCCTCCTGTTGGCAGGGCTGCCGTTTCCGGGTTTTCGCCATAGTACGCGCCGCTGGTTCCATCTGCCTCTGCGGAAAACGGTCTCAGTACACCCTTATGACCTACGGGGAATGCAAAACTGGAATTTCCATATTTTTTTACGTAGCCATCAATATGCCTGCTGTTACTGAATCCGGTGGCATTAGATGTTTCGGCAAAACTGACAAACCCTCCCGGTGAAGTTCTTGATGTCTTGATAATTGCCTGGCCAAAGCACGCGAATGAAATTGACCAAAGAAGAAAAACCGAAAAATATTTATACACTTTTTCCATTTAGCAGCTGAATAAATTCAAAACTTTGTACTGACGACTGGTCTTATCCACATGAGAGACTATTTCTGACTAGCCCGCGATTGTGACACTATAGGATCCTAAAAACTTTAGCTCTCCTCCCGCATCCACCTGTAAATCCTTGGCAGTGATATTTTGACCAACGTTTACAGTATGCCCGGCACGAATCCTGACAATGTCCTTCGTCGTGGGCACACGACCGTTCGACCAGATCTCTGGATTTGGCCACGGCCCGGATGCTATTGTTTCCACGGTATCCGAAAAGAGGGAAGTGGTTTGGAAGTTTTTATACAAAATCTGATCTGTCTTCGATTTTGCCGTGCCAAACCAGTCATTAAGTATGTCGGAATAAACCCTTCTGAAATCTATTTGCATTTTGATATCCCGATTGCTTACTCCCGCTGCGGGCGTTATCGGAAGCAGTCCATTAACCAGGTCAGGGTTTGTGCCAACCTGCTGTCTTTTTAAACCTGTTCCAAAAACGAACATTGGAGCACCAATGCCATGATCGGTTCCTTTAGATGCGTTCGAAGTTGCTCTTCTTCCAAAATCGGAGAATGTCATCCCCAGAACCTTGTCTTCATTTCCTTGTAACTTGAGATCGTTCTGAAATGATGTAATTCCGTCAGACAGCTTTTTGAGCAGTTGTGCGTGCATTCCTTCGGTAGTGACATTTTCGACCTGGCCGGAATGTGTATCAAAACCGCCTAATTCTACATAGTAGATTTTCGATTTTAATCCGCCGTGTATCAGCCTCGCTACAATTTTCAACTGATCTGCTAATTCGTTTTTCAGACTCGCATCTGGGTAAGTTGCCAAATTCCTCCCCGCCTCCGCCGCCTTCTTAATCTCCCCCGCATAGCCGACAGCCAAAGCTTGTTTCCTTCTGATAAAGCTCACGTGTTCGCCAGCATCGCAGCAGGGCAAACTGTCATCCAACTTTGCAGGCTCTCCTATTAATTGATAAAAAGTTGTGGGATCTTGAAGTGTTACACTCATAGCTTGACGATCTCCAACAAGCGCAGTTGTACTGATTTGCCCGATCTGAACCGCCAAAGGATCCTCCATTTCCAGATTGGGGTATCCTTCGGGGTAGCCAGGATAACGATCGCCCAGGTAACGGCCCGCCCACCCTGATGTAGCATACTGTGATGAATCAACACCCGTAAGCCAAATGTCAGTTGACCTATAGTGCGAGAGATCTGGGTTAGGATAGGATACTGAGTGGATAATTGAAAGCTTTCCCTCGTCGTAAAGTTGTTTCAAGCCAGACATGGCCGGATGGAAACCCGTTTCAGGATTACCGGACAACCTGAGAACGCTGCTCTCAGGGATTGCTATGTTACTGCGTAAACTTTGATATGCGGAATAGTACTCTAGCGGAATAACCGTATTTAGGCCATCATTTCCTCCAGCTAAGTAAATAATGACCAGAATTCGATCATTGTTCATGGCTGACGTTTGTTTCAACGCTTTCACCAACCCCGAGGATTGGGCAAATGATCTAACACCAATCCCGTCTAAAAACACTGGTGTCATTAATGCGGATGCCGCAGCGAGAAATTGTCTTCTTTTCATAGGTTGAGGCTAAAAAAGTTGATATTCAGCCATTCGTAACATGTATTTCAACAAAGCCCTTGTTCTCCATAGAATGGTGTTTTGCTTGGTCATATCATTGGGAGCAGCCCTGTAAGCGTCCCACTCTCTGGTCCAGGTTGTTCGTGGGCTGCTATTCATCATCATGATAGAATCAATTAGAAAATCCTTCTGCTGAGAGGATAGCGATGTCGCAAATAGATTTTTCGAAAGCTCCGCCAAGACCTGCTCACAGGTAATGGCAGGCGTTCCGGTGACGTCACTGAAATTAGGCTGCAGGGCTGAGAGTATGCCGAGCACATTAATTCCAAGCTTACTCCCAGGTTTGATTTCAATCGACTGATAAACCAATGCGTCGGTTCTTGAACCTCTCAATCCTAATGTGGTTTCATTTATCCAATTGCGCGTATATCCGGTTTGATAATAAGGAAGGGAGCCGAAAACCGACGGCTGGTTTAGAAAATTGAGCTGCTGGGCAATCATAGAAGCATTTAGCCAAGTCATCATTTTTCGAAAGGCTACTGTGTCCGTTTTCATATCAGGGACTTTCTGGCCAAAGAGTCTCAATGTGCCGATCATCAATTCAGAAGGAGCTTTTATCAACGCCCCAGCATTGCGCTGATCATAAAAGATGTTGCTTGATAACAATTTTCGAATTACCGGGGCGATAGCGAAATTATTGCCCGAGCTTGCAAAGAATGCTGCCAGCGGAACAATTACCTGATTCTCAATTTCATCCGTCACGTTCGCGCTTACATACCATCTATATAACTTTCTGCATATGAACTTGGAGGTCTCTGAGTGACTAAGAAGCATTGTAACGAGACTGGCCAATTCGACATCACCGGCAGTCGGTCCGCTCACTCCCGCAATTATGGTGTTGCCATATTTGGCAGAGAAGGATTTTGCACCCTCATCGTGCCTGGTTGGATTAAATGTTACCTGTGTAGATGACGAATTATATTTGGCATAGTTAATTACCTGCCAACCAGTTAAGACCTGCGCTGCCGCCTTAACATCCTGCTCGGTATAATTATTATTTCCAGAGAAATCCTTTTGACCAACTGTGAAAAGTTCTTGTAACTCTCTTCCATAATTTTCATTGGGATGCTCCTTGGCATTCTCGTTACCATTTTGAAAAATGAGCATGCCGGCATCCTTCGTGACGTTGGCAACCATATCACGGAAGCTCCCTAATGAACCCGACCTTAACAGATTGAGATAATTAAATATGAGCCGATAATCCAATACTGTACCAGATGTCACTACAAAATGATTCTGCCAGAACGCCGTCAACTTTTCTAAGACAGACGGTTTGTTGTTCTGTTCAGTCATTAAGCCAATCCACCAATACTGGATATATGAAGTGTATGCGAAGTTTCTTCCTCCATCAAACGGCTTATCCAGGTAAGACTGTCCAAAATCTGCACGGGTTTCATCCATCTCGATAGGAGGATTTGGCGCAGCTCGGAAGGTTGCGTTATTGATTAGAATATCTATTGCTTCGGATGCAGTCTTCCCGGTAAAGTCAGCTATCTCCTGTTGTGTGGGACCAAACGTAGCCCGTCTCAACAAATGCGCTGCTGTCATTGCGTTTAACGGTGTACTATATGCGTCTAGGTGTGCCATAAGGAATGTATCAAAAACTAATTTTTGAAGGCGTAGATTAGTTGAAGGCGATCAGCTGAGCTATGGGCTTTATAGCACTGCTACTTGCAGCATAGATCGTAATGGCTGGGAGGAAAATTATTACGAATACGTTCTGAATGCGCTCCAAACAAGGGTTTGCATGACGTTGCTTGAAGAAATAAAATATCTTATTCATTGATTTTTTTATTATTAATGAAGTTATACTACAAAACTAAAACAAATTTCATAAGAGATCAAAGTATTTCTACATAAAGTTCGATTTGATGTGTAAAATATTCTAATTGAGAATCTATCTACATCTACGAAACATATGATTCTAGGAATTGTGGGGAAGCTCGAAATGTTAGTAACGCTTTGCCATACCGACTAAGCAGAAATGCCGTCTTGCTATAAGTCAGCTTACCTACTATGACATCATTTGCATGAATAAACTACCAGCGCAACTTACCTGAGAATCGCAAATAGTATTTTTTCTAGTAAATTTAGTATCCGAGCAACCTTTTGTTATCCCCAGATACTAAGGCTCATTCTTTTTGTAGAAGTCCCACTTATATCTCAAAGTATAACTTGGTAATAGTGACGGTCAGATAACTATGTATAATCTTTCTTAAAATAATTATAGAGGGGTTAAACCTGATTTGGCAGACAGTCAGTTAGGGATCAACTGCCTAAGTGTCGCTGATCCAGATAGGTATTTCAAGTGAATGTTCTCTGGCAAAGGAAACAATGATATTGCTGCCAGAGTCGTTTAGTCCCCAACCTAATTAAGTATCTTTTTTCACTGGAGTTTGGGCGGCTCTTGTGTATTTAACTTAAATTTGTACAAAATTTACGAACTGAAATGACTTACATGATCTTTCCGGTTTTGCACGAATGAACTACGCAGTAACTTTTAATTGTATATGCTCGACTGGCTATTTGCTAAGAAAACTAATAAGGACGTACATCTGGATCACATTGGTATAGACATTCATTCTCATGTATTACCCGGTATAGACGATGGTGTTGCTACCATTGAGGAGTCTGTTGCAATGGCGAAAAAGATGGAGTCACTGGGATTCAAAAAGATTATTACGACGCCACACGTCATGTGGGATTGCTACAGAAATACGCCGGAAATAATCTTGGGAAAATTACAAGAAGTCCGTTCTGCGTTAAGATCAGAAGGAGTTAATGTTGTTATAGATGCTGCTGCTGAATATTTTATAGATGAGCACTTTAACGAGATGCTTACCACCGGCCAACAGCTGCTCACTTTACCGGGCAATCGGTTGCTGGTGGAGTTACCGTACTCAACTCCCCTACTAAACACTTCTGAAAACCTGTTTGCCATAATTCAACATCGCTATCAACCGGTTCTTGCGCATCCCGAACGCTATACTTACTTTTTCTCCAATCCCTCCATATATAAAACACTTGTAGATCAAGGATGCGAGCTACAAGTCAATATTCTGTCCCTATCTGGACATTACGGAGAAAATGTAAGGAAAATGGCGGAGTGGTTACTCAAAAACAATTTGATCACATTTATAGGAACCGATGCTCACAAAATTCAACATCTTGAAATGATCCAAAAAAGCGACAAACAAAACTGGATCACCAAATATCCTTTTCAAAATGAAAAACTTATAAATATTTGATGTTGATAATTGAATTTATTCTATATTTGCCTTAATGATCCGCAAAAGAGCATATTGCACATTCCCAAGATTTCTAACTTAAAGCTCTTTAGTTTTTTAAAAGTCCGCGTAATAATAATCGGCAAAGCTGCCAGAATGAATTTTAGTGTTTAAAATTAAAATTTTCACAATCTTACCTATTTCTATGAAATTTCGCTTAGGGCATGTTTATCGGTTCCTTTTGTTACCGATTATTGCATACATGGCACTTCTGGGAGGAACAACGTCATGTGTATCTCCAAAGACCATTGTATACTTTCAGGGAGACACTACCCGTTTTTCATCTCAGCAAATCACGCAAAAATACATACCTACAATTCAACCAAGCGATATTTTATCAATTATTGTTGGAAGTTTGAACACAGAAGCTAACGAGGTTTTTAATACACCGAATTTATTTACCACAGCAAGTACAAACTACTCCAGCACTGGTGGTGGAGGTCGTATACAGCCGTTGGGTTACTTAGTAGATGCGGACGGATCGATAGAAATCCCTCTCGTTGGGAAGGTAAAAGTAGCTGGCCTTAGAACAACCGATGCAGCTGATACAGTTCGAACCAGGTTGCAAAATTTCTTAAAAGAACCGTCTGTGATCGTGCGAAATTTGAATTTTAAAGTGTCAGTGATGGGCGAAGTAAAGCTGCCCGCTGTATATGTTATTCCTGACGAAAAGATCACTTTACCAGAAGTCCTTAGCTTGGCAGGGGATTTAACGATTTATGGAAATCGCAGTAACGTAATGATAATAAGGGAGGAGAATGGGAAGAGGGAATATGCTAGGATTGATCTGACATCCCGAGCAGTGTTCGATTCACCCTATTATTATCTTCATAAAAATGACGTTATATACGTCGAGCCCGTAAAGGCAAAAATGCTTGACACAGATAGTAGAATACGGACTGTACCGCTGATCGTTACAATAGTTGGCGGAATCAGCACACTTGGTATCTTAATATTGAATCTTACTAGATAAGAATTACTACGCATCACGCTTACAATACTCAACTTATGAAGGAAAATACATTATCAAACATTGGCCAGCCCATGTTTGAAGAAGACGAACAAGAGTTTAACCTCAGCGAATATATAAGGCGCTACTTCAGATATTGGTATTTGTTTCCAATATTCATATTTCTCTCACTCACTGCGGCCTTCTTCTATCTACAGATCAAGCTGCCTGTTTACAGCACTAAAACCAGTATTCTTATCAAGGAAGAAAAGAGTATTGGAGGTACACAAGGCGACATCCTAACCGAAATGAGCTCTCAGTTCGGCGGCAATAAGACGGTAGAGAACGAATTAGAGATTCTTAAATCCCAGACTTTGATGGAGCAGGTCATCAAAGGATTGGAACTGGATGTTGCTTATTCTACAAGAGACGGGCTGAGACAAATCAACCTTTACAAAAGCTCCCCAATTATTGTAAAGCCAGAGGTCTTGACACCTTTTGCATATGAGGAACCGCTAATGATTCATATGGTCGACAGTGTTCATTTCCGATTCAATGATGAAGACAAGCTATTTACATTTAACCAAAGATTCAATAATGCATGGGGAGCTTTTGTTGTAACAAAAGGTACTTCTTCAGAATATTCTGATGTCAAAATTACATTTACTGAGGTAAAGAATTTGGCCGAAGGAATGCTGGAGAGACTTGATATTCAGCAACCTAACATTAAAAGCACAGTACTGGAACTTACGTTCGAAGATTCTGATGTGCAACGCTCAAAAGACGTGTTAAACAAGCTGTTAGATGTGTATGTACAGTCATCTTTGACTGACAAGAATAGCGAGGCAAGCAACACGCTGAAATTTATCGAAAATCGTTTGGGCCTGATTACCGGTGAACTTGGCGATGTTGAAAAAGACGTTGAATCGTATAAAACAAATCAAGGGATTACAGATATAAGTGCCGAGTCTCAGCTTTTTCTAGAGAATATCAAAGAAAACGATTCTAAACTGAATGAAGTTAATACGAAGATCAGCATCTTAGAGAGTGTTGACAGCTATATTCAGAATGCCGGGGAAGGTGCCGTTGCGCCTGCGACGTATATGATCGATGATCCGGTTTTGGTTTCTCTGCTGACCAAGTTTAATGACTTGGAACTACAGCGTGAACGTTATGCCAGGACCACGTCGCCAAACAACCCGTTATTGCAGACTATCAATACGCAACTCGCTGGAACCAGACAGTCCATCCGTGAGAATGTGCAGAATCTTAAAAGAGGGATGGCTGTTACAAAACGGAATCTGGAGGGTATCAATACAAGATTTTCAGCCGGACTTCGAAGCATTCCTAAAAAAGAAAGAGAATTTGTTGGCATAAAGCGCCAGCAGTCGATTAAAGAAGAGCTTTACCTCTATCTGTTACAAAAACGTGAGGAAACCGCCCTAGGTTATGCTTCAACGGTAACTGATAGCAGGCTTATCGATGCGCCTATCTCTACATTTAAACCGATCAAGCCGAAAACAACTTTGGTTTTCCTGGGTTCGGCTGCCGCAGGCGTTTTAATTCCGATTATGCTGATAAACTTACTCTTCATGCTGAACAATACGGTTCAAAGAAGAGAAGATATAGAGAAGGTAACACACTCTTCTATTCTTGGGGAAATTGGTCAGATGCAAAAGACGGTTGGCAATGCTGGCGCAAGGGAAAACATTATAAAAATGACAAGCCGGAGCGCAGTCGCAGAGCAGTTTCGGGCGCTTAGAACCAATCTTCAATATCTGGGAGACGGAAACTGCCGCGTGATTATGTTCACTTCCTCTATCGGGGGTGAGGGCAAGAGCTTTGTCAGTGTCAATTTGGCTGCCAGCTTGGCTTATTCTGATAAACGGGTGCTACTGATTGGTCTCGATTTACGGAAACCGACTCTACATGAACGTCTGGAAGTTCCTAACAAGTTCGGTGCGTCCAATTGCCTTATCGGTCAGGGTCACTATGATGAGTTCGTTCAATCGACCGACATCCACCCGAAATTTGATGTGCTCACAAGCGGTCCTATTCCCCCAAACCCCTCGGAACTTCTGAGCAACGGGAAGCTGCCTTTGCTTTTAGCAGATATGAAGGAGAAATATGATTACATTCTGATTGACTCTCCGCCATACGGCCTCGTAACAGACTCTGCACTTATTGCTGAGCATGTTGATGCCACACTCTATATAGTCCGGTTTAACTACACCATTTTAGACCATCTGAGAAGGATTGGCGAACTGCAACGAGCAAGGCGCTTTTCGAATCTTTCTGTAATTTTTAATGGCGTTAATTATGGCGCTGGTTACGGATATGGCTATGGATATGGTGGTTATGGGTATGGATACTATTCAGAAGAAGGTGAGGGGAAATCACAAACGGTAGGAACCAGACTTAAGAAATTGGTTGGTATGAGTTAGTAAATAACTCATACCCTCCTTAGACATTTATCAATACTTATACTCAACGTTATCTTTTATGAAAAACTCCATTTTAACAGCCGTTGCTCTAAGTGCAACAGAACTGGTACCCATCACTGCAAATACCATCCATTGTTATTGCAAGGTTAATCTGACACGGATTAAGCAATAATCGTCGGACACAGCTTTCCATCCCACCTGCCACTTACAAGTGACAGAGCGAAAGTGCGTTATTTAAATCACAAAAGCAGAAGTTTTGTTGGTTCACGGGAGAAGCGCTTGACGTATATCCTTTCGCTACTATTGCAAAGGATGAAATGCCAAAGCCACTAGGAATGTCTCAGTTCCTTGAAACAATATCAAAGTCGAAACCGAACTAAATTAATGGAAAAAGAGGCGAAAATATATATAGCAGGCCACCGGGGAATGGTGGGGTCTGCTATTCATAGAGCACTTAAAAACAACGGCTATAATAATGTTATAACCAGAAGTTCCGGCGAGCTGGATTTAAGAAGTCAGGAAGCTGTCAAGGAATTCTTCGCAGACGAAAAACCTAATTATGTATTTCTAGCTGCCGCAAAAGTTGGTGGTATCGTGGCCAATAATACGCAACGGGCCGACTTTATCTACGAAAACCTGATGATCGAGGCCAATGTAATTCATCAGGCCTACTTGAATAATGTTAAAAAGCTGATGTTTCTGGGCTCTTCCTGTATATATCCGAAACTTGCGTCGCAGCCATTGCGTGAGGACTATCTGCTAACAGGCTTACTTGAAGAGACAAATGAGCCGTATGCCATTGCGAAAATTGCCGGCATTAAGCTGTGCGAAGCATATCGCGATCAGTACGGCTGCAATTTTATTAGCGTTATGCCCACCAACCTTTACGGGTATGGTGACAATTACAACCTTACAACATCCCATGTGCTACCGGCTCTGATCAGAAAGTTTCATGAAGCAAAAGAGCAGAATAAGCCATTTGTTGAAGCTTGGGGAACTGGTTCTCCTAAACGTGAATTCCTTTTTGCTGACGACCTGGCCGAAGCGTGTCTCTTTTTGATGGAAACTTATAATGATCGGGAACTGATCAATATAGGAACTGGCGAAGACCTATCCATCAAAGAAGTTACCGAGATGATTGCAAAGACAACCGGTTACTCAGGTGATATTCGATGGGACACATCAAAACCTGATGGGACACCTCGGAAATTAATGGACGTATCGAAGCTCCGGAGCAAGGGCTGGAAACATAAAACAGATCTGGAAACAGGTTTGGCGCTTGCATATGCCGACTTCCTTCAAAATCAAACTATGTACGTCGTTTAAAATTTTGTTTAATAATAAATCCGAAAGATCAATCGGTTTAAAAAACGCAAACCAAAAATACTATGTCAAAAGTTGCATTAATAACAGGGGTTACAGGACAGGATGGAGCATACCTGACCGAATTGCTATTAGATAAGGGGTATACCGTTCATGGCGTTAAACGTAGAAGCTCACTATTTAACACTGATCGTATTGATCATCTTTACCAAGATCCCCATGTAGCTAACCCGAAGTTCGTTCTTCACTATGGGGACTTAACAGATTCAATGAATTTGACCCGCTTAATCCAGGATGTACAGCCGGATGAGATTTACAATCTTGCGGCTATGAGTCATGTGCAGGTGAGCTTTGAGATGCCGGAGTATACAGCAAACGCAGATGGTATCGGTACTCTAAGGATTCTTGAGGCGGTAAGGCTTTTGGGTTTGTCTAAAAAAACAAAAATCTACCAGGCATCTACGTCTGAGCTATACGGTTTAGTACAGGCTGTTCCACAATCTGAGACTACGCCATTTTATCCACGTTCTCCGTATGCTGTTGCCAAACTTTACGCTTACTGGATTACCGTTAACTACCGTGAGGCTTATGGAATGTTTGCATCGAACGGAATTCTTTTCAATCACGAATCTCCGCTACGTGGCGAAACCTTCGTGACCAGAAAAATCACAAGAGCTGCTGCCAAAATCGTTCTTGGCCTTCAGGACTGTCTTTACATGGGTAATATTGATGCTCAACGTGACTGGGGACACGCAAAGGATTATGTTGAGGCAATGTATCTGATCCTTCAACAGGAAGTATCTGAGGATTTTGTTATTGCGACTGGTGTTACGACAAGAGTTCGCGAATTTATTCGCAAGACTTTTGTATTTTTAGGTGTAGAATTGTCTTTTTCCGGAACAGAGGAAAATGAAGTTGGGACAATTGCATCAGTTAATTTAGCCCGCCTTGCCGAACTGGGCATTCCTGAGGGAGATCATCTTAAAGTAGGAACTCCGGTTCTTAGAATTGACCCACGTTATTACCGTCCAACAGAGGTTGAGCTACTAATCGGCGATCCAACAAAATCACAGGAAAAGCTTGGCTGGAAACCGAAACACACTCTGGACACCTTAATCGAGGATATGGCATCAGCGGATTTGCGCTTGTTCCAAAAAGACCAGCTGTTATTGAAAGAGGGATTTGGTATTCTCAACTACTTTGAATAACACGGTAGCAAAAAACACATACTTTATAAGACAGTTGTTGTATCTAATTAAAGTTTACATATGCTATGTAGTATTATAATTAGGGCTTTCAATGAAGAAAAACACATTGAAAAGATAATTGACGGGATTCAAAATCAACATACAATTCATGATGTTGAAATAATCCTTGTCGATTCCGGATCCACAGACAATACAGTGCTTTTGGCCCAGAAAAAAGGGGTTAAAATTATCTCTATTGCCCCAGAAGATTTTTCATTCGGGTACGCGCTGAATAAAGGCTGCGACAACGCTAATGGTGATATACTATTGTTTGCTAGCGCTCATGTCTATCCGGTGTATACACACTGGATAGATTCTATGTTAAGGCCATTTACGGATGAGAAAGTGGCATTGGTTTATGGACGCCAGATCGGACATGAAAAAAGTAAGTATTCTGAAAAAAGGCTTATGGCCAAGTGGTTTCCCGGATACTCCAATTATAATCAGCAACACCCCTTTTGCAACAATGCAAATTCTGCAATAAGAAAGAAACATTGGCAGCAGCAGATGTACGATGAGTCTCTGACAGGACTGGAAGATCTGGATTGGGCATCGAAAATTATAGCTCAGGGATACAAAATTGCATACGAGGCTGAGGCTGTAATTGTTCATGTACATGAAGAGACAAATAAGAAGATCTATAACAGATATTATAGAGAAGCAATTGCTTTTAAAAGAATTGTTCCCTATGCGCAATTCAGTATATGGTCTTTCTTTTATCTCCTTTCCACGAATGTATTCAGTGACTACTACTACGCTATCCAGGATCGGGTTTTCTGGAAAAACTTTCTGGATATACCTACGTTTCGCTTTTTTCAATTCTTAGGAACCTGGAAAGGCTACAATCATACGGGTAATATCGATTACTCCCTGAGGGCGAAGTTTTACTATCCGAACAATTTTTTGAGACGCCATGAGCATGTGGTCATCCGTGCGCCAAGAATAGAATATTCTAGTAACAATACTTAACGATACAATCAAATAAATACTTACTCATGAGTTACAAAGTAGTCGCCGTCGTGCCAATGCGCCACTCAAGTGAAAGAGTCAAAGGCAAAAATTACCGGGATTTTGCCGGAAAGCCGCTTTTTCACCACATCATAGAAAGTTTGCTGGAATCTGATAGAGTAGACAAGGTTATAATCGACACGGATAGCCCTACCATTATGGAACAAGCTTCCAGTCATTTTCCCGAAGTAATGCTGCTGGAAAGACCCGAGCATCTTCGTGATGGTGCTATTCCAATGAATAACGTGTTGCTGAATATCTGTAATTCCGTAGAATCTGAATTCTATCTTCAGACGCACAGCACAAATCCATTGCTTTCTGCTGACACCATCTCAAAAGGGATCGACTGGTTTTTGAAAAACTATCCGATATATGATTCAATGTTTGGTGTTAATAAATTCCAGGTTAGGCTTTGGGACCAACTGTCTCGTGCAATTAATCACAATCCTGCGATTCTTCTTAGAACACAAGACCTTCCTCCTATTTATATGGAGAATTCGTGCATGTACATGTTCACTAAGGAGATGCTGGTACGTAAAAATAATAGGATAGGTGATCGCCCTCTCATGTATGAAATTCCGGATCTGGAAGCGCAGGATATTGACGTGGAGCTGAATTTCAAAGTGGCAGAATTTCTATATAAGGAAACCAAAAATAAAGTCAATATATGAAAGTGCTTGTTACATGCCCGCCAATGCTAAAGCGCATAGACGAGTTTCGCCACTTGTTTGCTGAAAAACACATTGAGCTGGTTATACCTGACATTGTTCAAACTTTGTCTGAGGAAGAATTGATCGACATTTTACCCCAAGTAGATGGCTGGATCATTGGTGATGATCCTGCAACAGAAAGGGTATTTATTGCCGGTAAAAACGGTAACCTGAAGGCTGCTGTAAAATGGGGTGTTGGAACCGATAATGTGGATTTTGCCGCATGCAAGAAATTGGGAATTCCAATTATTAACACACCTAATATGTTTGGATCTGAGGTTGCCACAATAGCTATGGCATATGTGCTGGGCTTGGCAAGGCAGACCTATTACATAGATCGCGAAGTGCGCAAAGGAAACTGGGTTAAGCCTGCAGGTCGCTCTCTTGCTGGATTAACAGTCTCGCTCATCGGCTTTGGCGACATTGGTAAAGCCACTGCGAAATACCTGAAGGCTTTTGACATGCAGGTAAATATTTATGATCCTTTTGCAACCAAGACAGAAAGTGATTTGGCTGATTACGAGTTCTGCTCGTTTCCTGACAAGTTGCAGGATGCCGACTTTGTTATCGTGACGTGCGCGCTAACTCCGCAAACTAAACATCTGATCAATAAGGATACAATTGCGTTGATGAAGGATGGTGTATACTTTATCAATGTGTCCAGAGGTGGTGTAATGGATGAAGATGCAGTGATCGACGCATTGCAAAGCGGAAAAATCCTGGCAGCAGGTTTGGACGTCTTTGAAGTTGAGCCACTACCTGCCGAATCCAGACTAAGACAATTTGATCAGTGCATATTCGGTACCCACAATGGCTCCAATACGATTGAAGGTGTAAGAAGAGCAACTTATCGTGCATTAGAACATCTTTTTGAGTTTCTGAACATCTAGTATCTGATTTAAGACTTAAAATATCTATTGTACGTCAACGAATGCAATTAATATATGGAGAATAAGAAAGTCTTAATCACAGGTGTACTAGGGGGTATCGGAAGCGCGATAGCCAAAACATTTAAGGAAAACGGGTACTTTGTTTATGGTCTGGACATTCAGGATGCAATATCTGAAAACGTCGATCATTTGATCACCTTTAACTTAAATGAATATTGTACCAGCTCGGAATACAGAGACTCATGGAATCATAAATTCGATGATCAAATTCCGGAATTAGACGTTTTGGTAAACAATGCGGCTGTACAAAAGCTGGGAAATCTTCAGGATATTGCTTTGGCGGATTGGAACGAGACACTGAACGTCAATCTTACGGGACCGATGCTTTTGAGCCAGTACTTCCAAAAAACGCTTGAAGCAAGAAATGGAAGCATCATTAACATCGCCAGTATACATCAGCAATTAACCAAGCCGCGGTTTGTAGGGTATGCTACTTCCAAAAGCGCACTTGTCGGGTTAACAAAAGCCTTGGCTGTCGACCTTGAAGGCCGGGTTCGGGTGAACGCAATTAGTCCGGCAGCCATACAAACGGAAATGTTACTGGCAGGTTTTGATGGAAACGAGGAGGCCCTGGATCAGCTGCGAAAATTACATCCTGTGCAACGAATAGGTTATCCGCAAGAGGTAGCTAAACTTGTTCTTTTCTTAGCTTCTGAAAATTCAGGATTCATTCATGGAGCTAATCTGACCCTCGATGGCGGAATTAGCTCAGTTCTAAAAGATCTCTGATTTGTGAAAGACGGAATGGACATAAAATCAGTGCAAACGATCTTCCTTGCTCTTTTGTACCTGGCTATTCACAGTTCTTCCTTTGCGCAGGCGAAGGAAGAACTGCCTATTATTATGTCATCAAGGTGGTTTCATCCCCGTGATGATAAGGACACACTAAGTACATTGAAAATGATCAAAGATTTTCATCCTGACAGAATAGACTGGATGTACTGTAGTAATACGAAACAATTGGAAGAGATCAGGAAACTGGGTGTTCCTTATAGCCTTGCTATCAACCCTCAAATCCCAGATTCCGCTGGCTATACAGTTCAAGGCCGGATCGAGGATTTGAATGGTCAAAAGGTTGTTGCCCCGTGGATGAAATCCTGGAATCAAAAGAATCCTTACTGGGGTTGCGTTAATTCACCGGAATTTCAGAAACTCTTTTTAGCGAAATCAAAAGAAATTGTCGATCTTAAAGCATATGGCATCTTTGTTGACGACGCAAGATTTAATGATCATGCGTTTGAATGGGGAGGCTGCTTTTGCGATCACTGTATATCAGGATTCAACAAATACCTGGTTAACGAAGTAAAGAAGGACAGCATTGATCCATCTTTCAATTATAAAGACTACAGACTAAGCAGGTCTAAAAACACATCGAATGCAAAGAATGCACGTGATCCTTATGCAAAGTTGTTTAAAGATTTTCAGCAAAGCTCAGTTGTCAGATTCCTTACCAAGTGGAAAGCTGACTTAAAGGCATATGCCGGTAACGATTTTGTTTTTCTGACAAATAATCCAAATGGCTCGTGGAATAAAATATACGAAATCTTTGATTCGGGAATCTGCGAAATTTCGGCAAACAATAGAAGTTATGAATCGCTGGAGAGAATTTCTAAACAAGCAAAGGCAAAAAATAAGACACAGGTTCTTTCCATTGCCACTTCCGATTCCACAACTTTTAAACGACTGTCTGTTTACAGCTACTCTCTAGGCAACCCTGTCCTTTTACCATGGGATTTAATGTTGCAGCCAACTTCCGAACGCAGTGAAGCCCGGAGAATATATTTTGACGGAAAAAACTGGATCGACCATTCAATGTTGCTGAGATCATTGTACAAAACCAGCACATTGAAACCAAGTGTCAGCGCTGGAAAGCGTGAGCTGTGTGGCGATGCCAGGGTGCTTACTTTTGCGAAAGATGGAAAAAAAGTTACGGTTTTCCTTCCTGATCTCAGGGATAAAAAACCAAAATGTAACATTGGAAACGTAGGCAGGCGTATTCATTTATCTGAACTCTCCGAAATTTCAAATAACGCTCGTTTGAAAAGTGCTTCCCGATCAAAAGTAAGTTTTCAAAACGACGCTGACATCGACATTTACCTCGAATAATAAGACATAAATATGTGGATTAAAAGAATTATTAATAGACTTTGGGAATCGCCGACGGCTACCTCGTGGATGAGCTACTCAACGCGCGCTCTAAGTCTTTTCATAGTTCTTCCGTTATTGTTAAAAAACTTTGGATCCGCTGAAATCGCATTGTGGTATTTGTTTTCCACAATTATTGCGCTTCAGGGCTTACTGGATATGGGTTTCAAGGTAACGTTTGTCAGGTGCATATCATTTGCGATGGCAGGTGCCACAAACATAACAGATGTTAAGATTTCCGAAAAGTCAGATCGTCTGGATAGCCCTAATTGGGAGTTAGTTGGTGACATCTACGCATCTATGAAATATGTTTATAAATATTTGGCGTTAATCTTGTTTGTAGTCTTATCAGGACTGGGAACTTGGTCGATGGTTAAGCCAATATCGTTTGTAAACGATGCTTCATCTGCATGGATGGCCTGGCTTGTAATTATATGCGTTTCCACTTATCGGTTGCATGGAACCGTATATGCTAACTATCTCGAGGGCTTAAATAAGATTGCGTTGGTAAGACGGTGGGAAGCCATTACCTCCATTTGTTCAATAATTAGCAGTATAATCGTGCTAATCTTCGTCAACGACTTACTCTATTTAGTAATCGCAAACCAGGCTTGGGTAGCCATATCTGTAATACGTAATGCACAATTGAGTAAGTATGTTGAAGACCGCAGATTGGTGGCACTGGATGGAAATAAGGCACACGATAAAGCGCTTCTGGCAAAAATATGGCCAACTGCATGGAAAAGTGGATTGTCCGGTTTCATGTCAAACGGATTAAATAATCTGACTAGCATTGCTTATGCACAGATTGGTGATAGCAGCAGTGTAGCTGCTTATCTCCTGGCATTAAGGCTGATTTCACAAATCCGAGAAATTTCAATGGCTCCTTTCTACAGTAAAATTCCATTAATGTCTCGCCTTAGAATGCAGGAAAAATTGACGGAACTAACGCAGCTGGCACAGAAGGGAATGTTTCTATCTCACTTGGTTTTCGTCGTAGGGGTTGTGATAATTGGTTTCGGTTCTAATGTGTTTTTAGAATTGATTGACAGTAAAATAGAATTTGTAAGTGGCAACCTATGGCTATTGATATCCCTAGCCTACTTTATTCACCGTTATGGGGCAATGCACATGCAACTTTACATGACTACAAATCATGTAATAGCTCATATTGCTGATGGCATATCAGGGTTGATCTTTGTAGTGGTGACCGCAGTATTGCTAAAACCACTTCAACTATATGCAATTCCCATAGGCATGATTTCCGGTTATCTTGGATTTTACTCCTGGTACTCAGCCTATTATTCATTTAAATCTCTCCGAGTTAATTACTGGAAGTTTGAAGCTAGGACCATTGGTCTTCCGCTTGTCCTGTTTCTGATTCAATTGCTAGTTCAAAATATTAAGTTTTAAATCATTATGGTGGAGTCTCAGTTTAACTATACCCCGGACAATACATTCAATCCTTACAGATCGGCAGCATCATTGGTTTTCAATAGGCTGAAATGGGATCTTTCCTACAAATCCTGGGTATCCAGGAAGAGATTGAAACAAATGCATAATAAGCACGTAGGAAAAAAAGCAATCATTATTTGCAATGGCCCTTCACTTAGAAAGGTCAATCTTGATGATTTCGTAGATTCAGATATATATTTCTTTGGCCTTAATAAGATCAACTTATTTTTCGACGAGATAAAATTTCGACCTAATTGCATTGTCGCTTCGAATTATCATGTTATTGATCAGAATAAAGAGTTCTTTAATTCAACCAACATGCCGATTTTCCTTAATTCGGATAAGGCTGATATTATTGAGCTACGTAACAATGTTGTTTTTGTGAATTACAGTTCAATACCTAAAAAATTTGCAAGGGACTGCTCTATGTCTCTTTTTCAGGGGAATACTGTAACCTACACGGCCATGCAGCTTGCCTTTCACATGGGGTTTGAAAAAGTGGCGTTGATAGGTTGTGACCATCATTTTGAATCAAAAGGCCCCTCAAACAAGACAGTATTAGCTGGTGAAACCGACCCCAACCATTTTCATCCAAAATATTTTGCAGACGGTGTTAAGTGGGATCTTCCTGATTTACTGGGCTCGGAATATCATTATGATCTGGCAGACAAGACATTCAAACACTACGGCCGCCAAATTTTCAATTGCTCAGAAGGTGGTAAGCTTGAAATATTTGAGCGGATGTCGTTAGATACTTTTAAGACTATTTAACTAAGAAAATATGTGTCTATCGTTCTATTTTCTTACAACAGAGCTGCTATGGTAAGGTTATCAATGGTTCCGTTCACGTTAGGGTATATAATTGCGTTGATGTACCTAAACAGATTTACAGACAACACGCTTGTGAAACTAGCTCCTATTGCGTTCTTAGTATTTGCGACGGTATACTATTGGGTTATTCATAGAATAAAAGTCAGTGATCTATTCCAGAAGAACTATTATCTTATTTACTTACTAACTTTTCTTACCGTTATTTCGGTTTTTAGGTCCAATTTGAGTGATAAGAGTTTTTTGAATTCTGTAAGTACTTCAATGGTACTAATGTTAATCGTAATATTAACATTAATCATGGCAATTTTATATTCGAAAAAGAAGTACGCTCGCTTTGAAAATATTTTCTATTTTCTTAATATCCTCCCTTTTGGAATATATGCCTTAATAAATATATTACTCTGGATTTTTGAGTTCAGCTTTGAAAGTACAAATGAACTAGTTATTGGGAAAGCTCTACTTTTAGAAAAATTTGGCATATTCGTTAATAGAATCAAGTTCCCCTTAGCAAACGGAATCAATAGTTATGGGACAGTAGTAGGAGGACTTTTAACTATTTCTCTGGTATACCTTTTTGTGGTAAAGAAAAACAAGCTATCGACCATGGGGATAATAACGGTACTTATAACCACTGTACTTTTAACCGATTCGAGAGGTGCCCTTATTTATTCTTTTCTTATTCTTGGCGCCATTTGGTATTATCGATCGTCGAAGTCATTTCCAGCCGTATTTAAAATCGTCCCGTTGATGCCAATTCTGGGTTCATTTCTACTTATTTCAGTGACTCAAATCCTAAGTACGACTGGCCTTGGTGCTTTCCTATCCCGATCTTCTGGCGATTTAGAGTCTGGAAATGGAAGGTTTTTGATATGGGGATACTCGTTGACAGAATTCATTCAGTTTAAAATAATTCAAGTAATTGGATATGGTGACAACGGACACGTTGGATCAGGAGTTTCTAATCTTTGGCAGAATATGTTTCTAACATATGGAGAAACTACAAATATGCACCCTCATAATACTACACTAGCCATATTATTTGACATCGGTTATATCGGCCTTGCAGTTTATATATATTTCCTTTGGCGTGTGCTAACAATAATTCAGAAGTTTTGGAATATCAATAGAAATTTCAGCTTGGTTATGCTCTCCTTTTTGCTGTATACCGTTTTGATAGGAATCACGGAATCATTGTATGGTTTTTATTACCAAAACTCAATTTATTTTTTCTTTTCTATTTTCGCGATAGCCTTTGTTGCCGAAACTATCTATGATAGACAACAGGTAAAGAAAGGCAAATCACGGGATCTAATAAAGGCCAATTGGCCAAACTAAATATTGTAATAGTATATGACCAAGATCTGCGTTGTTCTTGCAGTCCATAATCGAAAAGTTTTAACTCAAAATTTTTTAGATTCAATTAGCAGGCAATCTTTCCAAGACTACAAAATTATAGTTGTAGATGATGGATCCACAGATGGAACTTCGGAAATGATAAAAGCAAATTTTCCGAATGTAAAATTGATATCTGGCGACGGAACACTCTGGTGGACTGCTTCGACCAATTTGGCAGTAAAGTATGCCATTGATTCCTTGAAAGCTGAATATATCTGTACAGTTAATGATGATACCGAAGTTGATTTCTACTTTCTCGAAGAACTCTATAATGCCGCGAAAGGAATTGATAAAGCTATTGTAGGGTGCTTTGCATATGATATTGAAAACCGGAGTAAGCTGCTCTATGACGGGTCCACTGTAAACTGGCTTACTGGTAAAATAAATGTCCTGAATTCGGAAGGCAAAAATAATAAAGATAAAGATGTGCTGCCTGTAACCTATTATATTGGAAGAGGAGTTCTCATACCTTCGACAGTATTTAAGGAAGCAGGGTTTTACGACGAAAAAAATTTCCCACAGTCCTGGGCAGACAACGATTTGATTTTTAGGGCAAAAGAGAAAGGCTATAAAGTTTTTTCAGCTAAAAAAGCAAAACAGTTCATATACGCTGACGAGAGCAGCCATTTGAAATTAAAAAGAGCCAAGACATTGTCTAATTTTAAACGATACCTCTTTAAACAGCAGGGCGGTGGTAATGTTATTGCATTTTCGAAATATGTTACAAAGAACTATCCCTGGTACGGGATTCCCTCTTCACTTATCAATGGTATTTTAAGCAGAATTCTGGGTTACTGGAAATAGCGTGTTACTCAACAAATATTAACTCAATGATAGAATTAGAAAGACTGAACCCCACTAGACTGATTCCTGGTATCGGAAGGCGCCTTTCGGAAATCCCTCATAGTATTGCTTGGGAAAGTTCAAAAAAAGGAATCGCTAACAGAAAAAATCTTGAAAGTTTTAAGGGACGGTACAAAGGAGAAAAATTATTTCTGATTGCAAATGGTCCTAGCTTGAAAGACATGGACCTGAGCGTGCTTAAAAACGAATACACCATGTGTATGAACCGTTTCTACATGTATTTTGATCGGTTAAATTTTACTCCCACATTTCTGACATGTGTTCAGGACTTGGTATTGGAACAATTCAAGGACGATTTTGAGAAATTAGAATGCATTACTTTTTTCAATTGGAGATTTCGCAATGAATTCTCGAAAGCGATATTTTTAAAAGAATCTTATAGCATTAATCCTTTCTTTCAAACGGACCTGACAAAGGCGACTCAAATTGGCGGAACGGTAACATTTGCCAGTTTACAGCTAGCATATTACCTGGGTTTTAAAGAAGTGATCATCATAGGAATGGATCACAGCTTCGCTGAAAAAGGAACACCAAACAAACTGGAAGTTAGAACCCACGAAGAGGACAAGAGCCATTTCGACCCGAATTATTTCCCAAAGGGTATCAAGTGGAAGTTACCTGATCTGAAGAAATCTGAATATTCGTACGACCTTGCAAGAATTGCTTTTGAACAGGATGGCAGGAAGATTATTGACGCCACAGTGGGCGGTCATTGTATGGTTTTTGAAAAAGGTGTGTTGAAAGACTATTTAACTGCGAAATAGAATATTCCCAAGCGGCTACTTGTGCGTATCCTACGAGGATTGGAGCGAGCATCAAGTATGGCACTGGCAGCTTTGCTTAAAGGAATATTGAAATACTCATGAAGCAACCATTTTTAGGAATAAATATAACCATCGGAAAATACAGCGACTTTATAGGTGCAATCCTGGGCCTGATAAATTCGGAGACATCCTCCTACGTTTGCGTAGCGAATGTACACATGCTTGTTGAGGCTTCACAAGATTCTCAATTTGCTGACATTGTCAATGGAGCCGACATATGTACGCCTGACGGCATGCCACTTGTCCTGGGCTTAAAGGCACTCTGCGGATTACAACAGGACCGAGTTGCTGGCATGGACTTGATGCCTGATCTGCTGCAGGAAGCAGAACGATGTGCCATTTCGGTATTTTTTTATGGCGGAACTCAAAGTATGCTTGACAAAACGCGCCAATATGTTAGCCTAACATACCCAAATCTCGTTGTAGCGGGAATGCATAGCCCTCCATTCAGACAGCTGACGACAGAAGAAGAAAATGAAGGAGTTGCTATGATTAATGCAAGCGGTGCTAAAGTAGTATTTGTGGCTCTGGGCTGCCCCAAACAAGAAAAATGGATGCATAGAATGAAAGGTAGAATATCAATGCCGATGATTGGTATTGGCGGTGCATTGCCCGTTATGGTAGGGATTCAGAAGCGCTCGCCTACCTGGATGCAAAGGTTAAGTCTGGAGTGGTTGTTTCGTTTAGGGCAAGAACCGAAGAGATTGTTCAAGCGATACACAGTGACGAACTCATTATTTATTGGGATGCTTTTGAATGCACTGCTCAAGCAACAATTCCGAATTAAAAAAGGATAGTAATAATATATCTCAACGTTATGAAAAAAATAATAATTGCAATCGACGGCTTCTCGAGCTGTGGTAAAAGCAGTACAGCAAAAAAAGTGGCAGAACGACTTCAATATCCTTATATAGATACTGGAGCAATGTACAGGGCTGTTACATTATGCTTTATCAATAAAAATGTAGATCTAAACAATTTCTCTGAGGTCACCGATTGTCTGAATGAAATTGCGGTATCTTTTAAGCGCTCTCCACAAGGTGACAATGAAGTTTACCTTAATGGCACAAACGTAGAGAGCGAAGTCCGTAAAATGTATGTTTCTGAGAAAGTCGCTGAGGTAAGTGCAAATCCGCTGGTACGGAAATTCCTGGTAAGACAGCAGCAGCAAATGGGTGAAGCCGGAGGCTTAGTGCTGGATGGAAGAGATATCGGCACAATTGTATTTCCTGATGCCCAGCTAAAAATCTTTATGACAGCGGATCCGGCTATTCGTGCGCAAAGAAGACATTCCGAGCTCTTTCAAAAGGGTGAGGTTATCGATTTGCAGGCGATAAGGAATAACCTTGAAAACCGTGATTATCAGGATATGAACCGGACCGAGAGCCCTCTCAAGCAGGCTATTGATGCTATACTGGTCGACAACAGCGATTTGACATTTGACGAGCAGGTGGATTTGATTCTTGCCTTAGCTAATGAAAGAATTGCAAACCATCAAGTTTACGCATGATATACATGATCAATCATGCCGATCAAGTTCATGTTTACTCAAAATTCGAGCTGGGGAGTGAACAACTATGTCAAAAAATAAAGGCTAGTATATTACATTATTCCAAGAAATGTCGTAGACTTGTGTAACGGCTATTGCTGGGTTCATTTATCGCTTTGAAGTTAAAGTTGATATTTAAAGCAACCAGACTAACCAAATACATACTGACTTGGATCAGATATGCCTTCGTACTCAACGTTAATAATATGAAAAATCACTATTTGGGCTTTCTCCATAAAGTACATTTATGGGCAGATGTCCTTCTGCTCAACTTCTCGTTTCTTCTGGCTTACGTTTTTCGCTTTGAAGACATTTCAATTTTTATTGATAACCAGTATGTGAACCTTTTGCTTGTAGCGAATTTGGTATGGGTTTTTACAATTCATATTTTAAACACTTACCAATTTACTCGGCTCTCCTACCATTTCAATGTACAACTGGGAACGTTTCTGAAAGCTGTTCTGGCGCATGGGGCGGTCATGATGGCATTTTTATATTTAACTAAGCAAGGTGAGGAGTACTCCCGTTATCAGTTTTTGATGACCTACGGCCTTTTCGTTACCTTATCCACTACATTTAGAGCAACATCTGTAATTTTTCTAAAAATGTATCGTCAGGCGGGTTATAATTTTAATCGGTTTGCAATAGTTGGGAAAGGTGATTTGGCAAGTTTGATACGTGAATTTTATGGTGAGCGTAAGGAATTAGGCTATCGCTACTATGGTATGCTAAGTCCAGAACAAGATATTTTTCATATCGACACACTGGAAGAGATGATCCGGGAAAAGCAACTCGATTATCTGTACTGTTGCTTAAATGAAATGACAGATGATCAGGTCCGCCAGGTGATTCAGCTCGGAGAACGACATAAAACACAAATTCGACTTGTACCGGATTTCAGGGGCTTTATGACGAATATGGCGACAATAGAATACCATGACATGTATCCTATTATTCAGGTTAATACCAAACCATTTTCAAGTTTCAATGAACAAACTGTCAAACGCACGTTCGATCTGATTTTTTCATGCATTGTGATGATCCTGGGTGCTCCGGTGTTCTTCTTTGTGTGGGCGGCTATTAAAATCACTTCACCGGGTCCGGTATTTTTCAAACAGCAGCGATCCGGCCGCTGGGGAGAAATGTTCTACATTTACAAGTTCCGAAGCATGTATACAAATGCTGACACGATGGGTCTGCAACACTCGCAGGGAGATGGTGATCCTCGGATAACCCCCATTGGCAGGATCCTCCGCAAATCACGACTTGATGAGTTACCGCAATTTATAAACGTTTTGAAAGGAGAAATGTCGGTTGTTGGGCCGAGACCGTTATATAAATATGATGTGGAAATGCTAATGGAGGCTGCTCCTCATGATTTTCAGCGGTTGCTAACAGTTAAGCCAGGCATTACATCGATTGGTCAAATCAATGTAGGTTACGCCGATACAGTCGCAAAAAATGTCGAGCGCCTTAGGTACGACCTTCAATATCTTAAATCCTACAGCGTGTTTGATGACGTACTTTTGATTTTCAGGACTGTCCAGGTCATGGTGTTAGGAAGGGGTCAGTAGACATTACCGTTTCAAAAAAAAAGGCTTGGCAGTACATCATGTCAGGCTTTTTTTGCTATTAATCACAACGCATCAGTATATTTGAAACTCACTTATTTTAACATTCATGAAAATTCTCGTTCTGGGCGCGTCGGGCCAGCTTGGCAATTGCCTTAAAAAAGTATCAGGAGAAAGGAACATTATCGATATTTCCTTCCCCTCTGAAGATACAGGAAATATTTTGAATGTTGAATTGCTTCGTGACTTGTTTACTAGTGAGAGGCCTGCTTATGTAGTCAATTGTGCTGCATATACAGCGGTAGATAAAGCTGAGGAAGATATCGAAACATGCCGAAGAGTCAATAAGGATGGTGCAGGCAACGTTGCAGAACTTTGCAAAACCTTTGGAGCAAAATTCATACAAATTTCTACCGACTTTGTCTTTCAAGGAAATGTCGCAAAGCTTCTTTCAGAAACAGACCCGACGGAACCTACCAATATATACGGAATTACAAAGCTGGAAGGTGAGCATTTAACGGCAAACATTCTTGCTGAACATTTCATCATCCGCACCAGCTGGCTCTATTCTGAATTCGGAAACAATTTTGTTAAGACAATGCTGCGACTAGCGGGGGATCGGGACCAACTCAGTGTAATTGTCGATCAGATGGGGTCTCCTACTTATGCGATTGATCTTGCTGGCGCAATCCTTGATCTCATTGCTGCTGAGAGCAAAGCTTATGGAATATACCATTATAGCAATGAAGGTGCAATTTCATGGTACGACTTTGCAAAGGCCATCTTTCACATTAGTGATTCTCCTGTGAAAGTAAATCCAGTCAGAACAACGGAATATGTTACAAAGGCTACACGGCCAGCTTTCTCTGTAATGGACAAAACCAAAATTAAAAATGAACTAGGAGTAGCTATCCCTTACTGGCGGGATAGCCTGGAAGAGTGCTTGCACCGCCTGAAATCCTCAGAAAAAGTCATTTCTTGATATTTGTAAATGTCAACAGCTAGCATTTACGAAAGGTTGCAGGCAACAAGAAACCTCAGGATAAGTAATTTATTATATATTCCCACCTAAGCCGACAATGGCAGCATCACTACAAAATTCGACGAAAGAAATTCTTTATGTTGGAACATACACACCTAAGGGTGAGGGAGTATATGTTTACCAATTTGATAGATACAATTTTACTTGCAAGGAGATACAATTAGTTCCCAGCGAATCGAGTCCTTCGTTTCTTGAATTTGATCCGGGCAAGAACTATTTGTATGCGACTAATGAAGGAAATAATACGATCTCATCTTTTGCAATTGATCGTAAAAATGGACTCCTAACAGAGCTCAATGTGAAGTCATCTCTCGGTGATGGTCCTTGTCACGTTAGCTTAAATCCCACAGGACAATTTTTATATATTTCAAATTATAATAGTGGCGATTTAAGTGTGTATAAGGTCAGTTCGGATGGCAGCATCGGCGATGCTATACAGGTGATTCCTCACGGAGACCCCGCAAAAAAGTCACATATGCATTCCGTTGTTCACTCATTGGATGGAAAATATGCCTATGCGTCTGACTTGGGTACTGACAAAATCATGATCTACACTGTAAATCATTTAACGGGAAGATTAACACCTGCTTCAGACTCTTACACAGAAGTTTTATCTGGAGACGGTCCACGTCATTTGGTGGTCGCCAACACCGGTCACGTTTATTCAGTTGGCGAACTAAGCTCGGTAATCAATACCTTTGAAATTGTGGGAAGCACAGGCACGCTGATACACAACGAACGAGTAAAAATGCTGCCTGGTGAATTTATTGGAAAAAATTCGGCAGCGGATATCCACATCTCTCCGGACGGGAATTTTCTTTACGCATCAAATCGGGGGCATGATAGCTTAGCCATATATCAGGTGGATACCAAGTCTGGTAGACTCTCTTCGACCGGCTTTACATCTACAGGTGGCAGTCATCCCCGCAACTTTCTTATTGATGAAACGGGTGCCTTTATTGTTGTTGCAAACAGGGATACAGATAATCTGGTATTCTTTGAAAGGAAGATGGAGGACGGACAGTTGTTGCCTTTGGAGAAGCAGATCCAAATTCCTTCTCCCGTATGCGTTAAGCAGCTGTTGCTAGTATGAAATATCAATCATGTCAAAAAATATATCAGGCAGCGCTAAATATCGACAAAACGGTCCTTCTGGGAACCTTCAAAGATTAGATACGAAATTTTACATTTTTACGAATACCTATGTCTCAGAAACTTCCAACATTTAGTCAGGTAATAGATCAAGAAAGAAACCTTATTCTCAGGTCAAAATACCCTCGCTGCATAGTTGAAGTTTTTGACCAGGAGACACAAGGCGGTGAGCTTGTTCTTGATCTGTTAGGTATAAAACTTTATGTTTCCGTGGTTGTTGATTTCGATAATTTAGGAGACTTTTCAAATCATGTTCTCAAAGAAATGGCGCGCTGGTGGTATCATAATCGTGCAGCAGGCAACGAACCACTAAAGTTCTAAAAGTGAAGGACACGATTTGCGAAGGTACACCCATCCAGTAGTCAAATGCTGAGCTAAAACCTGATATTCTTCCTAATCGAAACCATTGCACCAACAGCATCGTCGAACAACTTACCAGCATCAGCCGAAACTGCTGCTCTTATAACAGAGCCGGCCAGCCAGTCCATCTGCTTCTCTAGACCGACAACGCCGGAGAATTGGTAAATTTTAGCTGGTAATTCAACATCGTAGGTTCCCTGATTATTTGACAGGGAAAGCTTGGTTGTCCAAATGGCACCACCCAGCTTTCCGCGAAGTCCGCTATGCACAACCCAAACGCGATTATTATTTGTAAAAAAATCAGCATATCTGGGCCAGCCGTTTTCTGATTGGGGAGTGATGAAAGGCGTTCCTATTGCTCTTCCATAATACTGCCATCCATCTCTTACCTGCGCGTTATTAAAGTAATCGTCTTTACCCCGGATAGCATTGCCATCAACTGCCTCACTCCCACCCTGACTCTTAGTATACAGAAATTCGAATGTCAGTTTATCTAATGTGAAATTTCTAGCTTCTTGATTTTTCATGTTAAATGTGATTCCATTTAATCCATCCTTGACGTTGTTAAGATAAAAGAGTGATCCGTCTTCAATCAAATTTTGACGATAAAAAAGTATGTTGACTAATTTCAAATTGAGCTCTAAACCGAAGTCAATGCTTGCCACGTGATTACCAATTCTGTTTTCTGCGTCAAATGACGAAATCCCATTTATCCCTTTTTTGGGCTTGAAGCCGGAAATAACATACCAGTATTTGTCAATGCCCTTCGGCATCTGACCATTTTCGGTAAAGTATGGCGAGCGGCCACCCCACTGCACGGCATGGTTAAATCCACCGTGAAGCTGTACCAGTCCGGTTGGTCTGCCGATGCGTACAAACAGACCCTTATTATGTAGCTTCAACTCGCTGGTAACTGGCCTGGGCCCGTTCAAGAAACCATCAGAATAAAAGCCTTTGAAGTAAAGAAAATTCTTAATGAAAGGCACGTAGTTTTCAAAACCCAATTGAATTCTGGGTATGGGAAGAGCATTACCCGACCACATATAAGCTCCGGTGCCAAGTTCATGATCATTAAAGCCAACATACTGCTTTCGCCGTCCAAGTGTAAGCTGAAAACTCTTGAAAGCAATTCCGGCATAAATTTGCGGCACTAAAAACTTGCTATGTCGGGAACCATTGGCTACCAGCTCGGCTCCATATACAGCCGACCATTTAGGTGTTAAAAGAGAGTCCTTTTGAAGATATTTTCTTGCCTCAATACCCAGGCGCAAGCTTGCAATGTGACCTGAATTAGGAACTATGCCCCATTGATTGGCATGTAGCCAGAAAGGTGTACGCTCTGACGTGGAACCATAACCAGCCAGTTCCAGCCAGGCTTTCGTGTATTCGCTTCGGATTGTGTCGCGTGAGGATTCATCGTTTAACTCAATCAATTCCTGCTGAAACGCATATGCAATGGGTGAAATGAAACTAAAATGTAAAGCCGCAACGAGTATAAATGCACGGAATGAATTCATTGTTGATGGAGTGTTTAACGTTGAGCTAAAATAGGTTTAAGTTCAATAGTTATTCGAATATTCTAGAAAAAATAGTTTTAAACCCAGTTGTGCATTCAGTACATTGAGCCCACCCGTTCATCCCAATTTTCACCCCACATGCTAAAACAATGTAAAAACCGTTCTATTTTTACCGGGGCACGCTGCCCGGTGGCACGTTACCCGGTGGCCCGATTCCAGAATGCCTGGCTGCCAGCAGCCTTAATCCCCGAACCCGCTCTTGATGAATGTAAACGAAAATAGCCCGCAGGACGGGGATAGCAAAAAACTGGTTGACCGCGACGGCTTACCCCCATTTGTCAGAAGCTGGAAACAGCTTTATCAGCTGCTTATTGGCACGCTCATTCTGCTGATTGTCCTCTTCTATTTATTTATGAAACACTTTCAATGAGCTCGCTGGACTGGATTGTACTCTCACTCACACTGATATTTGTTGTTGCCTACGGGATTTATCGCAGCCGCGAGAAGCATACGATGGACTCGTTTTTACTGGCCGGGCAGTCCATGCCATGGTACCACGTAACGCTGTCATTGATGGCCACGCAGGCCAGTGCTATCACGTTTTTATCTGCTCCGGGTCAGGCTTATACGGACGGCATGCGGTTTGTGCAGTTCTATTTTGGTTTACCGCTTGCTATGGTGGTGCTTTGCATCACATTTGTGCCCAAATTTGGCCAGCTTAAAATATTTACGGCCTACGAGTTCCTGGAAAGGCGCTTTGACCTTCGAACGCGCGCGCTTACTTCGTTTCTTTTTCTTTTGCAGCGCGGACTTTCCACAGGGCTTTCCATCTATGCGCCTTCGCTGATTCTTTCTGCTATCCTGGGGTGGGACATTATGTGGACTAATATTATCTCCGGAGGCATTGTCATGCTCTATACAATTGCAGGCGGCAGCCGCGCGGTTTCTCACACGCACTTGCAGCAGATGGGCATTATCACGGTTGGAATGGTGATTGCCGGCGTAATGGTTGTTCGTTTTTTGCCTAATGATGTCTCGTTTGGTGATGCGCTGCACGTGGCGGGTAAGATGGGCAAGATTAATCTGATTGATTTTACTTTTGATTTAAACAATCGTTATAATGTATGGTCTGGGCTGATCGGTGGTTTCTTTCTACAACTCTCTTACTTTGGAACGGATCAGTCGCAGGTCGGGCGGTTTTTGACGGGAAGCTCTCAGGGACAAAGCAAGCTGGGGCTGGCCATGAATGGTCTTTTAAAGATCCCTATGCAGTTTATGATCCTGCTGGTGGGCGTTTTGGTATTTGCATTTTACCAGTTTACAAATCCGCCGCTGTTCTTTAACGAAACGGCCGTGGAGCAGGTCAGAAAAACGCCGTATGCGGCCGAATACCAAAAGCTCGAAACCCGCCACGATGCCATTCAGGCAGCTAAGCGCCCGCACGTGATGGAGCTGACGCGCGCGCTGAAAAAGGATGATGAGCCCGCCATTGAACAGTCCCGCACAGCGCTGGCAAAGATCGAAACCCAGGTTCAGGATGTGCGCAAACAGGCCGGGGCCGTGCTTTCAAAAGCCAATGGAGCAGAGATCAATGATGTTAACTACATTTTTCTGAGGTTTGTGATTGATTATCTTCCGGTAGGAATGGTTGGATTGCTGATTGCGGTGATCCTGCTGGCCTCAATGGGCTCAGTGGCATCGGCTTACAACTCGCTGGCTTCTTGCAGCATTGTGGATATTTACAAGCGGATGGTGCATAAAGACGATGATTCACGCAATTACGTGGCAGCCTCCCGCTGGGCAACATTCTTCTGGGGCATCTTCTGCATTGGCGTAGCCCAGTATGCCTCCCGGCTGGGCAGTATGATCGAGGCCGTTAACATTCTGGGCTCATTGTTTTATGGCGTGATCCTGGGCATATTCCTTGTCGCATTTTATTTTCCCAAAATCGGTAGCAGGGCTGTGTTTTTTGCCAGTATACTCGGTGAAATATTTGTGGTTCTCAGCTACTGGCTGGATCTGACTGCCTTTCTATGGCTTAACCTGATCGGCTGCGCCCTTGTTATATTCTTTGCGCTGATCATTGAAAAGATCTGGCCCCAACCCGACCAAGAGGTGAATGCCTTGTAAGTAACTGCCAGGCGCTCGCAGCAAGCTCCCCTGAATATTGCAATCCATAGCACATTCCGGGAGCTCGCATGGTTTGTGCACAATTTCTTTTAAAATTTTGATTATTAGAAGAAGATTGCCTGGCAGCCCAAATTTTTACTGGTTACCGTGAAACTATTCCGGGTTTTAAATCCTTAATAAGTACAATCCAAGAACCCTGGCGAGCTGTTTTTACGGCTATTATGTCACCGTTTGTATACAAAATTTTTCATCCTGAACCTTTTATGTATCCCTTAGCCCACCCAGTGAATTTCCAGTCAGGCTTAGATTTTATTCCTACCGACAGCTGACGACCGGGTCCCGTTCTTTACCTCGGCGCTATTGAAGCGTCAATATCTATCTGTTTCATAAAATAAAAATCTACATGAAGTATTGGTCTAAGCCACAAAAAACAATGCGTTTGGCGCTTAGCTCGGCACTGCTTTCACTCACTTCTTTTTGCCCGATATTTTCTCAGGCCATTCAGGAAAGTTCCAAAGAGGCGCCCTTATTGGAGCAGGCAACTTTGCAGGCGGTTGTTGACTACGCCATTAAAAACCAGCCCATTGTTCAGCAATCGCTGATCGATGAGCGGATTACCGAAAATCAGATTCGCAGCAGGCTTGCCGACTGGTATCCGCAGATCAATTTCAATTACAACTTGCAGCACAACTTTATCGTGCAGACCAGCATCATTGCCGGTAATCCCGTAAAGCTTGGTGTCAGCAACATTTCCGCAGCCCAGTTCACATTATCGCAGCAGATCTTCAACCGCGATGTGCTGTTGGCAAACCAGACAAAAAGAGACGTGCTCTTACAGGCCAGCCAGAACACTTCCTTTAATAAGACCGACATTGCCGTCAATGTTTCGAAAGCATTTTATGATGTGCTGGCAACGACCCAGCAGATTGATGTAGCTCAGGAAGACATTCAGCGCCTGGAAAGAAGCTTAAAGGATGCAGAAAATCAATACAAGTCAGGAATTGCTGATAAAATTGATTTTAAGCGTGCTACCATTTCGCTTAACAACACCAAAGCCAGCAAGAAAAGCAACGAGGAGCTTTTGAAAGCCAAGCTCGATTATTTGAAATCCTTAATGGGTTACCCATCCGACAAGCAGCTAGCGATCGCCTATGATACATTGCAGATGGAAAGAGAGATATCGCTGGATACGCTGCAAAATCTGGATCTGAACTCGCGCATAGAATTTCAGCTGCTGAGCACGCAGAAAAAGCTTTTGGAAGCAAATTTGCAATACAATAAATGGAGCTATCTGCCTAACATTTCGCTCAACGGGGCTTATAACCTGAACTTTCAGAATAACCAGTTTACCGATCTTTACAACAAGAATTATCCCAATTCCTTTGGACTGCTGACGCTTTCGCTGCCCCTTTACCAAGGTGGTAAAAGAAAGGCCAACACCAAGGCGGCAGAATGGCAGATCAAACGACTCGATTGGGACATAAAAGGCCTTCAAATGAATGTGAGCGCCGAATACTCGCAGGCGCTGGCTAATTACAAAGGCAATCTGACGAATCTGCTTGCCCAGAAAGATAATATGGACCTGGCCCGCGAAGTATATGATGTCATCCAGCTCCAATATAAATCAGGCATTAAAACCTATCTGGAAGTAGTAACCTCCGAAACCGACCTGCGACTGGCACGCATCAGTTATTACAATGCGCTCTACCAGACTCTGGCCAGTAAGATCGATGTGCAAAAAGCCCTTGGGCAAATGAACTATTAAATCGAAAAATACCCCTATTATGTTCTCAAATAAATTACCATACTTTTCAGCAGCACTGTTTCTGGTCATTCTGAGCTCTTGCGGAGATAAAAAAGAGCAGCAGCAGCAAGCAGCAGCTCCCCCGGCCGTGCCGGTCTCACTTGTGGCTGTGACGACCGCAGACGCAACCTATTACGACGAATATCCAGGCACGGTCACTGCGCTGAACGAAATTGAGCTGCGGCCGCAGGTTACGGGCTTTATCACCGGCATTCATTTCAAAGACGGCTCCCGCGTAAGAAAGGGCCAGCTGCTTTATTCTATTGATGCCCAGCTTTATAATGCCAATTATGATCAGGCTGTTGCCAACCTTAATGTGCAGCAAGCCAATCTGGCCCGCGCTCAGAAAGATGCTGACCGCTACCATGAGCTTGAAAAAAACGATGCTGTGGCCAAACAGCTTGTTGATAATGCAGATGCAGCCCTGGAAGTAGCCAAAAGACAGGCTGAGGCGGCCAAGGCAAACATTCAGGCGGTTCAAACGAGTGTAAACTATACCAAGGTGACTGCTCCCTTTGATGGTGTGATTGGCATCTCGATGGTGAAAGTGGGCGCGGCTGTAACGGCTGGCCAGACCATTCTGAACACTGTTTCAACCGACACCCAACTGGCAGTTGATTTTAATGTAGACCAAAGAGAAATCTACCGGTTTTCGACATTGATGAAAAACGCAAAGGCGGCTGATTCCACATTCACTTTGAAATTTGGAAACGATATTTTTCCTGCGACAGGCAAAATCGCCCTCATCGACCGCGCTGTTGATCCACAAACAGGGACCATTAAGACAAGGCTTGTTTTTCCAAACAAAGATAACCGGCTGCGTTCGGGCATGAGCGGAACTGTGCGCGTGCTTAATAATGCTGCTGCCAAATCTGTGGTGATCCCCTATAAGGCAGTTACTGAGCAGCTGGGTGAATTCTTTGTATATGTTGCTGGCGACAGCAGCAAAGTAAGCCAGCGCCGGGTTGTGCTGGGAACATCCCTGGGAGCCAACGTGATCATTAAAGACGGGCTGAAAGAAGGAGAAAAGATTGCCGTCGAAGGCGTTCAGAACCTGAGAGAAGGCGCAGTTATTAAAGAGGGAAAATAATCCTTCGCTCTTTTACTAATATTATAATCCAGTAAAAATGATTGCAGATATTTTTATAAAAAGGCCCGTTACAGCCATTGTTACGTCCATCGTGCTGGTCCTGGTGGGTCTTATTGCACTGACCATATTGCCTGTTGCGCAGTATCCGGATGTAACGCCGCCGACCGTAACAGTAAGCGGTAACTTTACCGGCGCCGACGCTCAGACCGTTGAGCAGACCACAACGACGCCTATTGAAACCCAGATCAACGGTACGCCGGGCATGACTTACATGTCCAGTAACTCTACCAGCAGCGGGCAAAGCAGCATTAACGTTGTTTTTGATGTTGGAACCAATGTCGACATTGCCGCCCTGGACGTTCAGAACAGGGTGAGTGTGGCAGAGCCTACCCTACCCGATGCCGTTAAGCGTCTTGGTTTGACTGTAAGAAAACGCCAGCCAAGTATCATGATCGTTTTGGCATTGTACTCGCCCAATGGCACCCATGATGCCCAGTTCATTGGTAACTATGCCAACATATATCTTAAAGACGCATTACAGCGCGTAAAAGGGGTTGGAGATATTATTTCCAGAGCAGATGACTTTGGTATGCGGATCTGGCTGAACCCCGAAAAGCTGGCCAACCTGCGTATGACGCCTTCGGATATTTCAGCGGCGCTTGCCGAGCAAAACCTTCAAGTTGCAGCCGGAACCGTTGGCGGTAACCCGCAACCCAATACGCAGACATTTGAATATAATGTATTGACCAATAGCCGCCTGAATAGCAAGGCGCAATTCGAAGACATTATCGTAAGAAGCTCGCCTCAGGAAGGAAGTGTTGTTTACTTGCGTGATGTAGCCCGCGTTGAGCTGGGTAAATTCGATTACGGTGCCAATGCATTTGTTGCCGGAAAACCAGCAGCCTTTGTTTTGATCTATCAGGCGCCGGGCGCCAACGCGCTTGCCACCTATGAAGGTGTGATGAACAAGCTTGCCGAAATGAAAAAGACATTTCCCAAGGACATCGATTATGTGATCCCCAATGAAACGGCGACCGTAGTTAAAGTTTCGATTGAGGAGGTTTTGAAAACATTTGCCGAAGCAATGATTTTGGTTGTTGTCGTTGTGTTTTTGTTTCTTCAAAACTGGCGGGCAACATTGATTCCAATCCTTGCCATCCCCGTTTCGCTGATTGGTACATTGATCTTCTTCATCCCGTTTGGTTTTACGATCAACACCCTTACGCTATTTGCATTCGTACTGGCCATTGGTATAGTTGTCGATGATGCCATTGTGGTTGTCGAGGCCGTCCAGCATTATATTGACGAAAAGAAAATGTCGCCCAAGGAGGCAACCGTTCAGGCGATGAAGGATATCTCGGGACCTGTAATTGCGATTGCCCTTATCCTGGCTGCAGTTTTTGTTCCCGTAAGTTTTGTGCCCGGAATTGTAGGTCGGCTCTATCAGCAGTTTGCCATCACCATTGCCGTATCTGTTTTGCTTTCGGCTTTTGTTGCCCTTTCGCTTACGCCTGCGCTCTGCACGATCATGCTCAAACCTTCCAAAGGTGAAAATGACAAGAAGAACTGGCTGGAAAGATTCTTTGATCGCTTCAACCGTTGGTTTGACAAAGTCTCAAATGGCTACACGCGCGGCGTGGCCAAATGGATCAAGGCAACTCCGCTGGTGCTTGTGATGATGGTCTGCCTGTTTGTGGGTCTGTTTTTCCTTTTCAAAAACAAACCATCGGGTTTTATCCCGGTTGAAGATGAAGGGCGTCTTTTTGTAACCTACGAAATGCAGGAAGCTACTTCAACGACGCGTAACATTGCTATGCTCAAAGAGGTCATGAAGCGCGTTTCTGCAATTCCAGAAGTCCGTGTAGCAGGTGGTTTGGCAGGACTTAACGTTTTAAGCTTTTCAAACAAGTCCAATGTAGGTACGCTGTTTATCAGCTTGCAGCCGTGGGCAGACCGTAAAGGCGCCGAGCATCACGTGCAGGCGGTTATCAAGCAGATACAGGCCCGTACGGCCGATATTAAGGAAGCAAGGGTGCTCGCTATTGCTCCGCCGGCCATTCCGGGTCTTGGTGCAACCTCTGGTTTTACATTCCAGCTGCAACAATCCACCAGCACCGACAACATTCAGCAGTTTGAAGGTGTGATGCGTAATTTCCTTGGCGAGGTCAACAAGCGTCCCGAGATTGCCATGGCCTATACCTTCTTTAATGCCAGAACACCGAGTTACCAGATTGATGTGGACCGCGATAAAACCAAGAAATTGGGTGTTCAGGTCAATGATGTTTTCAGCTCGCTTTCGACGCTTCTGGGTAGTAGTTATGTAAACGATTTCAACCTTTACGGACGTAATTTCCGGGTAATGGTGCAGGCTGACAGCAGTTTCCGCTCGTCGCTGGATAAAATCAAGCAGTTCTATGTCCGCAACCGTGAAGGAAATATGATCCCGCTCGGCTCGCTGGTAACAACCAAAGTGGTAGAAAACCCGGCTTTGATTTCCCACTATAACATTTACCGTTCTGTCGAAATCAACGGAACGCCTAAGCCGGGTTACAGTAGTGGGCAGGCCATTAACGCGCTGCGTGAGGTCGCCCAGAAACTACCCGCCGGTTATAGTTACGAATTCTCTGGTATGAGTAGTGAGGAGATTAAAGCGGGTGATAGTACAACATTGATCTTTTCAATCTCGATCGTTTTTGTGTTCCTGTTTCTGGCAGCATTATATGAAAGCTGGTCTATCCCTTTCTCAGTGCTTTTTGCCGTCCCAATCGGCGCTTTCGGCTCGATTCTGACACTTACGTTCCTGCCGAATTTATCAAATAACATTTATGCACAGATCGGTCTGATTACACTGATCGGTCTTGCGGCAAAAAACGCGATCTTGATCGTTGAATTTGCCAAGGAACGTGTCGATGGCGGTATGGAGCTTGTAGCAGCAACCCTGGAAGCCGTTCGGCTCAGGTTGCGCCCCATCATTATGACCTCACTGGCCTTTATTCTGGGTGTGCTTCCACTTGCATTTGCCAGTGGAGCTGCGGCAGAATCAAGAAAAACCATAGGCTGGACCGTATTCGGGGGGATGCTTGCAGCAACCTCGCTGGCCATCTTTGTGGTGCCTGTTCTTTTTGTTGCCATTGAAAAGATAGCCATGGGCAAGAAAAAACACGACCATACGCCGCCTGATGCGCCTGCTGCTGAGATAGCTTAGCATCAAGCACATCTACAAAAAACAGCTCACGGAAATAATATTTCTGTGAGCTGTTTTTTTATCAATTATTTATGAAATCTTGCTGGCTGCCCAGTGCGGGCATTCTTTTTTAGCACAAGCAATTACGTTATACAAATTCCCCTATCATGTACGTTAAGCAAGTCTTTTCAATCTGGCGGCTGCTCAAAGGCATCTGGCACGGTCTGCTGGCCGTTACTGCCTACGCGACGCTGGTTTTTTACCTTTTCAGCTACCAAAACTGGCATTTTCTCTCTTTTCCCATATCCATCATTACCATTCTGGGAACGGCGATTTCGCTGCTGCTGGGTTTCAGGACCAACTCGGCGTATGATCGCTGGTGGGAAGGGCGAAAGGTTTGGGGCGAGATTGTCAACGACAGCCGCACGCTTATCAGGCAGTCTATCACTTTTATTAAGGCCAACAAAAACGAAAAAGATGAAGTGGTCGCCAACATCACCCATTTGCAGATTGCCTGGTGCTATGCCCTGGCCAATTCTTTACGCAAAGAGCCGGTCTTGGTTTATGCCGATCTGCATTTGACGGCCTCCGAGCATGATTACGCAGCCAACCAGAACAATATTCCCAACGCAATTTTAAATCTGATACAGTTCAAATTCTCCGAGCTGCACCAGGATGGCAAGATCGAAACCCTGCTTTATCAGAACATTGACCAGACCCTGCAACGCTTATGCGATGCCATGGGAAAGTGCGAGCGCATAAAAAACACCATTTTCCCAACGCAATACAGCTTTTTTGTCGTGCTGGTTATCTTCATATTTACGTTGATCCTGCCCATGGGTCTTGTCGAAAGCATCGGCCGGATCGCTATTCCGATCACATTCATTATCTCGTTTCTCTTTCTGTATATGGAATGGATCGCCTATGTCATGCAGAACCCATTCGAGAACGGGCCAAACGACATTCCCATGACCTCACTTTCGCGAACAATCGAGATTAATCTCTTAGAGCTGATCGGGGCAAGCAAAATCCCGGAGAAGATTTTGCCGAAGAATGGGGTGGTGATGTAAACTACCGTTGATTCACAGAATAGCTATCTCATTTCACCTGGTTTGGGCACATATGCTTATTCCAAGTTTTTCCTGCCACAGCTTTTGATAATTTTTTGGCTCAATCTATGCCGGCTAAAAATCGTGAATTCTTGCGTTATCGAGCACATAATTTGCGTGAACGAAAACACCTAACCAGTAGATATTATAATGTATGAGATCTGAACACAAAAAGATCTATTGTAAAATCTAATAATTAATACATAAAAATTGCACTATTTCTCAATACACAGTATTGATGGGTAGTAAAATTTGGGTTACTTTGCCGGGTAAACAAAATTTACTACTATGACAAAACCTAAGCCCAAACCAAAAAAATCCTTGTGGTTACCCAGAAAAAAGTCACTGCGCTATCCCCTTGCAATGATGATCGGGATATCACTTTTTGCCCCGCAACAAGGCAGCGCTTTGCCGCTGATGGCCTATCCCACTTTGCAGGTAAGCAGCCTGGACAGGACCGTAACGGGTAAAGTGAAAGATGAAAAGGGAGAGCCCCTTGTGGGGGTAACCGTTACCCTTAAGAACAACAATGCGGTCGGTGCTGCGACCGATATGAACGGGGATTTTTCGATGAGCATCCCCGAAAATCTCGTTGCCAATGCTACGCTAATATTCAGCTACATCGGTTACGCACCCGTTGAGGCTGAATTAGGTCAGAAAACAGTGTTTGACATCTCGCTGAGCTCTTCCATCCAGGAGCTAGACCAGGTTGTGGTGGTGGGATATTCAGCCAAAAAGATGAAATACCTGTCAAGTTCTGTTACCACGATTAATAACGAAAAACTCAGAGATGTCACCTCCAACGAGCTTCCCAACCTGCTTCAGGGTAAGGCGCCGGGCGTTGTGGTTTCAAGCGCATCGGGTGATCCTACCAGCGCAGGACGTATATTGATCCGCGGAGCAGGCACTATCTCTGCGGGAACATCCCCGTTAATCGTCGTTGACGGAAACATTGGCGGCAGTTACAATCCTGTCGATGTTGAAAACATTACGGTCTTGAAAGATGTTGCCGCAACAGGACTCTATGGTTCGCGCGCAGCCAATGGTGTTATCATTGTCAACACAAAAATGGGGAAAGCGGGTAAAACGCAAATCAGTTTTGCCAACACCATGGGATTTGCCCAGGCGACCACCGGAAATTTCCGCCTGATGAATTCCCAGCAGTTGTATGATTTCCAAAGCACTTTTTACCCGCGGGATGCATCGGTGCTGCAAACCAATACAAACTGGTGGGATGAGGCTTTCAGGACGGGATTTGTCAACAACCACACCGTCTCTGCCTCCGGAGGAAGTGAGAAAACCACTTTTTACATTTCTGCCAACTACTACAAGGAGCAGGGAACGCAGATCGAAAATGATAAGACGGGCTACAACTTCCGCGCAAACCTGCAATCGCAGCTGACGAAAAGATTGACTGCCAAGGTGCTGTTCAATGGCGTCTTCAACAAGGATAACTATGCAAACAGCAATACTTTATACGATGCCTATAACAACCTTCCATTCGACCCAGCATATGATGGTGAGGGCCAACCCACAGACGGCAGAAGCTACCCCGGATGGCTGGGACGCGAGCGGGAAAATTTCCTGCATTCCGTTCAGTATAACTATGCGAAGGCCCAAAGCCTGAATGTTACAACCGATGTGGATCTGGACTATGAGCTGACAGACAAAATCACATTGTCATCTTATAACCGGATCAATTTTGGAAATGGCCTGAGTGCGAGCTATAATGACAAACGCACCAAACAGGGCGGGGCCAACGGTGGTGAGCTCTATAACGGAACCAGCTATTCCAACCGCTTGCTTACCTCAAACCGTATACGCTATTCCGAAGATTTCGGCAAACACGGACTTACGCTTCTGGGCGTTGCCGAAGCGGAAACGACTTATTCGAGCAGCACCAGCGCGGCAGGAAAAGGCTTGCCTCCCGGCCGTGACGTAATGTCGGTGGCTACGGATATCCTGACCAATCCTACCGGGCTCAATGAGCAGGTGGGTTTCCGTAAATTTCTGGGACAAGCCGATTACAACTACGACAATAAGTATTTTCTGATCGGATCTTTTGTAAACGAATTTTCTTCTTTGTTTGGAAAAAACAACTCTACGGCCAATTTCTATCAGCTAGGAGCATCCTGGATTCTGAGTAATGAGGAGTTTTTGAAAAACAACAAAACCCTGACTTTTGCAAAACTTCGTGCGAGTAATGGAACGGTTGGTAATGCAGACGGTCTAAGCAATTTCGCTTCATTGGGATTGTATACCATTTCTGCCGATGCATCTTACTCGGGACTTCCCGGCGCAGCTCCTTCGCAAAAAGGAAACCCGGACCTCACCTGGGAGAAGATCAAATCTTCAAACATCGGATTTGACCTGAGTTTTTTCAATCGCATTGACCTGGTTGTTGACGCCTATGTTAAAGAGGCCAGCGAGCTGCTATACCGCAAACCGCTGGCAGCAACGACGGGTTACGGCTACGTTTGGGTAAATGCAGGTTCTATCCGCAATAAGGGTATCGAGTTCAGTCTGACATCTACCAACATTAAACGCAATGGTTTTAATTGGGAAACCAACCTGAACATGGCCTTCAACCGCAACAAGGTTCTCGAACTGAGCGATGGCTCTACCGTATTCAACTCCGGCGCACGCCAGCCTATCGCTGTCGGGCATAATATGGATGAGTACAACATGCCGATCTGGGCGGGCGTAAATCCGGAAAACGGCGATCCGCAATGGGAAAGAATTGTAAAGGATGCTAATGGTAATCTTACCAAAGAACTAACGAGCACTTATAACCAGGCGCAAACGGCCGATTCACGCCAGTTTACAGGAAAAACGGCTGCTCCCAAGTTCACGGGTGGTCTTTCCAATACATTGACCTACAAGAACATTACCTTTTCTGCATTCTTTAACTTTGTTTACGGAAACTGGGTATATAATGAAAGCCGTGTTTATTTCGACAATGATGGTTTCTATGAGGCCTATAATCAAATGGTGCCTGCCAAAGACTGGAACCGCTGGCAAAAGCCGGGTGACGTAGCTACGCACCCCAAAGCAATTGTGGGAGGTAACAAAGATTCCAACCAGTCTTCTTCGCGTTACCTGGAAGATGGTAGTTACGTCCGGCTGAGAAACGTTCGTGTGGGTTATTCGCTTCCTGACAATGTTTTAGGCAGAAGCGGCTTTTCGCGGGTTTCTGTTTTTGTAAGCGGTGATAATTTATGGACGGCAACCAAGTTTTCAGGCCCGGATCCGGAAGTTTCCTTATCACAGGTTGATTTAAGCTCCGGACTATCGAGTTTAAGATATCCAATCAGCAAAAAATATCTTATAGGGATCAACTTTTCATTCTAATAGTATATGAGACAATATTCAATATTTAAATTCCTATTAATGGGGTCGCTGACACTGAGTACGGTGTCCTGTGAGAAATATTACGAACCCACAACTTCCATTGACGAAGAGTCGGCACTAACCAATGCGGGAGATGTTGAGACGGCAACCATCGGCACTTACGCTGTGCTATTGAATGCAGCTTATGTGCGCAGCGTGCATTTTTTGATGGAATATCCCAGTGACGAAGTTGCACAGGGACAGTCATCAGGCGATGATCTTACGCGGGCATATCGTTACACGCATATCAATACTTCGGGTCATGCCACTAATTTCTGGGGCCAGGCTTACAAGGTGATTGCGGCAGCCAACAAGATTATTGCATACGTTCCCGATGAGTCCTCCATTACACTGCGCCAGCTAAAAGGTGAGAACCTTTACCTTAGAGCGATGATGCATTTCAATTTGGTGCGTGTTTTTGGTCGGCCGTATCCTCAGGAAAATGGCAATAACCCAGGCGTTCCACTGCTTTTGGACGGATTAAGCGACGATCAGATCAACACAATCACCCGCAGCTCAGTAAAAGACGTTTATGACTCCGTCATTCAGGATCTGCTCAAGGCAGCGGATCTGATGTCTGAAAATAAGTCAAATTCGTTTGCTTCAAAAGAAGTCGCTCAGGCGCTGCTTTCACGTGTATATCTGTACAAAGGTGAGAATGATAATGCAATCAAATATGCTGATCTGGTCATCAAGTCGGGACGCTACAAGCTGGTTCAGGGCGGAGAATACAGCAGCTATTTTAAAACGGCTCCTGCCAGTAATCCCGAAACCATCTTTGCTATTCGCCACACAAAAGTGCAGGATAGAGCATTCTCGGCGATTGGATCCATGTATTTTAGCGCCGATGCATCCGGCACGCCGCAGGGACAAGGCGTAAGTGGCTGGGCAGAGATTTATGCCTCAAAAAAGTATGTTGATTTTCTCTCTAAAAATCCGGGTGACCTCAGAAACAATTTCGTGTCTCCATATACGATCAATGGGGCTCTGCAGTACAATGTCAAGCTGTCGCCCTCAACGCCGATGTATTATGTTAACAAATACTCCATGCAGGAAGGCGTCATCAACCTAAGCTCACCGGTGTATCTGCGGCTTGCAGAAATGCACCTGATCCGGGCAGAAGCCAATGCGAAACTGGGAAAAACGGCCCTGGCACTGGAAGATGTAAATTTGATCCGCCAGCGTGCAGGTCTGACGGGTGATAAACTTTACACCGTTGCCAATCTGGGAACCAAAAAGGCCCTGGATGTAGTCATGGAGGAGCGAATGCTCGAATTGGCATTTGAAGGACACCGCTCGTATGATCTGTTCCGTAATAATATACCAATGGAAAGAAATTATCCCGGAACACATTCTTTGAACAATACACCGACAACCAATGTAAATCAGAAAGTATTGCCTACCGACCCTCGCGTGATATTCTTTATCCCGCAAGCCGAAATCGATCGCAATGCAAAGCTGACCCAGAATCCGTAAACCGGATATTGCCCGATAACAACAAACGGCGCGAAAATTTTCGCGCCGTTTGTATCTTGTCATTGTGCTTATTTCTTTCCCTGATAATCAATTACTTGACCTGGCCGGACTTAAAAGCTGATATAACCTTTCTACATAGTCCTGATAATGAATGAAAACGTCGGGCTTTACAAGGAATTGGCGTGCGCCCATGGCAAGGCATTTATTTCGGGTGGCATCAACCGACGAAGTTGAGGTAGCAACCACGTCAATGCCGCTATATTTTGAGCGCACCTCAGAAATGATATCATACCCGTTCTTGCCGGGCATGTTCAGGTCTGTGATCACCAATTCGGTAGTGGGATCCGCCTGCTTACCAAGCCATGCCATCAATTGGTCGCCATTTCCAAACTCACCCACCACTTCAAAGCCGGCAAATGAGTTGAAGGCATCAACCATAAAAAACCGTTCATCTTCATCGTCTTCTACGATAGCTATTTTAAACCGCTTCATTTTCCTGAGTTGTTGCAGGCCAGCCCTGCGGGATAATAACATGAAAACTCGTTCCTTGGCCAGGTTTTGACTCCACCCAAATCCTGCCGTTATGGCGTTCTACCACTTTTTTACAGATGGCAAGGCCAACCCCGTTGCCTGGATATTTGCTGGCAAAATGCAGCCGCCTGAATACACCGAACACTTTTTCGAGGTGTTCATTAGGTATCCCTATGCCGTTATCCTGAACGACCAGCTCTATGTGCTCATCCTGGCTGAATGCACTAATAATAACCTTGGGTTTTTCTTTTTCGGTGAACTTTATAGCATTGCTTAAAAGGTTCTGTAAAAGCTGTACAAGCTGTACCCTATCTCCGTATAAGTATTCAACTTGTTGATTTATAATAAGCTCGGCGCCACTCTTTTGGATGGCATCGTCCAAATTCTGCACTGCCTCGGCAATGACATCGCTGGCTTTAAGTTTCTGCTTCTGTAAATTTACATTGCTGATCTGACTATAATACAGCAAGTTATCAATCAATTCCTGCATCCGTTGCACACCCCGCAAGCTTTTGGCAAGACTGATGGGAATGGTCTCAAAATTCTCCTGCTGCAGGTTTTGTTTCATTAAAAGCAAATGACTTTTGATGGTCCGAACCGGCTCCTTTAAATCGTGGGACACTACGGCTGTAAATTCTTCTAGTTCCCTGTTCACGACTGACAACCGGTCATTGCTTTCGGAAAGTTCTGCGGCTAGCTGGCGATATTGATTTGAGCTTTGCTGTAAAGCCTGCTCAGCCAGCTTACGTTCAGTCAAATCGCGGGTCACCTTTGAAAAACCCGTATGCCGGCCTTCGGGGTCAAACAGGGCAGTAATAACAATATTTGCCCAGAAACGGCTCCCATCTTTGCGTAAACGCCAGCCTTCCTCTTCATATTTACCCGAAGCACGCGCGATTTGCAGCTCCCTTACCGGTTTGCCTCCGATGATTTCTTCTTCGGGATAAAAAACAGAAAAGTATTTTCCGATTATCTCTTCGGCCGCATAGCCCTTGATTCGTTTAGCCCCTTCGTTCCAGCTAACAATCCGGCCTTTGGTATCAAGCATGAAAATCCCATAGTCCCCCACCTGCTCAACAAGCGATCGGTAACGGATCTCACTTTGGCGCAATGATTCTTCGGCCATCATCTTATCTGTCAGATCACGAACCACTTTCGAATAGCCTATGTGTTTGTTATGCGCATCATATAGAGCCGTCAGTACCACACTTGCCCAGAATAATGAGCCGTCTTTTCTGACCCGCCAACCTTCCTCGCGGTAGGTACCCGTTGTTTTGGCAACTTCAAGCTCTGTTTCCGGCTTTTTTGCCAGCAAGTCGTCGTGCGTGTAAAAAAAAGAAAAGTAACGACCCAGCACTTCCGGAGCCGAATAACCATGCACCAGACGGCCGCCATCGTTCCAGGTCACAATGTGCCCCTGCGTATCGAGCATAAAGATGGAATAATCCCGCACCGCCTCAACAATCAACCGGTACCTTTCTTCGCTTTCCAGCAGCGCGATTTGCTCCTGTTTCTTTTGGGTAATATCTTTTATTAATACAGAAAAACCCCAATGGCGGTCCTGATCATCAAAAATCGGCCAGTATGAGGTCTCAGCCCAATACCGGCTGGCATCCTTTCTAAGCCCCCACCCTTCGATAAAAAAGCCATTCCTCTGTATTGCCTGATTAAGCTCGTATTGTAACTTGATGGCGTCTGGCTCCGGCCCGGACAAATTGGCTAATGACAGAGTTTTTAACTCTTTGTCGGTATACCCGGTAAGCTTAGTGGCAGCGGCGTTGGAAGAAACGATCTGTCCGTCATTGCCGGCCGTGAAGACAGCTTCGCCCAGGTGTTTTAACACCGCATCATCGCTTGGAAGCATAGTTTAGAATTCTTATTAGCTGCTCGGAATAACCCATCGTTCAAAGATAGGCTTGCCTCCCAGTATTCTACCAAGTTGTAGCACCGATTTTTCTAAATTGTCTCAAAAAAGATAACAAAAAAAGGTTCTTCTGCAACCAATTTGCGTGTTACGGCTACATATTCACGAGGGCGATCTAGTCATTTGCGCTGAGCAGTAAAAACTCCCCTTCTGTGCTGTCACCTTTTTCAACGACTGTCCATTTTTTTTGTAGGTAAAAATCCATTGCGCTTTGGTTAGCAGTCAGACATTTGAGTCTTGCCGGCCGGCCAATCACTTTCAAACAGGAATCCAACAACGCAGTTCCTATCCCTTGCCCGTGAAAATCCGGGTCAACAAAAAGATTATGGATAAAGTTACCGGGTGCCCACCACGACACGAAGCCCACAGGCCTGCTCTCATGGACTGCCACCAACAGATTTTCGCCAACAATAGACTGATCAAAGTCACCAAGTTGAAATTCCGAGGGATTTACCCAGTAAAACGCATGGCATCGCGATCTGAAAAAAACATCACGCAATGCTTCCGTGTGCTCGTTGCTGTAAGGTATTATCAGATTAATATTTATCATTGTCTACCGCCGTTATTTTTCCGTAAGATCATGCTTATAGCCCTCAAACATGTCAAGTAATTTATTCAGCGCACCTTTGGAATGCAGCATCTCGGTCGAATCAAGTGACATTTTCGTTACCGCCGCCGCTCGCGCAGACATTTGCCTTTCGAATGTTGCTATCGCCTCGGTGATGGTGGCATGCTCACCCGATACCAGTTGCGTTGCCAGCTCCATAGCGTCCTGCATGGCCATATTTACGCCTTCCCCTGCATATGGAGGCATCCGGTGTGCCGCATCACCGATCATCGTCAAGTTAGGAAGCGGCTCCCAGTGCTGATTCGTGGGATAATGATACTGCGGACGCGCAACAAACCAAAGCTCGCCGCTGGCAAACAATTCCTGCCATAAGTCGCTCCATAAGCCGAAGGCATCTTTAAACCAGTTCAGGACCTGCTTTTTGTTTGAAAAGGAAATCCCACATTTGTCAATCCATTGCTCCGGCACTTTTATACCCGTATAAAAAGACAGGCTGCCATCGCCCTTGGCACTTAGTATTAAGGATTGTTCATTGCCCAAAGCAAATACTTTACCCCCTTTGGTCAGCTCACATAACTTCGGCGCGTTGGCATCTGCATCATACAGGTTTCCTTCCACGATAGTAATGCCTGAGTAAAGCGGCTTAATGTCTGTAATATACGGACGAACCCGTGAATTAGCGCCGTCGGCTGCTATGACCACATCAGCGTAAGCGTTGCTGCCGTTGCTGAAATGCAAAAGCCATCCCTGGCCTCTTTTTTCCATAGATAGAAAATGGCTGTTCCATACGATGGTCTGATCTGCCAGCGATTCAATTAATATATCTCTTAAAGGGCCACGATCAATTTCGGGGCGATTTTCAGTCAGCTCGCCAGAGTCGTGGTCGTCAAAATGGATACTAGCGTGCTGATCCGTAACCCGGAGCTTGCCGGCGTGGGGCCGGTAATTGGCGTAAAAAGCATCCATCAGACCTGCCCGTCGCAGGGCTTCCAGGCCCGATTCCTCATGAAGGTCGAGTGTAGCGCCCTGAACGCGCACGTCCTTATTAAGGTCCCGCTCATACACTTTCACCTGAGCGCCACCCATTTGAAGGAGTCGTGCCAGCGTTAAACCGCCCGGCCCGCCGCCCACGACTGCAATTGTCTTATTTTCTGTTGTCATAGTTTGTCTCGTTAATTATAAGACAAAACTAGCTGGGTGGAAGCGTGGAAAATTGTATAAATCGGTCGTTGGTGTTTTTGGCCAGCTCTTTGGGTACAACGCCAGCAAATTTTCGAATATCGCGGATAAAATGCGATTGATCTGCGTAATTTTCTTTTGGGAAAAGCTTGCCTGATTTGATATGCCCGAAAGAAGACCTGAAACGCAACACGCTGCAATAGGTTTTCAATGACATACCAAAAGTGTCCTGGAAGTAGCGGTTCATTTGCCTGGCGCTCCATCCGACATTTTCCGAAAGCGCTCTTACGCTCATGCCTCCGTGCGAGCTATAAATCAGATCAAACAGTCTTTTCTTTCGCGGATCAATATCTGCTGTGAGCATTTTTGATAGGACTTCTGTCAAAAGACCGGAAAACTCTCCGATGTTCTCGAAATGATCCACGGTATCAGTAAAATAGTTTGCCGGAAGCAAGCTTATGCTATCAGGCACAATCGGCAGAAAACTTTTAAAGAGATATTCAGCCGCCAGTGGCCGGAAGCTTATGCAAAACATGCTGAATCCGGGCGCTATCTCAACTTGCGAGGGCTGGGTTTCCAGACCATGCAAAAGGATACGCTGGTGATTTCTCGAAGTAAAGCTGACGTCCAACCGCCCGTCCGGCAGGATGACGGCAGGTTTCTTATCATCAGTTTCATTTGCCAGTCTCCAAAAGCTTTCCACCAACGGTTCCAATGCCGCGACCGGCTGAACTGCTTCAAATTGGATACGATCCGTCATTTTTTCGAAGAGACTAAAACAATTGCAATATCGAGGATAAAACTTGATCAAAACCGGTTTTCAAGCGCCAGTTCTGTGTTGATTTAGCTCAAATGTATTACATTTCATGAGAGCAGGCAATGCGTGTTTCCAGGCCAATCGATTTTTACTGAATCCGTTTCCACAAGCGTGCTGCCCTTGTAAATACTAACTTTTTGTAAATATTCAGAGCTAATGCAACCAATCAATAAAGTACCTGCTCTATATCAACCTCTGGCATCTTACATTCTGAGCAGACATGATATCGATCACGAAAAACTTGAAAATATATGTTCATTCTTTCATCCCGTAAAAGCTGCCAGAAACCAAGTTTTGATCAGCTATAATGATACTTGCAGGGCTTACTATTTTATTAATACTGGATCTCTTCGGGTATTCACATTAAATAATGCAGGCGTTGAAACGTCGCGGTACTTTGCTTTTGAGGGCATGTTTGCCACGGCTCTGCCCAGCTTTATAGATCAGAAGCCCGCCTTGGAATATTTGCAGGCCCTTGAAAAATCAGAGCTGCTTGTAATATCACGAAAGGACTTTTTTCAGCTCGTAGATACCCTACCCGAGTTCAGTCGCATCTACCGGGAAATACTGGAGTTAGGCTTTGTAAGTGCTCAAAAACGTATTTACGGCTTCCAGGGTTTTGACGCGCTGGAAAAAGTAAAGTGGATCATTGCATCACAACCAAAATTTTTACTGCGGGTATCCAATAAGATGGCCGCTTCATACCTGGGAATTTCTCCCTCTACATTAAGCCGCGTAAAATCACGACTTTAAAAACGTTGACTTAGGTCAACACTTTCGGTAAACCGGACTTGTAGCTTTGCAAGAAACAAACCTGAAAGCAATGAAAAAAATACTTTTTGTGCTGACGCTGATGCTAAGCACAACCCTGGCTTACCCGCAATCTAAAACGTACCAGTTATCAAGTCATATCCTTGATATATCCAAAGGAATGCCCGCACCAGACGTACCTATCCGACTGGAAAAACTGGACGCTGATAAAAAAACATGGTCAGCCGTAGCGGAAAAAGTAACCGACTCGAATGGCCCGATTTCCGACTTTCTTAGCGCTGAAAGCGCTAATGAAGGTATCTACAAACTGACGTTTTTGACAGCAGCTTATTTCAAAAAACAAAAAATAGAGAGCTTCTATCCGTTTATTGAGGTTGTCTTCGAGATCAAAGGCAGCAAACATTATCACGTACCAATCACACTGTCGGCCTACGGTTATTCTACTTACAGAGGCAACTAGGTGGCAAATAATCAATAGTAGAGTCGGGCAAGGTAATTTGACTTGATACTGCGGCTATGCAACAACCAAACCGTTTAATTAACTTGCTGCTGAGATTTTCGGAAAGATTTAGAATACTCAATGATGAAACCAATTCGTATAATAGGTATTTCGGGCAGCTTGCGTTCAGACTCGACCAATACGCTTGTCCTGAAAACGCTGGCAAAATGTTTCCCTGAAAATGTAGATTACCAAATATTTGATGGTTTGGATAAAATCCCACATTTCAGTCCGGGACTTTCAGAAAATGAAGGTGTTATCAAATTTAAAACGGCCATCCAAAATGCTGATGGCATTGTTATCTGCACACCCGAATATGCATTTGGCATCCCGGGAACATTGAAGAATGCACTCGACTGGACTGTGGCAACAGGCGATCTGAACGAGAAACCCGTGGCCGCCATCAGCTCTTCTCCGCTCAATACGGGCGGCGACAAAGCCCTTGCTGCCCTGCTGCTAACGCTGACGGCCCTGGGAACAAAGAAAAACCAGCAAAGCGCTTATTCCATTCCAAACGTAAATCTCAAGATCAACGCATTAAAGCAACTTGATGACGAATTAACGCAGACCGGACTACAGGCGCAATGTGACAACCTGTTAGAAATTATTGGAAACGGGAAGCTCAACGGCTAAGAAATTAGGCGTGTACTGAGACGGATCCGGTCATTAATCTTGTCGATGCCTAAATCATAACCGTATCAAAATGGAAGAATTCGTCAACTTTTTAAGAGGGATGATATCGATTGATGACCTGGATCTTCAAATGGTGCTTTCCAGGTGTAACGAAAGGTTAGTTCCTAAGGGAAAGCTGATTTTGCGGAAAGGTCAAATCGCCAATCAATATTTTTTTATCGTATCAGGAGGGGTCCGCTTCTTCTATCATCTGAACCAAGAGGAAAGAACGAGCTGGATTTGTTTCAAGGATGAGTTTTTTACAGAGATTTCCAGCCTTAATCCCCAAAAGCCATCCCGCTTTAACATTGACACCATCGAAGAAACCAGGCTGATTGTCATTGACAAAAAGGATATGGATTTCTTATACGCCCACGTGAGCGTCTGGCAAGAGTTCGGCCGCAAAATCTGGGAGGCAACCTCGGTCAGGATGATCGACCAGATCTTGAATTTCCAAACCCTTTCCGCCGAGCAGCGTTATTTGGAATTTATGAATAACCCTGAATTTTTACAAAAAGTACCAGTCAAACAGCTCGCCGAAGTCCTCGGCATTACACCGAATGCATTGAGTCGGATCAGAAAAAATGTCCGTTGATTACCGAATCTACCAAATGATAGATTCGGCGCCCCCCTGACGCTTTACCTTTGAGCATTGAAAATCAAAACCTACTTGCTCAATGGAAAACACAGTGATCTCTCCAATTCAATATACAGAAGAAGAATTAATAAAGCACTTTCCTGGCTTTACCCATCAGCATGCAAACGTGAATGGCGTAGAGCTCCATTATGTCGATGGCGGCAGCGGAACGTCTTTGATTTGTTTGCCAGGTTGGCCACAGACCTGGTTCTCCTACCATCCGCTTGCCCAATCACTTGCTGAAAACTTCCGCGTCATTATCGTGGATATCAGAGGGATGGGCAGTTCAGAAAAACCTGCTGCCGGATATGACAAAAAGAACATGGCAACCGATATCCTCGAACTTGTAAAGCAACTTGGACTTACCAAAGTACATTTGATGGGTCATGATATCGGTGGAATGGTAGCGATGAGTTTTGCATTCAATTATCCAGATTTCGTCGACAAGCTGATTGTTCTGGATGGCTCTCACCCCAGTGAGAGCATGTTGCAAATGCCGCTGATTCCGCCAGAAGGAACATTTACAGAGAAGATGGATACCAATACGCCGTATGCCTGGTGGATGGGTTTTAACCAAATTAAAGCATTACCGGAAAAGATCCTGGAAGGACGCTTTCAATATTTGCTTGACTGGCTTTTCGAATACGTAATGATCGATGCCAGCAAAATGAGCACGCTCGACCGCGCTGTCTATGCTTCCGCATACAACGAGGCTGCAAGTATTCGGGCGTCCAATGCCTGGTACCAGACATTTACCCAGGATATAGAAGACGCTAAACATTATCATCACCTTGAAATGCCCGTTTTGGGGATCGGCAGCAATGTGAGCTACAACTACATGAAAATGGGTTTGCCTTTCGTAGCCACGAATGTAAAAGTCGAAGGCATATTGGATAGCGGACACTATATGTTCGAAGAAGAACCCAAAAAAGTCATTGAACTGGTGAACGGCTTTTTAGCATTCTAACCTCTTATTCCTATTTAAAAGTAATGGCCTGCCACCCACGGCTTCCAATAGGCCTATTACTGATTAAAAAATAATTATCTAGAAACGCCAGCGACCCGCTCTAAACGCGGCATGAGCTTGTCACGCCTGCATCGTCTAATCATTTTGCACATGAGCAGCTACCTGCTCGCGATGCATGTTACCCCAGTCGGACATGGAGGCAAGCACCGGCCTTAGGGTTTCGCCAAGTGCTGTAAGTCTATACTCGACGCGCGGTGGCACTTCCGGATATACCTGACGCTCTACAATGCCGTCATTTTCTAATTCCCGCAATTGTGCTACCAGCATCCGCTCAGAGATGCCTTCAATATCGCGCTTAAGCTCACCATAACGCATGGTCTTGTTGGAAAGTCTGCATAGGATCGCAGGTTTCCACCTACCCCCGATTAGGCCTAAGGCATAGGCCATACCGCAGCTATCAATAATTCGCTTTTCATTAAAAGCATTCGTGGAGTTCTCTTTTCTCATTTCTTACGTTTTTGTAAGTACCTAACAAATTCATAAGTACCATACAAATGTAAGGTATTTGGTAGAAATTTGATGCGTTAATTAATCACTGAATCAAATGAAAAAGTTAGAGAATAAAATAGCGCTGGTAACTGGTGGCAGCCGTGGTATCGGAGCAGCAATCAGCAAAAAATTAGCCCGCGAAGGTGCAACAGTCCTGTTCACCTTTTCGCATGCAACCGAGAAGGCCCAAGCAGTGGTGGCTGAAATCAAGGAAGCAGGCGGAAATGCAGTAGCGATTCAGGCAGATAGTTCCGACAGCCAACAGATCACCGATACAGTAAATGCCGCTATCGCAAAGTTTGGTCATATTGATATACTTGTAAGCAATGCAGGCATCTATATTGGAAAGGCATTCGAAGACCATACGCTTGAGGACTATGAGCGCATTATGTCCATCAATGTGCGTGCCGTCTACCTGGCTGCGCATGCGGTAGCAAAACAAATGTCAGCCGGTGGCCGCATTATCACCATCGGGAGCAATTTGGCAGATAATTCATTGAGCTCGCAGACAACATTGTATACCATGAGCAAGTCAGCCTTACAGGGCTTCACCCGTGGTTTAGCGCGTGATCTGGGGCCAAAAGGCATTACGGTAAATTTGGTACAGCCCGGACCCATTGATACCGATATGAACCCCTCCAATACGGAACATGCTGAGTTTTTAAGGGGCAGGATGGCTATTCCCAAATATGGAACCGGCGAGGATATTGCAGGTTTGGTGTCTTTTTTGGCAAGTGAAGAAGGAAATTTTATTACAGGCTCCGCGCTGACCATTGACGGCGGTTTTAACGCCTGACCGGATTTCTGTGCTGTTGTCATTTAATGGGGCCGTTTCAAATCAAATTTGGGACGGCTCTATGCTTATGATACTTGCCGGACCATTTTGTATTAAAAATACTGGACTATCTGGCTGACCTGAGACCTATCTAACTTTGTAAAATCATCATAGTCACCTGAACCTTACAGGCTGAGATAAAAACAATTACAGGCAAAAATGAGCAGTTAGTAACGGAATTTACACAATCCAAGCCTTGGTTTATGGGGGTGCTACAAATTAAACAGTAATATTTTATCAGCTTCATCACCTAATTGTCCAGCCAGCTCACCGTCCTTACTCCAACTAGCGGAACAGCCAGCACTTTGGAAGTTATCCTGATACCCCACACTGTTGGCCATTAACACTGTAATTCCAAAATCACCGGCTATCTGAGCTAGCCGTTTGTACGCACGTACCACTCCTTTGGCACTTTTTGCAACGCTAGCAATGTAGATATCAGCACCATTTTGAATAACATTACAGGCATGTTCTGGTACAAAAACTTCATAACAGATTGCGAAAGAGATTGTTCTCTCCTTCCACCTTATCAAGACCGGCTTTCTACCCGGTATGAAATAAGGCTCTTCGTCAGCATGAAGATATTGTTTGGAGTAAACCTGTCTAGGCTGATTAGGAATAAAGACTAACAAGCTAATTAGGATACCATTACTACCTCTGGTAGGTAAGCCAACGCCAATAATAATGCCATTAGCATCGCTTAAATCCTGAAATGGTTGTAACCGAGAATCGTCCAAATGCATCACTAGCTCAGCCGCTAATTCAGGTTCATATCCCGTTAATGATAGTTCCGGGAAAATAATAACATCGGCTTGCTCTTCGATTGCCTGTTTGATAAGACCAAGGTGTTCGAAAATATTTCCTGAGATGTCACCTTTAACTGGTTTAGTTTGCGCGACACATAGCTTCATATTAATAAATCTTTGATTTTTATAATAGCGTCTTTCTGCACATTAAGCCCGGTATGATATTGCGCCAAAAGCATTGCTGCCGGACTTACGATGAACCGGTGCGGGCTCTGCTTGCCTGCTATCTCTGAGTAAAGTCGGTAACATCTCTCAAAGAAGCAATTAAAATAAATTAAGGAAAACGGATCTATAATGTCGGCAATAGCGCAATGATCACAGAATCATCGGCGATCGAGTTGCCCCGCAAGCTGCCTGGCGTAGGCATCGGGCAAGACGATCTGTTTAATTTCGGAATCCTGATATTTACATATATATGGGATACCCTGGATTATTGACTAGTTAATTTTTTATGACGATCCCCCCAATATTCCAACTCTTTGATGACAGGTTTTAAGTCGTATCCTATTTGAGTTAATTCATATTCGACGCGTGGTGGAACTTCTGCATATACGGTTCTTCTGACTATCATATTTTCTTCCAGCTTACGGAGCTGTAAGGTCAACATACGTTCGGTAATGTTTGGCAACTTCTTTTTCAGTTCCCCAAACCGAAGCTTACCGCTCAATAACCAGGAGCAGATGACCAGTGTCCACTGTCCGCCAATAACAGTTGAAGCATAAGCCTCTGGGCATTCGTCACTTAATGCATTCTTGTTGGAGAAATTGGTCGATGTCTGCTTAATCTTACTCATTACTTACATTATTTATAGTACCTAACAATCGGTGGGTAATATACGACTTCGATGTAGTGCATGCTACCTTTGTGTAGATAATTATTGATATTACTATGAAGACTTTAATCATTATTACGCACCCAACCATGGGCGAGTCTACCATCAATAAAAGGTGGATGGAGGAGCTGCTAAAATTTCCAGAAGAGTACACTGTTCACCAGTTGTACGATGCATATCCAGACGAAAAGATAGATGTCCAGGCTGAGCAGCGCCTAGTTGAGCAATACGATAAGATTGTATTCCAATTTCCCTACTACTGGTTTAATATTCCCTCATTGTTAAAAAAATGGTTCGACCAGGTTATGACACACGGCTGGGCGTATGGTAGTAAAAGTGGATACTGCATGAAAGGAAAAAAAATAGCACTGGCCATATCGTTGGGAGTTGAAAAGGAGGAGTTGAGTAACGCAGGGATATACAAATATCCGCTCAACGAGCTCACAAGGCCATTCGAGCTAAGTTTTGAATATGTCAAAGCGGAATACCAACCGGCATTCGCTTTTTACGGTATGGAATTCAACGTTTCTGATAGCCACATCGAATTGGGTGTAAGATCCTATATGAAATACTTGTCAGAATTTTAATAGCGATGCTATTGATAGCAAAGTGAAGTAATTGAATTGTACTGATTTTTAAAAAATAACATGGAATTAAAAAGAAAACGGATCTTGATTATAGGCGGTTACGGAATGGTAGGTAGCAACATAGCCCGGTTGATCAGACGTGCAGATACCAGCATAGAATTGGTTCTCTCCGGCAGAAACCCTCAAAACGGTGAACAGCTGGCCGCTGAATTAAAGAACGCAAAAACAGCCTATGTTAATTTGGAGGAAGGACTTGATTTAAGCAAACTCGGCCACATCGATCTTATCATAACAGCGATGCAAGACCGTAGCAATATTTCACGGGAGACTGCCATTTCGAATGGTATCGCTTGTATTACCGTCAGTGAATTAGCTGATCAAATCGCTCCAATAACATTTTTAAGTCTGCATAAACCGATTGTTGCCCCGATCGTCTTTGCTGGCCATTGGCAAGCAGGATTATTGACGCTTGCTGTTAAACACCTGGCCACCAAATTTAATTATATCACAAGTATTGAAATGGCAGGATTGTATGACACGAAGGACCAGGTAGGGCCGGAGGTTGCAAATGATGTCAACGGTTTTATAGGTCAGGCGCTAATCCGGCAAGATGGAGAGTGGCTATCCGTGCCCGCAAAAGATAACCCAAGAGAGATCTGTTTATACAATCGGTCTCTGGCGAAAGCTTATCCATTGAGTACGCTGGATGTTCCAAGTATTGCCGCTTTTACAAATGCTGCCAACATTCGATTTGATTTTGTTACGGGTGAATCCATAGGCAGCAGTAGAGGTTTAGAAGCCTCGCATGATCTGTATATCGATATGGAGGGTTTGTTGTTATCCGGAGAAAAGAAAAAGCTTCGAACGATTGTGTCTGGCAAAAAAGGAAACGCTCGAATGACCGCGGTAGGTGTCTATTTAATAACAGAACGGATATTGGGCATTAATGGAAAAAACGCAACAATAGCCGGAGGCCTCTATCTTCCGGAAACAATCGTTCCGGTAGCTGATCTTATAAATCGTTTAAAGGATTTCGATATAGAATTCATTGACATTAATGCCTTTGGAAGTTTGATTCACTTTGAATCGCGCACCTAAACTGTACTTCCCAACGGCTAAAAATATAGTTCAAATGTAATTGATATAGCCGTTTCAGGCAAAGATGTGTACTGTGTTACTAATGTAGTGTATAACGGCAATACTAACGCCGCATGAATCTGGAAAAATGGTGTATCAGTAAAAACTACTGATGGTCGTACAAGCGCATTGGCTAGTTCAATATTTGTCAAAAACCCATAACTATGCCACACTGTCCCTCACCAACGATAGGTGACAAGATCACAAGTTTATTTTTATTTGATAAGTAAGCTAGCAGGAGCTTGCACTTGAGTAATTGCTTTCTCATATCAATTCGTCCATAAATTGAAATATGCAGACGAGAATAAAAAACGGCAGGCGGATGTTGGCAGATTTTCCGGCTTCTTTACTGTTGATGGTGGCTCTGTCCTTTTGCAATGATGTTTTTGCTTCCGGTTCAGAAGCAGCGTTGTTATCTTTTGAAGGTATTATGATCCCCCCAGGTTCTGATTCAATCGTTTTACAAACACCAGATACGTATTGCCGCGATACTGATCCAATAATATTAACAGTCACTGGTGAGAATATTACATGGTATGCGGATGCAGCCCTAACAACTAAGCTTGCGCAGGGGAACACCTATTATCCTTCTCCGTTAAACGTCACCACCACCTATTATTTAACTCAAAATGTCAATGGACTTGAATCTCCGCCACAGGCAATCACTATTGAAATTGTTGAGTTTTTTTTGACCGATGTCACGACAACACGTGCCAACTGTGGAAAAAATGATGGAACGATGATCATTAATGCCAGGGGAGGTTCGGTCAGTCACCCACTGCATTACAGGCTGGATGATGGAGATTTACAGCTTTCCCCCGTTTTTACTAGTCTTTCACCAGGTACCTATAAACTGTCAGTTTACGCAGCTAATTGTTGGGGCTCAATCGACATTAAAGTGGATCAACGACCAACGCCGGTCATTTCCTTAGTTGATTCAATACTACCTCATTGTGGTAACTCGAATGGCTCACTACGCATTGTTGCCTATGGTGGCTCTGGTCTATTAAGCTACTCTATAGATGGTATTGATTTCAAAACTGATAATTTTTTTGAAAATCTGAACGGAGGGGCATACACCGTTTTTGTGAAAGACGATAGCCTATGCGTCGCTTCCCAGCAAGTTTTCTTGAAAAATAGTGTAAAGCTCAAAATGAATACCATTGAAGTAATGCCAACAAGCTGTGGAAAATCCAATGGTCAGATAAGAGTTGCCGCAGCGGACGGAAATGGAACAGTAAGGTATTCTCTAACAGGTCATTCCGATCAGTCACAGAACACATTTGACAATTTGGAAGCCGGTAACTATCAGCTATCCGCCAAGGACGAAGACGGCTGCAATGACACGCAAGTTGTGATAGTCGAAGGAAGCGAAGGGCCTGTGATTACGCGTATTGACACACAAATGCCAACTTGCAACTTGCCAGATGGTCAGCTAACCATTTCCACCGGTGGCATAGGTAATTATTATTATAGTCTTGATGGGCGGGCTTACCAGCGAGATTCTTCGTTTGCTGGACTTTTGGCAGGGACTTACTTGATAGCTGTAAAAGATGATTCAAACTGTATCGCTGAGCAAAGTATTGACCTGGGCGAGCCCTGCGGTCAGCTGTTTTACTTACCTACTTCGTTCACGCCAAACAATGACGGCATCAATGATGGCTGGGCTATTTTCTTTCCGGATGTCAGTCTGCAAATAGAGCAGCTAACCGTTTATAACCGCTGGGGTAATGCTATTTTTTCTAGCAAGCCAGGAACTGTACAAAGCGGAACAATTCTTTGGGACGGAATTTATAAAGGGGGCAGTGCAAATGGTGTATTCACTTATCGATTGCTGATGAAGATGCCCTCAGGTCAAAGCCGCGTTTCTAATGGCGCAGTCATAGCGCTATAAAAGACACATTTTTCTAGGTCGCCCAGATAAATTTGACATCATTATCTATCTGCCGCAAGTGCAGATTAAATCGGACAATGGCTTTTTGCATTTACCTGTCTGCTGCATCATCTCCAATAATTATGATCGGGCCTTGTTGTTTCATAGCCAGTAACTATGTTATGTCTTAGAAGAGACTCAGATTAAACTGGTTAGATCTAAGGGAAGTCTTTTTCTAGTCATTTCTCCATCTTATTTATTTTGCATTATTCCTGTACGCCGCTCACTCCGGAGTGGTATACATTACCGCTTGCAGTCACCACGCAGGGAGAAGAATTAATGAGACCCTCAGTTTGAAAGACCCATTCGCTGGCACCAGTAATAGCATCAAGTGAATAGATTTTTTTTTCGCCGGTACAGGCGTATATTTTCCCTTCTGCGGCAGTTAGGCTTGAGTACATGGCGGGCCTCATGTCGTCCGTAATAAGTTGCCATTTTTTTAGGCCGGTAACCGCGTCGACCGCATACAATCTACCAGGGATACTTCCTACATACACAAAACCATTGCTGACGGTAGGGCTGGACATCCCTGTAATGCCAATCTCAAATTGCCATTTTTCTATTCCGGTGGCCGCATCCAGAGCGCGCAGTTTGAAGTCAAAGCTGGTTATATACACCAAACCGTTTTTAATTGTCGGGCTCGAATCAATACTTGCTTCTGTCTTAAATTCCCATTTTTTGGCACCGGTAGCTGCGTCAATGGCAAAAAGTGTCCTTTGAAAGTCACATGCGTAGACCACCCCATTGGCAAATGTAGGGCTCGTCGGGGTCGTCGCACTCGTACCGCTCATTGCAAACTCCCATTTTTTTGCCCCTGTAACAGCATCAAGCGCATATACCTTCTTGCCTTCACTTCCCACATACACTACCCCATTCACCACCATAGGACTCGAATCCACACTACCCTCTGCTGCAAACTCCCATTTTTTGGCACCCGTAGCTGCATCCAGTGCGTATAGCTTTTGGTCAGTACTGCCTATATACACCACCCCATTTACAACGTAGGGGCTGGAAAAAATAAGTCCATCCGTTGCAAACTCCCATTTTTTCGCCCCAGTAGCAGCATTCACGGCATATACCTTCTTGTCAAAACTCCCTACATATACTACCCCATTTACAAAAGAGGGGCTAGAAAAGATAGCTCCATCAGTTGCAAAAGCCCACTTCTTCAAACCAGTAGTGGCATTAATCGCGTACAGATTTTTGTCATCGCTACCCACATACACGGTTCCAGTAACATCAGGCTCGGGTTCAGGGGTATTTTTCTTCTTGCAAGATGTAAAGCTATATACAATCAATAAAAGGGTAAATAGGCAGATGAACTTCATTGAGTTGACTCGATATAAAATATAATTCGATAATTATAATCAAATATAATTCTATTCTAGGTTAAACTCGATCAATGACTACATATCCTTACACTCCTAATGATAACATAATTAATTTAGGTGTGGAGGAGATCTGCCATCAACAAGGTGTCTCTCAGGAAACCTTCTCCAATTGGCGTATGCTATGAACTTTTGATTGGGAACAATTAAGAGGTGCTGCGGAAAAGATAGAAGTAGGTTTTCCTAAAAGGCCAACGACAAACGTTTTATTCAAAGACGGTGGTCGGTCTCTCTTACGGCATCTTTTCTATAATATAACATGGTGCCATCTTTTTCTCCGTTATCCCTATATTAACTTCTTTCATCTGTACGGTAAATTGCAACCCATTTTTTTGCCATTTTACCGGGGTCAATCCGGATACAGTCGACTCATATCCAAAATATTTCGCTACATCGCTGAAAGCATAAAGATCACTCGCATACTTATTGATCCCCGTCACGGAAACCAGTTTGTCGTTTTGGAAAGCGAACGCTAAGAAGTTGGTCGTCCCTAACTGTGAATCAAATAGAAGGCTTTTTAGGAATAGGTCGGGGCCAACTTGTAAGAACTCCGAATCGGGAACATTTAATTCGTCTTTTTCCACTTTTTTAACTTCCTCGCGAGACATTCCAAAATTCGTATGAATCACATCTACGTTCCTTTCAACTACTTCAATCTTAATTTTCGTAGAACGGGATACCGATAAATTAAGCGCTTCGATTTTAAGAGTGGGTGTAAAGGTAAACTCTTCATTTACTGGTCTGAAAAACTCAAAAGTGTTAACATACTCGCGCACCTGTTTGAGAGGATGCATTTCATCCGAGCGTAGGCTCATTATGGGAGTGTAATTAGTCGGGTTCACATTAAAACTGAGGAAGGGATAATAGCCCAAGACACCAATTTTGTATACGTACTTCCCGGGATCCATACGCATGCCAACCCTTCCTTTATATATGATAAACCTATATAGCAATTCCTTCGGAGGTGTACTCACAATATCGTCGTTATAATAAATTCCCCCATTTCCACTGATTGACGTGGTATCTTTCCCAACCTGCTCATTACCATCAAGTTTTTCAATATCCTTTTTTTTGCAGGACAAAATCAGAAAAACAAAAAGTAAAGAACAGCAGAATAAGTTGGCCGCGTGAGTGCCTGTTTTGATTTGATGTATATCCACGAGAGGTTGCATTTAGATTGGTGTTGTTTTTGCCCACCAACATCAGTATCTTATTAGAGGATCGCATAGTAGCTCTCAAAGATAAAAATAAATACAAGTTGCTTAGAAGCAATTCTCAAAATAAAGCTATCCATCCGCTGTTAGTATAAATCTACCATGGAATGTACTACCTGACCTAATCCAGAGATTCATTTTGTAACCGCTATTGGCGTTTCGCAATCTCGGTGGTGGCAGTTGCACAACTGTTTTTCAAGAGTGCAGGATTTCCAATTATTTGATTCTTTTTGAAAATGCATGAGAAAAGGCAGGGAAAATAGGTGGACAGCCGATAAAGTTGCGTATTGGAGACTTTGAAGCTTCTAATGCTTCGCTGTTGAGGGTCTTTCTCTTTGGCTACATTTCGCTGAGTTGTACAACGGCACCACCCGTTTAACATGTTTAATATATACTCTAGATAAAACTATATCCAGCCTCAGCATTTAGATCAAAAATGCATTATATTTTCATGTCTTATAAAATCAGTAGCAAGTGACTCTTGAAAGCTATCGTCCCTCTGCCGACCTTGCCTCGTTCGTCAAATGCTTTTGGACATTAGAGGGGCAGGCAGGTATTGAGACACCAATGCAACGTGTGCTTCCAGATGGGTGCATCGAATTGTTCTTTATTCTCGGCGACGATGTGAGGCGTTTTGTTTCGGAAAATGAATATATCATTCAACCACGCGCGATGGTTCTGGGACAGATAACCGAACCTCTCTACATTCAGCCGACTGGAAAAGTCAGCTGTTTTGCGGTACGTTTTTATCCCTACGGTTTTGCCAATTTCGTAGAAACGTCCATCGTAAATCTGGCCAATACAGAAACGCCAATTGCATTGCTTTTTGGAGAAGAACAGGCTGAGGACATTTCAAAGCAAATCATTAATGCCAGCCATACGGAGGAAAGGATAGCGCTGATTGAGGCATTTTTATTGAAAAGAATCAATGACAGCGCTGTTAGAGAGAGGATCGTAGAATCAACCATTGAAGCGTTGCTGCTAGCCAACGGAAGCACAGCGATCAATTCGATGATGAAAAACGACTTATCCAAAAGAAGAAAACTCGAACGGTCATTCGCACGTCACATTGGTATTAGTCCTAAACAATTGGGAAAAGTAATCCGTCTGCAAGCGGTGCTAAAAATTCTTCTTTCTAGGGAATCGGCAGATTTGCTGCAGGTTGCCTATGATCACGATTATTATGATCAAGCGCATTTTATTAACGATTTCAAAGAATTGACAGGCACAAGCCCGGGACGTTTTCTGTCTGACGATACGCTTTCGCTGTCAACACTTCTTTATTCGGCTGGATAGTGTCGCAATTTTACAATTGCGGTTGCTTCGATGCGGGTACATTTGCTGCATAACAAGTATCGAACATGAAGCAACTAATTGCCGCCATCTTTCTAGCCGCTGTCACAGTTTCCGGCTGCTCATCTGACAACAAATCAGATTCACAAATCACTGATTCACTATCTTTTCCAAAAACCGCAAAAAACATGAAAAACCTGGTTTCCATCGTCGAGATCCCCACCGACTCTTTTCAAAGAGCCGTAGCATTTTATCAGTCTATACTCGACTTACGCATCGAACAGCTAGATATGCAAGGAACGAAGATGGGGCTTTTTTCTGGTGAAGAAGGCTCCGTCCATGTTGCGCTAATCCATGGACTTGATAATAAACCCTCAGATCGGGGCACGCTGATTTATTTAAATGGTGGAGACGATTTACAGTTAATACTGGATAAGGTTCAGCCCAATGGCGGAAAAATCGTAATGCAAAAAACTGAGATCGATCCTGAAAATGGCTTTTTTGCGACATTCATCGATAGTGAAGGAAATAAGGTTGGTCTGCATTCATTCCAATGAACTTCGAAAGTGACCAGAGTAACCATGACTTAGGTAGGACGGGGTCTGGCTATACGTGTCAACCTATCCCCTGCTCCAAACCGAACGAAGTAGTTGGCTTCTGCTTTGAATTTACTCATGCTGATTTTATGAAAATTATTGCTACATGAGTCATGCAGACTTCTTGGACTTAACCATAACACTCCAATGAAGGACATCATCATTTGGAGCTGTTACTTTCAAACATCAATTGATCGATATGTTGACGTATTTTCTCAGTGGCGGTATTGATCACAAGGTATCCGTGTATCTTATTTGATGGCCAAACCCACTTGTTACCCTGCAAAGCTTTCAGATCTGAGCCCGTTGGCTTTTGCTGATCTTCCAGAGCGGTGATCATTTCTGCGGGCAATGCGCTTAATGTGGCTACTTCACACCCAGCTGTTGCTTTGATTGGTTACGCATATGAATAAAAAAAATGATGTTTAATATTGATATTTTTTCTGCCTGTTGTTCCATTTTTGCTTAAAGTAGAACGATGTTGAATTGGTCTTTATCAAAGATAATTTGATATTATGAAAAGACTGCTTCTACTTGTACTCGGTCTGCTTTGCACAGAAAACGTTATTTCTCAGCAAATCACAAAAGATGAACTGCTTTTTCTCACTCCGCTCTGGAAAGGTGATCGATTTTCCGACGGCCGACCAAAAGTTCCAGACGCCATTCTGAAAAGAATGAAACTTGTCACATTGGAAGAGGCTTGGGCAGTATTAAAAGGAGAAAATTTCAAACATCAGTATGACGACAACTGGCAGACCATTAATCCAGACTCGGTGCTTGTTGGACGGGCCTTGACGGCTTCATTTATCCCCGGGAGGCCAGACATCCACCTGGCGATAGATGAACGGGGTCATACTAGAGATGGCAGGGTAAAGTCACAAAATTCCTGGCCTATTGATATGCTCGTGAAAGGTGATGTGTATGTGGTCAACCAATTTGGAGCCCATGAAGATGGCCCAACTATCGGTGACAATCTGGCAAATTCTATTTATGTCAAGAGTGGGAATGGCATTGTGTATGATGGGGCGGTCAGAGACATTAATGGTTTGAAAGAAATAGGTTCATTTACATCATTTTTCAGGAGTTATCACCCATCTCACCACCTTACCAGCCCTGGTAAGGAGATAAACACCACCTTGGTCGGCATAAATCAGCCTACAAAAATCGGAAATGCTGCCGTCATGCCAGGTGATGTTGTACTGGGTAGGGATGGAGGAGTGATTTTCATTCCTCCACATCTGGCTGAAAAAGTTGTCAAAACTTCTGAGGTGGTCAGATTGCGGGATATGTTTGGGCACCAGCGCCTTCGTGAGCAAAAGTATACACCCGGACAGATTGACTCAAGGTGGTCTGATGCAATTGAAAAAGACTTTTCGCAATGGCTCAATGATCGTATAGATCAATTGCCGGTTCCAAAAGAGCAAATCCAGGAATTGTTGAAGACCCGAACCTGGTAAATTCATGGAGACAAGGCGGTTCGTAGCTCAATTTTTTAGCAAACCACAATTCACATTCTATGGCAAGTCCTACTTCAAGACGACAGTTTTTCAAAAATGCCGCAATTTCAACTGCCTTGGCAAGTGTACCCCTTGCCGGGTTTGGCGAAGTGTATGAAAATGCGATTGATAAAACACCAAAAAATTCGGCTCCTTCGGATTTAAAAATCACTGACATTAAATGTGGATACATTCGAAATGGCCATAGTCTGTTTGTTAAAATATACACCAATCAGGATATAGTGGGACATGGCGAAGGCGTGGATGCAACACCCGGGACATACCATCTGGTAAAGATGTTCGCTCAGCGGATCAAAGGCAAAAGTCCGCTGAATGTCCATCGGCTTTTTGAAGATATCAGGAGAAGTGGCTTTTTCGAGGGTGCTCAGTCGGGCATGTATATTGCCGTTCTCACCGCAGTGGAAACCGCACTTTGGGATTTGGCCGGGAAGGCTCTGGGACTGCCAGTATATCAGCTTTTGGGCGGTAAATTTAGAGACGATATCCGAGTTTATATGGATACCGCTTTGTATCAAAACCGGCTGCCCAAGCCCGAGGATTTTGCCGCAGCAGCAAAAGAAGCTGTTGGTATGGGCTTCACTGCGGTGAAGTTCGATCTGGACCAGGCAAATGACCCAAATAAATATGATAGGTATAACTGGACGGCCAGCCCGGCTGAAGTGCAGCGAATGTATGATCAGATGGCCGCCACCAGAGCAGCCGTGGGTCCGAAAATTGACATTTGTGCCGACATGCATGGCCGATACGACGCTCCTACAGGTGAAAAAGTTGCAAAAGTCCTTGAACCTCTCAATTTGATGTGGCTGGAAGAGCCAATACCCGCAGAAAATGCGGAAGCGTACAAACGAATAGCGGATTCAACCAGTACTCCCATTTGTGCAGGTGAAAATCATTATTTAGCCTTGGGTTTCAGACCATTATTGGAGCTTGGCGCTGTGGATATTATTATGCCAGATCTTCAAAAGGCAGGCGGACTGGGCGAGGCGCAGCGGATAGCCAACCTAGCCAATTTGTATTACGTCCCATTTGCACCACATATGGTGGCGTCATATCTGGGTGCAATGGCGTCAACTCACGTTTGCGTTTCAGTCCCTAATTTCATGATCATGGAGTGGCAAATTTACTTCCATAAGGATCCAATGTTTAAAGAGATTGTTACGTTCGAAGGAGAAATGGTGACCAAAGGATTTATCAAAGTTTCTGAAAAACCCGGGATTGGTGTTGAAATAAATGAAGAAGGTATGCGTAAATACGCAACCCCCGGCGTTCCTTTCTTTGAATGACTAGGGATTGAACCGTCAAACTCTATTATTCAAAAATGTTTCCGGTTCTCGAATTCAGCACGCGTATCGAACCACATCCGGTTGTATCCTACCACAGCACGTTTGTAAAACACTCCGCTTTACTTGTTGAAGTTGGCAGAAATGTTTCTTTTATTTGTAACCAGGAGCACAGCGACAAAATCTAATATATCGGTCAGAAGATAAGCCGTATCTGTGAATGACGCGGTCTGATGCAGGAAAGTTTGCCTAAATAATTCGGTCAATCAAGGCAAAGGTATATTGTACTCAACTAAGCTTTTGTGCCTAATCTATACGCTTGGTTGGCAGTGAACGCCATTGCTTCCCTCACCTCATCGCACAGCAACTATCACCACCACAATTGCTAAAGTCTGACAAATTCGACGCGGCGATTATTTGCCTTTCCTAAGATTGTATCATTCGAATCTGCTGGCTGCGATTCTCCTTTGCCATCTGTTTCAACGCGTGAGGCGTCCACTTTGAAAACTGTAATAAGAGATTCTTTAATAGCAGCGGCACGGCGCTTCGACAAGTCGAGATTTGCATCATCATTTCCATCGGAATCTGTATGCCCAACGATTTGAACGCGCATAGAAGCATTTTCGTGTAAAACCTGCGCAATGTCTTTGAGGCTTCCATAGGATTGTGGCAAAATATTTGCACTATTTACATCGAAAAGGATCCCGCGCGTAGTGAATTTGCCTTCACTAATTAACTTATTACGGGTATCAGCAGCGCCAACGGCGAGTTGAATGTTCCCCAGGAAAAAGGCGCCGCCTTTCTGGTTAAAATCGGGCGAGATAGCTGTGAAGGCCAATGTATTCAAAGCTGCCGCCGCATCCAGCGCTCTTGGAAGATCCAACACCTTTGTGCTGTCCAAATAGACACGCACCCGTTGCTTCTGCCTCCAGATAGAGACTTTAACCGCATTTTTCTCAATATTGAATTCCGGTACACCGTATTTAAACTGGCTACCGATCAAATTTGAGGAATAAGTCAGCTGACCTTTATCAGAAGAAGTTGGCTGAAATGCGACTTTGAAGTGAGGCCCGCCAATGCTTTTTGACTTGCCCAAATCAAACTTCTGGTCTACGTCGCTGGTCTGCATGAAGCTGATCATGAATTCACCAATATTGGAAACATTTTTATTGCCTATCAGGTCAAGCTGCAGCGTGAAGTTTTCAGGAAGGTCACTCGTTAAGTCTTCCGGATAAAAAACACCATCCTGGTTCATGCGCAGCCACTTTCCCGTTTTGCCTTCGATGTTAACAATTTCAGCGCCCGACCGCGTGTTCCAGTTAGCAGGAAAATCCCCGATCTCATCCTTTGAATAGTCCTCATGAACAATGATCTTGTTTCCCGCGATAAAATCAAATTTTGAATATGAGGTAATGTCACCTGTGTTCGTTAGAGCGGCTACTACTGGTTGATGAGGATCAGATTGTGTAGGCACATTGGCGGTATTTGCCTGTTGCTCATTGGTTTCTGGAGCCGTTTCAGCTGCGGTGCCGTCTTTGTTTTTCTTTTTTTGTACTGCTTTATCAATAGATTGATCGACCTGATCAACGACCTTTTGTTCGACCTTGTTTTTGATCCGGTTCAAAAGCTGCGCCGGACAAGCAATGCAAACCAGAAAAAAAGGGACTACCAGAAAGATTTTTTTCATTTCAAATATGAATTAATGGATTGGTTAGTATGGATCAGGTCAGACCCAGGTCTGTGGCGATCTTAATGACGGTGGCCGTGTTGGGGGCGCCAAATTTTTCGATCAAGTTTTTCCGGTGGCTTTCAACTGTATGGGTGCTAATAAAAAGTGCTGCTGCAATCTGCTGCGTAGTATGCCCTGTCCCGATCAGTTGCAGGATTTCTTTTTCCCGTCTGGTAAGCCGGGGAATTTCCTTCTGATCGCTGGGCGGGCTGCTGTTGAGAACAGCCTGCGTGCCTTGGCACAGATAAATCTGTCCGTCCATGGCGGCGTGTAATGCAGTGATAATGTCTTTGCCAATCGCATTTTTGAGCACATAGCCGCTCGCCCCGCTTTGCAGCATGCCCATGATGACTGTCCGCTCATTATGAACGCTTAATGCAATGATCTTTGCAGCCGGAAATTTCTGCTTGATTTTATGGCATAATGTAACACCATTGATATCGGGCAGATTAATGTCCATCAGCATGGCATCCGGGACAGTGGTTTCGAGCGCATCCAGCACAGCTGAGCCGGTTTGATACATGCCTGAGACCTCCATTTCTTCCCTGCTTTCGAGCAGGTTTCGAAGGCCGTCGAGCACAATCGGATGATCGTCAATGATAAATACTTTCATAGCATGTCACATTCTACCGTTACAGTTGTTCCTTTTTGCGGTGCAGACTGGATTTCAAACCGCGCATTCAAAAAATCGGCGCGTGCTTTGATGTTGGAAAGCCCCGCCCCTGCTTTGGTGTTGGTTTTATTGATGTCAAAACCCTTGCCATCGTCCTCCACGGTTACAAATAATGTATCGCCACTTTGTTGAATGATCACCAGGATCTGTGACGCCTGAGCATGCTTCAATGCATTGTTGACCAGTTCCTGAATAATCCGGTAAATTACAATCTGTTTTTCCCTCGGCATGGAATCTTTGTAATTAAAAACCTGGCAAACCAGATTAGCACCGGTTTCTTTCAGGTTCTTACAAAATTCCTTTGTAGCTTCCGCAAGCCCATATTTCATCAGGATCTCGGGCATCAGGCTGCGTGCAATCCTGCGCAGCTCATTCACGGCTTCATCCAGATGGGAAAGCGTTTTGTGTATTCCCACTTTCATTGGTACATGCTGTTTGTCAGACAGTTGCGAAAGCTCAATTTTAATGCTGCTCAGCAGGCCACCCAGGCCGTCATGCAAGTCACGCGCCAGACGCGTACGTTCCCGCTCCTGCCCATCGAGCATGGCAGAAAGCATGGAGATGCGGTGATCCTGTTTTATCTTTTGCAATTCGAGCTCGTGCAATTGCTGCTGCTGCGCCCAAAGCCTTTTATTATTTCGGTAAAATAACAAAACGAGCACCGTGACCACGAGCAAAAACAAACAAACCACAGCCAGGAGCCAGCTTAGGAGCCTGTTATTCTTAATCGTTAATGTGGCCCGTTCATTTTTAGCCTGTAAGTCATTGATCTTTTTTTCTTTCTCAACCGACTTATATTTGGCTTCCAGATCCGCAATTTCGGCTTTCGTGCGTTCCTGATATGAGCTGTCGGCGAGTTCGGTATATCTGCGAAGCCACTGATAAGCGCCAGTCATATCTCCCACTTTCTCGCTGGTCTGGGCGAGCTCGTAATAATACAGCATCCGGTCTTGGTAGCGCGTTATCGGCGGTTTGCTGCGCATGATGGCCTTCATTGTCTGCAATGCTTTGGGATAGTTTTCCTGCGCTTTGTAGGTAAAGTAGATTTGAAGCATAATGCCGCGACGGTCATAAGCTTTGCCCAATTTGTCGCAAAGTAAGATACCCTTACCAAAAGTTTCCATGGCCTTGGCATACTGGCGCAACCGGGAATAATACATGCCTTCTACCAGGTAAAAATCAATGAGGTAAACCGAGTTCTGGTCTTCTGAAAGTATGCCGTAGGCGCTGTCCAGCATAGGCCGGATGGGTGGGTAATCTTTAAGGTAAATGTAATTTTTAGAGGCAAACATATAAGCATCAGCCATTTCAAGAGACTTAGGCGCTATTTTTTCCAGAATGGAAATGGCCGAGCTGAGATAACTTTTGGCCTTAGTATAATCGAGCTGATTGGAGAAGATCATACCGAGATTATGGTAATTCCGGGCCATCCGGGCGCTGTCGCCTGCCTGCTGGGAAAGCGGAATCACATGGTCGAGCAGGATGCGGGCATATTGCAGCTCGTCGTCCTGGCGTTGCCGCAACGCGCCGTAATTGTTCCACGCCCTGGCCCGGTAAACAAGCGCCGCCTTTCCGGCAAACCGCCTCAGCAGTTGTTCTGCACGCAGGTAACCTGCCTCGCTCCTCTTAAAATCCGTATCAAAATAAACGCCAGCCGTGTAAAATTGCACAAGCGCCGCCTGAAACGAGTTTTGTTTCACGTAACCAGCCGCCTTTCTTACATATTGCATCGCCACTGATGTATCCTTGTCGCTATAATAATCTGAGAGCAAAAACAATGTTTCAATACGCAATGAATCACTCTGCTTGCGTTTCAGGGCATTTTGCAAACTATCGACATAGCTGACACCTGTAACCGGACTCTGAGCACAAAGCGGCAAAGCTTGCAGGGCTAGAAGCGAATACATGAAGCAGCTGATTATGAAGATCTTATTTTTCAAAACATTCCGATTTTCCAGCGATAAATGATAATAATGTTGCCCTTAGTCATTGGCAAGCGGCAATGCTTCGCCCGTGTCGCGGATCATTAGCCCGTTCCATGCTGCTGGTGTATCCCTGAGTGTTTGGCGAACTGTTCGCTGCACCTGCAATCTTCCAGCCATGCGTGCAGGATTCCGGGTTGTAATGCCCATTTGGGTCAATGCTGCGTGCAGCAATGTTTCGTTCTCATCCCCAAAGGGCAGAAAAGGCACATTGGAATCGTCAACAGCGTGTGTTGGCTTTATGCCCTCGACAGTGCCGTAATCAGAGTCGCCATTTGCATTCACTGTTTGTCCCAGCATCACATAAAGTCCATATTTCCACCGCTTTTTCTCATCCCCGATCAACGACCCGAAAAGGTTCTTTCCCGCTGTGTTATCGCCAATGGTGATCACCGACATATGCGGTTTGAGTCCATTGATAATCAGCTCGCTGGCAGACGCCGTCCCATTGGAAGTGAGCACGAATATCCGGTTGAGCCTGTTACCAATGTTGCTGGGTTCCTTGGCAAATTTATAGGTTAGTGCATCCGGACCGTTCTTTTCCTGCCAGTATTTAATGTATTTGTCGTTCCACTGCTCTTTATAAAAGACCTTGGAAGCACTGTAATTACTGACGATCAGCGAGCCCAACGTCACCGCAGAGCTCAGATATCCGCCGCCATTCAGCCGCAGATCCAGCACCAGTTCCTGTATGCCCGCCTTATTAAAATCCGCAAAAATATTCCGTAACTCGTTGTCATATTTAACTTTATCCGCATCCGTGCCGGGAACGAATTGATTATAAACCAGATAACCGATCTTCCGGTTTTGTTTGGTAATGATTTTTGAAAAAGCAATCGGGCTTTCCGTAATCTGTCCCCTGGTCAACGTCACTTCCTGGCCAACACTTTCGATCACTTCACCATTCACTTTGCCCATAGTCACCCGGATGGATTCTGCACCGAGCAGATCAGCATAGTTGGCATCGGTCAGCTGGGTTCCGTTCACTTTGATAATGATGTCACCTCGTTTTAAACCCGCTCTCTGGGCAGGACTTCCGTTGCTTACGTGCGAGAGAAATGCGGCAATGTTGGATTTTCCGCTATCAATAAAACCAAGCATATAATGGATCCCGAAAGCTTTCGTAACCCCGTTAAACTGCTGCTGCGTGGCTTCAAAATCCGGCGTGATCATGGAGAAACGGTCATGCGTTTTGCGGTTAAAAATCAAATTTTCAAAGTAGGCATCCGGCTCGGCGCGGGCATCCAGTTTGCTTTTGGCAGGCATTTCTTTATACCAGAAATAGCCGTCCTGCATCGTTGCATACACCCATTCATTGACCGAATTTTTGTCACCCAGCAAATCGCCAAGGGTGTTAACATCCTTTTCGCGGCAACCGGCAATGCAAAACAATGTTAGGAAAGCCAGTTTAAAGCCGATTTTTTGAAATGTTTTCATGATTGTTGCTTATAAATTCTACTGATCAGGTTATCAATGATATGTGCCTTCATTCTGGAATAAAAAGTATCGATCTCTTCCAGGTAACGGTGGTAGAAGTAGCTCAGGATCAAACCCAGAAAGAGCGCGATGAATGTGGTGTCGAAGGCAATGTTCAGACTTTGGGTTACGAGTGGCATCCCTTCTTCCGTTTTGGCCAGATGGAAAAGTCCGATGGAACCGGCCAAATGCAAAATGGTGCCGATAAAACCGAGGGAAGCGATGGCGTTGATGAGGAAACGGGCGATTTCCAGCCTGCCTTCCAGCTCGGTTTTACTGTTGTCGATCTGCACATTGAGCACTTGAAGCGTTTCCGAAATGGATTGATTGTTCCGGTATTGCGTGCATGCCCTTTTGATAAAATCGGTTAACATAAAGCTGAAACCGTGTTTTTCCAGATCCAAGACGCTCATTTTTATCCTGGCCACTTCATCCGGCGAAAGCACAAGCTGATCCTCCACAGGCAGCACATTCAGGCCGAAACCTTCGTTTTGTTTTCGGATAAACTTGCGATAACTGACAATTTCAAGAACGCCGAAAATAAAAGCCGTGTAAATGATCGCATGAACGAAGCCACCGAAAGACCCGCCGAATGCCTGAAGGAAACGGTTGATCCCGTGACTCAGTGACAGGGAAGACAGCAAGATCAATGCAAACCAGATGGAAACGGCGACTATCAGACTGACAGACAGGTGATATAATCTTTTACTGTTCATGATTTTAAGATAGTTTTTGAAAAGATTTTAGTTTTTGACCAGTTTGAATTCTCCGTTTTCTGCCAGCGTCACCGTCGCAAGCAGCAATCGCTCCGCATTCAGCTGCAATGTCGAAGTGAATGGCTCGCCCTGCTCCTGTCCGTTTTCATTTTTAGAATAAACAAGCCCCCGCAGGGCTACGGAAGCACTATTTTTGGCACTTGCTTTGAAAACTGCATACACTTTATATTCGCCTGGAATCACCTTATCAAACTGCCGGACAGCCTCCTGCGTTGTCCGCAGATCGCTTCCGAAGAACTTGGTTTTGGCTTTCCCGCTGTCCCATTGCCCGATATCGCGTATTTCACGTGCCCTGCCGGAGACGCATTTGGCGCCTTTGCAAACAAACAGATCCACATTGTCGCCAATATCCGCCCAGCTGATCTCGAAAGAAACCTTGCACGGCACGCCCGGCGGATCACCCAAATACTGCGTATTTTTAAGCTCCTCGGGTTTCGGAGGCTCCAGCTCTTTTTTTTCCGGAGTGATATATGCGTGATCTTCATTGGGCGCGACACTTACCCGGCGGGTTTCAGCCGGAGCGGACGTTTCACATTCAGGACAGTCGGGGCAATCTTTTGCAGACGGAAGCTCCTTGTAATCAGCCAGTATAACGAGTAGTGTGTCGCCGGGACGCTTGTGCCTCAGGCTATCGTCCACGGGGGCGAACAACTGCCTGTGCAGGGTGTCATAGGAAACGGCCAGCTGCTGCTTGTAAGATGGCGGCGAACCGCCTTTTGGCACAGCGATGAAGAGAAATATTACCGCTCCCAGCGCTCCGCAGATCACGTCCAGAAATGAGATATTGAAGATTTGAGGTTCTCTGTTCCTTGCCATAACTGTTGATTTGGCTGTGCTTAATGATACAGGTCAGTATTTATCGCCAAAAACAAAGTGGTGTGTATAGGTTACGTTCAGGATCGCGGAGACATTCATGACCTTTCCGTTGATGCCGCGCGCTGTTGCATTGCGCTTGTTGACCGCATCAAAGCCAAGATCAAACAACATGTTCACTGCCAGCTTTCCTTTTTCGCTGACCGGCATCAGCATGCCGGGGCCAAGCATAAATCCTGGCTGGAAGCGCTTGTAAGTATCATTAATGCCGCTGCCAAAGTTGATATCACCCGACTGACTCCGTGAGCCCACGCCTACTACTTCGAGTTCAAGACGCGAGTTGCCGCCGACTGCGACATTGAATGATGGCCCGGCAGATGCAATCAATCCGATTTTTTCACCCAGGATGCGGTAACGAAAAAGCAGCGGAATGCTAATGAATGACGTGTTTTCCCTTGCTTTTAAAAAACCCACATAATCGTTTTCGATCCGGTAATTATCGGTCTCGGCCTTGGTTCCCTTCTGTATGAAGTTTACGCCGGAAACGATGGCCATTTTCCCGAACTCCATCCCGAACACGAAGCCGCCGTTTAGTCCCGGTTTGGCGCTGGAAGAAGTATAGGTGTCCGCATAGTCGGCTGTGTAGGAATATGTGGACAGGTTTCCGCCACCGCCGCCACCAATGAAGATTGACATATCGTTCTGTGCGCGTGCAGCAATTTGGAAAAATGCAAAGAATACGGCTGTTAGAATGAGTTGTTTTTTCATGTTTTCAAAAGGTTTAATAATTGGAGATGAATGGTTATCAGGAGGTTTTGCAAAGTTGAAAGGAAGATATTTTGGAAACCATCCCTGAAAACAGCCATTTTCAACAACCCCAATTATGGCTGATTTCAGGGATGGTTTTTGTTTTGAGAACTGCGGAGATTTGCAGCGGATCAAATTTTAAACACGATGAAATCAATCATTTTAACATTACTAATGCTGCCTGCTACCCTTTCATTCGCGCAGGAAGAGGTTTTGAAAAAAGGCAACACCGTGTATGTGGAAGTCAATAAAACGGATGTGGGAAAAAGTGCTGCGCAGGAGCTGAAAACGGCCCTGCAGGATTGGGATTACTGGAAAGTAGCATCCTCCAAAGCCGAAGCTGACTTTGTGCTTAAACTTGAAACCAAAATTTCGGGCGGTGTCACCTGGACATCGTGGGGCGGCAAAGGTGTGGCATTGAGTGCCTCTCTGCAATCAAAGGACAATGATGAAATATGGCAATCAGAGTTTTACAAGGCCAGTCCCAACGGCATGAATGGCTTCAACTCCCAATCAGCTGCCGTGAAAAAGCTGATAAAAGGGCTTAGGAAAAAGTTTGATTGAGGCATTATATGCGCAGGCGCGAGCAAAATCTCTGAACTCCTCTGCCTGGAATGGCAAACCGAATACTTGCAACACTGTGTAGCTTAATGTTTGCATATACGATTTTATAGGCGTCAGTTCCTGGGATCATCCTTGGTGTCTTGTCCTGAAATAAGTTAACCACAAATGAGAGTACTTTCCCCGCCACAAGTTCAGAAAGTACTCCAATCTAATCAGAGATTTAGTATTGAAAAGGCCAAATCAATTGTGGCCGGGCCGCCGGGCGGTAGCCGATATCACGTATTGGTTTACAACCTACAAGTGTCTATACGTTTCTTTGGTTGCTGATGCGTATTCAAAGCGAATAATGGGCTACAACGTTGCACAAACGCTAGAGGCAATTCATTCAAAAATTGCCTTGCAGATGGCACTAGAAAAAATTTCTCATCAAGCAGGAAAGTTCCTGGCTGTTTTTATGCCGAGTTGTGCAACCGCCACCACCGTTTCATTGAACCCGGCTGTGTGAATTATTTCCGTTAAAATAGTGCAAAACAATTCTGAAATTTACAGTCTACCCCAGCTTCGCTTTTCTTTAATCCCTTAGGCCACAATAGTCAAAAAATGCGGAAGCCGTCCTATTTGCTACTCGGTTCATATATCCGCTCTACGACTACTACAAAATCTTGGTCAGAAGTTTCCAAACTATCAAATCATTATTCCAATTTAAGGTTAGGGTCATACGATCAGCCGCTTGCAATTTCTTTTTCAGGTGAGCTGCTTTTGAAAAGAGTTATCATCTCTGGATAAGCTTAAGATGGTCAAGCGCCCAGCCATCATCCTCTTTTGTGGATCTGCTGTATCAGCGCTCCAGAACTGCATCTCAGTAATACTATGTTAATTTGAGCCGGATTATAAAAGCACACGGGATGGATTGCTTTGGTAGTACTTGATTTTGTGTTCAAACATTTCTGCCATTTTCTGCGCCCTGAACTTCGCTTCTTTGGCCTTCACGCCGATGAATAGTTCATCAATTGTCCCAAAAAATAAATCCATCCATTTTTCAAAATGCGTGTGGTCAACCTGTAACATGGCATGTGGCGTAAATGGGCTTCCATAATAGGTATGCTCCTTCAAAAGCACTGTCTGCCAAAATTTGTACATTTTTTCCATGTGCTGCGGCCAGTTATCGCTGATCCGCTCATTAAAAACAGGCGATAGTAATGCATCTTCCCTGACTTTTGCGTAAAAAGAATCTACCAGAAGCTTGATATCGTCGCTGTGGAGTATGTCTTGTTTTGTTTTCATTTCAATTATTAATCAAGTCAATGTATCGGATAAGATAATAGATCGACCATCCTAAAAAGCCGATGAGTAAGATCCATATCCAGGCCGGAATGCTTTGAGGTGTTTCACTTCCGGAAATCAGAAACTGCTTTTGGTCCCCTTTCCCGTATGCATTGATCATTAATGGAACTACTCCATCCACAACTGCATTTTCGGTGATACCTTCGACGGTAATGGCAGGCCCGTTTTTTACCTCGAAAGGAATGATGCGGATACCCTCTTTTCCTGTCGGATCTTTACTGATGATTTTTAGTTCATGTTTGCCGTCCACCATTTTACGGGTATCCAGCTCAAAATTCACAGGAGAGATAAACTCAGCGATTGGCGTTTGTTCCTTATCGAGGAAAAGAAAAACTGTGCTTTTATCGTCCATATCATTAAATGTTTAAAATAAGCCTTTTGATATGGTCGCCGGACCTTTCACCAGGTTTGATCAACATCTTTGCCGAGAAGAAGAGTGTCAGTATGGCAATGATGGCTGCAATCAAAACAATCACAACGTCCCAGTTGCTTTCCGGCCCAGAACCATGCGTGATACCTTGTAATAACTTCGGCTGACGCTGGTCACATACCGGACAGGCCGCAGCAAGTAAGCCCATCAAGACAAAAACGATCAATAAAAAGGGTTTTTTCATATCAAATCTGAATTGTAAAATTTTAAGAATATCGTCATAGTATCTATTGCACAGGCATCTCTTTGATTTTCTGCAGGATCTGCTCCACTTCCTGCACCGATACCTTGAGCGCATTGTTGCCCCAGCTACTGCGCTCGTGGTTAATAATGGCGGCGATTTGATCAGGACTTAGCTCTGCATTCGTTCCGACGGCGGGCATTGCCCCGTATTCCTGGCGAGCGTCATAGCCCTGCATGATGATGTTTACGATTAAGGAAGGATCTTTATCGACTACAACTGTACTGCCTTTCAAAGGTGGAAAAGCGCCTTTCAAACCTTCCCCGCTTTCCTGATGACAGGCCTGACAATGGGTAGCGTAAAGCATCTGGCCGTTTTCTGAAGTTTCAGTATCTGACTGCTTGGATTGATCCGTGCTTTCTGTTTCCTGTTCCTGTTTTGAGTATAAAAAGGCAGGAGCTCCCGCCATGCCTGGGAGTTCCGCTTGTTTCAGCGATTGTAAATATGCGACCAGGTCCAGCGCATCCTGAGTAGCCACCAAAGTCATCCCTTGTCTTTGAAACGCATCTGAAACATTTACCACCACATCATCTTTTTCAGGCTCGGCCTTAACTTCGAACAGCCAGGTATAAGCCGGCATAATGGACTGTTTGATGACAATGCGCGGGTTGTACAAATGCACCAGATTCCATTCCCGGCTGGGCTGCCGGCTTCCGATTGAGGTCAAGTCGGGCCCGGTCCGTTCAGTGCCCATCAGCGTGGCGGTATTACGCCAGAAATCCGTGCGGCGGTTGGAAGCATAGTCTGCCGCAAGCCCCGGCCGCTGGCCCCAAACCTTATCCATTTCTACATTGCGAACCTGCTGGGTATGACAGGCCACGCATCCATTGGAAACATATAATGCCTTTCCTCGGATTGCCGCCTCACTGAGCGGCACTGCACCTGGCAGCGGCGCATTGTTCTGCTCATTATCAATAGCCGGCAATATGGCCACGAAAGCGGTTAAGCTGATAAAGAGCAGGAAGGCAGCGCCAAATAGTTTGTTGTGATTATTGAAGAAGTCCATGATTTCAAATTGAGTTAGGGTAGATATTAAACCGACTTCAGGAGACGCGATCAATAGATCTCAGCTTTTCAAATGCCGTTTCCTTGATATCAACCGCGCCCGGCGCCACCATCATCCGGTAAAGATTATAAGCGAAAAACAGGTGAGAGAGCCACATGAGGCTTCCTCCGATCGCCCGCCAGAGCCAAAACGGTGCCATAAAGCTGACCGAGTCGATAAAGGGTTTGGCTTCCATCCACATTAATCCGCGCATGGTACTACCATACATCAATGGTATCGTGTAAAACAATAACCCGATCAATGCCAGCCAAAAGTGAGCACCGACCGTAATCTGCGGCGGCTCCTGCCCGGTAATACGTGGCATGAGTGCATAAATGCCTGCCCATAGTAAAAAGCAGATAATACCATACATCGTCAAATGGGAATGCGCGACGGTAAAATCAGTAAAATGCCAGATTAGATTGGTTGACCGGAACGCTTCGGCAGTGCCCTGCATGGAACCGGTAAAATAAAAGAGGATACCCGTTAAAAAGAACGGAAGCGTATAACTGTCAGTGATCTTGTACCATGCGCCTTTAAAGGTCAGCAGGAAATTAGTTGTCCCTGCTACCACCGGTATGACCATGCCTACACTGCCTACCATGGCGACCGTTTGCAGCCACCATGGTATTGCACTGAAAACAAAATGATGGGTACCAATAAGCGTATAAAAAAGGATTTGGGTCCAAAAAGCAAGTATACCCAAACTATACGAATAGATGGGTTTGTTAAGCTGCTGGGGCAAGAAATAATAAACGATACCGAGTGTAAAAAGCATGAACCACATTCCCACACCCTGATGCATATGATAGCCTTGAATGATCGTTTCCCCCAGCCCATTTTGCCAAAGAGGCACATATGCAACAACTGTGATCACAATTCCAAAGATCACCGAAGAGACGATGTACCAGTTTGAAATATAGATCTCTTTCGTAGTGCGGCTGGCGACCGTCTTAAAGTAGTTAATCAATGTCAGCAGAAGCCCAATGCCAAAAAGCAGCATCACCGGCCAGATATATTCCCGGTACTCCCCGCCCCCATTATTGATTCCGGCCATTAAAGACAATGTGCCTAGTACCACCGCCGTATTAATGAAGATCAATGTGTACCATCCGAGTTTTATACTAAATAGTTTTGTATTGCTCACCCTGGGCACGACATAGTTGCCCAGCCCCAGCATCGCCAGCGATGCCCAGCCCCAGAAAACAGCATTCGTATGGACCGGGCGCAGCCGCCCAAAGCTCAGCCAGCTAAATTGATCCGCGTCGGGTGCAACAAATTTTATACCGAGGTATTCTCCTACCGTCGTCCCGAAAACCAGCCAGAAAGTAGCTGTGACTATGAACCAGGTGATCAGCCTGGAAAGTTGCGGGTCCACTTTCGGGCGAACCTGAGCCTTTCTTTTACGTGCCACAAATGGAAGTGATGCCTCATGCTCCACATTGTTGATCAGCCCCTTATGATCATTGGCCGGTAATGCGCCCGACAGCTCATTATGGCTCAATGCAAAATCTAGCGCATCTTTTCTTTGTTGCAGTGTTGTTGCAAGGGCTTCACCTTCAATTTGATTCAGGTAAGCTGCCACACGCCCGGCTTCAGCCACACGCTGCTGGTTTCGATAGCCGGTTAATGTGCTGGTGATTTTGAAAAATAAAAAGATAGCTCCTGCCAGAACAGGAATTGCAATCAGGACAATGGTAATTACAATCCCGCCTTGGCTCAGCAGCGAGTCAGGAGTTGGTTGGCTCCACTGTGCGTGCGAAGGAAAACCTACCAAACTCAGCATAGCGAGCGTAATAAGCCTTAAATTCTGCTTCTTTAATATACGGTCGAGCAGCAATGAGATCTGTTGGCTATTCAAGTTATGGAGGTATCTTGAATAATCCCTTTGATTTGGATCTACCTTGGCAAGCAGGTAATGCTGAACAACGTCTTTAATCAAAGTTGCAATAAAAAGCACACCCACTGCCATCACTAATGCAACGATTCCCACCAATAGCATAGTGGTTTGACTGACTAGGCTTTCAGCACGTGCAGGTATTGCAGTCAGATAAATAAAAAAGCATAATGTACTGATAATGTTATACTTATTCATAATATGCTTATTATATATATTAAGACCTTAATATCTTTTAATATTAAAAATTTTATCTCTCTTTGATATAGCTTAGCCCCAAATTCAAATTCTCATTAAACTCCCCGATCGTCGACGACTGTAGAGTTAAATGCATTTTATTTCTAATCTCCTTGAAATCGTTGTGCAGTGGGCAAGGCTTTATCTCAGAGCAACTTTTTAACCCCAGGCCGCAGCCCTTAAATATTTTTTCCCCGTCAATCGCTTTAACAATATCGGCCAGCGTATTGCTTCGGGCATTGCTGTCAATATAAAAGCCACCATTCGGACCCTTGCTGGATTGTATGAGCTCACGTTTGCTGAGATCCTGAAGGATCTTAGCAATGAAGTGTTCTGGTGAATCAATACCAGCCGCAATCTCCTTAATACCCACCTTCCTCCCCCCTTCCGACTTCTGGGCTATAAAAATGACCGCTCTTATTGCGTATTCGCACGTTTTTGAAAAAAACATCTGCATCTGGTTTATATGCAAATATAACTTCAAGATCCGGGAAATAAAATACTTTTTACTCTTTATTTATTTGGATATATCTCTGCTCCGTACTCTACTTATGCCCACTATCCTATTTTTGAAATCTTAACGGCATAATAATTCCAAGCTGTTGAGTAAAGCAAGATCACGGCAGTCAAAATTAGCCTTGACAGATGGATAAAACCTTTTTCGTCGGGCTATACTCATTAATTGCCTAATGTGTAAAATGATTGAATCCGGGTCTAGGTTGGAAAGTTTTTGATGATAAGTCTGGCTTCCATAGCGGTTATTTGGGTATCCTTCCGCTTTCAAACTTTTAAAATTATGCGGAAAAACGTCTTTTTCCAGCAATTGAACACAGAGCTGCTGTGCAAGTCCACCGGTGCTGATATGTTCTTCGGCCACCAGAATGGAGGGCGCTTTTCTAATCATTATTTCCAAATCGGCGCTAATTTCCAGCGGGAAATGCAATGCCGTGACCACATTGACTTTGGACACCAGGTCCTCAGCAGCAGAAAGCGCTGTCATGACATTATTGGCAATAGGGCCGAGTGCAAAAACGGTAACCTCTGCGCTTTCGGGGGCGTGGATCACTTTAAAGGAACCTGACATATAACTATTGTCCGGAGTCGTTTGCCCGGTGCCTAATCGCAGGTAAGCAGGACGCGCCTCTGCCACAATCTGCCGCATAACAGACCCTACTTCATCTGAAAAAGCAGGAACCCAAACATTTGCATTCTGTTGTCCGCTTAAACAGGCCAGATCTTCAATAGCATGATGACTGCTCCCCATGATTCCGTAACCATAGCCGCCACCGTTTCCCACCAGAAATACGGGCAAATTGTTAAAGCAGACATCGTTGCGAAACTGTTCCAGACAACGGTAAACGATAAACGGGGCAATGCTGTAACAAAAAACCTTATAACCTTTATGTGCAAAACCGGCTGCTACACCGACCATATTTTGCTCTGCAACGCCTGCATTTATAAATCTCTTACCCAACTTGGGCTTTAAATTTTCAAACGCATTATAGCCAAGATCGCCCGTTATTAAAACAATGGAATCATCTTCCACTGCCAACTGCTCCAAAGTGTTCGAAAATTCTCTTCTCATTTGGTTCGTATGATGTTGTGCGTTACTTCCAGGGTGGCTTGCTCGTATTGGTCTTTGGTCATCGGTAAATAATGCCACTCCAACTTATTCTCCATATAGGAAACTCCTTTGCCCTTTACCGTATTTGCGATAATCGCCTTGGGAAGCCCGTTTTTATGTGTTTTTAGCTCACTGATGTCTTGGCTAATCGAGGCAATATCATGTCCATCTATCTCTATCGTTTCAAAACCAATCGCATTCCACTTTTCCACGGAAGCTGTTTCACCTAACACTGTATCCGTGGCCCCAAAACCTTGCAAACCGTTTCTATCAACAATCATAAAAAGGTTATCCAATCTGTTTTGAATCGCGTAATGTGCTGCTTCCCAGGTTGTGCCTTCATTGGTTTCTCCATCTGAAAGCAATGCAAAAGAATAAGTTTCTTCACCACTTATTTTAGCTGCGTGTGCAATTCCGGTGGCGATGGGCAAACCGTGTCCTAACGATCCGGTTGCAAATGGAATCCCTTTAAATTGTCTGGGCGCCGGGTGGGCAGGAAGTGAAGTTCCATCCTGATAGAAAGTATCGAGTTCTTCGTCCGTAATTTCACCAGTAACATTCAGACAGGCGTATAAAGCTGCTGCTGCGTGACCTTTGGATAAAATGAAGGTGTCATCTTCTGCCTTTTGAAGAAATAGCACAGCAATCATTAGGTCGATGCAGCTTAGGGAGCAGCCGATATGTCCGGCATTTGCTTTGTGGTATAGACCCAATATTTTAAGCCGAAGTGCTCCGCTTAATTGCTTTGAATCATTCATTGTCTCTTCTGTGCCCATACCTTTGATATTGTTCTTCTTTTGGTATAACTGCTTTATTGCTGCAAGCGTCAAGTGTTTGGAGAGTCAATGCTCCATCTATAAACAGGCATGCAGGAAAGTAACAAGGAAGCTGCACTTACGGTGAACACAGAAGAAGAAAAAGGTGCAGTCCTGCCTACGAAGAAAAACATACTCAAAGCGAATATAAGGGTCAGCAAAAAACTCCCAAGGGAAGCTAGCCTGGTTTTGAAACCGATGATCAAAGTGATGGCAAAAATCGTTTCGGCGCCTGTTGCGGCAGCACCCATAAAGTTTGCCACCGAAAAATTTACGTATGGCAGCAGGATATTGGTATAGCCTACAAAATTTTCCCACTTACCCCAGTTAATCCCCTCCTCGCCAGGTTGACCCAGCAGACCAAAACGGTCCAAAACGGGCAGCGCGAAACCAACTCCTAGTGAAAGGCGTAAAAATAATTGGGCAATATCACTTCTTGTTTTCATATGAAGATAGTTAATGTATGTAATACAATGCTTAGTCTACGAGGCCGTTTAATTTTGCAAACGGATCATGCTGCGAATCTTTGTTCCATTCGTATTCTGCACCATTTGCAATCCCAGCAGCCACATCCTCACCGAAGAGTTTGGCGATTAAAAGCAACGTGTGGGGCCTGATCAGCCAACTTCTTGACTGCATTCACAAAAGGTGCGTTATTGACCTCAACCCGCGTCCCGCCGCCGCCGGGAATTTAATCCAGCACAGGCTTCATATGCGTGGAGATAGCGATCCTGTTCCAGGCATTGATGGTAATAATGGCCATAATTACCTGAGACAAAGTATGCTTATCCAAAACCTTGGAAGCTTCGTTGTAAGTTGGCTCAGAGACACCTTTGTTGATGAAGGTAATTTCTTCTGCTAATGCCAGTACAGCCATTTCTGTCGACGTAAAGTAAGGAGTTTCGCGCCATGCGCTCAGTGCATAAATCCGCTGCTCGGTCTCCCCCATTTTCCTTGCGTCCTTGGTATGTAGATCAATGCAATACGAACAGCCGTTGATCTGGGAAACCCTTATCTTGATCAGCTCTCTTAGAGACGAGTCGAGCTTTGTTTGTGAAAGGTATTTTTCCAAACCGAACATGGCTTCGTAAGCTTTTGGCTCCAAATCTTTGATAACTACTCTTTTATTCATGATATTGAATTATTGATATATTTACCTGCAAAGATTCGCTACTTTCATTTTTGAAAAATTAATCTACTTGAAGAAATTTGCGAGAATACATTAGCTTTGAAAACAAAGGCCCTACTTTTCGAGTTATGAATCACCACAATCAGTTACTGAAACACATTTCAAAATTTAGCGCGCTCACTAATGAAGACGAGTTGCTGCTTACTTCAAAATTGCGGCATAAACTGGTCGAAAAAAAAGATTTCCTTTTGCAGGAAGGACAGGTTTGTAATCACTATTATTTTGTATTAACCGGCTGCCTGCGTTTTTATAAAATTATCAATACTGGCTTTGAACAAATCCTGCAGTTTGGCATCCCCAACTGGTGGCTGAGCGATTACCTGAGTATCAATAATCAGCGACCCTCAGGTTACTACATTCAGGCTGTTGAAAAAACAGAAGTCCTTGTTTTGACAAGGTATGATGCCGATGAGCTGTTTAATGAAATTCTTGCATTTAATAGCTATTTCAGGTTGATGATGCAAAAGGCATATACTGCGTCATTAAAAAAGATTGAGCTCATGCTCTGCGAATCTGCCGAAGACCGATATTTGCAATTCACAACCGGCTTCCCTGAATTCGTGCAACTCATCCCGCAATATATGCTCGCTTCCTTTCTGGGTTTTACACCTCAGTTCCTAAGCGGACTGAGATCTAAAAAGCTTTGATCACATCGGGAAGGTGCCGCGCTCAGACTTGTTATTTTTGATCGGCCTCACGGTTTTCCGTCCGGAAAATCATTCGTAGAACCTGGTCGTTAGTTAGGTAGGCCACGATCCAGTTATAGAATGTCTTGATCATATTGTTGTAATTGACCAGGGAAATTAAATGGATGAAAAGCCAGCTTAATAATCCCAGGATACCGCTTAAATGCAGCTTGTGTTTAAACAAGTCAGCCACGGCCATGTTTTTACCAATAATGGCCATATCGCCTCGATCAAAATATCTGAAAGCTTTTGGCTGTTTGCCCTTTGCCATTCTAAGAAGATTCTTAGCCAGGGACGAGCCTTGTTGAATGGCTGGCTGGGCCAACTGTGGATGCCCTGTGGGATAGATTTCGTCAGTGAATTGGATACCTATATCGCCAATGGCAAAAACATCATCATATCCTTTTACGCGGTTGAACTCATCAGTTACCATCCGGTTTCCTCTACCCAAACGATCTGGCGGGATTCCTTCAAAAGCAATCGCCACCACCCCCGCTGCCCATATCATTGTTTTGGCATCAATGGTTGTCCCGTCGGATAAACTTACCAAATCATTTTCAAAGCTGCTCACCTGCACATTGAGCTTGATGTGGACACCCAATTTCCTTAGAGCGTTGTATGCAGCATGATGCGTCTTATCACTCATTGGGGCTAATAAAACCGGCAGACCGTCGATAATATGGATGGCTACCTCGCTTTCATCAAGTTCGGGGTAATCCTTTTTCAACATGTATTGCTTCATCTCGGCCAGCATTCCAGCGAGCTCTACGCCTGTTGGCCCGCCTCCGGCAATGACGATCGTCAGTAATTTCCGACGCTCATTTTCATCCTTTTCCAGCGAAGCTTTTTCCAGGACTTTTATCAATTCGTTACGCATATAAAGCGCATCATCAATTCCCTTTAACGAAAATGCGTTTTTACGAACAGTTTCATTTCGAAAAAAATTAGTGCTGGTACCAGCCGCAAAAACAAGTAAATCATAGTCCAGTGTTTGGCCATCACTAAGAATTAATTTCTTTTCAGATGTATCGACGCTTTCCAGCGCAGCCATTCTGAAATGGATGCCTTTATTTCTAAATATTTTCCGGAATGGATAACTGATGCTTGATGGTTCCAAAAAGCTAGTGGCAACCTGATAAAGCAATGGGGTGAAATAATTGTAGTTATTCTTGTCGACCACCGTCACCTCATAGAAACTGTTATTAAACAGCTGCTTGGCAAAGTTAAGACCGCCAAACCCACCGCCTATAACGACAACATGCTTTTTTGCTTTCATTGCCTTGTACATTTAACGTATTAGAGCAGACATTCTGCTGCAATTAAATTCCGGATCTCTGCTGCCGCATTTCTTGCGGAAAGAGCATGTGCATCTCTCTCAAACATCTCCCCATTCAATGCCACTTCGCGGATGTCGGTAATGCCTAGAACGTTAAAAACCCGACGCAGATAAGGCGCCTGAAAATTGATATGTTCATTATATCCTCCTGGCTCGTATCCTTCTGCGCCTCTTGAGAATAACAGAAAAACAATTTTGTTTTTGAGCAGCCCTATGTATGGATCAAGCCTGTTTTCGTGGTTCAAAGCCCAGGTCTCATTCATCCGGAGTACCTGGTCGATATAGGCCTTTAAGGAACTGGTAATAGACCAATTATACATCGGAGCCCCTAAAACGATGACATCTGCCGATTTCAATTCGCAAATCAATTCCGTACTGATTTTGAGTGCTTCCAATTCTTCATCGTTACGTTGCGATTCTGGCTTGTATGCAGCAGCAATCCACGTTTCGGTTACATGCGGGATGTTGCTGGATGCCAGGTCGCGAAAAGTAATCGGGCTATCGGAATATGCCTCCTTCCAGGTGTTGGCAAAGACTTCTGTCAGTTTCCGGCTATGTGATCTGACTGTGCGAGGACTTGAATTGATGACAAGTAAGTTTTTCATGCTCTTTTTTTTATCAAAATTATCGGTATAAATTTTTGTATTTCTTAAAGTAGATGAAGAAAGGAGTCGAATATCAGAATCTTGTCCAGGCATTTTTACCTTCATGTTCCAACTGTTTGTAAAGGGTTCCTACATAGATTAAATCCAGCAGGAATGTGGCCCCGATGATGATATTCATTAAATCCGCCTTTCCTTTATGAAGATCAAATAAATAATAGATCCCAACGGTAAGCCCTGTTCCGATGCATTTGAAAACACCAATCGTAAGCGATTGTCCCTCAGAGCTTCTTCGCTGCCATATCATCAATAGGAAGCAGATCGAAATAACCAGGTTCTGAATGTAAGCAATGAATATGGCCCCCTGGAAAATATCACCTCTGAAATACGGAACAAACTGCCCTAAAAACGGCCCGCCGGTGAGCATGATCCCTAATGCAAGCACAAATGCAAAAATCGAATAACTGATCCATTGCGATTTTGACATGCCATAATACTGCCTAAAATATTTGTAGCCATATCTAAAATAAGTGTAGATGATTCCAATATCACAAACCATCCAAATAGCATTGATAATGGTTCCCGCAAGGCCTGTCGCAGCTGGTGGGTAGATCAATGAAAAGACAGCTTCCCAGGCAAAATTTAATGCCAGTGGCACCAGCGGCATTCCATAAGATTTGTCTTTGATGCCTCTATATACGAGTGCAAAATAAACGATTGTCCATGCAACCCCGCTAGCGCCGGTAGCCATCAACTCGGTATTCATACCTTTCTTGCAAAGTGGTTGCATGCTAGCACATAGCCGTTATTCAGGTAAAGCCTGTGGGCATCATGAAGGTCATAACCACTATCCAGATGAATGGTTTTAATGCCAGCGTGAGCTGCCATTCCAACAACATAATTCAGTAGTTTTCCGGCAAATCCTCCCCCACGATAAGCAGGATCTGTGTATAGGTCGTCTACATAAATCATATTACCATGAAGTAGCATGTGCATTGAACGGTATCCTATAAACGCGGCAGCTTTTGTATTATCATGGTTGGGTAAGTATGCTAGTTTGTAGGATTCATTGGTGATCATATGCATGATCAAATCCTGGTATGTGGCTTCCTCCAGCTCGGTTCTAAATGCAAAGATGATGTCTTTACAAAAATGGATCTGCTCCCTTGTCTGTGCTACTACTATTTCCATCGATAAACTAATTACGTGATACAATATGTAAATTGTTGATACAAAAATATCCTTGGCATAGGGCTACCAAAGGAACCAGATGTATATATTGAGATGGTCCAGTTAATTTTTCCGGCTACTCCCGAATACAAAGCCTAATCGACAACATTGCTTTTGCCGGGCATACATACAGAAAAGCGATTGTAAGTATTACGGGTGATATTATATTCTTGCCTGAGATGCTCTCACCCCGGGACCAGCTTCAAGCATTTCTGAAAGCGTCTTTAACCTCATTGCGTTAAATGGGGCCTATTTTGTTAATGTGCATCCAGTAAAATTTAGCTCGGGTGAGTTGCCCAGCAAGGTTTTTTTGCAAACACAGAGTGAAATCGCTGCCAATGGCCGAAAGCCTGGCCACATGTATCCGCACTGCCCTTTTGCCGGAAACAAGACAGTTTATTCACTTTATAATATCTCGCAAAATAGCAAGTGCCTGCTCGATCCGATCTTCTGACAACGAGGCAAAGCCAAACCTGAGACTATTCAGATTAGTAATATGACCTTCAAAGTAAGCGCTGCCTTGCAAGTGCAAATTTTGGGCAGAAGCTTTTATTAGTATCTGTGCAAGTGGGTATCGTTCATCGAAGCGAAGCCAAAGCGCCATTCCTCCCTGCGGCTTTTCAAAATAAATAGATTCCGCAAACGTATCAGTAATCAGTTTTGAAGCATTTTCAAGCCGGTCTGCGTAGATTTTTTTGCTGCGCTTGATGTGCCTGCCTAGCTCTCCATTTTCTATAAGATTTGCCAGTGCAGATTCCATCATAAAGTCGCCGCGAATGTCAATGAGTCTTTTGAAGCGTATTAATTGGTGGATAAAATGCTTTTCGGCCACAATATATCCAATCCGGAATGAGGGGCCAAGCAGTTTAGTATAAGACCCGATGTACATGATTCGTCCGCCGTGATCGGTGCTTGCAAGAGGAAGTATGGGACTATTTCGGTAATGAAAATCGTAGTCATAATCGTCTTCTATCGTCCAGAGCTCGTATTGTTTGATAAGATTGAGCAGTTGTATCCTTCTTGCACTGCTCATTGTTACAGTCGTAGGATGATGATGGTGTGGAATCACATACAGCATTCTAAACCGTCTTGCTTTTAATAGATCTTCAAGCTGGTCAACATCCATCCCTTCCTGGTCCACAGCAACCCGGTGGATTACTGCTCCTAGTTTTTGAAAAATAAGGTCGGCCATAAAGTAATTCGGATCACTTACCACGATGTTATCTCCCGGCCGAATCAGCAATGCCGCCGCCATATAGATCGCCATTTGTGCCCCGCGCGTTATGATTAAGTGCTCACTTGTAATGTTTAAGCCTCTGGAGCGGTTCAGGAAGGTGCTGGTAGCTGATTTCAAATGCGGCACTCCACCCTGGTCTATTTGTGATGAAATCTGGTGATACTGCTCAGATCGAAGCAGCTGTCTGTATTGCTGCAAGAAGGAGTCATGAGGGCTCAATGCTGGGTCAGGGAAACCGTCATCAATGGTAATAGCCCCATTTCCCGGCTCACTGACCCAACCTGGACGAACCAAAGCTGGCAGCTGCAATAAATCCTCCGTAAAATCTACTGACTTTGAGAAATTGCTCTTGGGCTTATACGTCCGGGGTTTGACTACTGGAAGATCCGGTACGACCCGAAACCCTTTTTGTGGTAGGGACTCCACCCAACCCTGAGCGGCAAGTTCATCATAAGCATTGATGACTGTTTTGCGGTGAAGCTGTATTAACCGGGCCATCTCCCGTGTTCCAGGTAAGAATGTACCCGGAATAATCTTGCCATCACGGATCAGATTGATCAATCCATTAGCTAGCTGGATGTAGACGGCAGGGTGGCCGGTACGGTCAAATTTGATTAGGGTTTTGAATGGAAGCATGCTCATAGGAGTCTTTGCGCCAGCGGTTGTTACTGGCACAAAGATCATACATCAAATCGAAAGAACCGACGGGCCAAACTCTTCGTAATGGATTTGTTGCGCATTTACTCCTTTTAAGCGCAAATATTCGACATGGGTTTTGATAAAAATGGACGGGCCGCAAATGTAGTAGTCAGCATCATCTGAAAATATATTTTTAATCTTGCACAGGTCTACATAGCCCTCAAAAGTATCAACATCTACTTCATGTTCAAGTTTATCGTAGAATGTATGAACGTTCATTTCTTTGGTTAGCGATTTTATTTGATGCACCCGGTCCCGGAAAGCATGAACATCATAACCGCGGCATCCGTGGATCCAGGTAATAGGCCGATGCTGCCCTTCCCGCGCAATCATATCATCGAGCATGCTCATAAAAGGCGTAATTCCCACTCCTCCGCTAATAAAAACAACCGGATTAGTTTCATGTGCTTTTAGTACAAAATTTCCCGACGGCGCGCCAACCTCGATCACTGCGCCTTCCTGAATTTCACGATGCAGCAGATTGCTCACATAACCCGCCGGCCGCTGTTGGCTGCCATGCTCTTTTTTTACAGAAATGCGGTAATATTGACCGTTTGGCGCGCAGGAAATGCTGTACTGGCGCGGCTGAAAGATGTTGAGCTCAGGAACGAAAAGCCTTACTGTAATGTATTGCCCCGGCTGAAAACCAGCGAGTTCTCCCCCATCTGCCGGATGCAGGTAAAAAGAGGTAATTTCCTGGGATTCCGCCACCTTTTGCTTCACAACAAACGGCCGCCAGCCACTCCATCCCCCATTTTGAGTTGCTGATGCATACATATCGGCTTCAACACCGGCCATAATCTGAGCTAAATTATTATAAGCAATCGTCCACGCTCCTATCAGTTCGGGAGTGGCCAGCGAACCCAGCACTTCTTCAATAGATGCCAGCAAATGTTTGCCGACAATGGCATACTGCTCAGGCCGCACATCCAGGCTCACGTGTTTGCTGCCGATCCGCTGCAGCGCATGAGCAAGCACCGAAGGATCGTCGATATGCTCGGCATAGGCCAGCACAGCCATCGCCAGCGCTGTGGGCTGCGCCCCAGTCTGCTGATTTGCCTGGTTGAAAACATTCCGCAACTCCGGGTTTTTACTAAGCATCCGGTTATAAAAATAGGTCGTCAATGCTACCCCATTTGCTCTTAGAATCGGCACAGTGCCTTTTACTAGTGACTTTTGCTGTTCCGTTATCATAATAAATATATAAATACCTTTTTATCTTTTTTGTAAAAGTATACCAGGATTTTTAGAAGACAATAATATCTTTTATTATTTTTTATTAAAAATTGATGTGCAGCTACATAATAACAGGCTTCAACTTAAAAGGACTCGAGTAACCATTTAGTAAGCCAGTTATCGATCGACATTGCCCCACCACCATTCACAAAAACGATCACTAGGATGGAAAGTAGTAGCACAAAATATTCGATACCCTCACCACTCTTCTTTCCGGTCCAATTAATGGCCCAGCCATCGGGTAAATGAACGATCAAAGCTCCCATAAAAATAATAATATTGCCAAGAGCAGCTAATCTACTAAAGCAACCCAATAACAAGGCTATACTTCCAAAAGATTGACCAACGAGGATCAACAAACCTATGAACTTTGGTATATTTTTTCGCTTGATATTCATTAACGATTCACGAACCCCAACACCCCCTCCAAGATCTGGAAACCATCCAAATAGTTTTTGCATTCCATAAGGAAATATTATAATTCCAGCTATCAATCTTATAAAAGTGGAAGTATAATCGTAATCTGTTTGTAGTATTCTTATTAGTATTTCCATGGATTAAAATGGCATCTGTATCATGGCAGTACAATGACTAACCAAGGCATGCCCTAACTATTTTAGGGGCCTGCGCACACTGCTAGGCTATCTGCTTTACCGCATGCGCAGCAACCCACTTGCCGAAAGCCGTCATGAAATCTCTCAAAAAGTCTTCTGTAGAATCATTTGTGAGAATGCCGTTATCGTCAAACATGCCTGTTGCGAATCCTATATATGCTTCTGGCTGCGCCATTGTGGGCACATTCACAAAGAACAATGACTGGCGCAGGTGATGGTTTGCCCCAAAACCGCCGATGGCTCCGATGGAGACACTTATTACGGCAGCAGGTTTTCCGTCCCATGAATTCTGCCCATACGGACGGGAGCCTACATCAATGGCATTTTTCAATACGCCTGGTATGGAGCGGTTATATTCAGGTGTCAGGAACAGCAGGCCATCAGCGTCGCGGATCTTCTCCCGAAACGACAACCATTCAAGCGGCGGTGTTTCTTCCAGGTCTTCATTAAACATAGGTAGTTCCGCAATGCTCACCAATTCAAGTGAGAGTGGTTCCGGAGCTAGTTTCATTAGGGCTTTCGCTGTTTTTAAGTTGTAGGATTCTTTTCGGAGACTGCCTACAATAACAGCGATTTTATGATTTTCCATCGTCTTGTTTTATGTTCGTTTTAATCTTTATCAAATATTTAATTTTTGTGCTGCTGGAATACTGACACACCATCTAAAAAACCTTAATCTATTGAATATCTGAGTAATAGGTGTAGCCAGTTAGATGTTTCATGCTTTCTATACACCAACTGTGCAAAGATATCCTGCGTAAAAAAATGTTTGACTTACCAGAAAGCAATATGTAGGTAGTCCAGATGATATTAATGAATTTAATTACAGGTGTCATTTCATTATGAGTAAGATCATTGGGGTGGCATACCGACCCTAAAACCAACTGGTCTATCACTTTATCATTTTCTGGTACGTCAAATGAATTTTGGTGTTGAATAACTTTACATTGAAGTGAATATGAAAAGAATATAAATTATGGAATGGTTTTTCAAAACATTTAGAAGTTCTATTGGAAAAAAAGTTTTGGTAGCGATGACAGGTTTCTTTTTAATCAGTTTTTTGATCGTCCATGCGGGAATTAATGCGCTCATTTTTTACAATGATGGAGGAGAGACATTTAATGAGGCAGCTCATTTTATGGGAACTAACCCTATAATTAGGACGATTGAGATTGTCTTGGTAATTGGAATACTTTTACATATCATTCAGTCTCTTCTACTTTGGCGTTCCAATAAGGGCGCACGTCCAATAGGCTATGCTATGCTAAAGTCAACACTGGAAGTCACTTGGTACAGCAAGAGCATGACTTTACTAGGAACGTTGATATTGATGTTCTTAATAGTTCATACCTCTAACTTTTGGATACCGAATCGTACACATCAGCTGTTACATGGTGAAGAGTTGCCATTGTATCTGATGATGTTGGAAAAATTCAGTAATCCAATTGAGGTTATTATTTATCTGCTTGGAATATTCTCCTTGTTTTGGCACCTATTGCATGGCTTCTCCAGTGCTTTCCAGAGCCTCGGTTTAAATCACCGGAAGTATAATCCCCTAATAAGATACTCAGGGAGGGTATTTTCTTTTATTATTTGTCTAACATTTGCTATGATGCCCATCTCCATCTTTTTGAAATGGATAAAATAACCCACTATGTAAGCTACGGGCCGAATACCTAACTTAGGATGGCATTTTCTCCAAGGAGTCTGACGATGCATCAACCTTCAAAGCAGGTTTTGGCGCTATCACGCCCTGCTCGCAGGCTAATGAAGTTTGCTTTGTGGTGCAAGGCGTAGCTGCCAGGGTTAATGACCTTATGAGGATCCAACAGCCATTGATGGCATCTCGCATTAGACAGCCAAATATGACGAACAATGCAAACAGATCCCGACCGAAACGCAGTATGTTTTTCAAAAGTGCACATCTGAACGCTTCTAAAATACCCGGCCAGGCAATTACATTTTAACCTGGTAGCTTAGCCAGTTTTTTGAATTAAAAACATTGTTTGGTATTCAGCATGCAACGATTTGTGCAAATAAGCTAGGCCTATTACAAGTTCAATCTAACCACCGTTTCTGCATAGGGTCATAAACGACTAATGGTAGAGAGAGCTATGAACATTCACTAACTGCCGGCCATGCAAAACTTGAACAAATATATACTTCTTATAAGAGGAAGCTTTTCTAATTTCTAGACAGATCTAGGTAAGCACTGTTATTTTACCCATCTTACATGTAGTATTCCCCACAACCGAGATCCATCATGTTATTGTTGGGTCGAAATCTCTACTCATCCTGGAATGGTTCCTAAGGTTTGGCCGTTCTATGCAGTATCTCGTATAGAATCAGAAAGTTGTTTTGTGTCTCAACGGATACTTTCACGATGTTGAAAGGGCTGGCTCAGCATAGGGAACCTGCTAACGCCATACCCGCTGGTTAATTTGCGCATATTTATATCTAAAAAGCGTAGCAGTTCCGGCATTTGATAGGAGTTAATAATCAATTTAGCATCTATTGTTAGAATTTTATGGACAGCATTAATAAGGCGGAACTTATGTTAAATTTGCTTCCTGGCCGCAGCCCTAATTGTAACAATTCATGCTCTTTGCGTGATTCGTAAGTCTATTTCAAATCTTGTACTTAAATACCATTCACCTTTATTTTTGACTCTTTCACGCTCTACCATTGACCAGTGGCTCCCTTCGGGGAACAGAATTAGCTTTTCTTAGGGTTTCTTCGATAAGTGTTTGATAATCTTTCACAACTTCAACGAGCAGGTTTTTCCGTTTGAACCAAAATAGTCAGCTACCAAAACCAAAATGCGATGAAGGCTTTATATGATCAATTGTCGGTCTGTTGCAGCAAAAAAACCACGCAGCTGTACAGCACTTCTTTCTCGCTAGGGATCCACTTTTTACAACCTAAATTTCACGCCCCAATTTACAGCATCTACGGGTTTGTCCGCCTAGCCGACGAGATTGTCGATAGCTTTCACGGCTATAACAAGCACGGTTTAATGGCCAAAATCAGGGAGGATACCGCCGAAGCGATTGCTGCCGGCATCAGTATCAATCCAATTTTAAACAGCTTTCAACACGTTGTAAACCAGTATGGCATTGAGTGGTCATTGATTGATACATTTCTCAAAAGTATGGAAATGGACCTCGGTCAGAAGCAGCATAGTCCAGATAGTTTCAAGGAATATGTACTCGGCTCAGCCGAAGTGGTTGGCTTAATGTGCCTGCGTGTATTCACAGAAGGCGACGCAGCGCAATATGAAGACCTAAGGTATTATGCTATGAAACTGGGCGCCGCATTTCAGAAAGTCAATTTTTTGCGTGATTTAAAAGCTGATTATCAAGACCTGGGTCGTAGTTATTTCCCAGGCATCAATTTTACACTTTTTACAAGTACGGACAAAGATATTATCCAACAACAGATCCGACAGGATTTTGAGCAGGCATTGATTGGTATAAAACGACTGCCTGCATCGTCCAGGCGTGGTGTATATTTGGCATATTATTACTATCAAAAACTTTTCCTTCGAATCAGTCAGACGCCGGCCGAAAAAGTAATGGATGCCAGGATCAGGATCCCTAACCACAATAAGATCGGGCTCATGCTGCGCTCATTGTTAAGACATCAATTGAACATGCTATGATTCTCAAACCCTACTCTCCCATGAGTATAACCTACACGTACTTCTTTCGTACATTTATACGCTTCCAACAAATCAAAAATCATTCATAAAAATACATCTTCAAAAATGCCATCGGCAATTATTATTGGTTCAGGTATAGCTGGCATTGCTACTGCATTGCATTTGCGTGCTGCAGGCGTTGAAGTGGATGTTTTTGAGAGCAACGATTATCCCGGTGGCAAGCTGCATGCTTTCGAAATAAACGGCTTCCGTTTTGATGCAGGGCCTTCGCTCTTCACCATGCCACAACTTATTACCGAGCTTTTCGAACTGTTTGGTGAACAACCATCTGATTTTTTTCAGTATCACCGCATGAAGTCGGTTTGCAACTATTTTTGGGAAGATGGCATCCACTTTACTGTTGATGCCGATCGTGAAGTTTTTGCAAAAGAGGCAGCAGCCAAATTTGGTATTGAAGCCGCAACGATATTATCTTATTTGAAAAACGGCCAGAAGAAATATGAGCTTACCGCTTCTTTATTCATCGAGAAATCGTTGCATAAAATGCGCACTTATCTTTCTGTGGATACACTTAAGGCCTTGGCTCACCTATCCGAAATGAATTTGGGCACTAGTCTGGATGCTCTTAATGAAGCAGCCATCGGTGAGCCGCATCTGGTTCAGTTATTTAACCGCTATGCTACTTATAACGGCTCATCACCGTATCTCACACCGGGTATCATGAGTATGATTCCACATCTTGAACTTTACCTGGGCGCTTATTATCCAAAGGGTGGTATGCACAATATCACTACCAGTCTGTATCAACTGGCACTTCGACAAGGCATCCGATTTCATTTTAATCAAAAAATAGAACAAATACTGGTTGAGAAGAATAAGGCAGTCGGGGTTAAAACGGCAGGCAAAGAGCATTTTGCAAATTGCATTGTCTCAAACATGGACATATTTTCTACCTACAAAAAACTGTTGCCATCACAACCGCACCCTGAGCGCACGCTCAGGCAGGAGCGATCAAGTTCTGCAGTGATATTTTATTGGGGCATTCGCGGTACGTTTGATCAATTGGACTTGCACAACATATTTTTCAGCAGCGATTATCCGCAGGAATTTGCGCATTTGTTCGAACATCAAACGCTTTTCAATGATCCTACCGTTTATATCAACATTAGCAGTAAAGAAACTTCGGGTGACGCACCTTCGGGATGCGAAAATTGGTTTGTGATGATTAATGCCCCGGGAGATTATGGTCAAAACTGGGAGGCATTGGTGGTGCAGGCGCGCCAAAATATCATCAGCAAATTAAACCGCCTGCTCGGCACGGACATTACAGAGCTTATCATGGCAGAAGATGTGCTAACCCCCCCGCTAATTGAAAGACGAACGAGCAGTTACCGTGGCGCATTGTATGGTGCTGCAAGCAATTCTAAACTTGCGGCCTTCCTTAGACACCCCAATTTTTCAAACAAAATAAAACAACTTTATTTTTGCGGAGGATCCGTTCACCCCGGTGGCGGTATTCCTTTGTGCATGCATTCTGCAAAGATTACTTCAAAGCTCATCATTTCAGCTTTATGAATAATGAACTATCATTTTCGGCTGTAAAAAGCAACACGTCTATATTTGCGATATGGCTGGTAACCATTTCAGGCATGATAGGCATATGGCTGGGTTATGGCGCTTGGTTTTTGCCAAAAACGCCATTCAACCTGCTGCTTGGCGTGGCACTTTTGTACTGGAATTTTCCGCTTAAAAACGTTTGGCCAGGCATCTTAATCTGGTCACTTGTTTACATAATCGGTATGGGCGTTGAAATGATTGGTGTAAACACCGGCTTGGTTTTTGGAGACTATTGGTACGGTGAAAATATGGGGCCTAAATTGGCTAACGTTCCCTTGCTGATTGGCATCAACTGGGTGGTGCTTACTTTTATAACAGCCACTATCGCAAAGCGTTTTATTGGTAACCCATGGATGGCGCCTGTTTGCGGAGCTGCGCTAATGGTTGCGCTCGATTTTTTTATTGAACCCGTGGCTTCGGTATTCGATTACTGGCATTGGAATGTAGGTTATGCACCGCTGCGCAACTACATAGACTGGTTTGTAGTTTCATTGGTATTGCAGGTGCTTGTAAAAAATTATGTACCTCAGGCAAAGTATCCGCTGCCGTTACATCACTTTGCTTCTCAGGTTCTATTTTTCGTGTTCTTCTATTTGATAAGTAAGTAATAAAGGCGCCCAATTTTAATTGCTACACACAGAGCGAGTCTGGGCATTCAGCAAAGCGTCAATGGTTTAAATAGGGAGCCAAAACATTTTCACTACCCCAGGTTCCTATTGAGCGGTAAGGCTGAAAACGCGCAAATAACTCTTCTTTATACCAATCTATTTTTCGGGTTTTTCGGATGGCCTCCTGATGTTCAGGGCTATTGTAGGCATAGTTTTTCAAGGCGTCTATATTCTCCCATATGCTGAAAGTGGCCATCTGAACCAGCGGTGCCTCGCCAACTCCTTTGGTATAAATCAGCCCTTCACAACCTTGCACAATGGGTTGCTGGGATGTAGGAACATAGTCCCAAAATCTGATCAGTTTACTAGCCTTAATGGTTGCACGCGTAATTACTGCAATGAGCGGGTTGTCATCATCCAAATCTGTTGAGGGAGTAAATGGATTACGTCCTGACCAAAGGCCCTTGGCTTGTATGGGTTTCATGTAGATGGTCCACTGCTCACTGCTGTGCGCCTGGTATCGCTTAAAAATTTCAGTATCGTTAAAAAAATGATCAGCGCTTTGCTCATTGTCCCAAATACCCAACATAGCATACACACCCCAGTCAGGCAATGGGCTAAAACCCGGCTCGCGACCGCTGCCCATGAGTTTGTAAAATTGCAACCCTGGCGTTTTGCTGATATAAGCATGTGCAAACTGCATTTGCCCGAAAGCCCACATTTTAGCTTGTGAATTTTGAAACCGAAATAAAGTAAGTGAAGTGATGGAACTCATTAGAAATGATAAAGTAGCCAATCAAGAAATCGATTCCATTTGCATTAGGACGGAAAATATTTGACGACGTGAATGTACCGAGAGAATTTTATGAAATCAAAAACTGTCATATATGTGGTCCTGACTTTTAAGCTGATAGCATTTCCTCGAAAATAACTAATTGTATTACACTGAAATAGCCTCACAATAATTCAGTAAGCGAGTTCACCGCATTAATCAAGTTTTGAAGCTGAATAAGAGGCGAAAGGGGAAACGGCGATTACCTGATCGGGTCAAGAAACCTTTGGTTCAGCCGGAGCAGGTAAACGAAGTTTGGAGCGTCGATTATTAACCACTCAGAGCCTTGCCCGAAATGTTTGAAGCCTAAATATTAAACGTCTCCGAAACTTCTGAACTTTCAGATCATTATACAATAACTGCCGACTTCAAACATTAGAATGATGGATGTTCAGCAGTTACACTTTAAGGTGGTGCTATTTTTAATTACTTTACCAAAAAGTGTTAAATCAGCTTCAATTCAAGCAAATTTACTCGGAGATAACGTCTTAGGAGAAGTTCAGAAATACGACCGACTTTTTAGACTAACCCAGCCGTTACATAGTGATGCTGACTAATATGGGCGACACGCCGATCCCTGGTTTGCTTCCGGAAATGGAGCAGATTTTGGAAAAAGCGTGTGCGGAAAATGTGTCTGCTAAGACTGAATGTTCTTTTCGATAAGCTCACGCAAACGCTGGTCATTTTGATCACCCCACTCGCCGATTGCGCCAATGACGGGGATCAGTGATTTACCAAAATCAGTAAGATAATACTCGACTTTTGGCGGGACTACGGGATAAATGATTTTCCCGACCAGCTCATGATTTTCGAGTTCCTTTAATTGCACATTCAACACCCGGCGGGATGCATCAGGGATTTTCCGTTGCAGCTCGCTGGGGCGTTGAAAACCTTGGTGAATGAACCACAAAAGCCGTATTTTCCATTTGCCATAAAGCACCTCACCGATCAGGTCGAGCCCGCAATTCAGGTTGGGCATTGTCTTTCTTTCGTACATGCTGCAAATATAAACATATGCCTTGGGAGGTTCAATAGGGATAAATTTATCCCTATCTGAATCGTAAGTCCGTACTTGTCAGGGCGTAGCATAGTGCTGAAATTTGTCCTACACAAATCGATAACGACATGGACTTCAATTTTGAAAACGAACTAAAAGATAAAATTGCCCTGGTAACCGGCGGCAGCAAAGGAGCCGGAAAAGCAATCGCCGATCGTCTGTTACAAGCAGGTGCAACGGTGATCATTACAGCCAGAAACAGGCCGGAAGAAGAAAATAATACCCTGCATTTCATAGCAGCCGATTTAAGCAAACCGGAAGGAACGCAGAAAGTGGTGGACGAAGTCATTGAAAAATTCGGCCGACTGGACATTCTGATCAACAATATGGGAGGCTCGGAAACGCCTGCGGGTGGATTTGCGGTGCTTTCTGATGAAGACTGGGAATCCTCTTTTCAAACCAATCTGCTGGCGCCTGTGCGGCTGGATCGAGGATTTTTGCCAGGAATGATCAACCGGCACGAAGGCGTCATTATCCACATAGCATCCATTCAGGCGAAACTTCCTTTGTACGACTCCACATTGCCTTATGCGGCAGCAAAAGCCGCTTTGGTCAATTACAGCAAAAGTTTGTCTAATGAAGTAGCACCGAAAGGTGTGCGCGTGCTGACCGTTTCGCCCGGCTGGATTATGACCACGGCTTCGGTCAGAATGATGGAGCGGATCGCCGAAAGTTCGGGCGTAACCACCGAGCACGCTGAGAAAAGCGTCATGGACGCATTAGGAGGCATTCCGTTTGGCAGACCGGCGTGGCCACATGAAGTTGCCGAACTGGTCGGCTTCCTGGTTTCTACGAGAGCCACTTACCTTACAGGCACCGAATATGTGATCGATGGCGGCACCATTCCCACATTATAATCCCTTTTTTTATCAAGATTTCATTCAATACAAAACCAATTTTAAATCAACATAAACATTCAAAATCATGAAACTTCCAGAAAACATCCAAGGCTTTATCAAAGCACAAAACAACCAAGACAGCACAGCATTTGCCAATTACTTCACAGAACACGCAACCGTTTCCGACGAAGGTTCGTCCTATTCGGGTAGGGAGGAAATTGAAGGGTGGATCGAGGAAGCGACAGAGAAGTATAATATGCAGCTGACACCCATTGATTTTAGTCAAACCGGCTCAAAAGGAAAACTGACTCTGGAAGTAAGCGGCACATTTCCGGGTAGTCCACTTGTGATGAATTACCATCTTGAATTGGATGGTAATTCTATTAGTTCGTTGAAGATTACAGATTAATTCAGAAAACACTTATGATCAGAAAAATGCGGTTAGCATACAAAGTTGTAGCTTTAATAATGCTGTTTTTGCCAACATGGTCCTTTGCACAAAGTGGAGATACACTAGGTAAATCTGAACCTTACGAACGTGTAAAAATTGCCCCCGAAAGTGTTTTCAAAATGTTTCGTGAAGATGGGATGAAGCCAGTTAACCACGCGCTGACGACAGTAGAAAAGGACAAAGTGCGTAATGCTTTTGCACATTTGCCGCCTCTGCACCAGCGCATTTTGAAACAGCATTTGCAAAGCATCAGCTTCATGGACAATATGCCCAACACGGCATTGACCTCATTACTTGAATCTGGCAGCGGGCCGAAAATGTTCAACATTACATTCCGCGCCGGGCTGCTGGATGAGACCATTTCGGAATGGGCGACATGGAAGGAAAATACATGCTTCAAATTAGAAGGTCAGGGATGTTATAAAGTACGTGTGGAAGGCGGCAAGATGGATGCGCTCCTTTATGTGCTGCTGCACGAGGCTACGCACGTGGTAGACGCGGTAACGGAGGTAACGCCTTATTCTGCCGAAAAAGATTCCATTGTTACGCCGACGCCTTATACCAAAAATGTGTGGCGCATGGTGACCGTGCCCGAAGATCCATACATTGATTCGCTGCTGGAACAGACACGTTTCCGAAGCGGTAAAGCTATGCCGATCAATCTGGCACCGGATGTTTATCGCAAGCTCGCCAAAACCCCTTTCCCTTCATTATATGGAATGGCGGCGTGGTCCGAGGATCTTGCCGAACTCGTGTCGGTTTACCACATGACCAGCAAGTTGAATCAGCCGTTTCATGTGGTTGTGACCAAAGACAATATAGAGGTGGAAAGGTTTGAGCCAATGAAAAATGCGCTGATCAGGCAGCGATTGGATCAACTTTCCAGTTTTTACAAGCCATAATTTCGCCTTTCGGGAAAAATGTACAAGGCGCGTGGCTTTTTATCCATTCCTTCGGGCTGATTAAGCTGCCACCTTTGCAATGTCAAAACGATATGACACTCAGCTAACGGTTAGCAGATTAACTCAAAATTTCAAACTTACTACTCAGATGAAAACCATTGCCTTGACTATCGCATTCCTTTTCACTTTTATCCAAAGCCAATCTCTATTTGCACAAACACGCAAGCCCGCCTCACTGGGAAGAGAAGAATACATTGAAGTGGAGAAAAATGTAAAACTCCACGTGATTGACCTCGGCGAAGGCCAGCCCGTCGTGCTCATTCACGGATGGCCGTTGAACAATGAGATGTACGAATATCAATACCAATATTTGGTTGAAAAAGGGTTCAGGGTGATCGGGATTTCACTCCGCGGCTTCGGAAAATCGGACAGGCCTTATGGAAAATACGACTTCGATACTTTCTCCGACGACATTAAAGTGGTTTTGGAAAAACTGAAAATCCAGAACGCAACCTTAGGCGGATTTTCAATGGGCAGTGCCGTGGTACTTCACTACGTAACCAAATATAATGGTGCCCATATCAATAAGTTAGCCGTATTCGGTGCAACTGGTCCATCATGGAAACATCGTGAAGGCCATCCTTACGGCATCACTGAGCAGGGCGCAACAGATTTGATCCAACAGACTAAAACGAACCGCGAACAATTGGTGGCAGGCTTTGGAAAAGCATTTGAAGGACAAGAAGGCGGACTTACGCCGGAATCCATCAAATGGTTGGAAAGCATCAACTTAAATGCATCACCTTACGCAACTACGCAGGCTATCAGCGCATTGGGTGACCTGGATCTTCGTCCGGTGCTTGGAAAAATCAAAATGCCGGTTGCGATATTCCACGGTGTGAATGACAAATTGTGTGACTATGCTCAGGCTGAACAGCTTAACAAAGCCATCAAAGGTTCTTACATCGTGAAATTTGAAAAAGGCGGACACGGATTGTTCTTGGAAGAAATGGATAAATTCAACTTTGAGCTTGAAAAATTCGCTAGAAACTGATTAGACAAACCTCACCTGTGAAGCCAATGACGGCTTCATAGGTTTTTTCTCTATTTTGAAACAAAAACCTCAGCATTCACAAGCGTATATAGTGAAACAATGTATGTTTTTTTTTAAGTGAAAAACTGAACGCTTCCGTAGATTGTGTAAACATCCGTTTGAATTTTTACACACCGCAAGGCGGTTACAAAGTCGCATACTTTATTTCTGTGTCCCCTCCTGTTTTTTTTCTAACAGTAAACCGGATTATGTACCCTCTTTCCATTACATGATCTGACTCTCCGCATAAAAAGACTGTCTTCATTCGAATTTATGGGCATGACACTGATGATTGCTGCAGTAGGACAGATCATGATTGTTAGATTTAACGATGTCTATTATGAACACGAAGAGCCTTTTTTTACCAATTAAGTATTTACTTTTTCTGTTATCTGTGTCTGTGGTACTTTTTGGATGTAACCAAGACAAAGAATCCAATATTGCACGGATAATTGTTGATCTCAAGGATACAACATCTAGAATTGAAGGTATGAAGGTCTATTTGGGAAATAAGGATTCCGGAATGCTAGTCGATAGTGCAATTGTAGAGAAGGGGAAATTCACCTTATCAGTAGCTGTTGACACCAATTTCATTCCATTCCGAGCAAACATCTTATATCTCTCGCCCGATACGATGAATCCCTATCGGTATTTAGGTTTTAACAATCCCTTTTTCAAAAAGACCTATGAAATGGCAGTCTATACCGAACCTGGAACGACACAATTTACTCCTTTACAAAGCTTTAAAAGCAAAAATCCAGAAGAAATTGTGTTAGAGTTAGATCATGTTAATTCGCAAACCGAAGCTGCATTTTACCATGGAAACTTTGTGACGGGAAAGACAGATGCCAATATTAAGCAAAATGCTGATCTTGTTTTAAAATATCCGAAGTCCATCTATTTGCTTAACACACTTAACGTGAGTAAAGGGGATTTAGACGAAAAGCAACTTGCAAGGTTATTATCTGGGTTTGACAAATCGCTAGCGAACTCGTCAGTATATAAAAATATACAAAATTTTCTATCGTATAATAACGATACCGGAAGCCAATTCCCGGCCGATCTAAAACTGAAACGGCCTGATCAAAAGATCATTTCTTCAATACTTAACCAGGATAATAAATTCAAATTAGTCGTATTCTGGGCGAGCTGGTGTTTACCCTGCCGAAAAGAAATACCTCAGATAAAGTCATTACAAGCAAACTACGGCAATAGCCTTAGCATTTACAGCATTTCAATTGACAAAGATGAAGCACATTGGCAAAATGCTTTAAAAAAAGAAAGTATGCCTTGGCAACAGTACCTATTAAATGATACCGAAAGCTTTACAAAGCTCAATAAAAAATATCAACTGGAAGCAATTCCTGTATGGGCATTATTTGGCCCTGATAACCAACTAATAGAAAAACGGGTTGGATATACTACAGGTGAGGGGTCGATTGAAAATGCGGTCGCTGCTAAGCTAAGAATGTAAAAGGCGATTTTTCAACCAAAACCTCTCTTTCTCTACTGCTCCTGCTTGGGTTTAATTTTCAGCTGCTAAGAATTTCGCCAAAAAGCCAAAGACCACCTTGTTCTGTGTTACAGCATTTGGCCCCATCTCTCCCCTATGATACACATGTCAACCGTTCTGGTTGTGATACGTGGAAATTGTCAAATATACCCGACGCTTAAAGAGGCTAGGTGAAAGCTAACCTACCCTGAAAGTGTTACATGAAAACTATTTAAAAAGCCGGAGCGGGGGGTATCGATCCATGGAAATTCATCAAAGAAAACCATTGTTCTATCTTTCATGACCAAGGGATGGAGCAGTTGTTTAAGCATCTCAAAAGCTTTTAACCAACTTTCAGGTTTTGCTATTGGTAATCCGCCAACGGCATTGGTTAATGACATACTGAAGTTTTCCAGTTGCTGGCTTAGGTTCGCACGGTGTATGCCCGAAAACTCGAAAAATATTTTTTTGCTGAAACCGTTCCTGATCAGAAATGTTTTTCCAACCCGTCGTCGTCCAAATATCGCAACCAGTTCTGCTTCTGCTGATCTTTCAATCTTTGTACAAAAGAGACTTTCCTTCGGTCCGTCCGATCACTTGTTCCATTATTTTGACTTATATATATATCACTCTACTTTTGGCGCAATATATCATTTTATAACACGCCAAAACAAGGGTTTCGTAATCAGTTTTGGCGTGTTATAATTTGGAAGTATACTTTAAAGGACCTTATTTACTGTTTTTTTGTAATTTTCATTGCATTAATAACCCGCTCACTTCATCGGTTTACAGAATTATTGCAAGGGTATTTCAGTGTAATATAGTGGTGATTATGAATCGAATAGCCATCCATAAAATTTTTCTTTGAGATATGATGATGGACGTCGTTTTCGTACCGCAGCAGCGGCCGCCTTGAATGTATTGGATGATTATAATCGTCAGGCACCGGGGATAGATATTGACTTTTCCTACCTGCAAGGCGGGTTGTCCGGCTTCTGGAACAGGCAATCGAAACAGATGGCAAACCGACCGCGGGGCGGACCGCACAGAATGCGTACATCGAACGATTTAATGGCACTTTTTGGTCGCGAAGTTCTCAACGTTTATTTATTTAAAATTTGCCACAGGTTCGAGAAGTGGTTGGCCACTGGATTAACGATTACAATACGCAAAGACCACATCAAGAACTTGGTTTTTTAACACCAGATGAGTTTAAACAAACGGGATAGGCTCTATTCAACAATTGATCACCAAAGAGGGAATAACACAATGGCAAGAACAATTGGGAAGCGGCAACATCAGCTCGATAACCTAGATCAACTGCTATCAAATAACTTGTTGACCTTTTAAAAACCTACATGTAATATTCGATTTAACCGATATTGTTCACCCAATGCCACTCTTGCTAGTCCTCGATAGGACTATCCCAAAATTCTTGAATATGACATTCGTGCAATCTGAATAATTCCAAGGGGTAAAATTCCCCCTATCATTATCAATCCGAAAGATTGCATGTCGAGCGTATGCAGGGAAAGTACTTGTTTTAGAAATGGAATAAAATAGGTGCTCAGCAGGATCAGAATGCACAAACCTTGTGCCTGCCAGATGAACTTGTTGCGCGTAATTTCATTGTAAAAAAAACTGCCTTTACTAGAATAAAGATTAAACACGTGCAGTAACTGCGCCAATGACAATGTATAAAAAGTTACCGTATTGCCCTCCATCTGGCTCAATCCCAGCTGACTGGTTCCATACCAGAAAACACCAAGGACACAGACAGTTATCACCAGTGCATAATAAACAATCCTGCGCCAGTCTTTCATTTCAAGGACGGGCTTCTTGGGATCTCTTGGTGGCGAATGCATGAGTTTGTGATTTTCTTTTCCAACACCGAGGGCAAGCGCAGGAAACACGTCGGTGATGATGTTGATAAATAGGATTTGCAGTGGCAGCAATGGGTTACCGACGCCCAGAAAGCCTGCAAAGGTTACTACGAAAATCTCGCTCATGTTACAGGAAAGCAGGAAAACGATGAATTTGCGAATGTTCTCAAAGATAACCCTGCCCTGCCCGATTGCCCTGACAATGGAGCTGAAAGAATCGTCTTTCAAGATCATATCGGCCGCTTCTGCGGCTACGGCCGTACCACGCAGTCCCATCGCAATGCCAATATCTGATTTCTTCAATGCTGGCGCATCGTTTACACCGTCACCAGTCATGCCGACAATGTCTCCACGTTTTTGGTAAAAATCAATCATGTCCAGTTTCTGGGCCGGATTGACCCGCGCAAAAACCTGGCATCTCAGGATTTTATCCCGATCTGTTTCGGATGAAAAATCAAATGCTTGAAGGTCTTTCCCGGTCAAAACAAGTTGTTCCCCGGGCCCGACCAGCTCGACCTGTCTGGCAATGTTCAATGAAGTAGCAGGATGATCCCCTGTTACCATAATCACTTTGATACCGGCATTACCGCAGGCCTGTAGGGCTGGCGTAACTTCTGTAAGCGGCGGGTCCAAAAAGCCGATTAGCCCCAGGTATGTGAGCTTTTCTTCTCTTGTAAAATCCTCAGAAGGTATTTGCCCTGATTCGCGGTAAGCAAAGGCAAGTGTACGAAGTCCCTGGGCTGCCATAAGTTCCGAAATTGCAAGCTCCTCTTGTCTTTTACTATCGCTTTCCCAATGGCAAAGCTCACATACTTCCTCGACGGCCCCTTTCACAGAAACATAGTATGTCCCCTCCGACTCGTGCAGTGTCCCCATAATGCGCGTGTCCGAACTGAACGCCTCTTCTGCCTTTCTGATGTATTTCGAACCAAAAGCTTGCAGATCAATGCCCGCACCCTCAGCGAAACGCAGCAGCGCAATTTCCACCGGATCCCCAATCTGCTTACTATCCGACTCCACCGAATTCAGCTGCGCATTGTTAGCCAGCACCCCTACCCGTGCCAGCAGTTCAAATTCCTTTGAGCTGGAAAGGTTTAAATCCTCGCCAGCCAGTTCCATCTCTTCCCTTCCATTTTTTCCTGGGCGCAGGGTTACCAACAAATCACCTGCCGGAAAATGTAACTGACGTACTTCGATCTTGTTCTGGGTCAATGTGCCGGTTTTATCTGTAAAAATCACATTAGTCCCGCCAAGCGTTTCCACCGCCGAAAGTCGTTTTACGATCACTTTCTTTTCAGCCAGCCTGAGCATCCCGTAGGCAAGTGCGACGGTTGCCACCACCGACATTCCTTCCGGTATCGCGGCAATAGCCAGCGCAACCGCAGTTTCTATTAGCTGCTTTGTCTGCTCTCCTCGCAGCAAGCCTACTACCAAAAACAGCATCGCCAAACCAATCGTGATCCAGATCAGTACTTTGGCCAGCGAATCGAGTTTAGCTTCAAGCGGTGTCGCAGTGCGTTTGGCCTGGTGCACCATGGTGGCGATTTTGCCCAATTCGGTCGCCTGACCAATGCCGGTAACGATGGCTTTGGCATTCCCGCTAGTTACAGCTGTACCTTTAAACAACCGGTTGTGCTGGTCGCCTAGTGGCGCATCCGCAGCGGAGGGTTCAACACGTTTTGCCGATGGGAGCGATTCGCCGGTTAAGGCAGATTCATCTACTTCAAGTTGGTTGGACTGTACGATATTCGCATCCGCTGGTACAAGATCCCCGGCTTCCAGAACCAGTACATCGCCTTCGGTGACGTTTTCAGAATGTATCTCCATGATTTGCCCGTCCCTTTGAACCCGGGCCGGCGTCGTATCCAGCTTGCGAAGCGCTTCCATGGATTCGCGAGCGTTGTATTCGAGTATGAATCCGGTTGCCGCATTGATGAAAATAACCGCCATGACGGCAAAGCCTTCAACGGTGTCCCCCATTAAAAATGACACGATCGTGGCTGCTGCCAGTATCCACACTATAAGGCTGTTGATTTGCCGGAGCAGTATCGTCCATAAGCTCTCAGGCTTCTCGCGACTCAGCTCATTGAGTCCCAGACGCTGATTCCTGGATTCGGCTTCGGCACTGGAAAGACCCTTTGTAATGTCCGTTTGAAGGGTTTGGGCCAATTGCTGCGGACTGACTTCTTGAAAGGTTTTGGTCATATGTTTTAAAAGGGCTAGTCTGCGGCTATATTCTTGATAATCTTACTGCGTTTCTCTTCGTCCAGATATTTGACTCTGCCAATGCGGGTAACCTTTACCGGTTTGATCCCGCAAAATTCCAGTGTTGCTTTCTTGATGGCTTTGATATCACTGTTGGAGTATTGCCACCATAACCAGATTGGCGGTGCGTCCGAGGTAGCAATAACGTGCGCTGACCTTTTGCCCAGGAATTTGTCCCAGAATGGATCTTTTTCATGGTATTTAAAACCAAATCCTGGCAGTAATGCCCTGTCTAAAAGCCCTTTAAATATTGCCGGAACCGAGCCCCACCAGACCGGATATATGATCACCCATTTTTGGCACCACAGAATATTTTCCTGAGTGTGCTGCAAATCCGGTTCGAGCTGCTGAATAACGGAGTAGCCTTTCCACAGAACCGGGTCAAACTGCATTTCACCTATATTCTGCCTGCGGACCTGATGCCCGGCCAGTAGCATTCCTTGCTCACAAGCATCAGCAAGCCGTCCATTGAAACTATTTTTATCGGGGTGAGCCAGCAAAATGTAGATATTCATGAAATTGTATGTTTAGTGGTTGACAGAGACTGCTCAACCAGCGAGATAACCGCCATCTACCGGATAATACGAACCCGTAACAAATGACGATTTTGAGCTGCTCAGCCATAATACTAGTTCAGCAACCTCCTCAGGTTCTCCTAGCCTGCCAATAGGGTGCTTGGTTACAAGCCAGTCGAGTGTACCAGCATCCAGGTCTTTTAGCAGCGGTGTTTTGATAAAGGCAGGCCCTACTGCATTGGCCCTGATACCTTTTGCGCCATATTCCAATGCTATATTTTTTGTTAATCCAACAACCCCGTGCTTGGCTGCGACATAAGCCGGACTATTTGCAAATCCTACATTTCCCAGAATCGAGGCCATATTAACAATCGTGCCCCCACCAGCATTCAGCATCGCTGGGATTTGATAATGCATTCCATAAAAGATACCGGAGAGATTGATACCGATCACTTTGTCCCATGCCTCAATCGGGTATTCTCCCACTGGTGCCGAAGCACCACCGATTCCGGCATTGTTGCAAGCGATATGTAAGGCACCGTAAGTCGCAACTGCCACATCGACAAGTGCCGCATTGTCAGCCGGAGAAGACACATCCGCCTCGAAAAAGAAAGATTCTCCTCCTGCCTGCTTTATCATGTTCACGGTTTCCAGCCCCTCCTTCCGATGAATATCTGAAACGACCACCTTAGCTCCCTCAGCGGCATAAGCTAATGCTACACTTCTGCCAATTCCGGAACCAGCCCCGGTAACTATTGCAACGCTATTTAGTAACTGCATGATACCATCATTTTAAGTATAAAGATCTGGCGAAGATATTGAGACTAGTAGCCAGAATAATTGACGTTCGCGGCAATCCATTATGATATTGGTCAGCTTTATCCCGCGTTTTACAGATTTGGAATCTTAGTGTTGCCACAATCCTGATTTATATCATACAAAAAGCAGATAGAAGTCATCAGGGACTAGCATTTTCTCTCCACAGGATTTTCATCCATGGTAGAACATTTATCAGATATGATCAAAATTCAGAATCTTGATAAAGACAAATATCAGCCCTGCAATTTGCTCGCACACATTTCAGCGACAATAAATTCTTTAAGTCTGCAAATTAGATCAATGAATGCCTCGGTATTGACCAATGTTGACCCCGGGCTGCAGGTCTTAGCATATCCGGCCTATCTGGAAAGCATCATTTTGAATCTTATTAGTAATGCTTTGAAGTACCGACATCCAGTCAGGGCCCCGAAAATCAATATTGACACGGTTTAGACCGACACCCACCTACAATTTCGCATTAAGGATAACGGTATTGGGATTGACCTGCAAAAACACGGTAAGGACTTATTTGGAATGCATAAAACATTCAATGGCAATCCGGATGCAAGAGGAGTAGGGTTATTTATTACAAAATTTCAGATTGAAGCCTTGGGGGGACATATTCAGGTCGACAGTGAAATAGGTCATGGGTCTTGTTTCAAAGTGTCTTTGCAACCTGCATAGGCGAGATATTCTCTTTCCCTACCAGTCAAAGCTGACAGAAATCATATTGTTAACAATTCATCGTCAGCCTATTCGAGCCTTGCATACGGTTATTTTGATACAGAAATCAATAGTTAACTATGCGCTCCCTTGCACTGATATTGACTTTATTACTAGCGAGTTGTGCCAATCAAAGCCTGATTGCACAAGGGTATTCCAGTTGGAAATATGCCAGGCTTACAGCTGCTGGAATGGACACGCTTGCCATACTATCCGATAGTGTGGAATTAAGCAGGACACTATATATGATAGCGTACGGATCGCCAGATAAACGCTTTCCTAATCAGCTGCTGAAAACGATAGATTCTACCAAGATGGGCCAGGTGGTTGGGCGTATTTTAAAGGATACTTCGCAATGGAATTTGCAGGTTATTTCGCCACAAGGCAAACTAATTAGTCCGGAAATGATCGATTGGAAAAGTTTGACAGCGAAAAATTTACCATACCGTTTAAGGCAATCCACAGGCTGTAATAACGCATTAGGAGTGATCAAATTTGATCTGGACAGCCCTTATGACGTGTACCTACATGATACCAACCATCGCGAATTACTCAGCAAAAAATACCGCTTTCTTGGTCATGGTTGCATCCGGGTCGCTGAGCCCGCTAAACTTGCCAACTTTTTAATGGAAAAAGAATGGCTCTCCGATGCGTTTACAGAAGCCCGTTACCACAATCTGCCTTCAAAATCATATCCTCTACCTCACACCATCCCGGTCGTTATCACTTACACGCTGGTGGAAGCAGATGCGGGATTAGTCTACTACCAAGATATCTATAATGCACTTGCCAATAAACCCATCACTTTCACCCGATAAATCATGGAAACATACGGAATATCACCGCTCGCATTCTGGTCTGCATATGCTGCCAGCAATCTGGTTGCTATGGCCCTAATTTGGACTGCAAAAAAGCACCCTGGATTTACCAGGGCAGCCTTTTTTGTAATCTTTATCGGGGCTGCCGCCGCAAATACCTACATCGCCATTGACTCCCCTTGGGCCTATCAGGACTATGCTGATACAGCTATTCCTCTTTACAAACAATTCATCTTGGGTGCCTTTGAAGCTATCATTACTCCGATGATCCTGCTCATTGCACTCGCACAACTTTTGATTGCGTTGTCAATGCTATTCAAAGGGCAGTTTCTGATTACCGGGTGCTGGGCTGGCATTACTTTCGGGATCAGCATCGCCCCACTGGGATTATATGCTGCTTTCCCCGCAACCCTTTTGATGGCAGTAGCCTTGTTTGTATTGCAGAAAAATATTGGTGTGGATCCCGAAAAGAAAAAACCATCCAAGCTTTCGCGGATTGCAGCCCACGCATTAAAATAAAATCATGAAACAGGACTTATCACGGATCGCCAATACGGGCTTGGTCTCAAAGATCACAAATAAAAACAATGCCGCTTCATTGATCAAAAACGGAATGGTTGTTGCTTCCAGTGGCTTTACAAAGTCTGGCGACAGCAAGGCCGTACTTCTGGCTTTATCAGAAAGGGCCGAGTTTGATCCCCTAAAAATCACATTGATCACAGGCGCGTTGATCATCAAGGTAAAAAGCCTGTTATCGAATACGGAATTGTTTATACATCCTACTTCCGGGGTGTCGGCAATCACTCACTGGACCCAACCGTTGAGAACACCAAAATCATATTTGACACTCCGTTCATGTTGGGAATCAACCAGTTTAATTATACGAAGGACTTTATCAACGGGAAAACATTTTTTCACTACCGGGCTTACGCGATCCTTGACGATGGGTCGGTCCTCTATGGCAACCGGATCAGTTTCATGATTTGATCAAAAGGCTCATCTAAATCGAAGCAATAATGAAAAATATTCTTTTAGCAATCAATCCGGAAAAACCCAGCATTCCTTGTATGCAGTTTGGATGCTACCTGGCGCAGCTGACACAATCCAGACTTACCGCCGTTTTTGTAGAAAAGCACCTGGCAGGTAAATCGCCCGCTTTGAAAACAGTTTTTGGCGTGCCTTACGTGGAGACGATCCTTGGCAGTGACCTGCCCGGCTATGCTGAGCATGAAGAAATGCGTGCCATATACATGGAGACATTCACGAAAATTTGTGAAGACAGGGGCGTGCGACACAGCATAAACCCGGATCTAACCTCCCCACTCGAAGGACTCATCCAGGAAAGTAGGTTCTCGGATCTGCTGGTAATCGCCAAGGATACCAGTTTAGAACACAAAACCGGACAGTCACCCTCGGATTTTATAAGAGATATTATTGTCAAAGCAGAATGCCCTGTGATAGTGGCCCCCATTACATTTACCGAAATTGATGAAATCCTGCTGGCCTATGATGAAAGCCGTTCCTCGGCATTTGCCGTCAAACAGTTCAGCTATCTCTTTCCGGAAATGGACGAATTAAAACTAACGATGATACATGTAAATGAAAGTGGGCATGAGAATGAAGTACAAAGAGAAAAGCTTTCGCACTGGCTCAGCGCCCACTTCAATTATGCGGCCTTTAAGGCTGTGTCCGGTAAAGCAGGCCCTGAACTCTACAAATACTTGTATGATAAAAAAAGAACATTGGTCATCATGGGTTCTTATGGCCGAACTTCATTTTCAACGCTGCTATCTCCGAGCACAGCTGATTCGCTGCTGGAAAACCTAGACTTACCATTCTTTTTTGCTCACCATTAAACCAGAAACTTATGAAAAAGATCATTGCGGCCATCGATGGCCTTAAATACGCAGAAAGTACAGTACAATTTGCCATTCAGATTGCCCGTGAGACCCAGTCTCATCTGGTCGGGGTGTTTCTTGAAGATTTCAGCTATCATAGTTATTCCATTTATGAGCTGGCGCCACGGCTTGAACCCTGGGAGCAGCAACTCCGCAAGCTCAATGAGCAAGACCTTGTTTCAAGGGCAGAATCGGTTGAGAAATTTACCGCGCTTTGTCAAAAGGCAGACATTGAGTTTAATATCCACCACGACCCAAATTTTGCACTGCCTGAATTATTGCACGAAACGGTTTACGCCGATCTTTTGATCATTGGCAAAAATGAAACGCTATCGCCTTATCCGCAAATACCGCCCACTGGTTTTCTGCGTGATTTGCTGGGAGATATCCAGTGCCCGGTGCTGGTAGCACCCGAAGATTTCGAGCTAGTTGATAAGATTGTACTTTTATACGATGGACAGCCTTCCTCGATGTTTGCTATTAAGATGTTTAGCTATTTGTTACCGTTCATGAAAATGTTTCCAGTGGAAATACTAACCGTTAAGCCACAGGAGGAGAATATGCACGTGCCGGACAACCGCCTTATGAAGGAGTTTTCCAAGAGACACTTTCACAATGCCAGCTATCATGTGCTACACGGTGCTGCGGAACAAGAAATTGTGAGGTATTTAAAAGAAAGTGAGCGGCCACCGCTGGTTGTGCTAGGGGCTTATCAGCGTAATTTGGTGTCGCGGTGGTTTCGGCAAAGTATGGCAGACGTGCTTATGGAAAAACTGGATAGCCCTCTATTTATAGCACATACCTAATGTTGACCGGGCTACATGCCCGGTCATTTTGACTTTATAAAGCTGGATGCCAGAGATTGCTGCACGCAGGTCCAGGTCAGTAAATGCGCGTGGTTAGCTACATCGGCCGAAACGCTAAACCCGTACATATGTGCAGCATCTGCTGATCCATGAGTGGTCATGGCAATCATATCCGCATTAATCTCTTTGGAAAAGTGAAGGATGCCAGTTTTTTCGTCGGTGTCTTTGACGATGTTAATGGTTAAATTTTTTAGCGAGTGAAATGCTGCATAATCTCTGACCTGTTGCATGAGAATCTGCTTATCTATCCCAAGCGTAGTATCAACATGCAGCAGGTGTAGCCGTGCTTTTAGCAACGCTTGCAGTTTTTTGAACTGGCCCATCCCATAATCGTCTCTCAAAACAAGATCGCAGGGGAAGACTATGCTTTTAAGGTTCTTCAAATGCGTTTTCTGATTGACGGCAAAAACTGGGACAGGAGATCGTCTGAGAACCTTTTCAACGTTTGAACCCATGAATGTACTCTCCCACCCACGGGAGCCCCGCGTGCCCACCACAATCTGATTTACTGATTCTAGGGTGATCATCTCCAGCACAGCTGGCAATAACCTGCCAAATCGAATCTGCTGAATAATAGTGACGGCCTGGTTGATGTTCGTTACAAAGTTTTGAAAGTCTTCCTTATAACGCTCCATAACTGCCTGTTTTTGATCTTCTTGCTGTTGGCTGATTACAGACAGTATAACAATGTCCCCAGATGTTGCCTGAGCTAATTCGACAGCAAACTCAAGCCCACGTCGCGCTGAGACTGAAAAATCGCAAGGCACAAGTATTTTTTGCATACCGCTGTCAGTATTAGTCGCAATGGAATCGAGAAAAGGTCAGATTGTTAGTAATGCCATAAACGCCCAAGACGCTCTCAACACTTTCCTGGACAAGTTGTCTGTCGGACTCTTGATCTACTTTTCCTTCCAGAGATACCCATCCCTCTTTGACAGATACCCGTATATCTTCATCACGAAGACGAGAGTTTTGGTGCAGGGTGCTGACGATATGCTTCATAAGCAAGGCGTCACTTATCCATGTTTTCATGTTAGATAGCCTTTCTATTGGCCCGCAAAGCATCACTTCTGCGGGTTAACGTAAGTGAAGACAGTTCCGGTGGTATGATTGACCACATCTTCGGCAACGCTTCCTTTTAGTAAATGCTCACAACCCTTCAAACCATGCGTGGACATGGCGATAATCGAACCCGGCATCTTGGAAGCGAAATCCAAAATTGCTTTTTCCAAATTTGGACCCCTACGCACATTCAGTGTATACCGTTGCAGTTTATAGAATTTGGCGTAATTCCGCAAGCTGGCTGTGGCCTCTTCATCATGCATCAAGCTCATCGGATAATCATTGACGTAAAGCACGTGCAGAATTGCATCGAAGCGTGCTTGCAGGGTCTTGACCTGTGTCAAAAATTCATTTTCAGTCAAATCCAATGATGTGGGTACTATAATATCCCTTATATCCTTTACATGCTGCATTTGGTGAGTCACAAATACTGGAATTGGCGCTCGCCGCACGAATCTTTCGGAATTAGATCCGATAAAAAACTCCCTCAGGCCATGCGCGCCAGTGCTGGACATGACGATTAGGTCGGCATTTTCACGAACAGCCACATCGAGGACTGTTTCAATCAAAGAACCTGTTTCCGCCAAAAAGTTAATAGGTACCCTCCCCTCGCCAAGTGCCAATTTTATTTTTTCAAATTCTTTTTGAGCATCTTTAATTAACTCATCGACTGCAAGCGAGGTATCGGCAAACAGGTAAGGCTGACCAGCCATACCATTCCCGTACAGATACCGGGTTTCAATAATATGCAGAACTTTCACTTGTCCACGGCTAGCTTGAGCGATCTCTTGGGCAAACTCGACTGCCTGGATTGCAGCTGTTGAAAAATCGCAGGGTACTAATATGGTTTTCATGAGCAGGAATAGTAAGGTGAGCTAATTTTCTACCAAATTATCCTGATACAGACCTACGTCCGATGACCCTGCCTACTCTTCTAACTGACATTAGTCAGTTTTACGGCGCCGACACACAGTTAAGTAATACTCAGGCCTTATTGAAATGAAAGAACCACACCTTTAACAAATCGGCGGTAATCATGTACGCAATCAGGATGCCGAGCAAAACCAATACGTTCTTCCCCTCAATCCCTGTCAGCCCAGCGAAAAGGCAACCAAAGACCATGGCAGGTAAATGGCCAATATCAGCGCAATAACTGTGATCGTTAGCAACAGATTTCCAGGCCTACTTTTAAAAAACGATACTTTGGTACGGATTACCAGTAAGACTACTGATTTGCTAAATCTATCAGTGTTTTCTCATAGTCTAGCCTGACAATGGGCTTCATTTTCTCAATTTTACGGATTTGTGAAAGAAAATCCAGTTTTTCTTTGGCGGTAAGACAGATATAGTCCCTTACTGCTAACAATACATTTTTCGTCATGTGCTGGTAAGGTGTTAAACCTGTTATATTCATTGAGTTTGTTGTACGCTTTCTTAAATGTACACCCATTTCTTAACAAGACTGGCAGTGATTACTGAGGGATGGCAATCTTTATTATTAACACCTGTCTGAACTGCTATACAATTGCCATGTTTTTGATAGCCTCCTCGTAGGCCTCCTTTGTAGGCTTCCTCATGGATTCCAGTCTTTGAAGCTCATCCAATAATTCCATCCGATCGTCCGGTGACAACTCAATATAAAGTTTAACAATTATCAAAATTGAGTTTGGCATAGTACATTATAACGTTTCTTAAATGTACATCCATTTCGTTTAGCGTGTTGTAGCGATATTTTCCACAATGAAGAAAGTTTAGCTACAACACCTTGTCCCAACTCATGTATAGTTGCCATTTCATTGAGTTGACAAAAGACTTCCTCCTGTCCTGGATGCCATCGGCCAGTACAGAAAGGTCTTTTTCTAGCAGAACAAAATCCGCAGCCTTCGCATCTTTTCATCCAGCTGCTGTAAATCTTCCGTCTGGGTATGCACAAACTGGCAAACTTGAAGAATGTTGGCCAAAGCCCCATTACTAATAATGATTGCTTCTTCTTGAAAGCCTACCAAAATACTCAGCCTCTATCTGATAAAATCGTAAAGTATTTCTCCAAGCTTGGTATAACCAGGATCTTGAACGCTCAGCGCGCAGATCGCCTGGTCGACCGGGTTAGTGAAACCCTGCTGCATGGATGCATTTAAAATGCGAACAACCGGACCTGATCATCCGGATTGCCATATACGTCAACAAAATCATTTGCTATGACAGTGCCTTCTGTAATGGTCCCGGTTTTGTCGGAGCACAAAATACGGACCTCGCCGAAGTTAAGGATGGATAAAAGCTTCTTAACAATCACCTTCTTTTTCATCATCGTTGCCGCTACCGACGACATAGCTACGGTCATAATGGCAGGCAGCAGCTCAGGCGCCATCCCGACGGCCAGCGCCAGGGAAACGTAATTCGGCGATCTGATGGTGCGCGTCAAAGATAACAGTGAAAGAAACTGACAAATTGTTATATGCGAATTCAAGTTTAGCAGATTTGTCATCGATCGGCAACCATCTCAAATGTTGACTTGGCAGCAAATTGGTTGGAAAACAAACGCTTTCCCCAAGCCAACGCATTAGCTCCCTTTTTATCATATTTCTCACCAGTTTGGTTTTGAATGTACGCACTGGAACGCTTTAAAATAAATGGCCGTATGCCAGCGATGTCGTTGAATGTGGCCATCTGTGCCAACAGATCAAACGGTTGATAGACAACCGGAGCGTCACGATGCATTTGGGCAATCTTCTCAGCCAATGCTATCATTTCATTGCTGCCTACTTTGCCTTTGGAAAGAAGGTGATCCATTCTCTTTTCAGTGGGTAACCGCCTCATCATTAACCCCGTTTGACCCCTGCTTAAATGCTTATCCGTCAGCTCCGCCATCGTTTGGTATATATACATTTTGTCGTCCAATGTATACTTCCCCTGCGCATGAAGCGAAATTCTAATCCTATCGCTGCTCAAATAAACCGCTCTAAGCATTTGGGCCAGTTTCTGGGCAAAAAAGCTGTTACCTTAGCTGGGAGTCCCGAGACAATGATGATTAAACCAGATTTTGCATTTCTCATTTTCAAGGTTTTACGAGTTATATGTCAACCAAATAGTAAGCTATCATTAACGGTTAGCTTTTGTTAGTTAGGACAACGAATTGGCCGGGTTCCAGTTTCAGCTTGATAAAATGCTTGTTACCCTCTTCATTCAAAAGGACATTTACGCTGCCTTGCTGTCCGTAAATAAACCTAAGTGAGCTCCCTTGCGGGTTCAGTAGTGGATCTACCCGGACGTACTCTTCATCGTTCTCATCTTGAGAGCTGTTGTAAGCAACCACAATTTCTTCATCATATAGGACCCGTGAAAACGCCAGCAGGCATTTTTCAAATGTGGGAAGCATGAAATCCTTTCCGTCCACCGAAAGTTTGCGCATATACATACGCCCGAACCTGAGCGCTGCATTTTCCTTTCTGAGTTTAGCCAGAGCAGCGATCTGCTGGTAGATCCGGCAGGATTTATTTAAAGCATTCACTTTGGGATCCTGTAAGCTGAACATCGCTTCGCGAACATTAAAATCCTTTTCACCTGAGCCGTCAAAGCCCTGCTCAGTGCCATAGTAAATGCAGGGCGTACCCAGTGCGCACAGCAAAAATCCAATGCCTGCAATAATCTGGTTTTCAGAAGCCTCTTTACCGAATCGCCGCTTTATTACCTGCCCCAGCTGATCATGGTTATCGATAAAGGTTACCAGGAACTCACCAAACTCACCTCTGCCAATTGCTCCCTGGCGGAGTGATTCATAACGCTCGACCAGCTTTTGCGGTTTAGAGACACCACGGATCACATCAGCCAAAATATGGTAGAGCGGAAAATCCAGGACAGAATTAAGCCCAAAATAGATGGCCTTATCTTCTATCATCACAGAAGTTTTCGGGCCGATATACCGGTTGTACATCTCTTCGGGACCAACAAACTCTCCAAAAAAGAAGAAATTACGTTTTCCTAACTTGTAAGCGTACTCACGTATGTGTGAACAAAATTGGCTAACGGTTTCCTCCCCCATATGCTTGACGGCATCAATACGGAAACCGTCGACGTCCGTTTCTCTGATCCAGTAACAATGTATTTTGGTCAGGATCTGCTGAACCAGCAAAGCCTCCGGAGAAGCATCATTTTTATAGCTCTTAAGATTTTCAAAATCACCTTCGCGCGTTTCGGGGTAGGCATCGAAATTTCGGATTTGCCCTTTTCGCCAGTAAAGCTCGGGATTTCTCAGCTCAATCGGGACAGGAAGATCCTGGGAGCGCCAAGACTCAAATGGAAATACTGCTCCCTGATAATAGTAATATTTTTCATCGCCCCGATAAGTCCAGTTGTCCCCGGAATGGTGCAAGACAATATCCAAAAAGACTTTGATATCATAACTATGTGCCTTTTCGACAAGGTCTTTAAGATCCTTTTTCGTTCCGAACCTGTGGTCAACTTCCAGGTAATTTTCCACCGCGTAACCGTGGTAAGAAAAGGTGTTATTCTGAAAAACAGGGCTCAGCCATAATGCAGTGCAGCCCAGGTCCCGGATATAGTCCAGGTGACGGGTAATCCCGCTGAGTGTTCCGCCACAAATTCTTTGAAGCTGATCTGCATTCCCAAAACCCGTATGTCTGTTTGGCTTGTCCTCAGGCGCTCTTTCAAGATCATCATGAAAGCGGTCTATTAAAAGAAAGTAGATAAATTCCTCACGCCACTCCCGGTTACCATCAGCCCAGTAGGTCTTACCTGGCTTAGGTGACAGATCAATATCAAAGATGGAATTCACTGTGTTGCTTCCGCTCATATTCATAAGGTTATGCCTATATCAGCAAAGCTATTTGCCAACAAGATATAGCTGACTGACCACGCTTCTAAAACGATATGACCTTCGTCATTCTCTTGCAAGCCTGCCCCCACGAACTTTGTAATACACTGATTCAAAGCATTCCTCTCAAACCAAAACATTCTATGAAAACGATCCTAGTACCAATAGACTTTTCCGAAAATGCTGATAAGGCACTAGCGGCTGCCAAGCAAATCGCAGCTAAAACCGGTGCAAAGCTACTGATCATGTATGCCTACCAGCCTTATGTTGGGGACTTTATGATCCCCGAATCCATCGTTACTGCGCCCATCTATCAGCAGTTGAAAGACGATTACCGTGCAAAACTAAATGAACGCGTGTCCAGGGCACAACAAGAAGGCTACCTGGCGGATGCCATATGGGAAACGGGCAGCGTAGAAACGGCTGTACTCAAACAAGCAAAAGAAAACTCCGCCGATCTGATCGTAGTCGGAAGAACTGGTCACGCAGCGTTTCTCGACAAATTAATAGGCAGCGCAGCAACCGGTATAGCACTGCAAGCGCATTGCCCAGTCCTGATTATACCGCCAAACAATGAGGTAATTAGGTTTGATCAGTTTGTTTATGCTACTCAACTGGAATTTGATGAGAAGGAAATATTGCTCGATGTCATCGCTCTGACTAAACAGTTAAAAAGTAAGCTCCGACTGGTAAAAGTGAATTCGGATGAGCAGCTCGACATCCAACCGGATGGGCAGTATATTGACGAAATAGAGCATGAGCTTGGCATTGGTGGCGGCGAGATTACGATATTAAATAGTGACCATGTGATGGACCGGCTGGAGAAATACTGCGGTCAAATAAAGGCGGACCTGCTGATCGTTTCTAACCGCCGTAGAGGCTTTCTTGAAAAGCTCCTTAACCCCTCGATGACAAAAAAGTTGACGATGGATACCCAGGTTCCACTATTGGTCTATCACAAAGAGTCGGTTGAAGACGGGCTCAAAGCACCGATGGTGATCCTGGGCTGATAGGGCGCATTCTGAATACGAAGTGGAGTTATAAACTTTGAGTTGATAGTACTAATTACGCCCTTCCTTTTCCCTGATTTCTACCATTACCAATATTGCCGTGCAAACTGTAAATACTATTGAAAGCCCGGGCTTAAATGATGCGCAAGTTCTGGCATCAAGGGATAGGTTTGGCCGGAATTGTCTGAAAGAGAAATCGCGAAGCGAATTTTTTGAAGCACTGATATCGCTAGTGAAAGAGCCTATGCTGATACTGCTTATGATCGCTGCCAGTATTTATTTTTTTACAGGCTCTGTTCAGGAAGGTCTTATGATGATTGGTGCAATTGTGCTGATCTCCATTATTTCGCTTTATCAGGATACAAAAAGCAGAAGCGCGCTGGAAAAGCTCAGGCAATTTACCCAGCCTAAAAGCCTTGTTATCAGAAATGGCATCGAATCACCGATTCCAGTTGAAGACATTGTTGTAGGGGATTTGCTGGTTCTTGAAGAGGGCGTGCGGATTGCAGCGGACGGCACAGTTAAAAAGGCGCACGATTTCTCAGTCGACGAATCGATTTTAACCGGCGAATCATTGTCTGTTTTCAGATATGTTTCCCAGCCCGTTTACCAGGGTACCCTCGTTGCCAGCGGCCGTGCAGTCTGCAAGGTGACAGCTATTGGAAATAAAACACGCCTGGCCCAGATTGGCGAAAGTCTCGACTCGATCGAAGTAGGGAAAACGCCACTGCAAATTCAGATCAATCAGCTGGTAAGAAATATGGCATTCATTGGGGCTGTCGTGTTTGTATTTGTCTGGGCCATCAACTACGGCAGATCACAAAACGTGCTGGATAGTTTAATGAAGTCACTTACCCTGGCAATGAGCATCTTGCCCGAGGAAATACCGGTTGCCTTTACCACGTTTATGGCCCTCGGTGCATTTCGCCTGATGAAAATGGGCGTAATTGTCAAAGATGCAAAGACTATTGAGGCGCTGGGAAGCGCAAGCGTGATCTGCACGGACAAAACAGGCACGATCACTGAAAACCGGATGTCGCTAGCCGGGATCTATCTCCCTACCGAAAATGCAATCGTTTCGATCGCTGATAAACCAAGCAAGGAAACCATTCACGTCTTGTCAACAGCCATGTGGGCAAGTGAGCCCGAACCCTTCGATCCTATGGAAATCGCACTGCATCAGGCATATCAAGAGCTGCCTGGCAAAGATGAGCGAGCTGACTTCCAGATGGTACATGAATACCCGCTGAGTGGCTTGCCGCCGATGATGACACACATATTTGAGAACGGAGCTGGAATAAGGATCGTGGCGGCTAAAGGCGCGCCAGAGGCTATCTCATCGGTATGCAGGTTGAGTGGCGAAGAGAACAGGCGCGTTTTAAATGCAGTCAATGAATTCACCAAAAAAGGGTACCGGGTTTTAGGTGTGGGCCAGAGTAGTTTTTCCAGGAAGCAGTTTCCGGAACAACAGCAGCAAATCGAATTCCGTTTTGCAGGACTGATTGCATTTTACGATCCTCCTAAGAAGAACATCCAATCCGTACTTGAATCATTTTATAGAGCTGGTATACAGATAAAGATAATTACCGGCGACAATGCCGCCACAACCCAGAATATTGCGTCCCAAATCGGGTTTCGTGGCACGGAAAATGTCCTGCTTGGCCAGAGCCTTATCGGAGAGGATGATCAGGATCTTCGAAAAACGGTAACAGGTACCTGGATTTTTGCACGTATGTTTCCCGAGGCCAAACTTCGGGTCATCAATGCGCTGAAAGCCAACGGGGAAATTGTGGCAATGATCGGCGATGGCGTAAATGATGGCCCGGCGCTCAAAGCGGCGAACATTGGCATAGCCATGGGCAAAAAAGGAAGTGAGATTGCCAAACAAGCGTCTGCACTCATTCTGCAAAATGATGATTTGTCCGGAATGGTGGACGCCATTGCTGCCGGGAGAAGAATTTATACCAACCTGAAAAAAGCGATCCGGTACATCATTTCCATTCACATACCCGTTATCCTGACCGTATTTGTACCACTGCTGCTAGGATGGAAGTATGCTGAGGTTTTTACTCCTGTGCACGTGATCTTTTTTGAACTGATTATGGGCCCAACGTGCTCGATCGTCTACGAAAATGAGCCCGCCGACAAAGATGTTTTATCGCAGCCGCCGCGCCCTTTCTCCAGCAGCTTGTTTAGGACAAACGAACTGCTGTTTAGCATGCTTCAGGGCCTGGTCATTACGGCAGGTTTGTTTAGCGTTTACTGGTATGGGTTAAACACTGGCTGCTCAGAGACGATGACCAGATCGCTGGTCTTTATCAGTCTTATTTCGGCTAATTTCTTTCTGACGCTATCCAACCGCTCATTTCATAAATCACTCTTTACGACCTTGAAATACAAAAATGACCTCATTGGATGGGTCTTAACGATTTCGGTCTCCCTATGCGTTCTAATACTTCTTAATTCCACCCTGAGAAGCTTGTTTAAGCTCGACGCTGTGAATATAGCCCAGGCTTTACTTTGCATTTTGGTTGGCTTTATTTCCGTTAGCTGGCATGAGATATATAAGTACTGGAAGGAGGATGGGACTAAAGGCAGTTATTGATCAAAATCATAATCTGGACTAAGGCTTATCAAGGCATTAAAGTTCACGATTCCCTTATTTTATCTTGGAAATGGGCTAGCTCTGCAACTAAGCAATAACTTACTTAATCTCATGAAAAACATTCTGGTTCCCTGTGACTTTTCGAAAGCCTCTGAGCAGGCGCTTCGATTTGCTATTGAAATTGCGGCTTTAAGCCAAGGAGAAGTGAGGGTTTTACATGTTATTAACCTGACTCCCGACTACATCCAGACCCTTGAAACAAATCCATACTATGTCGATTCGATGTCTATTCTAGCAGAACTGAAACGACAAGCCGCGGATGATTTTGACGAACTAATGCAAAAAGTAGATACTGGGAACGTCCCTGTGAAACTCACTATTGAGCAAGGTCTGATTAGTCATGCAATTTTAAAGTCCATTCACCAGCATAATGCTGACCTTGTGGTGATGGCAACCAACGGTGCCAGCGGGCTCAGCGAAATCCTCGTTGGCTCTAATACGGAGAAAATTGTCCGAAGCTCCCCTGTTCCTGTTTTCGCGGTTCACAAAAACCAGAAAGCCGAGCAAATCAAGAATATAGTTTTCCCTACTACGATTGAATTAAATAAGGGTGCCTTGATCGAAAAAGTAAAAGCATTGCAAGCTTTTTTTAATGCGAGGCTTTATTTGCTACATGTGAAAACCCCGGAATCAAGGCAGAAAGATCACGAATTGAAGATGGCTTTGGAAAACTTTGCGCGCTTTTATGATCTAGAAAACTACTTGGCAGTAATCAAGCAAGCCAAAACAGAGGAAGAAGGAATTATCAGATTTGCGCGGCAACTCGAATGCTCAATCATTGCGATGTCCACCCACGGACATACCGGCTTGACACACCTGATGCTTGGCAGCGTTGCTGAAAACGTCGTTAATCATTGTCCAGAAGCCGTCTGGACATACACCGCGCATGAGGCATAAATTTTCATGTACTTACCAATATATAAAAACCACCTATGAATTGAATAATGATGTTATGAAAAAGACCAGTGTGTTCCTGAGTGTTTTAGTTGCTGCGGGAGCGGGGATCATTATTGGAGTATTACTGGCTCCCAACAGTGGGGTGAGAACCCGAAGGAAGATTCTGTATTTAGGCGAGGAAGCCTTGGAAGATATTGAGCAAACAATTGAAGATTCATTTGACGATTTAAAACGTCAGGCGCAGAAGAAGTGTACCGAATTTAGAAATAAGCTGATCTGTAATCAGCAGCAGCACTTTAACCATGGAAAATCAAAGGATCAATCCTTAAAAGCAAGCAACCGGGTGTCATAAGATGAAAACGCCGGGCTTGTCTAACTTACTTCATTAACGTATATTGTCTATATTACACTATAAATGCTTAATTAATACTTGTTTGGAACAAAAGAAGATTTTGCTCATTGAGGACAATCCAGAAATGCGCGAGAATACGGCCGAAATTTTGGAATTAGCTCACTATAAGGTCCAGACTGCTCAAAATGGGAAAGAGGGCGTACGGCTTGCCAGGGAATTCAAGCCCGATATCATTATCTGCGATATCATGATGCCTGAGCTTGATGGGTATGGAGTGCTTCATCTTCTGAGTAAGGACGAGAATACGGCCCATGTTCCATTCCTTTTCTTGACAGCAAAAGCAGAAAAAGAAAATTATCGCAAAGGCATGAGTATGGGAGCTGATGACTATCTTACCAAACCTTACGATGATGTCGAGCTTCTTCATATTGTTGAAGTGCGTTTAAAAAAAAATCAAAATTTACGTAAGCGATTCGAACGCTCATCGGCTGGATTTGATCAGTTCATTCAAGAGGCTAGATCTTTTGATTTGCTATCCAAACTTGGACAGGACAGAAAAGTAAAAGCCTTTCGCAAAAAAGAAACTATTTATACAGAAGGCAGCTTCCCGTCCCATATCTTCTTTCTTCTAAAAGGGAAAGTGAAAGCATACAAGTCCAGTGATACAGGTAAAGAATACATAACAGAGCTATATAAAATAGGTGATTTCTTTGGGTATCTTGACTTGTTGCAGGGCGAACCCTACCAGGAAACTGCTATTGCACTTGAAGAGGTCGAAGTGTCAATCATTCCAAAAGATGACTTTTTCAATTTGTTACAAGGCAACCGGGAGGTGTCTTCAAAATTCATCAAGATGCTTTCTAATGAAATAAAAGAAAGGGAACAACGGTTGCTGAACCTTGCGTATAACTCCGTGCGTAAGAGGGTAGCCCAAGCATTGGTGATGCTTGCGCAGCGCTACCAGGATGATCATACCAAGCCTTTTTCAATGGCTATCGCCCGTGAAGACATCGCCTCAATAGTCGGCACGGCGACCGAAACTGTAATACGCACATTATCAGATTTTAAAGAAGAACACCTTATCGACATGAAAGGCAGTCTAATTACCGTTCTGGAATATGATAAGTTGGTACGTATTCGAAATTGACCTTGCCTATCAGAAACTGACAAAAGTCAGTCTTTCTTCTGACCACACTCCTGACAACAAAACTATTAAGAACTGAAATTTACCATCTCAAAGTAAATCAGATTCTAAACTTTGTTGTGATGCTCCCAAAAACAATGAAAGCCGCGGTTGTTCGACAGTTCGGAAAACCCCTTCAAATCGAAGAAATGCCAGTTAAAAGACCAGGAAATCACCAAATCCTGGTTAAAGTTGTTGCCAGTGGCGTTTGTCATACCGATTTGCATGCCGCAGAAGGTGATTGGCCTGTCAAACCCAAGCTGCCCCTGATCCCTGGCCATGAAGGCATCGGGTATGTTGCGGCAGTTGGCCCGGAAGTTACCAATGTAAAAGAAGGTGATATCGTAGGCGTGCCCTGGTTATACAGTGCATGCGGATGCTGCGATTACTGCACCACAGGCTGGGAAACCTTATGCGAAACCCAGCAGAACGGTGGATACAGTGTCGACGGCGGCTATGCCGAATACGTTGTGGCCGATGCCCGCTATGTCGCGCACTTACCAGCGGGAACTGACATGATCGCGATGGCGCCAATTCTCTGCGCTGGTGTGACCGTTTATAAAGGGATTAAAGAAACAGAAACAAAAGCAGGAGAATGGATTGCGATCTCCGGCGTAGGAGGCCTTGGGCACCTTGCAATACAATACGCCAAAGCAATGGGCATGCACGTAGCAGCCATTGATATTGCAGACGATAAATTAGAGCTCGCAAAAAGTCTGGGAGCCGACTTGACCGTTAATGCATTGGAAGACGACCCAGGCGAGTATTTGAAAAAAGAAACAGGTGGAATGCATGGCGTATTGGTTACCGCAGTATCGCCGACCGCGTTCAAACAAGGCATTTCCGTGATGAGAAGAAAAGGAACCCTTGCATTGAACGGTTTGCCCCCTGGCGGATTTGATCTGCCTATTTTCGAAACAGTGCTTAACCGCTTTACTATTCGCGGCTCCATTGTAGGCACCAGAAAAGATATGCACGAAGCAATAGAATTTGCCTTGGATGGTAAAGTGAAAGCCACTGTCTCTACGGCTCGGTTGGAGGACATTAATGACGTTTTTACGTATATGAAGGCAGGTGAAATTCAGGGACGCGTTGTGATGAAAATTGCCGATGCCTAATTTATTTAAGGTAGTTAGCCTCTCCTATCGGATTGCACCCTTGCATGTCAGGGGGCTGTTCACGCTCAATGACACCGAAGCTAAACAGCTCATGTTGCGGATAAAGGAGTATTTTCTGGTCAGCGAAGTGCTGGTGCTTTCGACCTGCAACAGGACAGAGATCTATTATTCCTCGCTCGAAGATCTTAACGAGGGCATCATCAAGCTCTTGTTAATTGAAAAACAGATAAATCACACGGAGAAGTATTTGAGCTATTTTAAACAGCTCGTCTGCGAAGAAGATACAGTACGGCACTTGTTTGAAGTTTCTTTGGGCTTACACTCCCAAGTGATTGGGGATATGCAGATCATAAACCAGGTAAAACAGGCATATCAATGCAGTATCGACCTTGATCTGGCTGGCCCTTTCCTTCACCGGCTTCTACACACGATATTTTTCGCCAATAAGAGAGTGGTCCAACAGACAGCATTCCGGGACGGAGCCTGCTCTGCGTCCTACGCAACCGTAGAACTTCTAAAAAGTCTGGTGCAAAATCCAAAAATCCTGGTTGTGGGCTTGGGAGAAATTGGTACCGATGTGGTCAAGAACCTTCCACCAGGCGCCCAGGTAACATTAGTTAACCGGACAAAAAGCAAGGCCGAAGAGCTCGGCTCAAAATATGGCCACAGGACTGCGGATTTTGATGACGTGGAAAGCGAGATTGCCGTTGCCGATATAATCATTTCCTCCATTGTCATGGATAAACCATTTTTCACAAAAGATATGTTGGTCCGCTCTGGCAGCTACACTTTCAAATACCTCATCGACCTGTCGGTACCCATCAGTGTAAGCCCGGATGTAGAGGATATCCCTGGTGTTTTAATTTATAACATTGATGGGATACGCGCAAGGACTGACGAAAGCCTGGCACAAAGAATGCAGGCGATTCCAATGGTAAATCATATTATCTCAGAGGCCATTTCCGATTTTGATGATTGGTCAAAGCGGATGGTCATGCAACCGGTGGTTCAACAATTAAAGCAGGCCCTCGAGCAGATCCGGAGTCAGGAAATTGCGCGAGCTACAAAGGGCTTGTCGCCACAAGAGCTTGAAAACGTGGAACGAATCACCAGCAGTATCATTCAGAAAATCATCAAACAACCCGTTCTTCAACTTAAACAGGCGTGCAAACAAGGTGAGCCAGAAATATTAGTCGAGGCCCTGCAAGACCTGTTCAACCTCGACAAAAAGGACTTACACCATTCCATTAATGACTATTAGTGTATTTTGATCGTCATTTCTACACTTTGTTTTTTTGCTGATTCTGGAAAGTCCTTGAGAATCTTAGCTATCGCAGACCAGATCGCCACCTCCACATCACTGCTTTCATAAACTACAACTTCCAGGATGCCTACCGCCCACCCCCGCCAAAGAAGACGCCCGTCCTTTGAGTCTAAAACATCAAGTGCTAAGGTCGCTTCCCGGTAGTTAAATACTTCGGATCTTGACCGCATATAATTGTCCCAATACATGTACCCATAAGGGTCCGGCAGAAATACCGATCGTTCTTCAACAGTGATCGTGTAATCCAGTGTAAGCTCAGCGCTGCTATCGGTCAACACGTAACCCCGTACAGCAAACAGGTCATTTACCGCTGATCTGATCCTTTGGTCGGTTATTTCATTATAGTATAAAGGATACCGTTCCCGGTCGGCCTGCAAAGGTTTTGACCAGCTATAAGTACGAAACTGCGCCACATCAAATTCTTTGTCGTAATCAGAGTAGGTCCGGATTTCCGGGCTGCATGCCGTCGCAAATATTGCCAGAAGATATACCAGTCGTTTCATGAGTTATTGTGATCAGATAAATGATTTATCAAATTACCATTCGAACAGCAACTGAATTATGACAATAGCTTGCCTTTTAATTGACCACAATCATGCTTTGCAAAACATTTGATAAACTTTAACTATATCCGATTTTCATGAGAAATATCATGTCTAACTGCCACCACGATCATGGTATTTTAGTAAGAACTGCTATAATATTGTCTTGCTAATAACAAGGGCTCTAACTCAATTTCCATTCCACATTTACTACTCCGTGATATGACTTACCAACCTAACTCCCAGCAGGTAACATTCGTTTTACCGATGTACTTCACGAAAGCTGAAATCGTATTCTCTAAATCTTCTAAGAGCCTTGAGAACTTCTCTTTCAAGATCGTCCCGACCAGTAAACCGGTTCACGCCATTTCTACTGAGATTTTAGAAAAAGGTCAGTGGCTGGCACAACTGATCTGGACGCAAGGCAAATCTCAGTTTTGCAGCGAACAGGTAATTGACATCAATTGAAATTCCGAGCCGGGCTGCCAGCCTGGCTATTTGTCGGTATCTGCATATTTGAGTATAATGGCCAGTTGCCCGCCGTGATGTGCAGTGTGAGATATTATTCTGCCAAGCGATTCCGCTTTTGTTTTCACCCCAAACTCCTGGGGTACAATCTCAGTATCCCAATCCTGATCACTTTGCAGACCGATAGCGATTTCCAACGCTTCGGCTGAATGAGAAACATATTCAAGCAGGCTGGAAAGATCGGTCCATTCTCCTGTATCGTGCTGGGCGATTAATGTTTTTGCGCTCACAGAGATTTTGCTGCCAAAAACGTTCTTCGCAAATAACAACTCCACATCCCCAACATGCCGGATCAGAAAACCGACGCTATTTTTCGTGAGAGGTAATTTTCGAATCAAGTCCTGAGACTGAAGACTTATTAATTGATTGGAGAAACGGGTTCTTGCTTCTTTCCAAAGAGAAAGCAGGGTTTGTGTTTTTGGTTTTAGTTCCATTTAATTTTCTGGTTTTGAGCGCAAAGCAACCATTTCTGCAAACACAGGAGTATGAGTCAAATCATTTTAGGATGTGATATATTGTCTTGTCCTGAAATAAGTTGACCACAACTCATTAAATTATGGATCAACTCAAACAACTACGGATGCGGCAGCATAGACAAACCATGCTTCAAATGGTATCTGAGATTCATCAGGGCAAACTTAACATCACTCAGGCAGCTAACAAATTTAGCGTCACAGGTCATACGGTTAAAACTTGGTTAGATAAGGTAGAAGTGACGCTTCGCCGGTCCGATTGGCGTCTCGCGACAAGGCTATTATCAATATTGGAAGCGGCAAGCTGGTAAACTAACATATGATTCTGATGTCATCCTTCTTGTAAATGAAATTCGCCGTGACCACCCTCGGATCGGTGGAAGAAAACTTTATAGCATGATCAAAGAAAATTTGAACGAGAGGGGAATAAAAATGGGAAGAGATGCCTTCTTTAACAAGAACCTTTGTTGCAGGAGACACTTTCTCACGACACTTATAAAAATTTGCACAACCAAATAGTTGTATTTAAATTAGCAACCAAATGGTTGTATCATGAAAGAGAGACGGGACGTTTTCCAGGCGATCGCTGATCCGACAAGAAGAATGATAATTCAGAGGTTGTCCGGTGAGGCTTTGAACATTGGGCAGATTGTAGATAATTCAGGTATCACCAGACAAGGCATTGCCCCTTGACGGCTTTTTTGCTGGAGAGAATAGAGGCCCGGAGAATCCCATGGGTGGTGCGTCCGGAAAACTGCATACATGGATGTTTAAGCAGAAAGCCTTTTGGAAAAATATAAATATGGAAGGTGGTTCTGAACACGGGGCAGACAGTGAATTAATTGATGATGTGTTTGCAAGGACAGGCGCTTACATCATGGGGAAACGGATGTTTGACGAAGGAGAGGTCGTTTGGAAGGAGGATTTATACAAAGCGGACGTTTATGTGCTTACCACCGAAATACGGGAGCCGTGGGTACAGAAAGGGACAACGACCTTTTATTTCATCAATGATGGTATACAAAGTGCGTTGGAGAAAGCAAAACAGTCAGCAAATGGGAAAGATATCAGGATACAGGGCGGGGCAAATACGATCCAGCAATTTTTGAAAGCAGGACTTATTGATGAGTTCTTTATTCACATTGCCCCTGTTTTTTTAGGAAGTGGCATCAGGCTTTTCGACGGTATTACTACAGATATTTATGATATTCAAATAATCGAAATAATTCCTTCGGAGATGACTACACATATCAGGTACAAGTTGTTAAGAAAATAGGATGTGGGGTCACATTAAGGAGAAGGTGAAGTAATAACATTGTCGTATTGCCCCCTCTTAATAGTCGCTTTTATACCCAGCTTGGTGTAAGTGGTTTCCGTAATATTGCTCAGTCAAATACTTTAAAGAATCAAATGAGAAAAATCATTACAAACACCTTCATGACCTTGGACGGTGTCATGCAAGCTCCGGGCGGCCCGGATGAAGATACCGATAGTGGATTTGAATATGGTGGCTGGTCGGTACCACAGTGGGATCAGCTCATGAACGAGGCAATGATCGAGGCTATGAAGGACCCGTATGATCTTTTATTAGGCCGTGTTACCTACGAAATTTTTGCGGCTCACTGGCCATCGCTGAAAGATGATCCCACAGCTGACTTGTTTAACCGGATCAACAAATATGTTGCAACAAAATCTTCGGCTAATACAACCTGGGAAAATACGGTGCTTCTCAATCAAGATACAGTTGAGCAGATAAAAAGCCTTAAATTAACCAATGGCATTGACTTGCAAGTACATGGCAGTGGCAACCTGATCCAATCTTTGCTAAGTCATGGACTTATTGATCAAATGAATATCTGGATATATCCCCTTGTTATTGGAAAAGGAAAAAGGCTTTTTGGGGACGGGACCGTCCCCACTAACTTCAAACTTGTCAAACACGTAGTCTCGACTACCGGTGTAATCATTACATCCTTTGAGCAAGACGGGAAAGTACCAATCGGCTCATTCTCTTCTTAGGTGCGGCTCCATTCAAATGTTATCGAGCAGTTCATCGATTTCAACAGGTTCCCTTTCCAGTGCATTGTACCCAATTATGCCACATTATCTATTTGTTTTTCAGCGGGTTAATATCTCTCAGACGTAGAATGCCATCCTTAGAAAGATGATGTTGAATGTCCACTATTAAGGGTTACCTTACATGAAACCGAAAATATATCATGTCAAAAGAAAAGGGTGCGCAGAAAGGTGACAAAAAAAAGGCAGATAAAAATTTGAAAGAAAAAAGGGCCGATAAAAAGGAAAAAAGGGACACAAAGTCCCAGGGGTCATAGCGCAGATTCAGCTCATACTCCCGATGGCTTTGGTGCGGCAACCTATTTAGATTGCCAAACACCACTTCCATTCGTTATCTTATCTGACATCAAACTCCCCAACCTTGACGGGCTGGAACTACGAAGAAGGTTAAAAGAGAATGCATCACTAAACTTGAAGTGCATTCCCTATTTGTATTTTACGACCGCACTTAATCAAGATGTAGTCATTGAAGCATACAGCACATCAGCGCAAGGATTTTTTGTAAGGCCCTCAGATTTCAATGAAATCAAGGATACTTTAAAATCCATCGTTGAGTACTGGAAACGGTGCGCCTCTCCGTACAACTTTTAATGTGAAAAACAAAAAAACATGGAAAACTTATATGTGGCCGGAGACAAAGTCTCCTTGCTCATTGATCCCAGCAAGCAGTTAGTAATCAAGAAATACCTAAGCCGAATTTACTACTGTGTAGATGTCAATGATGAAGATCAGAAGTTACTTGCCTATTTTGAACGAGAGTTAGTTGCACCAGCCAGTCTTTAATTTACTCAATAGTTAGCTTAAAGCGGGTCATATCAAGGATGATTTTGGCCCGCTATTTTGTTGGCGACTTTGTCCTGAGGTGAAGCGCTTACAAGCGTAGCCAGATAATCTGGCTCAATTTACTGTCTTCTGTGGCTCCATTGGCGTGATAAGGTGCCAGGCAACACATATCATCGAAGAAAGTGACGTTTTCTGACAAGTCCATTTCGGGCCTTTTTTGAAATTGAACGTTAACGAGTGATAAGAGCCTGTTGTGATGGAAATAGTACTAGCAATTCATTAAACGATAAAGATTATGGAAATGGAAGATGTTGGAGTGAAAACTTTATCTGCCGATCTGTTAAGGAAAATGAACGCTTACTGGCAAGCTGCCAATTATTTGTCTGTCGGGCAGATTTACCTGTATGGCAACCCGTTGCTTCGAAAGCCCTTGACACTCGAACATATCAAGCCGCGCCTGTTGGGACACTGGGGGACAACGCCCGGGCTAAATTTCATCTACGTCCACCTGAACCGGGTCATTAAGCATAGCGACCTTAATATTATTTACGTGGCTGGCCCCGGCCATGGAGGCCCCGGACTTGTGGCCAACACCTATCTGGAAGGCACTTACAGCGAAGTTTACCCTGATATCACAGAAAATGAAACCGGGATGCAGAAACTATTTAAACAATTTTCATTTCCCGGCGGCATCCCAAGTCATGTGGCCCCTGAAACACCTGGTTCTATTAACGAGGGTGGTGAGCTCGGTTATTCACTCGTCCATGCGTTTGGTGCCGTTTTTGACAATCCTTACCTGATCGCAGCCTGTGTGGTAGGCGATGGCGAGGCTGAAACCGGCGCACTGGCGGCAAGCTGGCATTCCAACAAATTCCTTAATCCGGTGCACGATGGCGCGGTGCTTCCTATCCTGCATTTGAATGGGTACAAGATTGCCAATCCAACCGTTTTGGCAAGAATTCCAAAACAGGAATTGGAGCAGCTTTTCAGGGGTTATGGCTACAATCCTTATTTTGTAGAAGGCGATGATCCAGAAGCAATGCATGAACTGCTGGCTACTACCATGGACACTGTCGTGGAAGAAATCAGGCAGATTCAAAGTGATGCGCGGATTGAGGGCTTTAAAGAGCGGCCGGTCTGGCCCATGATTATTTTTCGCACGCCAAAAGGATGGACCGGACCTAAGACCGTAGACGGCTTACAAATCGAAGGCACATGGCGCGCGCATCAGGTGCCGTTGGCGGAACTGGCCAGCAAACCCGAGCATGTACAAATGCTGGAAGCCTGGATGAAGAGTTACAAACCTGAATTACTTTTTGACGACAACGGCAGGCTGATCCGCGAACTGGCTGAACTGGCACCGGAAGGACACCGGCGAATGGGCGCAAATCCAAGCGCCAATGGCGGCTCGCTACTAGTTGATTTAAAAATGCCGGATTTTCGCGATCATGCAGTGGCTGTGCCGACGCCTGGAAACATTGAAGCGGAAGCAACTTCGGTTATGGGAGAATTTCTTCGGGATGTAATGAAAACAAACTGGCAAGAACGCAATTTCAGGATTTTTGGGCCCGACGAAACTTCTTCCAACCGCCTTTCGAATCTGTTTGATATTACTGGGAGAACTTCCACTGCTGAAATCATGGAGGGCGACAACCACATTTCGCCAGATGGCAGGGTTATGGAAGTTTTGAGCGAACATCTTTGTCAGGGCTGGCTGGAAGGCTATTTGTTAACTGGAAGACATGGTTTGTTTTCGTGCTATGAAGCATTCATTCAAATTGTGGATTCAATGTTTAATCAGCATGCAAAATGGCTTAAAGTTTCGCGTAACCTTCCATGGCGCAAGCCGATTGCCTCGCTAAATTACCTGTTAACCTCGCATGTATGGCGACAAGACCATAATGGAAATAGTCACCAGGATCCGGGCTTTCTGGATGTTGTGGCCAATAAGACGGCAGAAATTGTTCGCATCTATCTGCCGCCGGATGCCAACACGTTGCTTTCAGTTACAGATCATTGTTTGAGAAGTCGGGACAACATCAATGTCATAGTCGCCGGAAAACAGCCCGAAATGCAGTGGCTGGATATGGAAGCTGCTATCAAACATTGCACGGCCGGCTTGGGCATCTGGAAATGGGCCAGTAATGACGAAGGTTTCGAACCCGATGTGGTCATGGCCTGCGCAGGAGATGTTCCCACGCTTGAAACCATAGCAGCTGTTCAAATTCTCAGGGAACATTTGCCGGAACTGAAAGTCAGGGTCATCAATGTGGTTGACTTAATGACGCTCCAACCTGAAAGCGAGCATCCGCATGGTTTGAATGATAAGGATTTTGATATCCTGTTTACCAAAGACAAACCCATCATTTTTGCTTTCCACGGATATCCGCTGCTGATCCACCGCCTCACCTACCGGCGGACCAACCACAAAAACTTGCACGTGCGTGGCTATAAGGGTGAAGGCACAACGACAACACCCTTTGATATGGTGGTGCTTAATGATCTGGACCGTTTTCATTTGGTGAGTGACGTTATTGACCGTCTACCTGAATTAGGCGCAAAAGGGGCCTATCTCAAACAATATCTACGTGATAAGTTGCTTGACCACAAATCCTACATTGAAATGCACGGAGAAGATATGCCTGAGATTTTAAATTGGAAATGGGATCCAGCGATCCTGGCATAACAAGATAAACCTATCGAAATGACAATCATCAGCAAGCAAGCACAGCACCCTATTCACTACTGGTGGATATTTATGCTCTCGGGAGCCGCTTTAATCGGTGCCGGCGTATATGTGGCACGGAATCCGTCCATTACATACGATGAGCTCAGCATATTTTTCTCAGCTATGCTGATGATCAGCGGCATTTGCGAGCTTGCTTTTTGCATAGAAAACCGCAGGTTTTTCAGAGGTTGGGGATGGTTTCTGGCCGGGGCAATTTTGGACTTGATCTTTGGAATTATTTTCATGACCAATCCGATTTTGGCCGCAATATCTCTTCCTTTATTTGCTGGGGTCTGGCTTTTAACGCGCAGCGTATTGCTGATTGCCCGTTCCTTTCAAGCCAAAAAGAAAAGTTTGAGCGATTGGCCCTGGTTATTGCTTTGGGCAGTAACAGGAAGTTTCTTTTCTGCGGTCAATATCTACAACCCTTTATTCAGTGAGGATAGATTGGTTATCTGGACAGCATTCGCTTTATTGGCAGTTGGGGCATTTTACGTCCATTTCGGTATGCTCATTAAGAATGCTCAATGGTGGATCAATGATAAAATATACACCTGAACGACGGAGATTTTAATAATATGTGGGACCAAATTCCAGTACATTTAATTAGCCGCATAAACGCATCGCTCGTTTTTGTGATGATGCTGATGATGCTCGCTTCCTGTCAGACAAAGCAGGAGAAAAAGCAGCCCGAAGTTGCCAAAAGGGACACATCAATCAAAATTGAGAATTCGTTTACTCAACTTTTCATTGACACTACTGCATTGACTGGCTTTGTTCAATCACATAGCGTGGATGATAGCCTGGTCAACAAATTACAGAGCTTTTATAACCGCCGAAACTATCAATTTGCCTGGTTTTTCCCTGATGGGATGGCCGAGTTTGTACCTACATTCCTGGCTCTGCAAAATGACTATATCTACGTTTCAGGTGATAGCTCTCTCTATGACCCGGCGCTTTTGGCAAGCATTGATTCATTAGGATTACTGAATCACATTATCCCAACAGATACGCTTGTAATTAAGACTGAACTGGCATTAACGGAACATTTTTTCAGGTATACCCAAAAGGCCTATTCAGGCGACAGGAGTATCAACATTCAGGACCTTGACTGGTTTATACCCCGTAAAAAGGTTAATCCAGCTGAATTTTTAGATTCCCTGCTGAAAAACAAAGGGGCAAACCTAGCTTCGTATGAACCGGTGAACCGCCAGTATAACCTGCTTACAGAGCAGCTTAAAATCTATCATCCGCTTGCCAATCTTGATTGGAAAGAAATAAATTCAACTAAAACGCTCAAATTAGGCAATTCATCCGCAGAAATACCTGAAATCAAGAGACGGCTGGCATTGCTGCAAGACCTAAAACAGGCAGATTCAACCAATCTTTTTGATTCCACCCTTTTTCATGGCGTACGTTCGTTTCAAACCCGAATGGGGCTTAAAGCATCCGGGCAGATCAGTGCGGCGTTTTTCAAGGAACTGAATGTGCCCGTGGCTGAAAGGATTCGCCAAATGCTTATTAATATGGAACGGATCAGATGGGTTCCAGCGGCTCCTGAGACAGATTATATACTGGTTAATATTCCTGAATACCGGCTGCATATGTATGAAAAGGGGCAGCTCGCGTTCAGCATGAATGCTGTGGTAGGCTCACAGGTCCATAGCACGGTCATCTTTTCGGGCAAGCTAAACCAGATCGTATTTAGTCCTTACTGGAATGTTCCACCCAGCATATTGAAAAGGGAAATCTTGCCTGGCATCAAACGCAATAAAAACTATTTGGCGCGGCACAATATGGAGTGGAACGGAGGCAGTGTTCGGCAAAAGCCTGGCAAATCCAATTCATTAGGACTGGTCAAGTTTCTCTTTCCCAATAGTTACAATATTTACTTGCATGATACTCCCTCGAAAAACTTGTTTGCAGAATCACAGCGCGCATTCAGCCACGGATGCATCCGGCTGTCGGAGCCCAAAAAACTGGCGGAGTTTTTGCTGCGCAGTGACTCAGCCTGGACAACCGACAAAATAACCATAGCCATGAATAGCGGCAAAGAGAAATATGTGCGTCTTCGTGGCAGCAACGAAATACCTGTTTTCATCGGTTACTTTACTGCCTGGGTAGACCACAACGGCAAAGTTAATTTCCGAAAGGACATCTATGGGCACGATCAAAAAATGGCCGAAAGGTTGTTCGACTCACTTAAATAGTCGAACTCCTGAGCCATTAAAAGACAAAGTACTATCAGCCCTAGACAACTTTTTATTACTCCAGAAGAGTCCTTCATCGTTATTTCAGATATATACCTGACTAAGTTAAACGGTCTGAACCTTCGAAAAAAAAATTCAAACCGACGCTGAACTTAATTTAAGGTCCATCCCTTTGTTTTAGTTTAAACAGCGTTAAATCAGTGGGCTGTTATCGATGTTCATAGCACATCTGCAGGAGACTTATATGTAAACCTAGTGTAATCAGGTAACCAAACAATTGACGTGAAAATCAAATACCGGACTAAATGTGCTGCTCCTAATCAATTTCTGACAATTGCCCATATAAGACCTTATAGTTCATGAGTACATCATAACGCCTATCAGAACTACTAAAATGTACTATTTTAGCCATTTCTGGCATCGTGATCATTAAAATGGCAAATTGGCAAAATTTCGTTTAAACGACCGATTAAACTTGCTACCATTTGCCATAGATAAATCTATTACTTCGAAATGATAGGTTTTGTATCGTAATATTGCGATATGTAATTTATAATGTTATGTTTGCAGCATGGGAGTTACGAAAACTGAAATATTTACTTAGCAACAAAACCGCATTGCAGATCTGGCAAAGGCATTTGCTCATCCGGCAAGGGTGGCTATTTTACAATTACTAATTTCTCCCCTATTTTCCGTCAGCCGGTCAGATGATTCACCAGAGCTTTTCCGATCCCGGACATACCGCACCGGCGGACCGGCCAGGCGAAGATCTGGCAACATCATTCCGCAGGGTACAGCATGAAATCAAAGAATATAGCCGTGAGTTTATTAACTAAAATTTGCCTGTCTAATGGCTTTCATTATTCGTACCCTCATTGCAGCGGACTGGCCAGCGATCAAAGAGATCTATCAGCAGGGCATTGACACCGGCGATGCAACGTATGAAACGCAAGCGCCGGAAGCCGAAGCCTTGAAAGGGAAGTTTCTAGATGAACCGCAGCTTGTGGCCGACGATAACGGCCAGGTTATAGGGTGGGCAATGCTATCAGCTGTTTCCAGCCGGTGCGTATATGGCGGGGTGGCTGAAACGAGCATTTATGTTCATTCCGGATATCATGGGCGCGGTATTGGTCGTGCGCTACTATCCTCCCTGGTCTCGCTAAGTGAAAAACTAGGTTTCTGGACATTGCAGGCGCAAATATTCCCTGAAAATAAAGCAAGCGTTGCACTTCATGAGCAGCAAGGGTTTCGCCGGATTGGATACCGTGAGAAGTTAGGGAAACGCAATGGAATTTGGCGGGACGTTCTGTTTTTGGAACGCCGCAGCTTGGTAGCTGGAAATAATTGATATGAAAAACCCCATGCAAGAAAAACGGCTTTCTTTTCTCGACCGCTATTTGACGGTCTGGATATTCCTGGCCATGATCCTGGGCGTGTCCATCGGGTATTTATTCCCAGGCACACCCGCTTTTATCAATCAGTTTAATTCAGGCTCGGGCGTCAATGTGCCGCTAGCCATTGGTTTGATCCTGATGATGTACCCGCCGCTCGCAAAAGTGCGCTACACGGAGCTTCCGCAGGTATTCAAAAATAGTCGCATTCTCGGTTTGTCTATGCTGCAAAATTGGATAGTAGGCCCGCTGCTTATGTTCGGGCTAGCTGTTTTGTTTCTGCCCGACAAGCCGGACTATATGACCGGTTTGATCCTGATTGGCATTGCACGCTGTATTGCAATGGTGATTGTATGGAATGACTTGGCAGGCGGCGACCGTATATATGCGGCTGGGCTGGTTGCATTTAACAGCATCTTTCAAGTGCTGTTTTACCCAATATATGCCTATGTATTCGTGACGCTGCTGCCATCATTGTTTGGGCTGAAAGGTTTCGAGCAGGGCCGCCTGGCGGTTAATATTACTATTGGTGAAGTAGCTTACAGCGTCTTTATCTATTTAGGTATTCCATTTCTGGCCGGGATCATTTCTCGGGAAGTGTTGACCAGGTTTTTTGGCAACCATTGGTATGAAAAGAAATTTCTACCAGCCATCAGCCCAATTACGCTAATTGCATTGCTCTTTACGATTGTGGTCATGTTTAGTTTAAAAGGCCAGCTGATTATTACAATTCCGCTTGATGTACTGCGCATTGCAATTCCACTTACAATCTATTTTGTAATCATGTTTTTTTCTGCTTTTTATCTCTCGAAACGAGCAGGTGCAGATTACTCAAAATCTACCTCACTGGCATTTACTGCGGCAGGCAATAATTTCGAATTAGGGATTGCAGTTGCAATTGCAGTATTTGGTATTGATTCAGGAGCTGCGTTCGCAGCAGTGATCGGGCCGCTGATCGAAGTGCCGGTGCTGATCTTGATGGTCAATTTCGCCTTAAGACAACAACACACATTTTCCAGGTGATCCATTTCACAAGCACTGATTTATGAATTTTTTTAAAAGGTTCACATACTACACTTTGCCCAAGTTGCGTGACTTATGAGGTAGTGGACAGATTAAAATTAGGGAATGCACATAACTTTTTAAGTATATTTCGATAAATCATTAATAGTATAAACAACGAACCATGTATCTGCTCCACGGAAAGTTAAATGCAAAGTCAGGCCATGCCGACGAACTTGCAAAAATTCTATTAGAGGCATCCAGTCTTATATCGACCGCGAAAGGGTGTAAGATTTATGCAATCGGAAAGGAGGCCAATGAGCTGAATTCTGTTTACGTTACGGAAATTTGGGACAGCAAAGAAGATCATGATAATTCATTAAATGTAAATGGCGTTAGAGAGCTAATAAGTAAAGCGATGCCAATCCTGGATGGACAACCCGCCAGAGGGCAAGAGTTGCAAATTCTTGGAGGAGCTGGACTCTAAGCCTGTTTTCATCAATAATACTTGAATATCCTTTGCTTTGCAAGAGTAGCATTTTGCCACAACGTATATCCATTTTCATAATACTTGTTAGCCTTAATTAATGAGTTAATTCAATGATAAAATCGACCATTTCGGTGCTATTATAATCCGCTGCTCCCTCTTGCTGATAAACCATTTTGCCTTCTTTATTCAAAATCACCGTGGTAGGCACAGCACCCTGCATAAATACGGGTGGTATTTCACTAGCCGGGCTTAATACCTGCAAAGTGAAATGGTTTTTTTTCATGAAGTTATCCGACTTCTGATAATTGCCATCCACATCGACCATTAAAAAGGCTACATTTTCGTTATCCTTGAATTTGCTGTACAAAGCATTAATGGAGGGCATTTCGGCAATGCAGGGCGGGCACCAGGTAGCCCAGAAATTGATGAATACGACTTTTCCTTTCAATGAGATTAGATCAACCACTTTTCCGTTACCGTCCCGGAAAGAAACATTTGGTAAAGGCGCAGAGACCTGGCTGGATTGTTTGTTAATTTTGGGCTGAAACAAACCTACCTTCATTAGCGCCTGGATTGTCCAAGCTTTTATCTCAGGGCTAATAACCATAGCAGCTAGAAATACCACCATCACTGCCGTGATTATATTTGATGCTGAGACCCACTTTCTATTCATAATATTATCTCCTATTAAGATTTTTGATTTCAATTTAACAGTATTGGGAGAAGCTTCTGAGAAGCAGTATGGAAATTTTCTGCACACAAAGCTTAAAGCCATTTTCAAATACATTACCTAAGACAACTTGGAAATAATCTAACTATTTACTGTATACGGTATTTCAATTTAGGAACTATGAAAGCTAAATACTTGCTTAATATGCAAAAATGGAGGTAACTATCATGAAAATGCTAAATACAAGGCTTTTGCAAAATGAAACGGTATTAGGTCAGGCATCCCGGCAGTTTGCTATATACAAGTAAGAGCATACTGCCTGTCTTAGTTGAACTAATAGAAAATTATTGCGAAATATAACCTCTATTCAACAGCGGGCTGCTCATCAAACTCTTTAATATGTTCTCCAATGTCATATACCGGTTTGCCTTCCCCAATTAACGAAGCAATCAATGAGCTGCCAATAGCGCTTCGGTATCCACCCGCGCAGTGTACTGCAATCAGCTTATCATGAGGGATTTCATCAATCCTGCTTTTCAAATCGGCCAGCGGAATCGAAATACTACAACTGAAAATTGGATTCTCAGATACTTCCGAGCTGTTTCTTACGTCAACAATAGTGTATTTGTCCTGATGAGCCCTAAAATCTTCCAGGTCCAAAGGCTGAATAGTTTGCTGCCCACCGTTTAATACAAAAGCTTCCTTGATCTTGGCAAGCTAGCTTTACTTTACCAATACTGTCCCCAAATGTTGGTGCACCTTTTTTGTTCAGATCGACATCAAAAGGAAAACAGCCTGGAATAAAGGGCTGATCAGAGCTTAACTGCTTTACAAATGCTTCCTCACTCATAGGTTGCAGGGACCAGTTCTCTCTCTTTTGCTCTCCCATACTGCTGCTGGCAGCATCACTCAGCGCTTTTCCGCATAAATGGCAGCACCCGTGGTCTGGGCAATTTCCAGATGACTACTGACGAAGTCGGCATGTGAATGCGTTTCTACCACAGCGATAATCTGGGCTTGATGCTCTTTTGCAAACGCATAATAAGGCTCGGGATTCCGGGCTGGATCGATCAATACCATTTTTGATTCGCATTCACTCAGGATGGCATAACTGTAATGTGCCAAGTATTTATCTTCGAACTGTTGGATTTTCATAACATGTGTTTGTTTAATTCAACTCTTTACTGCAACTAATGAGGTAATTGATCCCTGAACCTACCATATACCCAGGTGCCTGCCACTGCGCTAATTAGCGTGACGATTACAACAGTTGCCCCCATACCAATCTGTGCAAACAAAGGTCCCGGACAAGCGCCGGTCAAACCCCAGCCCAGCCCAAATAATAGGCTTCCATAAATTTGTCCTTTATTGAACTTCTTATCGGTGAAGGTGATAGCTTCCCCTGAAATGGTTTTGATCCGGTACGGTTTGATAAGCCACACTGAAATCATTCCGACCAGTACGGCGCTTCCGATAATGCCATACATATGAAACGATTGCAGCCTGAACATCTCCTGGATCCTAAACCAACTGATTACTTCTGCTTTCACGAATAGCACTCCAAAAAATAATCCAACCACAAGATATTTCAAGTTGTAATACCATATGTGTTGTTTTTGACTCTCATTGATGCATATAGAATCCGTTGCCCGGATGTCATGCTCACGCTGCTGTATAAAATTAACCTGCTTTGAATTTTCCATTTTTTGAATTACAATGATAATATGAAAGGCAATATCCAGTTTGCCATGACAAATCCGCCAATCATAAAACATACTGTTGCAACCAGTGAAGGCCATTGCAAGGTAGCAAGTCCCATAATCGCGTGACCGCTCGTGCAGCCTCCGGCATAACGCGCGCCAAACCCTACCAGAAATCCGCCGCCAACCATCATGATCAATCCGTGAAGTGTCAAAAGTTTATCCCAACTGACCAGGTCAACCGGGACGAGCGATGAAAAATCAGTAACACCATAAATGCTGAGCTCTTTTATCAATGACGGGTTCAGCTCGACTGGTTCGGTGTTAGCCATAAATGTCACCGCTATCATCCCTCCCAAAAAAATGCCCAGCACAAAAAACATATTCCACAACTCCTTTTTCCAATCGTATTGAAAAAACGGGATTTTAGCTGGGACGCACATGGCGCAAACATGCCGGAGCGATGATGAAATCCCAAAGGATTTATTACCCAGTATTAAAAGTGCAGGCACTGTTAGCCCGATCAGCGGCCCGGCCACATACCATGGCCAGGGCTGTTTTATAATTTCCAGCATTCTAATTTGAAAAATTTATTATTGAATTTTATACTCAAGATATTTTCTCTCTCATAATGTACTTGGACAAACATAGTTGCTTACTTCAAGCTTGCCTGAATCCTTAATTGCCTTAAAACCTCCCCTGACATCGATCAGATTGTCATATCCCCGTGCTTTGAGAACTGAATTAAAGATCATAGACCGGTAACCGCCGGCGCAGTGTACGAAGTACGTTTTGTTTTTATCAATCTGCGCCAGGTGATCATTGATATAATCCAGGGGGATATTTTCTGCATCCAGCATATGCTCAGAGAGGAACTCACTTGCCTTACGTACGTCCAGCACGCCGATGGCAGGGTCCATTCTCAAGCGCTGACTCATCTGGTCAGCAGTTACTGACTGGATCTGGCTGGTTTCTTTACCGGCTTTGACCCAGGCATCGATCCCACCTTTTAAGTATCCGATCGTATGGTCATAGCCCACACGCGCTAGACGGGTTACTACTTCTTCTTCTCTGCCTTGCTCTGCTATTATCAATATTCTTTGTTTGATGTCGGGAATAAGCGCTCCAACCCAGGGAGCAAAGCCCCCATTTATTCCGATATTGATCGAGTTAGGAACGAACCCTTTTGCAAAGATTTCTGCATCCCGGGTATCAAGGACGACCGCGCCAGTTTGGTTTGCCACCGCCTCAAAAGCCGCAGCATCCAAAGCCTGGGCTCCCCTTTCAAGAACCCTGTCAATGCTTTCGTAGCCATTGACATTCATCAAAACGTTCTCGGGAAAATAAGCTGGGGGCGGCATCAGCCCATGGGTAACTTCTTCGACAAACTCTTCCTTGGTCATATCCGGTCTGAGTGCATAGTTGGAGGTTTTCTGGCTACCCAATGTATCGGTTGTTTCCTTGCTCATATTTTTGCCGCAAGCACTTCCTGCTCCGTGGGCCGGATAGACAATAATATCATCAGCAAGTGGCATAATCTTATTACGCAGGGAATCAAACAGATGCTCTGCGAGCTTTTCTTGTGTCAGTCCGGCGGATACTTTTTGGGCCAGGTCAGGACGCCCAACATCACCAATGAACAGGGTATCCCCTGTAAAAATGCCAACCTGCTTTCCCTTTTCATCACTTAAAAGGTAACAGGTGCTTTCCATGGTGTGCCCCGGCGTATGCAGTACGGTAAGCGACACATCGCCCACTCTCAGAACCTGGCCGTCCACGGCTATAAGCGCATCAAAGCCAGGCTTAGCGGTCGGACCGAAAACGATTTGCGCACCGGTTTTTTCAGCCAGGTCAATATGGCCCGATACAAAATCTGCATGAAAATGCGTTTCCAGGACATATTTTATTTTTGCCCCATTTTGTTCTGCACGGTTAATATAGGGCTCAACTTCACGCAGTGGGTCGATTACCACAGCTTCCCCATTGCTTTCGATATAATAGGCTCCTTGCGAGAGGCAGCCGGTATAAATTTGCTCAATTTTCATATTGATGGTCTTTTGATTTTTCAAACCTTTTTGAATTAACTATACAAATTTCAGGATGTTTAGCTGGCCGGTCAGTGACAAGAGTCACATTGCAGGGAAAAAATGAAAATCATTTTCACCTGCTTGGCCAGTGATTGAAAATTTATCTGAGATGTATCAGCTCGGAGGATATAATGTAAATCCCCATCACCAGGACAAACCAGCCAAACCCTTTCTTCAAAGAAGTAGCATTAACCTTTTTGGCTAGGGTGCCCCCGATTAAAATCCCTGCCATGGCAATACCAGTGATTTTCAGTAGAAAAGCCCAGTCAATCACAAAATGTCCTATATCCCCTGCAAAACCAATCAGCGAATTAAGCGCGATAATCAGAAGCGAAGTGCCCACAGCTTCCTTCACAGACATACCCAGGATTAATACCAAGGTCGGTATCAGCAAAAACCCGCCCCCTGCTCCCAAAAAGCCCGTAGTAAGTCCAATCCCAATGCCGCTTAAAAGCATCCGGGCAATATTACCTTTCAGGTCACACTCCAAACACCCTGGTTTTCGCTCCTTGCTTTTGATCATGCCTACCGATGCGGCCACCATCAGCACAGCAAAAAGCACCATCGTCAGTAAAGGTTCGGTGATCTGGAAAGCTCCAATGCTAAAAAGATCATGGGGCACCAAAGGAATTAAAAATTTACGCGTCAGGAAAACCGTTGTGATAGATGTGCTTCCAAAGAGCAGTGCAGTTTTGATTTTGACTGCGCCTTTACGGTAATTGCTATATGCCCCGACAAGACTGGTGGATCCGACAATGAACAGCGAGTAGGATGTTGATACCAAAGGACTAATACCGAACATATAGACCAGGACCGGCACAGTCAAAATGGAGCCGCCCCCGCCGATCATACCCAATGAGATACCAATAAATACAGACGCTATGTAGGCGATGATTTCCATTTTTTTGCATTGTTTATGCTGCAAAAATCAGAAGTGTCAAGCGCCGGGAAAGTGATAAAGGTCACATATGGGAAATAATATTTGTTATGTCCCAAACCTGCAATTCCAACATTTCGGAACCTTTTAGGGTGCATTTTTTTTATGACTTTATGCCTCGCTTAATCATTTAGCTAGTTATGAGTGAAGATATTGCCCACTATCTCGATACCGTTTTTGCGGACTTCGAACCTGAATTAAAACAGCACCTGATCCGGGAATGCAGCCTGAAAAAGATCCCAGCCGGAGATGTAATCATGCGGGCCGGACAGTACATTAAACACACCTTGCTTATTGGAAGCGGTAGAGTGAAACTTTACCGTCAGGGAGATGATGGGCAGGAAGCCTTCGTTTATGATCTTCAACCAGGAAACGCATGCGCCTTGTCGATGATCTGTAATACAAAGCAAGAGGCGAGTGAAATCATGGCCAAAGCCCTGGAAGATACCGTTGCAATTCTGATCCCGATCCAGTTAATGGACGAGCTGATGCAAAAATATAAAACCTGGTATTACTTTGTCATTGCCAACTACCGGGCCCGCTTTGAAGAGCTGCTGGTAGTGTTCGACAATGTAGTATTTAAGGGCATGGACGAAAGACTGGAATTTTATCTGAAAAATCGGTTTAGCAATACTAAGACCAGTCAGATTCTAATTACCCATCATCAGATTGCCAATGATCTCAATACTTCTCGGGAGGTAATATCAAGATTATTAAAGAAAATGGAACAGGATCAAAAAATCAGACTTCAAAGAAATAGTATTGAATGGGTAGCTGGAATATGATTAAAAAGATTTCAGAGTATCATAATGCTTAATAGAGGTCAGATAGACAGCATTCTGTTCATTTAGCCGGATTCTTTATTATTATAGCTGGCCATCTCAGTAAGCGTATCCCGAGTGAACAATGTGGAAGCAGAAGTCCGATTTAATCAATACATATTTACCCTACTGTACGAAATAGCCGCTATTGGATATAGAATCGCATAGAATCGAAAATCAGCCCGAGTTTGTTTTAACCGCGGTTTGAATATAACCGGCTGTGCCAAGAGCTTGGGATGATCCTAGATTTTTTAAAAATTCGTTCGTGGGCGTTGCAGAACTCGGACAAAAACAGCTCCATCTTCTTCCGGAATACCTTGATTTTTTGTAACTTCAGGAATGCAAGGAAGAAAAAATTACACGGAAAAACTGTTCACTTGCTTCAATTATCTGACCGGGTGCCGAAGGATAATTTCTATCGAGGACTGAGAGAATCTTTGGATTTAAACTCCATTTATAAGGATACCAGAGAGCTTTATGGGAGCACCGGAAACCCATCCATAGACCCTGTTGTATTCCGCCCGGCGGCCCGGTTCAGGTTGATGCTCACGGGTTATCTGGAAAATATAACCTCTGATCGAAAATTGGTAGAGCATTGCTCGATGCGCATGGACATTCTTTATCTTTTTGGGATACGATATTGATGAGCCGTTACCATGGCATTCCACTATCAGTCGGACCAGACAATTATATCCTGCTGAAGTCTTTGAAATGCTTTTTAATAAAGTATTTACAATGTGTGTCCAAAAAGGCATGGTATCAGGTCATACTCAGGCTGTAGATTCCGCACCTGTAAAGGCCAATGCATCAATGGAAAGCATAGAACTGAAAAAGCCTTTTCAATCTATTGAGAAGCACTTTAAGCGTGTAGATGCCGAAAACCAACAACAAGCTGCTACTACCATTTCTTCGGCAAGTTTAATCACAGCTCCACAGCATCAACTGAGTAGGGTAAAAAACACCAGGATAAATTACGTGACAATCCAGTGGCTTCGGTTGGTGCAACACATGAGAAAGCGCAGTTAGTTAGTAACAAAACGCACTACAATCCGCATAATCCGGACGCGCGTATTTCAGTTAAGCCTGGTAAGGCTAGAAAACTTAATTATCACTGTGGATACCGGTATTCGGTATCTATAAGCCAGAAGTTGAAGGTTTTCTTTATGACAATGATATTGATCAGTTTTCGTGTCCAATGGGCAAGCTACTTCCCTTTAAGGCATTGGAATATAATGCCGATGGTAAACCCATGAAAGCTTACTGGGCATCGAGGAAGGATTGTATGAGCTGCATACATAAGGCTACGTGCGCGCCAAATACAGGCTGTAAAAGGATCGTAAGGACAGCATTTGATCCAGAGTATCAAAGGGCTTATATCAGGCAACACAGCAGGCGGGGAAAACGAATGAAACCGGTGCGCCAGAGTACAGTAGAGCCAGTCTTTGGTAGTCTGGTTCAATATTAAGGACTCAATAAGATAAACGTACTAGGCAAAGAGGGCGCACACAAGAACATGCTGATGGCTGCCATAGCGTTTAATATCAAAAAATATCTCAAAACGACAAAAAGAAAAGTCGTTATAAATGCTACCATGGAAGCTAGTTGTTTCAAGAAAAAGTTGTCGAAACATTCGTGACGGAGATTGCAATCGCAGATCAGATCCACCAGAAGTTGCATATTTCACAACCGATCTCCGCCGGTTAAGTTGCTTATACTACTAAAATGAATTGCCCGATTCAACAGCCATTTATCGCTAGGCGGGATTTTTCTGTTGTAGCTAGTACCCCCCTACATAAAGCCTGTAATATCACAGGCATTGAATGAAATATGTAATGGTAGACATCATGTTTGAGGCGCCGTTTCATCTTTGAAAGTATGTTATTTGATCTTATAGCAACGTTTCTCTGCAAATTGACACGTTTTCAAATGTATCTGCAACAAATTCAAAACGCTGTTTTAGTGTGATCATCGAGCTTTGTGAGAATCTTAATCCCAAAGCTCGAAACTGATGAAAAACGCAATTACATGGCTGGGTTGCCTGGCTGCTCTTTTGACCATAGTCTCTTTTATAGGTGCCCCAGATCCCATTGTCGGACGCTGGCAGCGGATACAAAAATCTCCAAACGGCGACATTAACCTGCTATTTGTCTTTCGGGCCGACAGCACTTATGATGGCATTGTAAATGGTAAAGCATTCACTACCGGGCGCTATTTTATCAAAAACGATACGATAAGTGTTTCTGACAACGGTTGTAACCTCGCTTACTACGGGACTTACAAGCTAAAATATTACGCTCAGGATTCACTACTGTTTACCGCTATTTCCGACACCTGCCAGGAGCGCTATCAAGGTGCGAATGGATTGGCCTGCAAGAAGTTACCCAAAAAGTAACTGCAATATCTCCTCGTGAAAGCAAAAATAGTCATACTGATCTGCGCCGTTCCGCTGCTTTTCATCCGCAGCGTGATGCATGATCCTGAGCCGCCGACTTCCCTGGAATTGGGAAAACGTCTGTTTTTTGACCCGATCTTGTCGGGGAACCGTTCCATTAGCTGCGGATCTTGTCATAAAGAGGATTTGGCCTTTGCGGATTCTGTTCAGTTAAGTCCGGGCGTGAATGGTCGGGTGGGGACAAGGAATACGCCTTCGGCTATGAACATGCGTTTTCAGGAAAGTTTTTTCTGGGATGGTAGGGCGACCACTTTGGAACAACAAGTGCTGATGCCCATCGAGAATCCGGTTGAAATGAATTTGCCGGTGGATTCGGCGATCGCCCGCTTAAACACCGATGCATTTTACCGGCAATCGTTTCTGCGCATTTTTAAAGAGCTGCCGTCCAAAAGCAATTTGGCAAAAGCCCTTTCTGATTTTGAACGTTCCCTGGAAACGGGCGACAGTCCTTTTGACGACTGGCGTGTCAACGACAACGAAGATGCGGTCAGCGCTTCCGCGAAGAGAGGATTCAAATTGTTCAATACCAAAGCCAAATGCATTCAATGTCATTTCGGCCCTGATTTTAATAATGTTGAATTCAGGAACATTGGCTTATTTGATGGCAAAATGCACGCGGATAGCGGACGTTCTGCCATTTCTCATCAAGCATCCGATCTGGGTAAATTCAAAATCGGCTCTTTAAGAAACATTACCATCACAGCGCCTTACATGCACAATGGCATGTTCAAAACATTAAAAGAAGTCATCAACTACTATAATAATCCTGAGGCAATCGTTCCGAATGCCGTCAATCGTGATACAATATTGACCGGATCCTTACAACTTACCGAAGCAGAAAAACTAGACATTGAAAACTTCCTGATCGCCCTTACTGACAGGCGGTTTTTGAAATGACTTTTACACAACCTTTCATCACTTATCCTTAATACTATGTTTAAACTCAGCATCACCTCATTTTGTCTAGCACTTGCATACGGTGTACTTGCTTTGGCCGTATCCTGTACAGATCACGACGTACCAGCCAGCAACCTGCCCGAATCAAAATGCAAGGATGTAAACGGCGGCGACCGGATGTATCCCTGTGAGTTTTCAATTGAAAAGATTACGTTTCTAGGCGCAGGTGGCGCAGTGGCCGGAACAGTAACCGGCTCAAATCAGGTGCTTGCTTTGCCGCGGTCACTGGCTAAGACGAACACTTATACGGGAGATGAGGAGGGAAAAATTGGCGTGGCGACATTCGACGTACAAATCACTCTGAAAAGAATCGCTTCACCTTCCTTTCCGGTAAATGAGGGTTACCTGATCGGGCTTACACATAACACTTCGGGTGCAAGAATCCTGCACACCAGCATTGACGGTGGCACATACGGTGAAAGGGAAAAAATGGGCCCGCCTGTCGCTTTAAACATGATCATCGGGGAATATATGGATCTTGAATACGAAATGGTCTTTCCTTACCGGTTGGAAAAATCAGGATCAGCAATTGTCCCTGTCACGGTCTTCTCATCTACCTCTTTTTTCATAGACAATGATGTGACGACTCTGAAGCTTCCACGAACGACCGTTCCTTACAACTATGTAGGCAGCGTAACGGAAGCTTTTTATGAACGTTTAATGGTCACTTTGAAAAACTGATCACGAAACTTTTACTGTTTTGCAATGCCTGCCGAACTGGGCGGATAGCCGAAGTGTTTTGAAAAGCTGGTTGAGAAATTGGCCGGGTTGCTGTAACCGACCATGTAGGAGATTTCGGAGATCGTACCGGCTTTGTTTTTTAGAAGTTCGTGTGCTTTCTGCATGCGGATACTACGTACAAATTCACCCGGACTTTGGTTGATTAAAGCTTTTAATTTGCGGTGCAGCTGCGCCCGGCTGAGGCCAAGCTGCCTGCCAATCCAATCCGTGCTGATCTGCTCATCATCCAGATTTTGCTCAATTACGGTCCTGATTTTATCAAGAAATGCCTTCTCCACAGAAGGCATTTCTTCTGTATGGGTTAGCCAACGGTAATTCTGACTGTATTTTTCCTGCAAAGCCTTGCGTTGCCGTAGCAGGTTTTCGATCACCGCCTCCAACTCCCGGTTATCGAACGGTTTGCCCAGATAGGCATCTGAACCCGTTTCAAGACCATGAATCCTGCTGTCCTGATCCGCCTTGGCCGTAAGCATGATAATAGGAATGTGGCTGCTGCGCTCGTCGGCTTTCAATTCAGCGCACACCTCATAGCCATTTTTGACGGGCATCATTAGATCTGTGATGATCAACGCAGGGATTTCTGCAAGTGCAAGATCAATTCCTGCCTGGCCGTCTTCTGCGGTCAGGACCACATATTTTTCGGACAAGGTCGTTCGGATAAATGCGTTCAGTTGCTGATTGTCTTCGATAAGCAGGATTACCGGTCGAGAACTTCCTGGTTGCTCGTCAGCGATTTGTTCATTGCTGTTAGATTGGTAAACAGGTGTTTCGGGATAAGGCATTGGTTCAGCATTTACTGCACTCAGTTTATATGGCAACCGGACTTTAAAGGTGCTTCCCTTTGCCTCGGAACTGTCTACCATAATCTCCCCGCCAAGCAATGTTACCATTTCCTTAACCAGCGCCAGTCCTATCCCCGCCCCTTCCCTGGTGCGGGTGTCACTGCTATCGGCCTGGTAAAATCGGTCGAAAATGAATGGCAACTTGTTTTCAGGAATGCCAATTCCCTGATCCTCGACCCTAATCTCGTACTGCGCGTCAGCCAGCATCTCAAAGAAAACCTTCACTTGCCCATCCTTCTGACTGAATTTAATGGCATTGCTGATCAGGTTCTGAATAATCTTTTCGAGCTTATCAGCATCTTCATCAATAATCACCGATTCCGAATCCGTATAGAAATCCAGTTGAATGTTCCGGTTGTTTGCCAAAGAATCAAACTGTGCGACATGAATGCGCAGCATAGCAATAATATCAACCGGATTCACGTCCAGAACAGTTTGCCCTGATTCTAACCGGCCAAGGTCAAGTAACTGATTGATCAGCTGTAACAACCGATTGCTGTTTTGCAGGATATAACCGGCATATTGCTCAGCAATTTTTGGATCAGGGTTCCGCAACAATTCCCTGGCAGGGTTTATAATCAGGGAAAGCGGCGTTTTGAACTCATGCGTTAGATTGACAAAAAAGCGCGATTTCGCAGCGTCCATCTCCTGTAACCGCTGGGCCTGTTCTCTTACCTGGGCGGTTCTTTTCAAAACGGTTTCTTCCAGCTCCGTTGTATGTGCCAGAATCAGCCGTTGTTTTTCCTGCTCCTGGGCTAGATTGGCTGCGGCCAGATCGCGGGTTTCAATGAGCTGCTTTGCCAGAAAACGATTCGTCCCAGCCACTTCCAAAGCCAGGTAAATCGTGAACAGCGCGGGCACGACCAGATTGCCCCAAGCAAATGCTAGCATTACTTCCGGCAATGTAAACCAGTTAAAGACATTGGCACCAATCAATATTCCGGATACAAAATGAAAAATGACCCCCGCAGCGATCAACCACAACGACTTTTTACCTTTTCGGATTTCCCTGAGAACGGACAGAAAGGCATCTGTGTAAAAGACCAGGATAAATAGCAGCAGATATAAATTATGAAGATTAGTTATGATTTTGTCATACCAAACGTCATACCAATTCCAGACGGTCAAGAAAGTAACAGGAATGGAGATGCCAAAAACTGCGATGATCTTTCTGCGTGGCAATGTGCTGTAACCTGCCGAATAGAGCAGCAATGCGCCAAACGCAAGGTTCATGGTAACAAAGCATAAAAAAACTTTGGTAAAGAAGACCTGCATCGCAGGATCGGTCGTGACAATGGTCTCATACCGCGCATAAAGTCCCAGCGCAATCATGAAAACATAGAATACATAGCATAAATGAATCCGCTGTTTAGGATAGAATGCAAACAGCAGTAAATGCACCAGCACCAGCGTACAAGCAGCAGCCACGCTCATCAGGAGCAGGTCCATGAAATGTTGATCTGCCGCCAGCCGGCTGTTCATCTGATGCAGATCCTGAATTTGTGCATCAAAGCCGATAAAGTTTGGATAAAATGCATTGTAGTTGCTGAACCGGATAGCGATCAAGTGCGGCAGCGTGTCCGTAATAGCCAGCGGAATCGCCACACTGGGCTCCCGTACGGCTTGCATGGTCTGCTTTGAATTTCCTAGCCGACCAAAAGACATGACCTTTTTGCCATCCAGATAAGTTTCCGAAGCTGCGTCGTGGTTCAACTTTAAACCCCAGCTGTTTGTCAAATTGGGACTTTCCTTTTTAACCCATAACCGAAACCAGCCAAAACCCGTCCAAGTCTTGGGCGCTGGGGATCTGGTATATTTTCCTGCTCCAAAGTTCGTCCCGGCAAGCGTCTGCCAACTGCTGTCTGGAAAATTAGGAGTACCCCATCTGGTGTCATCTCCGGAACGGAATTTCCAGGGCGATGTTGTTAACGACAAGGGCTTTAATTGGGCGCTTTTTGTGAGCAGTACCGGAGCTGTTTGCGCGGTAACAGAAAAGTTGAATAGCAAGCAGCAAACAACAAAGAAGCCTTTTTGCAAAACGTACAAATTGTGGAATTTTTTAATTTTCCCAGTCAAATTCTGAATCGTTTTACAATTAGCAAGTTCTTTTCTGGTTCCTATTTCCAATTCTGCAACAGGCGTTGCAGAATTGGAAATAAAAGGAAACTATTGCTAAAATAAGCATTATTTTTCTCTAAGTCCTTTTTCCCAGCACCATATTCGGGAGAGACTTGGGATATTGCCATCTTTCGATCGGCCTAGCCGAAAACTTTTGGTTTTTAGTGAATTAATCCTGATCAAATTCCTCTTCGTCTTCTTCACCCCCTCTTTCCAGTCTAACGAATGCACCCCGACGCGGAGCAGGCATGATGCTGTTTTCGCCGCGTACTGTCTGCCATACTATTTCGCTAAAAACCAGGTCATCAATCGCGTCGGGAATCGAGAGATCAAACTGGTCTGTTTTTCGGGAGTTTTTGTTAACCGCGACATTTTTCTGATCCAGATCCACCCCAGCTTCTTTTGAAGTGAACTTGCCCGGATTAACCTTGTTATCAAAACACCTCCACATCGGTGTGGCCGCCGCATCGTACTGGCTCATGGGCTTGATCCCCAAAATCAACTCCATTGTACGCAGCATTCCGGAAGTCGAATACATCGTGTGGTCTACAAAACCTCTTTTGACAAAACCGCCAGCCACAAATGCAATGGAACGGTGTGCATCCACGTGATCGGGTCCATTCTGAGCATCATCTTCGAGGATGAATACAACTGATTCATTCCAAACCTTACTCTTGGAAAGGTGCTCAACAAAACGCCCGACTGCCAGGTCATTATCAGCCACAGCAGCAAACGGCGTGGGCTTTCCTACACTGGCACCCGATGTATGATCATTACCAAACCTTAATGTATTCAATCTTGGGAGTTTGCCTGCGGCGAGTAATTCATCAAAATCCTTTTCCCATGCAGCTTCCCGGTCAATATCCTTATAGCCCAGATTATAACCTTTGAAAGTCGGGCAATAGTGTCCTTCAAGTGTTTTGATATTGGCTTTCCCCTCGTCTGCAAACCAGCCGTAACTGCGGAATGTTAGCCCGGCACGAAAGGCATGGTCCCAGATAAATCCGTCCCTGGGATGCGCGATTTCTTTCTGGCCCTCGTAATCATACGTGCCACCGCGACCTCCATAGCTGGTTACCCAGTTTTTCTCCACATAATCATTAGCATACGCAGCCGATGACCAGTTATGCCCGTCGGCACTCACCTCTGCATCGACGTAAAAGTTATCGAGTAACACAAACTGACGGGCCAATGCGTGCTGGTTCGGTGTGATCTTTTCAGGAAACAAACAAAGGGAAGCGTCGCCATTTCCTTCCTTCATATCGCCCAGGACCTGGTCGTATGTACGATTTTCCTTGATAATGTAAAACACATATTTAATCGGCGATTTATCACCCACTTTCATCGGGATCGGATTACCAGCCTCCCCTTCCGCATTCAGCTCCTTATTTTTGGTATAAGGCGTGTTGGCATATACCACACGCGAGTAGGCTGAAAGCGTTTGTGCCGAGGGTGCATCTATGATGGATAATGTACCTTTAAACAATCCTCCGATGTACTGCTCTCTGCCCGTGTATGCCTGCGGATTTGGCCCTACCTGTTGCGGAACTTTTGATAAATTCGGGTTTGGACCTTTTGGATTTGCCTTAGAGGAAAATCCTTTTCCATTAGTAACAAATATCTTTGTGCCAATTGTTTTCACAGCCGTCGGATACCAGCCAGTCGGGATAAATCCGATGGAACGGCTGCGACCTTTGGTTTCTACGTCAAAAACTGCCAGGCAATTATTATCAGCATTGGCGATGTATAAGGTTTTCTCATCTTCACTCAGTGCAAGCCCATTAGGCGTCGTACCCACAGGCGCATCCGGAAAAAGAGAAGTCGTTAATGTTTCCGACACTTGTCTTTTGGCCAGATCAATGAGCGCCACGGTGTTATCATTGCCGTTTGCCACATATAAAAACTTGCCATCTCTGGTCAATAGCAGGTCGTTGGGATTTTTGTTGGTCGCAATTTCCGCTGCAATCTGCTGTGTTTCTGTGTTTACGATCACCACCCGCGAGCCGCCCCAAAGCGAAACATAAAGCTCTTTTTTATCATTAGAAAGCAAACAGGTGTAAGCCGCAGCACCTAAGTTTAGCTTACCAATGGTTTTTTTGGTCTGAGAATCACAAACATAAAGCGCGCTGTCTTCTTTTGTCACCACATAAATCCGCTTTTGAGCGTCGTCGACTGCTATTCCGGTAGGAGATATTTTGATGGGCCAGGGTTTGCCCAGCACAATTGGCTCAGCAGCAACAAGTTTTTGGTCTTCTATTTTGTATACCAAAATCTTATTGTCGTTTCCACCCGAGGCATATATCATTTTCTCATCCTGACTGAATGCCAGACCAAGGTATGATTTGGCGACAATGGCAGTGTCCAGCACTTTTTCGGAAGCCGCATCAATCAATGTAATGCTTTGGGTGCTCTGCCCGTTGTTAGTGACAGCCAGGTATTTTTTTGAAGGGGAAACAACCAGGTTTAAAGGTAGGTCGTCCAGGTCTAGGCTACGGCCTACCGGTGTGAGTGACCAGCCATTGGGCAAGTCGATGCGTTTGGCCGAAAGTTGCTTATACAAGGCTAATTCCTCGGATTGACCGCCTGCATTCCTTTTACATCCGTAGCAGATGATGCCCGCCAGCATCAGGTAAATTGCAAATTTCAGATTCTTTGTCATGGTGAGTTAGCAGAATTTTGAACTATATTTTTTAAAATTTTCCGGTCAAAGTAAGCCACAGACTGCGGCCGACGCCATTGATCCCTGAGCCGTGTGTACGGTAATCTTCATTGCTAATATTCTGTACAACAGCGTTTAATGCAAAATGTTTGGTCTCGTATCCCGTCATAAAGTTCACTATTAACCATCCCGGCGTGCCTCCTTTTGGGATGCGGTTATCTGCTGCGTCTCCCGCTGCCAACCTGGTTTGTTTCCCGGCAAACCATGCTTCCGGACGGGCAAACCATCCATTATTGCGGTACTCCAGTCCAAACCTTCCGCTTAGTGGCGGAATGCGACGGACCGGCTCCTTTTTAGTTACATTCTCACCAAAATTATAAGCAGCTGAGCCGTATACTTTCCAATCGTTTTCAAAGACATATTCTGCCTCAAACTCCCCGCCCCTAATGTATGCACGCTCCACATTTTCCTTTCGGTACACATCAATGCCATCTATTTTCTGTCCTTCGACTTTCACGCGGGTAATCAGGTTGCGCAGATTGTTTTGAAATAATCCGGCACACAATGCAAGCCCGCCAGAATGGTATTTGTAACCCGCCTCAAAATTGTAGGATGTTTCGGGCTTGAGATCGTATGCAGGTAACTCGTAGCGGAAATCGACGATTCCCAGCGTTCCCATATCATCAATATTCGGTGCCCTGAAACCAGAGTGGAAGGACGTGTAAAAATTGGAATTTTCGCCAGGCAGATAAGAGATAGAAGCATTTCCGACAAGTGCGTGCGGCTTGACAGAAACGCTACCCAGCGCTTCGTCGGCAACTTTTATATTAAAACCATTAAAGCGCCCGCCAAACGAAAACCGCCAGTCATCCAGCTTTACCTGATGAAGTGAATAAACGGCATAATTCAGGTATTTGCTATCATCAGGATAGAGCCCGCGGCTGGTCATTGGCGCGGCATCTGCTATTTGATCGGTCTTACTGCTCCTGACAACATCATTGTAGATTTCTATTCCGGAACTGGCGTTCCAGAAAGGCGTAATATCCGAGATTACATTGAAGATCAGTCCGGTGGTTTGCACTTTATCAGCCTCTGTGCGCAAACTGTTACTGCCATTTTTTCGGCTGAGCCGACCTTCATTAGTCGATTGGAAAGAGCCGGTCAATGATAATTCGGATGCCCATTTACTGGATGTATTGCCTTTTAATTTAACATAGCTTAAAGACCGTCTTTGCGGATCAAATTCATTCAAGGCAAAGTTTTCGAGCTTGTAACGATAGTATAGCGGCACGTGTTTTTGAGAAACCGATTGATGTGCCAGGGTCAGCGTCCACGAATCAGTGAGTTTCAAAAGCAGTTTCGCATCAAAGGCCCGGTCTTTGTAGCCACTCGGCGTTTGTTTGCCGGTAGTATCTCCACCTATCAGATCTCCAAAATTACGGATGCTGATGCCGCCCGAGAATGCAGCACGCACGCCCGAGAGCTCGACCCCTGCCCGTAATGTCTTTTCCATATTACCCGTCGCGTAGCGCGCTACTGCTTTGCCATGGACAGATATCTTTTCGGAAAATGCAGGAGTCGCAGTCAATAATTGAAGGGTGCCACCTAATGCATCCGAGCCATAAGCTACCGAACCACCTCCGCGTAAAACCTCCATTTTATCGATACTAAAAGGATCAATGGTATTCAGGTACTGGTTGGGGCCATAGCGAAATGTGCTGTTGTTCAGCCGGATTCCGTCTATTAAAATGAGCGTCTGATTTCCGGTTAATCCGCGTAAAAAAGGCGATCCCGCTCCGTGCGTGGTTTTTTGCACAAAAACGCCGGTGGTCCCCATCAGGGCTTCCGGCGTTGTACGGGGCTGATATGTCTGAAAACTTTTAGAAGAAAAAACGGAGATAGAGCCAGCCGTTTGAAATGTTTTTTCATTGGCCCGGCTGGCCGTAATGTTAACCTGACTTAATAATTCGGTCCGAAGCGAATCATTCTTCTGTCCGTATGCTGGAATACTTAAAAGAATAAGACCGTAGATTATTTTCATAGACGTGATGTGTCGATATTGAATTCACATCAAATCTAGGCGTTCTCTGCTGGTTAAATTCAATTGATAAATTAAGGAATCATTAAGTCAATCCTGTAAGTGTTAGACAATAAGCCTTTGCATATGTCCATCGATGAACGACAACCTGTCCATTTTTGAACAATATACCAGCCATCCAATCTCATAACTTCCAGTAAATGGGCACATTAGTATCTGGGCACGAGATTTGATTTAACTTATTGTATATAATCAGGACGCCGACTTTTATGAAGAAAACAATCCTGGGAGAATTGGAAGAACTGGTGCTCCTTGTGGTAGCCGCAAGCACCGAGCAAATGTATGGGGTTCCTGTGATGGAACAACTTCAATTGCATGCGGGCCGCAGCTTTACCATCGGTGCTGTTCATACAACATTGTATAGACTCGAGGAAAAGGGTTTCCTATCCTCTTCTGTCGGAGGCGCTACAACGGACCGGGGCGGAAGACGAAAGCGCTTTTTTGCGCTGACGGCGGCTGGCGCCACTGTACTATCTGAAATCCGGACAATGCGAGAAAATCTCTGGCAAGCCATTCCGGAAGGAAAATTTAAGTTATTAGGCCAGTAACATAGCTCATCACAACGTGACCCGAAAGCCTCAAAATCAGCAACCGAAAGCCCAACCTCCCCGCTGGGCCGACAAGCTTCTCGAATGGTTCATAGCCGCACCTGCTAGAATTTGTGCAGGGCGACTTGCATGAAGTTTTCTATAAACAAGTGGAAACGAACGGACTGTCCCGCGCTCGCCGGGGTTACATATCGGCCGTATTGCACTGTCTGACACCGTTCTTTTACAAGCGTAAAGCAACTTCGAAATACCCAAATCCATCCCTTACCGATATGCTTCAATCCTATTTTACCACCGCCCGGCGCAATCTTGCCAAGAATAAAATGTACACAGCCATCAATGTCTTTGGGCTGGCCCTGGGTATGGCCTGCGCGATCATGATTGGTTTGTGGGTTCAGGATGAGCTTAGTTATAATCGCTTCATTACGGATGCGGAAAACGTCTTTTTTGTGCGGACCAATTCGACCAACCGAAATACGGGAGAAGTCGGCACGGGTGAAGTCACACCCGGACCATTACAGGATGCGCTTTCCAAAGACATACCCGAAGTTGCCGCAGCCACAAAGGTCAATGCCTGGGCGGAGCTGCTGGTTAAGGTCGGAGAAAAAAGTGCCAAGGAGAACGGATATTATGCAACCAACGACTTTTTTGGCGTATTCGAATTGCCTGTTTTGAAAGGCAACCCCCGCATGGCGCTTGCGCAAACCAACCAGATTGTCATTACAGAAAAAATGGCTGATAAATATTTTCCCAATACAGAGGCACTTGGAAAAACACTGCAGCTCAATAATGAAAAATTCTATGTCGTCGGTGCTGTGTTAAAGGATTTGCCAGACAATTCGACTTTGAAATTTGCCTGGGTGGTAAACTGGAAGGAGCAGGAACAACCCTGGCAAAAAACCTGGGGTAACAGCTCTTTTTTAACATACGTCCGGCTGCGGCAAAATACGACCCAGGCCCAGGCCGAACAGAGCATGAAAGGCATTTACAAGCACTATACGGACAAGGATAACACTACCGTGCCTATTCTTCAACCGATAACGGACGTTTATTTGTATGGTGAATACAAAATGGGCAAGCCAGTCGGTGGGCGGATCGAATATGTCCGGGTGTTTTCTGTCGTTGCAGCGTTTCTTTTGCTTATTGCCTGCATTAATTTTATGAATCTTGCCACAGCACGTTCTGCTACACGGGCCAAAGAGGTAGGTGTGCGAAAAGTGGTTGGCGCACTACGCTCCTCGCTGATCGGGCAATTTTTAAGTGAATCTGTTCTCACCAGTGTGCTGGCCGTTGTCCTGGCGCTGGCTGGCGTGTGGTTAGCATTGCCTGGTTTCAACCAGTTGTTTGGAAAGCAATTGGCCCTAAACCTGGCCAGTCCGGCAATTTGGGCCGGGATTATAGCATTAACAATGCTGACAGGGCTTTTGGCAGGAAGCTATCCGGCGTTGTTTTTGTCAGCATTAAGGCCAATTGCGATTCTGAAAGGCAAAATACAGTTTGGCAATGGTCCGGCACTCTTCCGAAAAATACTGGTTACATTCCAATTTTCCTTATCCGTTTTTTTGATTGTCGGCATGCTTGCCGTCAGTAAGCAAATGCAGTATTTACGGACCAAAAATCTGGGTCTGGATCGTAATAACGTTATTTACCTGACCCTGGAAGGCAATTTTGCCAAGCCCGAAAAAATGGAAGCTTTCAGGCAGGAAGTAATCAGGCAACCAGCCGTAGCATCGGCGACGACGACCGCTATGCTTCCAGTCAACATCCAGGCAACATCGGGCGATTTATCCTGGCCGGGAAAAGATCCGAGCCTGGAAACCAATGTCACGGCGATGACGGTTGGAGCTGATTTTGTTAAAACCATGAACATTAAACTCGTCGACGGCAGGGACTTTCGTGCTGGCAGCGCCGCGGATTCATCTGCCTACCTGATCAACGAGGCAACGGCCCGGCTGATGGGCGAAAAAAATCCTGTTGGCAAGGAGATCAAATTCTGGAAAGGCACCGGGCGTGTAATCGGGCTTATGAAGGACTTCCATATGATCTCGCTGCACCAGGCGATCACCCCGCTAGTACTGACTTATATTCCTGAGAATTCAGGATATTTATTAGTAAAAACGCAGACGGGGAAAACAGAGCAAGCCCTTGCAGAGCTTAAAAATTTAGCTAAGCGGTTCAATCCAGATTATCCTTTTGACTATCATTTCCTGGATGATGAGTATGAGAATCTTTACCGGAGCGAACAACAGGTCAATACGCTTGTCAATTATTTTGGTGTGCTTGCCATCCTGATTTCGTGCCTGGGGCTATTTGGACTCGCAGCATTTACTGCCGAGCAGCGGACGAAGGAAATTGGCGTACGAAAAGTGCTCGGAGCAAGTTCTGCAAATATTGTCGGTCTTCTTTCTTCTGACTTTCTGAAACTTATCCTGATCGCGTTAATTCTTGCCTCTCCGCTGGCATGGTGGGCTCTCAGCAGCTGGCTGGGCACATTTGCATACCATACAGGTTTAAGTTGGTGGATTTTCGCCATATCCGGTGTCGTAACAACGTCCATTGCACTACTCACTGTCAGCTCTCAGGCGATCAAAGCCGCCTGGTTGAATCCTGTTTCTGCTTTAAGAACCGAGTGACATTTTAACTGATATGACCACCAACAAATTAATTGTGTTATCTTTTTTGATAAGTCTGCCCATCACCTTAGTAGGCCAATCTTTTAAGGGAACGGTAAGGGATGCTGTCAATGCAAAACCGCTACCTTATGCCAGCATAGGGGTGAAAGCAAAAAGCATCGGGGGAATAACAGATGCAGATGGGCGCTTTGACATTGCCATAAACAAGGCAGCACCAACAGATACTATCATTGTGAGTTATCTGGGATATGCGTCTGTAAAATTTGTAAAACGGGAAATCTCGCAATCAGCCTATCAAATCAAACTCAGCCCGGGCGCCCTGCAACTCCACGAAGTGATTGCACAAGGCAAACGGGAAATAATCCCGATCGGAAATCAGAAAGCAAGCGGCCAATACACGGGCTGGGGTGATTATAAGAGTTCCCGAGGACGTCTCAGGGGTGTTGCTATTGAGACCAACGAGCTACCGTTAAAGCTGGCCAAGTTTAAGATGCACATGGATGCGTGTGAATTTGATAGTGTCCGCTTTCGCTTGCATATTCTGCCTTTGGCCGGGGGCTACTCAGGCAATTTAAAGGCGGAACTAATTAATGAAAACATATTCTTTAATGTCAACAAAGGCCAGAAATGGGTCAGTGTCGATTTAGCTCCTTATAATCTTGTCATTGATGAGAACATAGTCGTCGCCGTTGAATGGCTGGACGCATGGGTAAAAGAAGAAGCAAGGGATGAAAGTTACAAACTGACGATCTCGCTATCCAGAAAGGAAGGTTATATGTTTATCCGAAATACACCCCAAGAGCCTTTTCTGCCAACAAAGTCCAAGTTCAGTCCTACAATGTGTTTTGAAACCTATAAACCGGGTAATGGAGGCGTAGAGTAAGAGATAAAGCCAGGTTTCGTCGCTAAATCCCAGTTGTAAATTCGTTTTGACGGGTTCTTGTGTTGCCAAAACGATAATCTAAGCAGATTCGTTGTAATTTGAATGATTGGGTAAAACTAAAAGTGGTGTGCACCGATCGCAAGATCCAGTTTTTGGTAAACGGGCGGGAAGCATATAAAACCATAATAACCGACCCGGCAACCGAAATTGTTGGTGTCCAGTACCGTTTCAAAGGCCCCGCGGCCGTCAGAAATACGAGGCTGCAAGGCAAATCTGGAAATCAGGTGATCTTTTAAAAAGGAATCAGTCGCAATCTAATTCCGATGGTTGTTTTTAAAGAAAACTTGAAGCAATGAGAAAATCTTATTCTCACTTTTAACTTGGGTGTATGGGTCTTCAATAAAGGAAAGCTTATCTTTTAATTCATCCATATTACGGGATGCGGGCGTGCTATAGCCCATCGCCCAGTTATCGAATGATCTGACACTTACAGGTCCTTGAAAAAGCGGGATTACCTGATTATGGCGGTCGTCCCGCTTTATCTTTTCAAATAAGGAATGTATGGCATCTTTCTCTCCTTCCAAAACCTGTATAATGCTGCCATTACAATAAATCAAAACCCCCGTAATATTAGCCTCCGCATTATTTATACGGCTTTTTTCTATAATATTTCCCATTTCTCTCTCATCCAGCAGCACTCTTGATGAGCTCAGATATACAATTGAATGCATCATTAAAATCATTTAAACCCTACGCCAAGACGCTCGTCTTAACGTATATACTATCAGTTACATAACCAACCAATATATCACAAAAACGTGCCAAAGCCTCGTTTTTAAAGGGGATTAAACAAAATTTTTAAATATTCTTTTTCATCAGCAACCACCTTTACCAGCGGCACGTTTATAGATAATTTTACCATCCCGTTCTATATAATCGCCCGATATTATTGGATACAAATACTTGGGTGCGTGCGATACACTATGGCTTCGTATCTTTATTTTGTCGTTGACTTTCAGCGTGTGCAATTGCCGGGACTGAGCAATAGCGTTTAAAGAATTCTTCTCGGATGGTTGGGCGCCAAAACTAAGAATGTAATCTTCATCATTAATTTTGACCATCACCCCAAAACCCAATCGGGAGCCAGCGGGAAGAGAAAGAGCGGTTACGGTAGCCGTCATATCGGTAAAAGCATTGATATGTTTGCGTATTTTAGCTTCACCGGCATACACTTTTCTGCCTTCGGGGGACACTTTCCATTTTTCGTATCTTATAGCATCCGGAGTAGACTCCCATTTTTTCAACGAAGCTTTTCTTTCAGCTTCAGAGCGTGGACCTGCGGTTGATTTTTTGGCAGCTTCATTTTTGATTTCACGATTCGCAAATACTAGTCCGCTTACTACAACCAGTGGCAAAAGCAGCGCATAAATGATTTTTTTCATGTTTTTGGCAGGTTTAATTTGAATAAATCTCTTCGGCAAAGCTAAATGGTTGTATTCCCAAGGCTGTTAATGAGCTGTAAAAGAATGTAAACGATAAGTAAAATCAGCTTTAACAGAGTGTCGCTGATTTTTACGGACAATGGATTTTTATAAAAAACTAAAAAAAAGTGCAACGGTTTGGCCAGCTTCATTTGTCTGTATTGAAGGCGATGAAGCCATTCTATAAACTACTCATTCCATGAAGAAACTCTTATTCTCTGCATTGATCCTGTCGGGTGCATTTTTCATCGGTTCCTGCACCGACGAATCGGTTGAAAAAAAAGAAGTTGTGGCCGAAGAATTTGACAAAGAAAGGTTTTATAGTCAAATCAGAACGGTACCTTTTTACATATCAAAAGCTTACCGGGTTGTCGGCCAAGACACCATCAACGTGCTGGCAGACTCGCTCAAAGTTCTCTACCGCGATGCTGTTTATGTAACCTTCCAGGCAAGCGGTGGTTCTGGCGACATAGGTTATGTACATTATTACGCCGGCTCGGCCTGGACGAATCCACCGTTCGCGCCGCCCGCAAAGGCTTTTAGTACCGAAATGAAGTTTTCCAGGCCTACCAACATGACCTTCAATTGGGATGACACCAAAAAAACCGTTGTCGTCACCTCTTCGGGAGCTGATAATGCGTTCCGCCTGGTGCCTCCCGGAAAAAGCGCATACCTGGATACCAGCCGTTTTCACTACAAATATGATTTTGAGGCCGCCAAAGCAGGAGCCGACCAGAGTATGACCTGGATTTATGATGACTACACCATCGTGATGAAACCCATGTATGTCTTTTACAAACATCCCGACGAGACCATCTTTTCAAGAGGCATTGTCGTTTTTTAAGCGCACACCGATGTCCGAAATCGCACAGTCAATGCTATCAAATAGCCGCTCCAATCCGCTGTAAGGCATTTTTTGCCTCGTGGAATGAAAATTGGGCCGTAAAGGGAAAAGTAGCTTTACAGACCTGACAATAATTTAGCGGTATATGATGGTGCTCAACTATATGAAAATTGCCTGGCGTAATTTGCGCAAAAACCGCGCGTACGCATTCATTAACATCACTGGTTTAGCACTTGGCATAGGCTGTGCATTGCTGATATTCGCACTTGTCCGCTATCATTATCAAACCGATCGTCACCACCGCAATTACGAGCGGATCTACCAGTTTACATCGCGGTTTACCTCCTCTACCAGCGAGTTCAACATTCAGGGCATTCCGTATCCGTTCGGTCAGGCGGCGCGAAACGACTACCCTGAAATTGAACATATTGCCATGCTGGAAGAGTGGTATTCACCGCTGGTAAGCATACCTGTTGCAAAGCAGGCAGATAAGAAAATAAAGGATAAAAATCATAACGGCGCATTTGTTCAGCCCTCCTATTTCAGCATTTTTGATTACACCTGGTTAGCAGGCGGGCCCGACGCTCTTGCCGAGCCGGGCACTGTGGTTATCAGTGCTGAAATGGCCCGCAAATGCTTTGGTACCAGCACAAACATTATAGGCCGGACCCTTCGACTGGATGCCCGCATTCCCGCACGCGTAGTAGGCGTATTTGCAGATTACAAGGACAATACTGATCTGGATTATTCTATCCTGGCTGCCTGGGGATCTGTTAAAGAGCAGCTAGGCTCCCGGCCAGAAGATCAGCCTTTTGATAATACCAACGGCAGCACGCACTGTTACGCATTGTTTAACGACAATTTCACGGCAGCAGACTGGCAAGAGCAATTACCCTCATTTGTCAAAAAGTATAATCCAGCTAAAATCAAGGAGACCTCCTACCCGGCCATACCATTCAGCACCATGCACTTATCGGCTGAGTATGGAGGCGTAAGCAAGGGATTATTGCTGTCTTTGACATTGATTGCCGCACTGCTGATAGGAACTGCCAGTATCAATTTTGTTAATCTTGCCACTGCGCAGGCACTCAACCGTGCACGCGAAGTGGGCGTACGCAAAGTGTTGGGCAGCACAAAAGCACAGCTGTTCTGGCAATTTATAGGTGAAACCGCGCTCATTGTCTGTGCTGCCCTGGCACTGGCCATCGGCATCTTTCAGTACGGACAGACGCTAGCCAATACTTTCCTGAATGGCCCCTTCCGGTTCACATTTTACTTTTCTACCTCGGTATTGGGTTGGCTGGCCTTACTTGTTATAGCGGTTATTTTGCTGGCAGGTTTATATCCGGCCCTGGTTTTGGCTGGTTTTCGCCCGGTTGTCGCCCTGACAGGACGGCTCACCACGCAGCAGGCAGGCGGTTTCAATCTCAGGCGTGGTTTGGTGGTAGCGCAGTTTGCCATATCACAAATGCTCATTATCGGCTTGATAGTCGTAGGCAGTCAGCTCCGGTATGTTCAGAGAAAAGACCTGGGCTTTCGAAAAGAGGCCATTGTAACTGTAAGCCTGCCAAACCTTCCAGCGCAGGATCTGGTTAAAATGCGTGCTTTCCGTAACCTGGCAACAGCCATACCTGAGATAGGCCAGTTTAGCTACTCGATGGGCGGGCCTCCTCAGTCGGGCTGGAGAAGCGAAACCAGGGTTCGCCTTGATGGCCGCCCCAGCGAGGAGCCATACGGACCACAACAAGCCTGGATTGATGCCGACTATGTGGGCTTATATGGTTTAAAATTAATGGCTGGTCGTAATCTCCAGGCTTCGGACACAGCCCGAGAGGCCCTTATCAACGAGACATTCATGCAGCGGCTGGGATTCTCCCGACCCACGGACGTTGTGGGCAAGGTTTTGCATAAGGCTGGCTTTGCTCCTTTGGAGATTGTAGGCGTTTTAAAAGATTATAACCAATCAGATCTCAAACAGCGCAGCAAGCCCTTATTTCTGACCACTGTCGCCTCTGGGTTTTACTCCGCAAACATTCAACTACGCTCTGCCAACTACGCTCATGTGCTGGCTCGATTAGAAAAGGCCTACAATCAGGTGTATACCGACAGCTTTTTCGAACCAGCATTTGTCGATGAACAGATTCAGGAATTTTACCAGCAAGAGCAGACCATGGGCAAGCTCATTAACTTTTTCACAGGCATCGCCTTGGTCATCGGTTGCATGGGCTTATATGGACTTGTCTTATTTATGGTCACTCAGCGCACGAAAGAAGTGGGCGTTCGCAAGGTACTGGGTGCCAGCGTCGGGAGTATCCTTTGGCTTTTCAGCTGGGAGTTTATTCAACTGATTGGCATTGCATTTGTCCTTGCAGCACCTGCCGGGTGGTGGGCAATGAATAGCTGGCTGAAAAATTTCGAATATAAGATATCGATTAACCCTTTTGTTTTTCTGTTAGCACTTTTGGCAACAGTTGTCGTTGCACTGATCACTGTAAGCTTTCAAAGTGTCAGAGCCGCCTTAATGAACCCAGTGAAGTCTTTACGAAGCGAATAGACTCTGTGGCATAAATTTTTAACAACCCGGCATTGTACACCAAATACTATAAACCATGGGAATCAAGCCAGGACCTAAAAAAACTGCCCAGTCTACCGAAGAGCCCGATAAGCGTCAAAGGGATAACAAGGAGTCGCCCGGCAACACGCCTTCATTGAAGCCACATAAACATAAAAAAGGCGATTAATTTTGCTGTAAGCTCGCAGTGCATGCTGCTACACTAGCAGATCCATTGCTTTGATGATGCTTGAAACTGTTCTTTTCCGACATTTGATCGTGCCGGTAAACAAAACGGAGCTGCCCTATAAAGAGCAGCTCCGTTTTTTATTTTCATATTTTAAATCCTTACCTGATAAGCCTTACCGGGTGTTCACCGAAGTATAATAGAGCTGCAATTTGACACCCTTGTTGCTCTGTCGCTGATTGCCGATTACCAAACGCTGGGCGCTTTTAGTAAATTCCGTATCGTAGGTGGGCTGCGCGGCAGTTTCGCTGGTATTGAATGGTGAAGTTCTGAAAATCAAACCGGTTGTATTTTCACCACCGGCAGCTAAAACACTTGAAATATAACCGCCTACATCAAAAAGGTAAAAAGCAGTGTTATTAAGCAGATCAACCTGATATTTGCCAAAGACGGGCGTTCCCGCCAAAGTCCTTGCCGGCTCTGGAAAGCCCGTGCTTCCTTGAAAGTATTCGTTGTTTTTGTCGACCAGATAGGCATACAATGTATCAGGCGCGCGGTAAAAATTTGTCACCGAGCCCGCCAGTGGCGTCACGTGCAAAAATGCTTTATTAACAACCGTATAAGGGTTAATTTTCAAATCCATAATGGTTGGGAAATCAACGCGCGTCATCACACCCAGGCCGGCCTGAACAAAGGACATATTACCCGATTGCTCGGAAGGCAGGGAAATTCTTTTCGTATTAGGAAGCTTAACCAGCTGCGTTCCTTTCCGGTCGCTCAGGATCTGATTATAGCCAATGCCGGACTTGATGATAGTTGAATCCCTCTTTACGCCATCATCCTCTGTTAAATGATAATGCAGCTGAATGGATGTGTGATCATCAAACAATCTGAACCCGACAAGTGGACCATTGTCCGAGGATCCCGGTACCAGTACGAGCCCCTTAACAAGATCAATCCATTCGGTGTTGCTGGGCAGCTGATTGTTTTTACTCATCGAAAAAATCTGCTTTCCCAAAACATCAGAAAGCTTGATTCTGATTCTTCCGCTGGATCTTGGCGTGGGAACTACCTTTACTTTGCCCAGTGGCGTCGCCTCGTAAGGCGTCGCATCGGTGTTGTAATAAGCATTTTTATCAAGCATGTTGGCCAGCAGCTTGTGAACGGCAATGTTCATGGCAATCGTAGTATCGCCATACGTATAATTATCGTATCTCAGAGAAAGTACAAGCGAATCGTAAACAGCAAGTTCAGGAACGACAAGCGCCGTTTGAATCGTAGGCTGGAAAAATGGAGTAGCCTGAAATTTACCAAAATAAGGATCAATATTTCTTCCCAGCAAAAGTCTTCCCGGGCCTCCGGTAAATACCGAGTCTGTTCCAACCGAAGAAAGTGAAACCGATGCCGTATCTGAAAACACCACGGAAAAGTCATCAACATTAGGCTGGACGATCGCTTCAATCTGATCACCGGTAGGTTCACAACCAGACATTGAGGCTGTTACACCCAATATAATCAGTAATCTAAAAACCGTTGAAGATCTTTTAAGAAAATGCGAATTGAATTTCATTTAGTGCAAGAACAGTAAAAAGTGCAAAATTATCATATGTAATCTTAATTACAACATCATTAGGATAAATGCGCCAATTTAAAAGTGCATTCACATGTTGCAACAAAAAGGCAAAGCGTTACGTAAGGGTTAAAAATGGCAGCAATCAGCGCCTGCCATCAGCGTGAATTACGCTGCCGATTGTAGTTACGCACCTCGGCAGCAAACAGTGGCAAACCTGATGATAAACGTAAAACAGACCAGCCTATTTTAAACCAAACACAACAAAGCCTTATGACAACATTACGGATACTACAAACGTTGAATGCAACAGAGAGGGCCAAACTTTTAGACAAAAAGTAACATATAATTTTACTTAGCAGTATCAAGATGTTATGTTTGCAAAAAATTTGAAATTGCGTTTGCTGTTTTTAAAGCACTAATCCTTCTGATAGGCATGATTTCAGGGCCGTGTTATTCACCAATATTCTTTTGTATCAATTAGTCAAACCATATTTTTTACATGTTTAATACCTTAAAAAAGACTTCATTAGCCCTTCTGGTTGCGTCAACCGCATTACTTTCGTTCAGTTGCAGTAAGGATGATCCTGAAGCAGATAAAATTGGAAACTGGTACCGAGCAGGCATTCCCAATTTTGGTGGATCTGCGAGGGCACGTGCAGTAAGCTTTGTCATTGGAAATAAAGGATATATCGGAACAGGTCTTACAAATGAGACTGTTCAAAGAGTAAAGGATTTTTGGTCCTATGATGCAACAACCAAAATCTGGTCACAAGTTGCTCCATTCGAAGGATCAGGAAGAAATGATGCTGTTGCCTTCGTTGTAAATGGAAAGGCTTATGTAGGCACAGGTTTCGACGGTGTGACCACAGTAGACGGCGGATACAAAAAGGATTTTTATCAATACGATCCTGCGACCAACAAATGGACAAAAAAGGCGGATTATGCAGGCGGAACGCGCCAGTATGCAACGGCTTTTGTTGCTGATAACAGAGCATATGTGGGCCTTGGATGGAATGGAAGCGGTTACTATCAGGATTTCTACGAGTATAATGTACAAACTGATAAGTGGACAGAGGTTGCAACATTCACAGGTGGAAAACGCAGAGGCGCGTTGGCATTCACAGTGGGCGGTAAAGCTTATGTAGGCTTTGGTCAGAGCAATTCAGGCGCCGGATCCGAGCCAAAAGATCTTTACAGTTTCGATCCGGCTGGAAACAGCGGAACGGGCGCATGGACCAGAATGGAAACCAACACGGATGATAAATTCACCGGAAGAACTTACGCTTTACCCTTGGTTATCAATGATAAAGCTTACATAGTTGGTGGAAATGCAAAGTCCGATACATGGGAATATACACCCGGCACCAACACATGGACTGAGGTTGCAAGCTTCGAAGGTGGTCAGAGAGGTTTTGCCGCTGGTTTTGCAATCGGTAACACGGGTTATTTAGGAACAGGCGGAAACATTGTTGACGACTTCTGGGCTTTTGATCCTACTGCTGCCAAAAATGATGATGATAACCTGTAATTGTGAGTAGCAAGAAAAAACTCATTTTAATTATAAGCGTACTGGCCTTTGCTGCTGTAACTTATATCTTTCTTTACAAAGGAGATATCGGTGCAGACGGCAAAGGCCTTCGCCGTCTTAGCGTAGAAGCATTCAAAGTTGAATCAGGCTGGGGTTACCGCATTCTTGACAACGGCACGCCCATTATTGAGCAGCGCAGCATTCCGGGAATTGCAGGAAACAAAGGCTTTCAGGACGAGCAGTCGGCCCTTAAAACGGGCAATTTGGTCGAGCGCAAGTTGCAAAGCGGCATTTTCCCACCCTCCGTCTCAGCCAGCGAGCTGGATAGCCTGGGGATTCAATACGGGCAGTAATCTTGATTGTCGGCTATCTTGCCGCATGATTATCATTAATCCTTTTTTGCTTGCTCAGCCGCTTTTGCATCCGCGTTACTGAACTGGTAATGGCCCATCACAGGGTAATGATCCGAATAATCGACGTTATTGAATGTAGTAAAGTCCTGGATTTGAAGCCTGTCGCCACTATAAAACTGGTGGTCTATGCGGATAAAATAAGGCAGGTGGTTGAATGTAAAGCCAAAGCCCTCCCCTTTTTCTTCAAACCCGTTTTTAAGCAAGCCGCGCATTTTACTGTAAACATATCCGTAGGGAATCTCATTAAAGTCGCCGCATACAATAACCGGGTGCGGCGAAGCATTGATCCAGGATTCAAGGATCCCCATCTCTACCGATCTTCTCACAAAACCATTGCGCATGCGCTGGAAAGTGATTTTTCCTTCCTTTTTGACGCCCTCGACCTGCTTTTGGCGCACCAATGTACTGAGCTTTAATGTCATTGAATAAAGGTGCACGGCAATGATGCGCACCGTATCTCCCTTTATCTTGATATCTGCTTGGAGAAGACCGTTTTGCGCTTCAAAGATTGTATCCCTTTTTGCAATGATGGGGTATTTGGAGAAAATTGCCAGCCCAGCCGACTGCGTAGGGCTTCCTGACGTGTTCTTAGTGTAAAAGGCGCTGTGGCCATATCCGCTGCTGTCCAGGGCTCTGTTAATGTTAAAGAGGTTTCCGCGGTCACTGAAATATTCAGACATGCAGAGAATGTCCGCTTCCGAAGAAGTCATCCATGCTTTCATATCACTTACGCTCTTTCTGACCTGGGGATCTTTTAAATCTTCATTTCTTTGAAAGCTGTGCACATTATAGTTCATGACAGAAAATGACTTAGCCAGCACATCCGGATCCGTATCGTTGCCGAAAGAATAAGTCCTGGGCAGAAAAAGAACGGCCAGGCCGACCATAATCAGCGGCATCAAAGCCCTTTTTCTTTCAACAATAAACCAAATGGGGATACTGACCAGATGAATGATAACGACAACCGGAAAAGACATCATCATGAAACCAGCCACCCACCCTTGGAGCGGGATCCAGAGTATCATGATGTAAATCAGCAGGGTATAAGTCGCAAAACACTTGTAGAGGAACCAGAGGAAATTTTTAAACCCTTTCATTAAGTCAAATATCGCATTTTTTAACAAAAATAGGGGATCGAGATGAATTTAGAAGACATCTGCTTTAACTTGTACAAATGATAAAATATTTTTACCTTTGCAAATAATTCTATTTTGATCGATTGATTGAGGGGGTCTTAAATCCCCTTTTTTATTTGCAGTAAGCCGTACATGACAATAAAAGAGCAGTTGGAAGCTTTGCTGGAACCCCTTCTTGAGGATGGCAACTGTTTCCTTGTAGATATCATCATTAAGCCTTCCAAGGTAAGTCAAAAAGTTTCAATTCTTGTCGATAGTGATGAGGGGATAACCATTCAGCAATGTACATCCATCAGCAGAAGATTGGCCAAGCAGTTGGAAGAACTGGAAGTTTTTGCAGATGCCTACACACTTGAAGTTTCATCACCGGGATTAGACCAACCTTTGCTTTTGTTGAGGCAATATCAAAAAAACCTGGGCAGAAATTTAAAGGTCACATTGAAAACGGGAGAGGTAATTTCGGGGACATTGATGGAGGCAAATGAAGAAATTGTAAAATTACAGTTACCTGCACCTAAAAAGAAGACGAAAACGCCCATCGACCCAGCTGAGTTGATCCGGGATATTCCGTTTGACGATATTTCAAAGGCTTTAATAGAAATTTCTTTTAAATAAAGTTACAAGCCAGAGCCAGTTTTCTGATTTGTAATCAATTATATAATATGTATAACTTAGTATCAGCAAATATCTATAACATAAGCAATGGATAGCGGAATATTAATTGAATCATTTGCCGAGTTCGCAAGCTCCAAAAACATCGATCGTCCAACGATGATCAGTGTTTTGGAAGAAGTGTTTCGCACAATGATTCGTAAGAAATACGGCACTGATGATAATTTTGATGTAATCATTAACCCAGAAAGCGGTGACCTTGAAATGTGGCGGACACGTGAGATCGTTGACGACAACTCAGAGGACATTTGGGATTACAACAAAATACCACTTGCAGAAGCCCGCAAAATTCAGGGTGACTTTGAAGTAGGTGAAGAAGTTGCTGAAGAAGTTAAGCTGGTTGAATTCGGCCGCAGGCTGGTGCAGACGGCAAGACAAACTTTGATCCAGAAAATCAAGGACATGGAAAAAGAAATCATGTTCGAGAAATACAAGGATCAGGTAGGTGAAATGATTACCGGCGAGGTTTATCAGACATTACGTCACGAGGTGATCATCGTGGATTCGGAAGGTAACGAGCTTTCACTTCCACGCACCGAGCAGATTTCAAAAGATCGCTTCCGCAAGGGAGAATCCGTTAAATCTGTGATCCACAAAGTGGAAATGAATAATGGTTCTCCAAAGATCACACTATCAAGAACTTCACCTGTTTTCCTCGAAAGACTCTTCGAAGTTGAAATTCCCGAGATTTACGATGGAATTATTTCAGTAAGACGTGTTGTTCGTGAACCAGGGGAGCGCGCCAAAGTTGCCGTAGAATCCTACGATGATAGAATCGATCCGGTAGGCGCTTGCGTAGGTATGAAAGGATCCCGTATCCATTCAATCGTACGTGAACTTGGTAATGAGAATATAGATGTTATCAACTACACAGACAACCTTGAACTGCTTATCAGCAGGGCTTTGAGTCCGGCCAAAGTAAGTTCGATGCAGATTGACCGCGATACCAAACGTGTTTCTGTTTTCCTTAAACCCGATCAGGTTTCACTTGCAATCGGAAAAGGCGGCCAGAACATTAAGCTGGCCGGTAAGCTGGTTGGAATGGAAATTGATGTTTTCAGAGATATTGAAGAGCAAAACGATGAAGACGTCGATTTGACCGAATTCTCCGATGAAATTGATGAATGGATTATCAGTGAACTGCACAAAATTGGTCTGGATACAGCCAAAAGCGTGCTGGCACTTAATAAAGAAGAGCTTGTCAGAAGAACCGATCTTGAAGAAGCAACGGTTGAAGAAGTTCTTGACATTCTTCGAAAAGAGTTTGAATAATTTACAATAACCGGCAGTTTTAATCCAGGGGTTAGATCTGCCAATGCAAAACTTTTTCTACTAATTGCTAATATGGCAGAAGATAAAATGATGCGCCTAAGCCAAGTGGCACGGATCCTGAACGTAGGAATTACTACGATCGTGGATCACCTGTCTGCCAAAGGGTATAAGGTGGAGAGTAACCCGAATACAAAGATTAATTCTGATCAGATTGAATTTCTTGCGAAAGATTTCAAATCTGATGATCTGAGATCATCCCTTTCCTTTAAACCAGCTCAGACTGAAACTCCGGTAGAAACCAGGGAAGAAAAAGTAAAAAGTGATGTTGATGGAATTCTATACTTCCGTAACAGTGCTTCTAAAACAGAAGAGAAACCTGTTGTTGAAGAAGCTGAATCAAATGCTCCATCCGCTTTTGAGAACCGCCTGCCTGGAATTAAGGTAGTCGGCAAAATAGATCTAGACGCAAAAAGATCTGCGCCGGCACCCGCTGCGCAAGAACCTAAAACGGAAGCGCCTAAGGAAGTTGTGGCTGAAAAACCAGCTGCGCCAGCGCCAGTCGCTGTTGTTGAACCTAAGCCAGAGCCTAAATCAGAGCCTGTTGCAGAGGTAAAACAAGAGGCAGAGCCCGTTCAGCCAAAAGCTGTTGAAACGCCGAAAGAGCCTGTTAAAGAAGAGCCAAAGGCTGAACAGCCGCAGGAGACTAAGGCAGCTGAGGAGCAAAAACCAGCTCCTGCCCCAGCGCCGGAAGAAAAACCCCAAGCAGAAGCAGTGCAACCAGCGCCTGTGGCCGAAACGCCTAAGGCCCCGGAAACAGCCCCGGCTCCAAGCGAACCTGTGGCCGCTGCCGCGGAAGAAGCGGTTGAGTCGAACCTGATCGAGGCCAAAGGAGAGCAGCTCCGCGGTCTTCGCGTGATTGGTAAGATTGAGCTTCCCTCCGATAAGATCAAGAAAAAAGACCCTGTTGCATCCAGCAGTGATACAGCAGCAGATAAAAAACGCCGCAGAAAACGCAAGAGAATCCGTGATGGCGTTGTGGTTGCCGGTGAAAACCGCCCTGCAACGACAGCAGCAGATCCAAATGCACCTGCAAGGCCTAAGGAAGCCAATGTTCCACCAGCAGGAAATCGCACCGGAAACCGTCCGGCTGCACCGGGAGCACCAGCTGCCCCAGGCACAACGCCGGCAACAGGTAATACATCTGCAAGAAGCGGCCCGGGCAATCGCAGTGGCGCAGCAGGCAATAATCGCCGCGGTGTTAAAAGAGAAGAAGTTTCAGATAAAGAAGTTTCAGATAACATTAAGGCTACAATGGCCCGCATGGGTGGTGGTAACACCAGAAATGTTGGTCGCGGTGGAAAAGGAACCCGTCGCAGGGACCGTGGAGATCAGAACGATCCGAACGGACTGGATTCGGACGAAACAAAAGTATTGCGCGTAACAGAATTCGTTTCCGCAAACGATTTGGCTTCCCTGATGGACGTAACAGTTCAGGAAGTAATCTCGGTTTGTATGAGCATGGGAATGTTCGTTTCCATCAACCAGCGTCTGGATGCAGAAGCGATCACTTTCATCGCCGATGAATTTGGATTTGAAGTTGCCTTTATTTCTGCCGAAGAAGAAGTGCAGAATGATGTGCAGGAAGAAGTTGATGACGAAGAAAGCCTGAAAGAAAGAGCGCCGATTGTTACCATTATGGGTCACGTTGACCACGGTAAAACGTCGCTTCTGGATTATATCCGTCAGGAAAATGTAGCCAGTGGTGAAGCGGGTGGAATTACCCAGCACATTGGTGCATATAGTGTAAAAACCAAAACAGGCAAACAGGTAACATTCCTGGATACGCCGGGTCACGAAGCATTTACAGCGATGCGTGCCCGTGGTGCCAATGTTACCGACGTGGTTATCATCGTGATTGCAGCTGACGACAGCGTCATGCCTCAGACACGTGAAGCGATCAACCATGCGCAGGTTGCCGGTGCACCTATCGTATTTGCATTCAGTAAAGTAGATAAGGCTGGGGCTAACACGGAAAAAATCCGTGAAGAGCTTGCCAATATGAACCTTTTGGTTGAAGAATGGGGTGGAAAATACCAGACCCAGGAAATATCATCCAAATCAGGTATGGGTATCGACGAGTTGCTTGAAAAAGTATTGCTTGAAGCCGAACTGCTTGAATTGAAAGCCAACCCGGACCGCCGTGCAGCAGGTGCAGTAGTGGAAGCATCCCTTGATAAGGGCCGCGGATATGTTACGACCATCCTTGTACAGACGGGAACCTTGAAAGTAGGCGATGTGGTCCTTGCAGGATCGCATTACGGAAAGGTGAAAGCCATGACTGACTATCTGGGTAGAAAGCTTAAATCAGCCGGACCATCCATGCCAGTGCAGTTGCTTGGTCTTAACGGTGCCCCGCAGGCAGGTGATCGTTTCAATGTATTTGAGAACGAGCGCGATGCCCGCGATATCGCAACCAAGCGTGAGCAGATCCAGCGCGAGCAGTCGATCCGGACGCGTAAGCACATTACCCTTGAAGAGATCGGTCGTCGTAAGGCAATCGGAAGTTTCCGCGAGTTGAACCTGATTGTTAAAGGTGACGTGGATGGATCGGTTGAAGCCCTTTCAGATTCGTTATTGCAACTATCAACATCTGAGGTGCAGGTGAACATTATCCACAAAGCAGTGGGTCAGATCTCCGAATCCGATGTCAACCTGGCCATTGCTTCTGATGCGATTGTGATAGGCTTCCAGGTTCGTCCTTCTTCGAATGCCAAGAAAATGGCAGAGCAGGATCAGATCGAAATCCGTCACTACTCGGTCATTTACCAGGCGATTGATGAGATTAAGGATGCGATGACAGGTATGCTTGCTCCTTCTATCGAAGAGATCATCACCGGAAATATCGAGATCCGCGAAGTGTTCAAGATCAGCCGGATTGGAACGATTGCAGGTTGCTATGTTACGGATGGTTATGTGAAACGCAGCAATAAAATCCGCGTAGTTCGTGAAGGAATCGTATTGCTGACGGGTGAAATCGACTCGCTGAAACGTTACAAAGACGACGTGCAGGAAGTTAGAAACGGTTACGAATGTGGTTTGAGCATTAAGAACTTCAACGACATCGAAGTGGGTGACATCATCGAAAGCTTTGAGCTTCGTGAAGTGAAAAGAACACTTTAATAGTTTAAGCGAATATAAAAAAGCCCTGCTCCAAACTGGATGCAGGGCTTTTTGCTGTTTAACATTATAATTTTACTTCATGTATTCTTTGTCAAGAAACAGATAACGTTCCCTGTCGCTTTCTGTCTGCTGCTCGCTTTTTACATCAATGTTCATGAACTTAACAGGAGCCTTGCCTGTATTCGCATCCCACTGAGGAAGTCCTTTGCCGTTGGGATTACCCGTTTTAATAAAATTTGCAAAATAATCTACCATTGTTGCAGATACTTTGTAATCGTCCGGCGTCCATTCGTACACCTTGTTACTAGCCAGGTTTCCTAATGCATACTCAATCTCAGAAGCGTGGGCTGCTCCTACTGCCGCAGGCGCTGCGGGTGCAGCTTTGGCAGCATCGCCCTTGATAACCCCGCCAGCAAGACCCGCCTTCGCATTACCCATCGCTGCCGACATAGCCGGGCGAATGCGTGAGAAAACATAGCGGTACACAGGTTTGCCGCCAGTTTGAATTTGCAGATCAGCCCATTTCCATGTGCTGTAAACAATGAAGCGGTCGCTGGAAAGGGCTGTTGCCGCTTTGACAACCTCAGCATCCGAGGCAGCCGGATACAATTTCAGAACCTGCTCTGCTTTGTCATTATACAAACCGCTCACAGCTTTCTTGTAATTTTCAAGCGTTGGCGCATCGGCCTTTAAAACAACCTGGTAAGGCACTTCCGCTGAATTCCAGCCAACCAGGATGGGAATTTTTGCCTGCTGGCCAGCCATGAAGATCTCAGGCAATGTTTTTGGAAGGAAATAACCATCAATCGTAGGCGTAGTAGCTGTGCGCGTCTGGCCGGGTGTGTAGGCTGCATCCAAAAGATCCGCAGCAGATAAAGCCCTGAGCTCTTTCAGAGAGCTGCCCGTTTTCACGCCTTTGGCAAATGCCTCACCGATCTTTTCAGCTTCGGCCAAAGGCATAGATGCTAATGTAGGGTTAATTCCTGCCCCACTCTCTCCTATCGCTCCTACAATTAGGTCCTTAGACAAAGGCGACGCCATCTGAACCGAAACTGAAATCGAGCCCGCCGATTCACCGGCAATGGTCACACGCTTGGGATCGCCACCAAACTTATCAATGTTTTTCTGCACCCATAGCAATGCTGCGTGCTGATCCAGGTAGCCATAATTTCCCGAAGATTTGTTGGGAGATTCCTGCGTCAGCTCAGGATGTGAGAAAAAGCCAAAAATCCCCAGCCGGTAATTCAATGTTACCACTACAATGCCTTTTTTGGCTAATGTCTCTCCATCATACCGGGGCTCAGAACCATCACCGGCTGCAAGGCCTCCACCATAGAAATAAACCAGGACCGGCATTTTTTCTTTCATCGTCTTGGCGGGCGTCCAGACATTTAAGTAAAGACAATCTTCGCTCATGTCCTTGGAGCGGAAGCCCATATCCCCAAAAATCGGCTTCTGCATGGGCTTATTACCAAACTGGTCCGCTTTGAGCACACCTTGCCAGTTCTGGGCTGGCTGTGGTTCTTTCCAGCGCAGCTCACCAACCGGCGGCGCAGCAAATGGAACACCTCTGAAAATCAATAGCCCCGATCCGGCCTCCCGGGTTCCCTCCAAAGTCCCATTCTCGACGGTTACCTGATTGCTTTTTTGGGCAAAGAGCGTCATAGAAGTGGTTACGCAGAGCAAAAGTGCTAGTACTAACTGTTTTGGCATAATATAAAGGTTTGACATGTTGCAACATTTAAAGTATAAATCATACATTAATTTTATATTGTATCAATATGTTACAATGATAATTTAAATTCTGCCTGTTAGCAAATCTTTTCGTTACTTGCCCAAATAATGCAGGCAAGCCATGGATCAGGAATTTAAAAAACAGGAAACAAACTTTACAGGAGCCGGTTATTTACCCGGCATCGCGATTGACACCGTCATTTTTGGTTTTCACAAAAATGAGCTGAAAGTACTGCTGCTAACCTATAAGAACACAGGTTTTTTTGCCTTGCCCGGCGGCTTTGTACATGAAGATGAAGACATTAATCAAGCCGCGCGGCGCATCCTTTTACACAGGACAGGACTGGAAGATATTTTTCTTGAACAATTTTACACGTTCGGGGAGAAAAGTCGGCATGATACTGAGCCGCTTAAAAAAATTATGGCTGCCCGCGGCTTTGTTCCGGATGACAAGCACTGGCTGCTGGCCCGCTTCGTATCGGTGGGCTATTATGCGCTGGTGGATTTTACCAAAGCGATTCCAACACCTGACAGCATTTCGGACAGCTGTGAATGGTTCAATTTAACCGAACTTCCCAAGCTCATGCAGGACCACGAGCACATTCTGGCCAAAGCACTGCAAACCATTCAGCTGGATTTAGATCACAAACTGATCGGCTTTAACTTACTTCCAGAGCAGTTCACTATGGGCGAGCTGCAAGGACTTTATGAGACTATTTTAAACAAAAAGCTGCTCCGGGCAGCATTCCAGCGCAAAATGCTGGGCTTGGGTATACTGGAACGAATCGCAAAAAAATGGACGGGAGGTGCTCATAAGGCTCCGTACTTGTACAGATTTCTCCCCTATCCCAGCCCGGAGGCCCGATGAGCACGCCACGTCCGCTATAATAGATCCGGTTACATTCTGCCCGCCGAATCCGTGGACATTGTATCTGTCCCCATTTCCGTTTGCATGGTATCCACACCTGTTGAATCCATATTTCCCTCAGTTCCTTCTGCGTTTTTGTTTCCATTACAAGCTGCCAGACTCAAAAGTGCACTCAGGCTCAGGAATGAAACTACTCTTACGATCGCTTTCATAAATTTCGGTTTTAGGTGAAAATTTCTGCTTTATCAAAAAACCGTTCCATCATTGCACCTCTGATACTTTAAAATTTAGATATCTGCCTGTGAAAGAGCAAGATTAAGCTGCACAGATAGCGCGCGGGTGATAATGCTCAGCAAAAAAATTTTCAGCGCAGCCGGACCTTCCTTAGCTCATTGAGCTCTTTAAGACCTAAATACTAACAAACCATCCGATTGTAAGCCAGAACTGCTGGGCTTTTGAAGGATTGTCGAATTCGTTGACACGGTACTCGACTCCAAGCTCTATTTTGTTGTTGTCGGTAGCGTTGTAGCCCAAAGCAAGTAATCCGCGAATTTCAAGATCCGCATCGCCCTCTGACCATATGCCCAGATACTCGTTGTTGACTTTGCTGTAAAATTCCCGGGGGTCGATTTGCCGGCCGCTTAATGGCAGTTCCAGCCCCAGCCGATACCGCGCCCGAAATTCCGGGGATTCCGATGGACTGAACGTTTCATCGGTCACGACGCGGTGCGCCAGGCTGATTACTTCCAGATTTTGAACATTACTGAACTGCTGAATGAGGCGGTGGGTGAATTCATTGCCATCCCACCTGGCCAGATAGCCCGCTCCAACGGTGTTGTCTGCCGAGATTTTCTTGGTGATTACCGTACTTAAATCGGTTCTTTCATATCGCAGCCGGCGGCTGAGGGCTGTTTCAGGCTCTCTTTCGAAGAATATTTGCCTTGCTTCCAGCTTTGTATTCAGCTTCCAGCCAGGTGCAAGATTTATATTCACATTAATTTGCGGAAGCGTACCGGTCCTGAAATTGCGTTGACCCAATACGGCCAAGGGCAACATTACCAGAAAAAGACAGTTAAGAGCGTATCTGTACATTAATAGATCAGATTATCCGTGTTGCGCTGAACGATCTGATGAATGCTCACAATCGCTCCGTTTTCTTCGGCCAGTACTTCAAAATAGCTTTCCAGTTTATCCCTGGTCCCTTTTAGTACCAGCTCATATCTGGTCTGTACGCCCTTTGCAGCCATGTTTTCAAGCAGGGATTTTTTCAATGCGGCCACTGGCCCGTTCCAGTGAAGCTGTGTTTTCACGATCTTATAATGTGAAAATTCCTTGCCCAGATTATCCGTTAATGTGGCCCTGCTACTTCCCTCCATGGCATCTATACTCGACACGATTTCGACGTCCTGGATATTTCCGGTTTCATCGAATTCAATGCTATACCGCTTTTTTGAATGTTTCAGTTTGGCTTCAATGGAATTTCCAGTCAGGCTTTCTTCCCTGTACCAATGAATTTTTGATTTCGTAAAAACGGAATTGACAAAGTCAGCCGCTGTCTGCGGGACTGCGTCGGTTTTAATGCTGAATTCGCGTTCATACTTTTTCTGTGCAGAGCATGGATTCCACAGCACCCCCACCATCAGGACAAATATGAGATTTATGAAGGATTGTTTACTTTTCACCAGCGCATTCGTTTAATATTATTTTCTTATGCTTTAATAGTAACGTAAGCCTGAGCGAAAAAAGGTTCTGCAAACATGCTAATTACCGATCTTGATCCTGGACCTGGTAATGATAAGCTTTTTTGGATGGGATTCGGGAAAGCAGGATCAGTCCGAAAACGAAAATCACTAAAAGGGCCAGAATGCTGTTACGCATGCTTCCCGTCAGGTATTCGACCGTGCCATAGATGAATGTGCCTACGACGATGGCGAGCTTTTCGGTTACGTCATAAAAACTAAAATAGGAGGCTGTATCAGTGATATTTTCGGGGATCAGCTTAGAGTAGGTCGAGCGCGAAAGGGATTGTATTCCACCCATCACCATGCCGACAGCGCAGGCGACAAAATAGAATTCCATGGCCTCAGTGGTGTAGTAAGCCCCTGTGCAAATTCCGATCCAGATCGAAACGCCAACCATCAGGGCGAAAATATTGCCGATTTTTCCCGAGAGCCAGGCGAATGCAAATGAGCCGATGATGCCCACGATCTGAATCAGCAGAACTGTGACGATCAGGCTCTGCGATGGCAGTTTCAGCTCGGTTGCCCCAAAGATCGTTGCCACGTACATTACAGTTCGCAGACCCATGGTGTAAATGAAAAAAGCGCTGAGAAATTTGGCCAGAAAGGGCTGTTGACCCAAATTAAAATACACCTTTTTAAGCTCGGCAAAGCCATTGAAAATCCAGTTTCCGGGCTTTTGCTTTGCGGCTTTATTGGCGGGTAAATATTTAAATGGGATCTGGGCAAAAAGTATCCACCAAAGCCCGACGGTAAAAAAAGAAATCCGGGCAGGAAGCGCTTTGTCGGTAATGCCGTAAAATCCGGGCGCTAAGATCATGCTCAGGTTAAACAAGAGCAGCAGCACGCTTCCCAGGTAACCCAGAGAGAAGCCCCGGGCACTATATGCATCAAACCGGTCTTCGGTGGCTATTTCTGGCAGGTAGGAATCGTAAAAAACAATGCTTCCGCTCCATCCGATCAGACTCAGGGCAAACAGGATGATGGAAGGCACCAGGGTGTCTTTGGTAAAAAAATAAAGCAGCATACAACTGACAGCGCCCAGGTAGCAGAAGAACTTCATAAATCTTTTCTTCTTGCCACTATAATCGGCGACAGCAGTGCATAAGGGGATTAGAAGCGCGGTGATAAGAAAAGAGGCCGAAACGGTGTAGGTGAACAGCACCGAACTTTTGATTTGAAACCCAAAAAAATCAGTGAAAAGGTTTCCCGAAGCCTTTAAGGCAGTGGCGCTGAAATAAACGGGAAAAATGCTTGATACGATAACAAGGGCGTGAACCGAATTAGCCCAGTCGTACATATACCAGGCGTTTATAATTGTTGGGTCGTTCTTTTTCATTCAGGGTTGAATTTGGTACAAAATAATAAAAGCGGCAGATTTAACCGGCCGCTTTTACTGAATTATACCAAAAAGTGAATTGTTTACTTGATCACAGGCTCGAAAACCATGATCGTTTCCTGCTCAACTTTGTCAACAGGCATTTTGCTTTTCAACTTTAATTTGCTGTTGGATATTTCCACCACACCAAATTCGCCCGAAAATCCGGAAATCTTAATGTCAAGCATTTTATCATCATTTTTCAAATACCACGTCCCGCCGTTGATAACCTGCTTTGAGCCTTGGTCAATGGCTTTGGTAACGTTGTTTTGAAGGAATTGAATGTCCATTACTTCCTTAATGGCGCGCGTCTGCGTGTTCAAAAGATTCAAAGGGATGGTTTTACCGTTCAGGTCAGTTACGTCCGACATCCGCCATGGATAATTGATCAGGATCTTGTCCTTTTCAGATAGCTGCGGGTTTGGATCCGGGTTCTCTTTTTTGTCTTTATCACAAGCCACCAGAAATAGGGCCAGAAAAAGAGGGGCAATAAGCAGTAATCGTCTCATATCAGGTTTATATTTTATGTTCCAGGCAATTTCTTTTCTTACTTTGTCATTACTATGTTGAAATCTGAGCCATTCGCCGAAAGCGTTTCGCGGAAAAAATCAAATTCCAATGTTGCAAAAGTAACGAATTTGTCTGGTCAATTCTTATGATCCATTTTACCAATATGTATGTGAGGGTTTTTTACACCACTTTATTTTGTTTTTTGGCCCAAGCTGTTGCTGTTTTAGCGCAGGATTGCCAGCCCGCTTATATACTAAATCCGGTCAAGGCCAATAACACGATCGAATGGGGAAAAATCCCTGAATTCACCCTGCCCTTTACGATCGTTTACAATGCTACGCGATTTGGCGATACGCAGTCGCAGCCACTCAAACACGGATTTAGCCATCTTGCCACATTCAGCGGATCGGAGCTGGCAACATTGCCTGTTGCCAAGCGCGCATTGATCTGGTATGGCGTTGCCACATCGAGCGGCAACCAGCCCTGGGCTGACAATGCCCTGCGCAGCCCGTGGGGAAACGATACAGCTGCTTACCGCAGTTTTTGGGATAACTATGCCGAAACAGCCAAAGGAAGCGATCTCATTTGTATGGACATCGAGCGCATGCAGCGTGAAGACCGCGACATTCTCGCCTTAAAATCTAATAGCCAGATCCCGCAGAATTACCGGAACTTGCCGGATGCAGACTTTCTGGCAACTTATAAAAGAGACATGCGCTGGTGGTATACAGAAGCTGCCAAAAGGCTCAGGGCCAAGGGTGTTACCGCTCCGCTGAGCAGTTACAGCGATGTTCCCGTGCGAAACACCTGGCTGAATATTACTTCCAACAGCTGGCAGGACTGGACTACCAACCCGGCGCGGACACATTATCTGGTGCAGGACAATGCTGGCAAAATCGGCGGCAGCTTTTACGATGCGCAGCAGTTTTTGACACCGTCGCCTTACTATTATTACGGCTACGATAACCCGATCGGCAAGGATTACCTTTCCTATCTGCTCTTTAACATTGAGGCCAACCGCGCTTGGAGCGATAAACCCATCATTCCGTTTGTATGGATGCGCATTCATGACAGTTATGATCCCAACACGCCGCTGATTGCGCCATTTGTGGCGGAAGCAACTGCTATTTTCCCCTTTTTCTCGGGAGCAAAGGGCTTATGGCTCTGGGAAAACCCCGGCTTTCCGGGCAGCCGCCAGGAAAACTACGAGCCTTATGAGCGCTTTATTTACGGACTTTACCGGCTTTCGGCTTTCAAGGATATGTTTGAGGGAACATATGAGCTTGTCATTCCGCAATCGGCGCGCGATCATATGGAGCGGCAAAACCCGATCTGGCGCGGCGTAGTAAAAGGCAGCAACATTCTCATCGCTGCCCAGAACCCCTATGCGGCTGATAATGCCGAAACCGAGATTGTAGTTTCGCATCAAAAGTGGCTTAAAAACATTAAGCTGAAAGGAAAAGAAGTCTTTCTATGCAAGTTTGATCTTAATGATACGGTCACTGGCACCGAGCCTATCCTTTCGGATGCTTATGTTTATGCCAATCCCGTCTCATTTGAAATGAATGTTGTTTTGAATGGCATGAATGGTGTTTCCAATGTGGCTTTTTCCCTGCTGAATACCAAAGGTCAGGTTGTGCTCACAAAGGAGCTCAAAGCCGTCGCGGGTGAAACGCGTGAGCGGATCGATTTGCCGCGGTTATCTGCTGGCATATATTTTGCCCGCTTTGTAACCCAAAACCGGACCATTACCAAAAAAGTGGTCATTCATCAATAGCACTTACAACTATGAACCGCCTGAGCCAGCAAACCAGCCCCTATTTACTCCAACATGCACACAACCCCGTTGACTGGTATCCCTGGGGCGACGAAGCATTAAGCAAAGCAAAAACGGAGAACAAGCCGATCCTGGTCAGCATTGGCTACTCGGCTTGCCACTGGTGCCATGTGATGGAACGGGAATGTTTTGAAAAAGAGGACATTGCCCAGGTCATGAATGCGCATTTCGTATGCATCAAGGTGGACCGTGAGGAGCGTCCCGACGTGGATGCTGTGTATATGGACGCCGTGCAAGCCATGGGCGTGCGGGGCGGATGGCCACTGAATGTCTTCTTGTTGCCGGATACCCGGCCCTTCTACGGGGTTACCTATCTGCCACCGCAAAACTGGGTGCAGCTTCTGAAAAGCATTAACAATGCATTTGACAAACATTACGATGAGCTGGCTGGCTCGGCAGAAGGTTTTGTGCAGAACATGCTGATATCGGACACAGAAAAGTATGGCCTCATAGCCAGCAGCAACGGTTATCAAACTGCCGAGCTCGATTCAATGTTTGAACATTTGCAGCGGAATTTTGATACAGAAAAAGGCGGGATGGACCGGGCGCCCAAGTTTCCTATGCCTTCTATTTACAAGTTTTTGTTGCGCTATTATGATATAAGCCAAAATCCGGAGGCGCTTGCCCATTTTGAATTATCGCTGAACCGCATTGCATTGGGCGGGATATATGATCACGTTGGCGGAGGCTGGGCCAGATACTCCGTTGATGACGAGTGGTTTATCCCCCATTTTGAAAAAATGCTTTATGACAATGCGCAACTGCTCAGCATTTACGCCGAAGCCTATTCGCTTACCCAAAACCCACTTTATGCCGATCGCCTTAACAGCACAATCCAATGGCTGCAGACTGAAATGCGAAACGAGCAAGGCGGCTTTTATTCGGCACTAGATGCTGATAGTGAAGGCGTTGAAGGCAAATTTTATATCTGGACAAAAGCAGAACTGAAGCAAACCCTGGGTGAAGACTTTGAATGGTTTGCCAGGCTTTATAATGTTTCCGATCATGGCAATTGGGAAGAGGGCCACAATCATTTGCATTTAACCCGGCCAGTTTTGCAAACAGCAAGTGCTTTGCGGCTTGATGTGGTTGATCTTGAAACCAAATACAATGCGGCACTTCGAAAACTGGCCGAAAAGCGCGCAGAGCGTATCCGGCCCGGTCTGGACGATAAGACGCTTACATCCTGGAATGGGTTATTGATCAAAGGGTTGGCGGATGCTTACCGGGCTTTGGGAGATGAGAATATTCGGGCGCTTGCTGTGTCGGCGGGCGTGTTTATCCGGGACAATATGATGAAGCAAAGCCGGCTTATGCATAGCTATAAAAGCGGTCAGGCCACAGTAACTGGCTTTCTGGAAGATTACGCAGCGGTCATCGAAGCTTACCTGGCTCTTTACCAGATCACATTCGATGAGCAGTGGATCACGCTGGCTAAAAACCTGGCTGATTACACTATCCAAAACTTTTACGACGAGCTGGAAGGTTTCTTTTATTTCACCGACATTTCGGGTGAAACACTGATAACCCGTAAAAAAGAGCTATTTGACAATGTTATTCCGGCCTCCAACTCGATTATGGCGCATAATCTCTATCTGCTCGGAATGATGCTGAATGATGATCAATACAGCAAAATTTCAGATGCCATGCTCTCCAAAATGAGCAAAGTGATGCTTGCCGACGTGCAATGGGTCACCAACTGGGCCGCATTATACTGCATCCGGGCCACACCAACAGCCGAAATCATCATTGCAGGCCCGGAAGCAGACGAAATGCGCAAAGACTTCGACCGCTTCTTCGTTCCAAACAAGCTCGTCATGGGAACCACAACCCGCTCCGATCTCCCCCTGCTCCAAAACCGAACCGACATTAACGGAAAAACGGCAATCTACGTATGCTACGACAAAACCTGCCAACTGCCCGTAACGGAAGTTGAATCAGCGCTTGATCAGCTGGCTGGGGTTTGATCTGGATGTTGGCGTCAAAGCGCCGTGAGAACATTTACAAAAATATGCTTATCTAAAAGTAGGTTTTCACAGCGAATCTGAATTGCTCTATAAATATTTTCTTAAACTCGCTGATATTATTTTGCTCGTAAAAGATGAGCATCGCTTTTTTATATTCGACTGCGTCGACAGTTCTGAAAGAAATAGGGCAATATTGGTGAGCAATCAGTATTGCGTTACTTACTATCCGTGCTGTTCTTTTGTTTCCATCATTAAACGCCTGAATATAGGACAGCAACACCAACGCCAGCAGCGATTTCTCAAACACATTTTCTTTGCGGTTTATCAGCCGACACATATCTTCCAATGCTTCCCTGATCTGATGTTCGTTATCAAGCGGCTTATAATTCGTACCGGAAATACCGACACGCCGCCTCCTGATGTTGCGTTCAACTTCAAGGTCCTTAATGAGCAGACTATGTATATCTTCTATGCGTGCAATAGATAATGGAACCACGTAGTCAGGGTTCTCGATGATGAAGTTCAGCGCGTCTTTATGATTTAGCAGCATGGTCGCGTCATCCTTAGGTTTTCCTGCGGCCGTTTCCTTGTCCTTCAACAAGCGTTCGGTTTCCAGCAGAGAATAAGTATTTCCCTCAATTTGTGATGATTTCCAACTCAGATCAATCGCTAGCCTTTCCATCTCTTTATGATAGGCAGCGGAACTCATATCATCTACATTGCGGCGAAACTCCTGCTGTAATTCTCGCAAGTAATTTGCTTCATCGGTAGTGAACAGATTGACACTGGACAATATCTCATTAATCAGCTGAAAATTGAATTCTTCCCGGATATTACGCTGGTCTATTTCCTGCTGAAAATAAACTGCCATGTCCAGGTGACTAAACAGCTGGTTGGCTGGACTTATGGTATACCTTGTAGCGCGAGTCTGCCCCGAGGCAAGTAGTTGCCCGGTTGCAACCAATGTTGCTATCGCTCTTTTGGTTGTTGCAAAAGAACCCTTTCCAACCGCCTTATGTATCTCAACAGATGAACATAGGGGATGATCCCTAACAAAGGATAAAATTTCAGAATCTATTCTTGCCACTATTATAGCTCATCATTAACATCTGATTACAGCTCAAATCTAAACAAAAATGAGCTGTAATAAAATCAAAATTGAGCCGTAAATATCTTACAGCTCAAATGAATGCGTGATACGGATCAATTGTTTGTAATTCTGATCCGTATTCAAGTCGGATTTGTATCGTAACGACCTATAAACTGGACGCCCACTAACCCAGCAGCGGATAATACCGCTCTTCGATCACGCGCATGTGGTGGATGGGATGGCCGATGATGACGAAGCCTAGGGCCAGCGCGGAAATTTCAGATTTGAAAGCAAAGCCCGAGCGGAGCATCATTTCATCATTCATGCCTTTGTAAAGTAAGATGGTGCTCTGCCTTACCTGATTGAATTCCTGCATCAGGTTCTCAACGCTGCGTTGGTAGGCGATCGTGTTTGCTGCCAGAAGCTCCTCGTCGTAGCCCGGCAGGGTGGTTTTGTCGTTTCGGGAAAAACGCATGGCGCGGTAGGACATAATGCGCTCGTTATCAATGACGTGTTGTAAAATATCCTTCACGCTCCATTTTCCTTCGGCGTAAGCCCGGTCTTGAAGGCTGGCTAGTTTTGTGATGTCAGTATAAACTTTGTCAGGTGCATATTGGTCAAATGCTTCAAAAATGTTAATGTCTTCAACCAGATTGATATAGCGGTCAAAAAACTGGGGCATTGGGTTAATCATTGATTTTTTCATGGGCTGCAATCGCTTTTTTTTAGGCGAAAATATAAGAAAAATCCGCAGGATGTCTTTTGCTGCCCATATGACACCATAGTATTTTAAACAACACTTGCAGAATTGCACTTAACTTGATTACATTTGGATATAAATCCTCTGGAAATTGAAAAGACTGTTACCAATCGGATTGTTGGTTCTGCTGCTCTACAACACGTTCGGGCTGACTTTCGCTGTACTTTTCTTTGATAATCATCACCTACAAGCACCCATCTCGTCCTTAAACGATGAAACGGTGGTTGTGAAAATGCATTTGCCGTCACTTCCCTATTCGGGCGATCTGCAAATTACCGATCTGCCTCAGGGGCTTATCCGCCAAAACGACCAGTTTTACAATCCCACCAATGTCCTGCATCAAAACGACACGCTTTACGTCACTTTGAAATCCAACCAGGTGGCCAGGGACGATTTTTTCGCATTAGCCAATGCCATGCAGATCCTGACGGATCCCAATGCAAAACTTCCTGAGGATCCGTATAGCAAAGCCATGAAAATGGTGGATCATCTGCTAAAAAACTACGTTTCCAACATCAATGAAATAAGCTTTCAAACCGCGTTATTTACCGAACAGGCGCCTTTGTCGACGGCCTTGTATTCGAAAAATATCTATTCAGCCAACTTCATTCAGCTAACAAGCCCGCCTCCCGAGCTTAGCTGAATATTAGCGGATCATTCGTCTTCCTGCCGCAAGCCATCTATTTCATTTATACCATTGCCCGCAAAAACGCTGTGTCATTTTTGGAGATCGCACCGGCGCGGCATTATTCCTTATTAAAACAAATGCAACATTCTTTACAGAAAATGAAGCAACTGGTCTTGTTGCTTTTTATAATCCTGCTGTGCGTGACAGGAAAAGCATTCGCGCAAATGCCCAACGACGCCATTTATATGTCGAAAAACACGGCTTGCCTGGCTCTTTCTTATGGCCACAGCTCTTGGGATAAATATTGGGAAAATAGCCTCAAACGCCCAAATTTCAACATTGGCACCCACACAACCCAGAATGCAATGGCGATGCTGGCCGTAGGCGTTACCAAAAATCTGAACGTGATCGCAGGCGTGCCTTACGTATGGACCAAGGCGAGCGCGGGCAACCTGATGTGGCAAAACGGATTCCAGGATGCCTCTCTTTGGCTTAAATATCGTTTTATCAACAAATCCGGCTTCTCTCTGCACGCCATAGGTGGGGCTTCTATTCCCATCGGCAACTACGTTCCCGACTTTCTGCCTATGTCCATTGGCATCCAGTGCAGGACGGCAACAGCCCGTTTGCTGGCCAGATATTGGAACCGGCCAACAGGCATTTACCTGACTGCATCAGGAAGCTATATTTTTAGAAGTAACATTAAGATCGATCGCGATTCGTACCTGGCTGATGGTAAGCTGCACGGCACCAACCGGGTAAGCGTACCCAATGCTTTTGATGCATCGGCCAGAATCGGCTATCAGAAAGCTGCTATCCAGGCAGAAGTTTTCGCTGAATACGGCGCCTGCGATGGCGGCGACAACATCCGCCGCAACGATATGCCTTTTCCATCAAATAATATGAAAAGCACTGTGGGCGGGGTTTATGCCAAATTTCAGCCGAAAAATATCGGCGTTAATGCCCGGGCCGCTTACGTTTTAGACGGAGCTAATGTTGGCCAGAGTACATCTTTCTCTGTTGGCGTGCTGTACCAGTTCCGGTATATCAAAGCTGACAAAAACCCAAACATGCATCAATAACAATGAAAGTAAAATATATATCAAAGAGCAGACTGCTGATAGCGTGCGGATTGCTGATCACATTAGGGTTTTCTTCCTGTACCAAAACCATTGATGAGCCTACGGCTTCGGTTAACAACCCTTCCAGTATGGATGCCGATGCAGGCACCTGGAAACCTTACGTGCTTACTTCGTCCAGCGAAGTGGAAGTAGCTGAGCCTAAGAATGCTGCGTCGGCCGAGTATAAAGCAGAAATTGAAAAATTAAAAGAGACGATGTCTAAAATCACGCCGCAGCAGCGGGATATTGTTAATTTCTGGGGAGCCGGTGCTGCTTTTCGCTGGAATGAGATTGGCCGTGAGCTGGCTGCCCGCTATAATACCCCGCCTGCATCCAACCAGGACGGCAAATATCCTTTGCCTGACCCGGCTAACCCATTGGCTGACCCTAAGTTTCCATTCGCTAACCCGCCTTACACGGCGCGCGCGCTGGCTTACCTGAGCGTTGCGCAGTATGATGCGCTGGTAAGTGCCTGGAATTATAAGTTCAAATACAACCGCAAGGCGCCTTCGAAAACAGACGCTTCCGTGCAGGCTATTTTGCCGGTTACCGATCTTCCTTCCTATCCTTCCGAGGATGCGGTTGTGGCCGAAGCTTCGTTTTTGGTTTTGAAAGCCATGTTTCCTGGGGAAGTGCCATTCTTGGAACAGAAACTTGCAGAGCATAAAAACAGCCGTTTATGGGCTGGTATGAATGTGGAGAGCGATATTGCCGCTGGTGCAGAACTTGGAAAAGCGGTAGGCGCCAAAGTTATGGCAAGAGCAAAAACGGATGGTATGGGCACGGCAAACAATCAGGCAGCGACAGCTGAAATGGTCGCTAATGCTAAAAAACTCGGCGTTTCTGAGCCGTGGGTAAGCCAGGAGATGCCCGCCCGCCCGCCTATGCTTCCTACATACGGATTTGTAACGCCCTGGAACTTTGACAAAGCAACTGTAAAAACATTACGTCCCGGCCCACCGCCAACGATCGGAAGTGCTGAATATCAGGAAAATATCAATGAGCTTTTGCAAATCGCCAAAAAGCAAACCCGTGAACAGGCGCGCATTGCCAGCTTCTGGTCAGATGGTGTAGGAAGTTACACGCCTCCTGGTCATTGGCACAGAAGAGCAGCTGACCTTTGCCATAAAAATGCGTACAGCGAGGTGCGCACAGCCCGGACGCTGGCGCTTTTGGGCACAACATTGCAGGATGCGGGCATCTGCTGCTGGGACGTGAAATATTTCTATTACTACCCGCGCCCAAACCAGATGAACAGCAAAATCAAAACCTCTGTGGGCTTACCTAACTTCCCGTCTTACACATCCGGACATTCCACCTTCTCGGGCGCCGCGGCTGAATTGCTAGCCTACATATTCCCGGAAGAAAAGAAGAAAATCGACGAAATGGCACAAGAAGCCTCTGTATCCAGAATGTACGGACTGATCCATTACCGCTTCGACTGCGAAGCAGGTCTGGCATCTGGCCACAAAATCGGCGAATACGCCGTCGCCAGAGCGAAAGCGGACGGGGCGAAGTAAAAAGATAGTTTTGTGTACTAAAAAACGTCCTGGCCTTCCTTGTAGCCGGGACGTTTTTTTGATATTAGTCCGATTAAAACAATGCATGCCGTTTAATAGAATTCCCATATCTCATAAGTAGTATTTGAAGTATTTTATCTGTATAATTAAATGTTACTCAACTGTTTAAACAAATTCTATTATGAAACCAGTTCTACTCATTTCAGCCCAATTTTGCTTTTTTATTTTTGCCCTCTCAACACAAGCGCTCGCAGGGACGTGCCGCTTTACAGAACTGCGTTTGAACTCACAATCTGCTGTCAACAATTTTGACGCATCATGCACGAGTGTGATCGGAAACATTTCTATTGCAGGCGCAGATATTACTGATCTGGCACCCTTAGCGGGCGTTGAAACGATCGATGGTACGCTTACGATCCAAAACAATACGATTTTGCCAAATTTGAAACAATTGGCAAACCTAACAAGCACCAAGAATTTGCTGATCTATAACAATGATCTTCTTACCGATTTGTCTGGTTTAGAGGGATTAACATCAAATTCAGGTTCTATTCACATTCGTTTTCACAAAAATCTGACAAGTCTGACCGGATTAAATAACCTGGCTACCGCTAGAATCTTTTACATTACCGATAACGCGCTGTTAGAAAATCTCGATGGGCTAGCCAGTCTGACTACAATCACGGATGTCTTGATGATAAGCCTCAACAAGAGTCTTGTCAATCTGGAAGGCCTTGACAATTTGAGCAATGTGAGCCGCATACTTATTGGTGAAAATGATCTTTTGAAAGATTTAACAGGACTATCGAGTTTAACTTCCGTTTCCTACCAAATGCACGTGAGTTCTAACAAAAGTCTGACTAGCCTCTCTGGTTTACCCGCCAGCATATCTATGAGTGAGCTTTATATTAGTGATAATAATCTATTGACTGATCTGACGGGATTGCAAAGTATTGGTTACGTATATTGGCTGGTTATCAGCGACAGCAAAGGTCTTGGCAGTCTTAACGGATTAAACAATCTGAATTCTGCTACAAATTTTATCATAAGGAACAACCCATTGTTAACCGACTTGTCAGGACTCGATAACCTTACAGATATTGGCTGGATCCAGATTACCGGAAATGCCGAGTTGAAAAGCCTTGATGGTTTGGGCGCTGGTGAACAGAGCAATAGTGAAACCGGGAGAATTTCGGCTTCGCTTGCTATCGGAGGATTGGCAATCACTAACAATCCAAAATTAACCATGTGCGCTATTGAGCCGGTCTGTATTTTTATCAGGCAAAGTACTGCCAGCATTAGTGGTAATGGCATTGGTTGTGAAAGCCAGGCAGCCGTTCAAAGCTCTTGCGGGTCCCTTCCGGTAAGGCTGGCCCATTTTACTGCAACCGGTGAAAATCAACAAGCCATCCTAAAATGGACAACAACAGACGAAAGCAATAGCTCCACTTTTGAAATTGAACGTAGTCTCGATGCCAAAGCCTGGTTGAAAATAGGTGAACATGCTGCAAAAGGTGAAAGTACCCAGCTTGTCAATTACCAGTGGGCGGACATTCACCCGCTCGATGGCCTTAATTACTATCGCTTGAAAATGGTTGACCGCGATGGCACCTATTCATACAGCCAGAAGCATATGCTCCGATTCGAGCTGAATCAGGCTTCAACATTCGTTTACCCAAACCCTGTTTCTGACTTCCTGTTTGTAAAGAATGCCAGTAATATCACTTGGCTTAGCATTACTGATTTACATGGAAGAATTATTTTCGAAACAAAAAAGGTGCCCAATGAAGGGTTATCAATCGAAAAAATAGCTACCGGACTATATCATGTACAAATTACCACGCAGGAAGGGGAAGTGAAGACTGAAAGCATTGCCATCTATTAAATTTTTGTTAGCTATAAATAAATAAACGCCCGTAGCCGACTGAGGTTAGCTACGGGCGTTTAATGTTATTCGAATAATACCTTAATATTTATTGCTCTTTAGAAAAAGGGGCTTTCGCTTACCTATCCCAGATTCCCGATATCAAAAGGGAGCTTGCGGAGGCGTTTGCCGGTGGCGGCGAAGACGGCGTTGCCCAAGGCCGGGGCGATGGGTGGCAGGCCTGGCTCTCCTACTCCGCCTGGTGCTGCGCCGCTGTCTATGATGTGGATGTCGATGGCGGGCATCTCGTTGAGGCGCAGGATGTTGTATTGGTGGAAATTGTTTTGATCACTGATGCCATTGGTGAATGTGATGCCGTCTTTGATGGCGGCCGTAATGCCCATGACAATGTTGCCTTCGGTTTGCGCTTTCACGTTATCCGGGTTTACATAATGCCCGCAGTCGATGACAGAGACCACTTTATCAATCTTTACTCCCTGGTCTTTCCTGGAAACTGTGATGCAACAAGCTGAAATGCTGCTGAAAGAGCTGAATATGGCAAGCCCTTTTCCTGAACCGTCAGGCAATTTTTCTTCCCAATTTGCTTTTTCAGCCAATGTTTGAAGCACTTTCTTAAACCGGTCATCAGTAAGAATGTCCATTCTGGCTTGTAAAGGATCTTTTTTTGCCAGATGGGCGAGCTCATCTACAAAGCATTCCTGCCCCCATCCGAAGTTGGACGCATAAACAGAACGCCACCACACCACCGGAATGTCGGTTTTGACATGCGTCCAGCTTACCTTAGAAGCGCCGTCGAAACGATATTTATTGTTCTCTGTGGCCAGCTCGCCGCTTAGCCATGGATCTGCATCGGTTTCTTTCAATCCACCAAAAACCTGACCGGAAATGGATTCACCAATGGCGTGATGATGAAAACCCGTGATTTTGCCATTTTCTACAAAACCCTGCATATGACTGAGCATTCCCGGCCGGTAAGGGCCTTGCGAAATATCATCTTCCCGCGTCCAGACCACCTTAACAGGTTTCTTGATCACTTTCGAAATGTGGCAGGCTTCCAGCACAAAGTCGTGATATGCTTTCCGGCCGAATGCACCTCCCAGCAGCGTAACATTGATTTTTACCTGCTCAGGTTTTACTTTCATATAGCCGCAAACATCCCGCAATGCCCAGTCGGGCCCTTGCACGGGCGCCCAAATTTCCACTGTTCCGTCATCCTTGACATGCGCTATTGCATTTTCAGGCTCTATGGGTGCATGTGCTAAAAACGGCGTTTCATAGTTGGCTTCGAGCTTTTCCTGGGCAGAAGTGTATTTTGCAGTAAAATCGCCTTTCTCCTCAGCGTTAATGCCCTCTTTTTTGGCCGCCTCGTAAGTGGCTGCGAAATAATTGGCTGTGCTTAAAGATTTTTCCAGATCACCATTATCCCATTTTACAACCAACGCCTTTTTGCCTTTCAGAGCCGCCCAGTAATTGGTGGCCACCACAGCTACGGCTTCGGAAGTGCGGTGCGGCATGGTCCTTTCGGTTTTAATAACCTGCAAAACGCCCTTGATCTTTTTTGCTTCCGTATCGTCGATGGAAGCCACTTTACCGTGGATCATGGGGGAATGTAGAATGCTTGCATACACCATTCCCGGCACACCCACGTCGATGCCATACACCGCCTTGCCATTTACGCGCTCGGGCACATCGAGTCTTTTATTGTATTTACCAATGATCTTGAAATCGCTGGCATCTTTAAGCTTGGGATTTTTAGGAATTTCTAGCTTGGAGGCTTCATCGGCCAGCTCACCATAAGTCAGGCTTTTGCCTGTTGCCTTGTGGACGATCTTGGCATCTTCGGCGTGGCATTCCGAAACAGGCACATTCCACCTTTTGGCGGCAGTGGTTGTAAGCATTTCCCTGGCTGCGGCCCCGGCTTTGCGGATCGGAAACCATAGTTCGCGCACCGAACTGCTGCCTCCCGAAGTCTGGCTGCCATATTTGCCCATTCCGTCACTTTGCACGATGAGCACTTTTTCCAGGCTTACTTCCAGCTCTTCGGCCAAAAGCGACGGCACGGCCTGCGTTGAGCCCTGGCCCATATCAGGCCTTGGGTTAACAAGGGTAATGTTGCCGTTGGTGTCAATGATAATGAAGGGATTGATTTCCAGGCGGAGCACAGCAGGCGTAATCTTTTTCAAAGATGCGTCCCTGGTAAATCCCGAAATGCCTAATGCAAGCCCGAAAGTGGTGATGCCCGAAGCTTTCAGGAAATCGCGTCGTGATGTTTGTATATTTTTCAATGTCTTTAAAGCTAATTTTGACTGAATGTTGCCTGTTAACGCTTTCCAATGCCGTTTTCCGAGACTTTCATCTCCTCGGCAGCCCGGTGAATGGCTTTCCTGATGCGATCATATGTGCCGCACCGGCATAGGTTTCCGCTCATAGCCGCATCAATGTCGGCATCAGTTGGATTGGGTTTGGATTTGAGCAGCGCCGCAGCAGACATGATCTGGCCCGACTGACAGTAACCACATTGCGGGACCTGCTCTTCGATCCAGGCTTTTTGAAGCACATTCATCTTGCCATCTCCGATGCCTTCGATAGTGGTGATCTTATCATTTTTACCCACGCCCGAAACCGGCAGCTGGCAGGAGCGCGTAGGCTCTCCGTTCAGATGCACCGTGCAGGCTCCGCACAGGGCCATTCCACAGCCAAACTTGGTGCCTTTTAACCCGGCAAAATCGCGGACAACCCATAGCAAAGGCATATCGGGCTCGACATCAACTTTTACCTTCTTTCCATTCAGTGATAAATTGTATATCGCCATAGTAAAATATTATTAACATTAATCGCAAAAATGACCATCTAAATTACGAAAAAGGAAATTTTTTCAAATTTATATTTCGCAAAACCAGCGTTTTACGTGATAAGCGGACAAATGACTTTCGTCGGGACAAAAAACAACGTTAATTTTACCCGATTTCATTTCCCAGACCCTATTTATGATTACAAACGACGCAGTTGTTCTTGGTTTGTTAATGCTGATTTTAGCTGCTATTTTTTATACAGCTTCCGATGGTAACGCTGCCTGGAAGCGGTTTTATGCAGTAGTCCCACCGCTGTTGCTTTGCTATTTTATTCCCGGCCTGCTGAATTCGTTTGGCATTGTAAATGGTCAGACCTCGCAGCTTTATCCGGTTATTTCCAAATATTTTCTTCCCGCTTGCCTTGTCTTTTTTACGATCGGCATGGACTGGCGCTCATTGAGCCGGTTAGGGCCAAAAGCGTTGATTGCTATGCTGGTAGGAACGCTGGGGATCATGGTGGGCGGGCCATTTGCTTTGTGGATCGTGGGGCTGATCAGTCCGCAGACTGTTGCCGGCGAAGGCGCCGATGCGGTTTGGCGCGGGCTTGCCACCATTGCCGGAAGTTGGATCGGCGGCGGGGCTAACCAGACTGCATTAAGGGAAGTTTTTCAGCCCAGCGACGCGCTGTTTTCACAAATGGTGGCCGTGGATGTGCTTGTTGCAGAGCTATGGATGGCATTTCTGATTTACGGCGCAGGAAATGCCGCCAGGATCGACCGCTGGCTCGGCGCTGACAGCCGGCCCATTGAGCTGATAAAGCAACATCTTGATATACAAAACAAAACCAACGAGAACACGCCTGCCATGCGGGATTATATTTTCCTGGGAGCAGCAGGCTTCGGTGCCACGGGAGCAGCCCACTTTCTGGCAGACATTATCACGCCTTATCTATCCAAAAACTATCCTTTTTTAGATAAATACAGCCTTACCTCGCCCTTTTTCTGGGTGGTAACCATTGCTACATTCATTGGCATCGCGCTTTCGCTGACGCCTGTCCGAAAACTGGAACATGTGGGCGCCTCCAAGCTTGGTTCGGTGTTCCTATATGTGCTGGTGGCCACGATCGGAATGCAGATGGATCTGGGTGCGGTGGCAGGAAATCCGGGACTTTTTGCTATTGGCCTGATCTGGATATTGACGCATGCCATTATTTTGGTGCTGGTTTGCAAATGGCTTAAAATCCCTTTCTTTTTTCTGGCGGTGGGAAGTCAGGCGAACGTGGGCGGTTCTGCTTCGGCGTCTGTGGTGGCTGCTGCCTTTCACCCCTCACTGGCAACCGTCGGGGTTTTGCTTGCGATTCTGGGCTACGCGATTGGCACATATGGGGGTTACCTGACGGCGCTGGTTATGCAATGGATCAGTGAGGGCTGACCTACAAATCCAGCACTAGGCCGTCATAGGCCAGATGCACATGAGCAGGCAGCTCATTTTCAATGTCAGCATGCTTTCCCAGCTTATGGCTCATATGAACCAGGTATGCCTTTGGAACTTGCAGTTTTTCGATCAGTTCTAAAGATTGGGATAATGTAAAATGAGAAAGATGCGGCTCTTTTTGCAGCGTATCCAAAACCAGGACCTTTGATCCAATGATCTTTTGCTGCTCTTTTTCAGCAATAAAATTGGCATCGGTAATGTAAGTAAAATCACCAACCCGGTAGCCGTAAACCGGCAACTTGTGGTGCATGGCCTCAATAGGCGTAAATTTTACACCCTGCACATCAAATGGCTCATTATCAATGTTATGAAGCTCAAAGTGCGGCACGCCCGGATATCTTTTCTCAGAAAAAGCGTAGGCGAACTCGTTTTGGATCTGCATTAAAACAGATTCTCTTCCGTAAAGCGGAATATCACGCTGACTGCGGTGGTTGAATGCACGGATATCGTCAAGTCCGGCGGTGTGGTCCTTGTGCTGATGCGTAAAAATAGCTGCGTCCAGGTCCTTTACATTGGCCCGGAGCATTTGCTGACGAAAGTCAGGACCGGTGTCAATAACGAAAGATTTGCCATCAACCTGGATCCAAACGGAAGTCCTTAAACGCTTGTCACGCGGGTCATCAGATCGGCAAACGGCACATTCACAGGCAATAACCGGTATTCCCTGTGATGTGCCGGTCCCTAAAAATGTAATCCTCATCAGGTTTATTCTGTCAAATGCGCGACCACTTCAACCAGACGGTCAAAATTCAAAGGTTTCATCAGCGCATCGTCAAATCCTGCTTGTTTGAAGTCTTCTTCCGAATAGTTTTTGGCGTTTCCGGTAATGGCAACGATGGGCGTTTTGGCCTTTTTCTCGTTAGGCAATTTGCGGATGCTTCTCGCGCACTCCATTCCGTCCATCACAGGCATATTGATATCCAGCAAAATAATATCGAAATCCTCTTTTTCAAGAAGCTGCAAAACCTGCTCTCCGTTTTTCACAGAAGTTATCTCGTAATGTTGAAATTCCAGAATCTTCCTTGCCAGATTTTGAATAACTGAGCTGTCTTCGGCAATGAGTACTCGCTTGGTGTATGACATATGATGGGTCAGGTATTGTGTTTAATAATTAGCCAGGCTCAATTTAGGGATATTTCATCCAAAGTCGCAACCCGGCGCGGTGCGAAGATTCAAAATTATCATAAAAAAGTAAATAAACATCTTATACTTTTTCAAAGCACACTTTCGGGTGTAAGTTTGTGATCCGTTCAAAAATTTCGAAGTCTCATGTTTAAAAATAAGGTAATCCGGTACAGCACAATCGCGATGGTTATTGCGATCCTGGCCTATTTTGTTGTTGAAAATTTCTCTATCGGAGGCCTTAATGGAGCCATCGAAGACCAGATCGCCAGCAACCCCGAGCAATACAAAACGACCATACTCAACGAGCGCGCGGCCAAAGACGAGCAGTTCCGCACCACCGAGGACTCTCCCATCGCAGACAAAGAAAGCTTCCACGGCCTGCATTACTTTGCACCCGACCTCACCTATCGCATCAAGGCCAATATTTCTCCTTATATGAATGATGATAAGGAAGTTGTAGTGAAATACACGGACGGCACTTCGGAGAAATATGAGAAGTATGGTTATGCCAATTTCAAGATTGGCGACCAGGAGCAGAAGCTGTTATTGCTTAAAAATGAAAGCGTTATCTCCGTCCTTTTCAAAGACGCAACCAGCGGAAAGGAAACGTATGGTGGCGGCCGCTACCTGGATTATCCCGTTTCTGAAATCAAAAACAATGTAATTGTTCTGGATTTTAACAAAGCGTATAACCCTTACTGCGTTTACCAGGAAAGTTACGCCTGCCCCGTTCCGCCTCAGGAAAATACGCTTTCTGTGGCCATTTTGGCTGGCGAGCAGCTCGAATCGGCTGTTCATAATTGAGCCGCTTTACGCTTTTTGTGTTTTGTTAAAAAAACCAATGACTATTTCAAGTCTGACGGCGCTGTTCGACTTAAATCCTTAATTTTGTAATTCGGCTTAAATGTCGGTTGAAAACCTTTTTTGAAAGCATTCGCATGAAGATCTCCTATAAGTGGCTTAAAGAATTAATAGAAATAACAGAATCTCCGGAAGAAATTGGCAAAATACTGACCGCAACCGGACTGGAAGTTGAAAGCATTGAGGAGATTGAATCCATCAAAGGAGGTCTGCAAGGCGTTGTGATCGGTGAGGTGCTTACCCGCGAAAAACATCCGGAAGCTGACCGTTTGAGCCTTACTACTGTTGATGTAGGTGGTGAAAACCCATTATCCATTGTTTGCGGCGCGGCTAATGTGGCTGCCGGTCAGAAAGTTGTGGTAGCAACCGTAGGCGCAACATTATATCCGATGGGAAGCGACCAGCCATTGGTTTTGAAGAAATCAAAAATCAGAGGCGCACTGTCGGAAGGAATGATCTGCGCAGAAGATGAGTTAGGCGTCGGCTCGTCGCATGACGGCATTTTAGTGCTGGATACGGATCTTCCCAATGGCACACCGGCCAGCGAATATTTTGGTATTTCTTCTGATTATTTAATAGAAATCGGCCTTACGCCTAACCGCGCCGATGCCGCATCGCATTATGGGGTTGCGCGTGATCTGAAAGCTTATTTTAATCGTGAGATAAAACTTCCGTCCGTTGATGCTTTTGCAGTCAACAATGAAAACCTGCCATTTGAAGTCGAAGTTCGCAATTCGGAAGCAGCGCCACGATATGCCGGCCTGACCATCACCGGTTTGAAGGTAGCCGAATCGCCCGAGTGGCTTAAACAGCGACTGGCAACAATCGGAATCCGCTCGATTAATAACATTGTTGACATTACGAATTTCATCTGCCATGAGCTGGGCCAGCCCATGCATGCTTTTGATGCAGATAAGGTTACCGGCAACAAGGTGATCGTTACCACCGTGCCAGCAGGGACAACATTCGTGACGCTGGATGGCGTGGAAAGGAAACTTTCGGATTCTGATCTGATGATCTGCAATGCAGGCACAGGCGGCAATCCGGAGCCTATGTGCATTGCCGGGGTTTTTGGCGGGCTCACTTCGGGTGTTACCAATGAAACCACTTCCATATTCCTTGAATCTGCCTATTTCTCGCCTGTATGGGTGCGTAAAACGGCACAGCGGTTTGCATTAAAAACGGATTCTTCTTTCCGCTTTGAGCGGGGCACGGACCCTAACATGCCTTTGTATGCATTGAGAAGGGCAGCATTGCTGATCCAGGAAATTGCGGGCGGCATCGTTTCGTCCAACATTACAGACATTTACCCAGATCCGGTTGCGGATTTTGAAGTAAAAATGACTTACCGCAACATTGACAGGTTGATTGGTAAATCATTGGATAAAACACTTATTACTAACATTCTGAATGGCCTGGACATTAAAATTCAGGACCAAACCGAAGCTGGCTTTACTGCTATCGTGCCGCCTTACCGCGTAGACGTGCAAAGGGAAGCGGATGTGATCGAGGAAATTCTGCGCATTTACGGTTTCGGCCAAGTGGAGCTTTCCGATGCGCTTAGCTCTGATTACTTGTCTGATTTCCCTGTTAACGATCCTGAAAAACTGAAACTGCGCGTTGCTGAACTGCTGGTAGCGAATGGTTTCAACGAAATGATCAACAATTCGCTGACAAAACCTGATTACCACATTTCAATTGCAGAAAGCATTCAGGGGAATCCGGTCAAAATCCTGAATTATCTGAGCGAAGATCTTTCCGTAATGCGTCAGACGCTGATTTTTTCCGGTTTGGAGGTCATAGCTTACAATAGCAACCGCCGCCAAAAGGATTTGAAGCTTTTTGAATTTGGTAAAACCTATAATGAGATCAGCGAAAAATATGTGGAGAAAGAAAGACTGGCTGTTTTCCTGACGGGCAACATCGGACAGGAAAGCTGGTTTGAAAAGTCGCGCGAAGTCGTTTTCCATGATCTGGCAGGCTTTGTAATGCAGGTTTTATCAGCGGTTAAGATCAGGGATGTGGAAAGGACTGAGGCGGATGCGGCGATTTTTAAGTTTGGAACAACATTAACATTAAACCGCAAGCCTGTTGTCACATTTGGACAACTCCAAGCGGCTATTGCTAAAAAGCTTGATATTAAGGCGCCTGTTTTTTACGCAGATTTTGATTGGGATTATATGCTCAAACAATACGATGCGTTTGTTCAGTACAAGGAAGTGGCGAAGTTTCCCGAAGTGCGCCGGGATCTTTCGGTTGTGGTTGACAAGAAAATTACGTTTGACGAGCTCCGACAGATCGCCTATAAGACCGAAAGGCAGCTTTTGCGCGCAGTAAACGTGTTTGATGTGTATGAAGGCGCGAATCTGGAAGGTAAGAAATCGTATTCCGTGAGCTTCATTTTACAGGACGATCAGCAAACATTGACCGACAAAGTGATTGACAAAACCATGCAGCGGTTGATTTCTGCTTACGAAAGGGAATTTGAGGCCGTGATCAGGAAATAAGAGTTTTGGTTGACAGCATTATTAAGGCCAAAAAAATGGAAAGGAGCATCGAGCGCATCATTGAGCATAAGTTGACCGACCTTGAGAAAAAACTCGAGTTCCTGATCAACATTAAAGAGAAACTAAACTGGTCAATATCAGAGCTGCAACGCGAAAATGCGGAACTGCGTGCATCGAATAACCAACTCAAGGAAGAAGCAAAAGAAATAAAGAAAAAATACACTAGTTTGGAAAAAGACTTTAATAAGTCTAAAAGTTTCGCTAAAATTGTCACTAGTAAACTGACACCAACAAGCGGAATCGCCGAACTGAAAGACTCAGTTGAAAGATATATACAAGAGATCGATAAGTGCATAGAATTGCTTGAAGATACCTTATGAAAAAAAATAACATACCCAATCCGGACGTTTCTGTCTTTATAAAACTGCTGGACAGGGGTTTCAAACTGAGCGTTCCGGCGGATCAGGAGAAATTCTACAGGGATGGGTATGAGGTGTTCATGCAACGCGTGCAGCAGCATAAATTAAAGGGAAAAGTTTACGGTGACATTGAAGCAATTGCACTTACTTCTATTGAATGCCTTGTAGCATTACAACGGAACCAGGAGCAAATGGACAATTTGGTGATGGCTTTTAAAAACAGGGTAGAAAAGCTTGATGAAACCATTACCAGCGCAATAGAAAGCTAAAAGCTCAACACCACAAAACCTTTATTTTATACGGATTACTCTTTATCTTCTTTCAATACTTCCACCTTCGGCATTTTCACGCGGTTTAGTCGGTAAAACCAACTATATATAACCTTACTGAAATGTCAAATTCATTAATTTTCATCCTTGTCCTGTCCGACATTATCGCCATTGGTGTGGGGATTTTCGCAGGAAAATTCATTTTTCAGAGGTCGTTTGACCAGAAAGAAAAGGAAGCGCAGGAGCGCGCAGCCGAAATTCTCCGTAATGCCGAAAGTGCTGCTGAAAACATAAAGAAAGACCGGATCCTTGAAGCCAAGGAAAAATACCTGAGACTTAAAGGCGAGTTTGAAGAGGATGCCAACAAGAAACGCGTAATCCTTCAAACCAACGAACAGAAATTAAAACAACGCGAGCAAAGCCTTAATCAGACCATTGAGGCAAACAAGCGCCGTGAAAACGAGCTGGAAGCGCTGAAAACAAACTTGAATTCGCAACTCGAAACGGCCACAAAACGCCGCGAAGAAGCAGAAAAGTCACTTGCACAACAGGTTACCCAATTAGAGAAAATCGCGAACCTTACCGCTGATCAGGCGCGTGAGCAGTTGATAGACGCATTAAAAGCAGAGGCTGATACAAGGGCCGGATCGTATGTTAAAAGTGCGATGGAAGAAGCCCGCCTTACTGCCACCAAAGAAGCTAAAAAGATCGTTATCGAGACCATACAGCGCACGGCTGCTGAACATGCTATTGAAAACTGCGTTTCTGTTTTCAACATTGAAAATGACGATATTAAAGGAAAGATCATCGGTCGTGAGGGACGTAATATTCGTGCTCTGGAAGCTGCAACGGGCGTTGAGATCATTGTAGATGATACCCCGGAAGCGATTGTGATCTCCGGATTTGATCCTGTAAGGAGAGAAATTGCCAGACTTTCGCTGCACCGCCTGGTTCAGGACGGAAGGATCCACCCGGCCAGAATTGAAGAAGTTGTTGCCAAAACACGCAAGAACATTGACGACGAGATTGTTGAGATCGGTGAAAGGACTGTAATCGACATGGGCATACACGGACTTCATCCTGAGCTTGTTAAGATGATCGGCCGCATGCGTTTCCGGTCTTCTTACGGACAAAACCTGCTGCAACATTCGCGTGAAGTGGCAAAGCTATGCGCTACGATGGCTTCCGAGCTGGGTTTGAATACGAAATTGGCGAAAAGAGCCGGTCTGCTGCATGATATTGGTAAAGTTTGGCCGGAAGAATCCGACCTTCCGCACGCAATATTGGGTATGGAACTTGCCAAAAAATACAAAGAAAATCCTGAGGTGTGTAATGCAATCGGTGCCCACCACGACGAAATTGAAATGACAAGCATCCTTTCCCCGATCATTCAGGTGTGTGATGCGATTTCAGGATCTCGCCCGGGAGCACGCAGGGAAATGATGGAGTCTTACATTCAAAGGCTGCGTGATCTTGAAAACATGGCATTGTCGTTTGACGGTGTTGAAAAATGTTACGCGATCCAGGCCGGCCGCGAGCTGCGCGTGATCATTGATGCAGATAATGTTTCGGATGAAAAGGCAGGGATGCTTTCTTTTGATATTTCACAAAAAATTGAAAAAGAAATGCAGTATCCCGGACAAATTAAAATTACAGTAATCCGTGAGATGCGTTCAGTAGCGTATGCGCGTTAATCAGCCAAAAAATACATGAGTTACTCACTTCTTAGTAGTTCAGAGCTGTTGGATATCCAAACGCTTGGTGAACTGAAAAAAGCAGGTTATCAATCCCGTTCCATCAAACAGGAACTGCGCGACAACCTGATCGTTAAGATTAAAAGCAAAGAGAATATTTTTCCCGGCATCTGGGGTTATGAAGAAACGGTTATTCCCGACGTGGAACGTGCCATCCTTTCGATGCACAACATTAACTTCCTGGGGTTACGCGGGCAAGCCAAGACGCGTATTGCCAGAATGATGATCAGTCTTCTGGACGAATACATTCCGTATGTTAAGGATTCGGAGCTGCATGACGATCCATTGGAGCCATTATCCCGTTTTGCAAAAGACGCTATTGAAGAATATGGTGACCAGACAGAAATTGCCTGGTTGCACAGAAGCGAGCGTTATACCGAGAAATTGGCAACGCCGGATGTCTCTGTGGCCGACCTTATCGGTGATGTAGACCCTATCAAGGCCGCAACATTGAAATTGCCTTATTCGGACGAAAGGGTGATCCACTTCGGGCTTATTCCCCGTTCACATCGCGGCATTTTCGTAATTAACGAGCTTCCCGATTTACAGGCCAGGATCCAGGTTGCACTTTTCAATATTTTGCAGGAAGGCGACATTCAGATCCGTGGGTTCAAATTGCGTTTGCCGCTGGATATCCAGTTTGTTTTCACGGCCAACCCGGAAGACTATACCAACCGTGGAAGCATCGTAACGCCACTGAAAGACCGTATCGAAAGCCAGATCGTAACGCATTACCCAAAAACAATTGAAACGGGTAAGAAAATTACAGAACAGGAAGCGATTGTTAAAACGGAGCAAGTGGGCATGATCAAGGTCAATGAGCTTGCAAAAACATTGATCGAGCAGATTGCATTTGAAGCAAGAGAAAGCGAATATGTGGACAGCAAAAGCGGTGTGTCTGCACGTTTGACGATCTCGGCTTATGAAAGCCTTTTGAGCACGGCAGAGAGGCGAGCGCTGATCAACGGGGAGGAAAGCACTTACGTGCGCATTTCTGACCTATACGGCGTTGTTTCTGCCATTTGCGGAAAAGTTGAGCTTGTTTATGAAGGCGAGGTCGAAGGACCCGTTATCGTGGCTCAAAACCTGATCGGAAAAGCGATCCGTACCCAGTTCCTTAACTTTTTCCCGGATCCGGAAAAGAGCAAGAAAAGCAAGATCAACCCATACGCGAAAGTGATCGAATGGTTTGGCTCAGGCAATGAAATGGAAATGCCCGGAGATATGACCGATCGCGAGTATATGGCGCGATTGAAAACCATTGACGGCCTGGACGATTTCGTGGATATGCTGAGTGCTTATTCAGGAGCGGAAGAAAAGCTGTTTATGATGGAATTCGCATTGCACGGCATGGCGGAGTTCTCGCTGATCGGGAAAATGTCTTTGGATCAGGGAATGAAATTTCAGGACTTGGTTAGCAGCATGTTCTCCGGCCCAGGAGAAGATGATTATGATTTCGAAGACGATGATGATGATCGAAAACCATTTTGATATATAATAAAAAATGCCCGGCAAACACCGGGCATTTTCTTTATAAGCTATTACAGAATCAGAAGCTATTCCTCCAACATTAAAGCGGAGCGCCTTCGTCTACAACATTAGGTTCGCTCGTGTCAATCAGCGCATCCGGCTCGTTGTTAACCTTCGCGCGAACTTTCGCTTCCAGTTCATCCATTAACTCGGGATTATCCTTAATAAGGGCTTTCACGGCGTCACGGCCCTGTCCAAGACGGTTACCGTCGTAGCTAAACCATGAACCTGCTTTTTTAACGATATCCAGCTCAACTGCAAGGTCGATGATCTCCCCTACCTTGGAAATCCCTTCGCCATACATAATATCAAATTCCACAACTTTGAAAGGCGGCGCAACTTTGTTTTTCACCACTTTCACACGTGTACGGTTACCCAGGATCTGGTCAGCGCTTTCTTTGATCTGACCCACACGACGGATATCCAAACGCACAGAAGCATAGTATTTCAATGCATTACCACCCGTTGTAGTCTCAGGGTTACCGAACATTACGCCGATCTTCTCACGCAACTGGTTAATGAAAATACAGCAGCATCCGGTTTTGTTGATTACACCCGTAAGCTTACGCAATGCCTGAGACATCAAACGAGCCTGTAAACCCATTTTACTGTCACCCATTTCACCTTCAAGCTCAGCGCGCGGCACAAGTGCTGCAACAGAGTCAATAACAATGATATCAACAGCACCGCTGCTGATCAGGTGTTCTGCGATTTCCAATGCCTGCTCACCGCTGTCTGGCTGTGAGATCAGCAAGTTGCTTGTATCAATGCCTAATTTCTCAGCATAAGACCTGTCGAATGCATGCTCAGCATCAATGAACGCTGCAAGTCCGCCTTTTTTCTGAGCCTCTGCAATGCAGTGCATTGATAACGTTGTCTTACCAGAAGATTCCGGTCCGTAGATTTCCACAACACGGCCACGCGGAACGCCTCCTACTCCAAGTGCCAGGTCCAGCCCCAGCGAACCTGTTGAAATAACCGGAATGTCCAAAACCTTACTGTCGCTCAGGCGCATTACTGTGCCCTTTCCGTAGGTTTTGTCCAGCTTTTCAAGCGTGGTTTGTAGTGCTTTTAGTTTGTTGTCTTTATCAGTGGTTGGTTGTGCCATAAAAACGGTTACAATAATTTAGTTTGTTCATAAAAAAGCGGCTTCTGATTCCAAAAACCGCTAGATACTTGGTCTTTTTGTTGTGTAAAAATACCAAATTCCAAGCAAAAATCCAACGGGTTTTTCTTTTAAAAATATAATTTCAGGCATGATAAATACAGATAATATCAAGCGGATTTTACAACTTAGGACATTGGATTATTCTGCGTCGCGAATCATTTACCCACCGGCTTTTTGGCAGGATAAACGGTGAATAATTAATGGCCTATTTCTATAATTTTGCAGCGCAATGATCTGTTGTAGAGATTCATTCCGCCTACTTACTTAATTACCGCGTTTGTGTTTAAAAAGATTTTTATTGCCGTCATAGTGCTTTGCGTCCTTGCAGGGATTTATTATCGTGATCTGCTCAGCTATGGCTGGATGCAGGCTTCGGGTCAGGTAAAGATCCTTATGAATGTGGAGGAAGTAACCGACGTGCTCGCCGATCCTTCATTCCCTGATTCGCTTAAAGCAAGGATCCGGCTAATCGAGGAAATCAAAAAATTCGGCGTCGATTCACTCGGGCTGACGCCTTCAAAAAACTACACAACGTTCTATAATCAGCATGGAAAGCCATTGATCTGGCTCATTACCGCATCAGAGAAATATAAGATCGAACCCTACAAATGGCACTTTCCTATCATTGGTAGTTTTCCTTACAAAGGTTTTTTTGATTCCACACGTGCGGTAAATGAGGAGCGTGAACTGATCAAGCAGGGCCTGGATACGGATATCGGAGATGTCTCGGCGTGGTCTACACTGGGTTACCTGAAAGACCCTATTTTATCGAGCATGCTGAATCGGCGGGTGGGAAGTCTTGCTAATCTGATCCTGCATGAACTGACGCATGGAACGCTTTTTGTGAAAAATAATCTGGAACTGAATGAGAACCTGGCCAGTTTTATTGGCGACCAGGGCGCTATCCGCTTTTTGAAGTTCAAGTATGGTCTGGATTCACCAGAATTACGTACATACGAATATTCAAAAAAGTACAATGATGCCTATTCGCGGCACATGCTCAGGGGAATAGGCCGGTTGGATAGTCTCTATAAGACGTTCGGGACAAACCCCATTGCCAGCGCGCGTTACGATTCTTTGAAGACGGCGCTCATTGCCAACATCTTTGAGGACGCAGATACACTGCTTTCGGGGAAACGGACGTTAACAAACAAAAATCGCGGGGCGGCGGGCCGCCGGGCGGCGGGCCGGTGGCCGGACGGGAAGTTACCGAATAATGCATATTTCATCAGTTATCAGACTTATAAGTCGAAACAGGACATTTTTAGAATTGAGTTTGAACAAAAATTTGGAGGAAATATTAAGAAATACCTGACCCATTTGAAAGAAAAATATCCCTCTCTATAATTACCGTTTTAGCATGAAGAGATCGTACATCGTTATAATTGCTTTAATCACCTTTTCGCTTTTTTTCTCTTTTCGGCAGTTTGAAGAGCAGGCAGCTCAGAACAGAGTTATCAATAACAAGAGCTTTGGGACGGGCGAAAGGGTCGAATACAGAGTGCATTACGGGTTTATCAATGCTGCCGAAGCCAAAGTAGAAGTAGGCAAGTCGGTTTCCATGATTAACAACCGGCCCTGCTACCGGGTCAATGTATCGGGACGTACAGTAGGCGCGTTCGATCTCATTTCTCGGGTGCGGGACACGTGGCGGTCATACATTGACACGACGGCAATCCTGCCGCATATGTTTGAGCGTCAGATCCAGGAAAACAAATATCGCAAGGACGAGCGCGTCATGTTCAACCACCACAGGGACCAGGCCGTCGCAAGTGTGAAGGACGAGACCAAAACCTACAATGTCCCCAACAACATTCATGACATTATCAGCGGCTATTTTTATCTCAGAACGATTAATTTCGAACGCATTTCCGAAGGCGAAGTCATTGAAGTTCCCACATTTTTCGACGGGGAGGTTTATAAGCTGCGTGTTCGTTATGTCGGAAAAGATGTGATCAAGACCAAATATGGCAAGACTAAGGTGCTAAGGATCAACCCACTGATTCCTGACAATAAGTTTTTCAAAGGAGAAGGCGCTATGAAATTGTGGGTTTCTGACGATTCTAATAAGATTCCATTGAAAGTTGAAGTGGAACTGAAAATCGGATCTTTGGAGATGGATTTGAAATCATATAAAGGACTTAAAAAAGACCTCGTCTGGTTTTGAAAAAGCGCTTCCGCCATTCCTGGAACTGCTTTAATGGAAACCAAAGCTCATTCCGGCGTATGGCATAAAATGAAACTGGAAAGCTTCCGAAGCTAAGATAAAATTGGGCAATGGAACCAACCTCCGGACTTTCGAAGTCGAAGATCAACGTTTCATCTTGGATGGAACGAAAATAGTGATCCAGCATGAACGTCCGCGCATTGTCTTTCCTACCTTTCTGATCCGCTGCATTAAAAAGATAAATCGCTCTTCCTCCGAATTTTACAATGAGTATTCCCGCATGAGGATGTCCTGCATGAGGATATCCGGCATGGAGGTGCCCGGCATGGATATCTTCACTGGATAGGCCGTAATATAATTCCGCCTGTTGCCTGGCCTGCAATACGTTAAAAAGTGCCTCCAAACGATTAAATGCATCCGGATCGATTCCGCCGGGAATCCGCGCAGTTTGATTTTCCTTAAATAATTTGATCAATGGCTGAATGTCTGCACTTCTCTGAACCTCCCAGTTATAACCCTTACTACGCACTAAATTCCGCTTTCTGTCTTTGGAATAGCCCGCATCCAGTTGTTGGACGTCACCTTTCAAGTGAAGCCAGTGCGTATGCTTTTGTGAAAAATTAAAGTCTGGAAAAGTGTGAGCTAATGCAGATAGCCTGATTGAGTTCTCAGGACTGAATTGATAAGCTGCTATGTAGGAGAATTCTTTTGAAACAACCCGAAGGAATGACTCCAACTGCAATCCGGAAAGCGGCTTTAAGGAGAATAGACCTAAATATTGGCAAAAAATAGGCTGATAAACTACTTGGAAACCCCATTTCCTGCGAATGGGAATCGGCATGACAATGTCCGGATGCTGAATGTTGGGCCAAACAAGCGCCTTCCAGCTTTCACAGACCGTGTCGAGATAGTAAGTTTGAGCGTAAATAACACATTGAAGGGATTCGCGAATGTGTTCATTCCATGTTGCGTCGCAGATCTGCGCGCGTTCGATCAGTAAGGGCGTCATCTTGTTTTTCAGGTTTAAAATAAGTTTTCAAACCCTTTAGACGCCATTTGTTATTTAAAGTAACTGCGTAATTTTTGCAGCGTTTCTTCCACGTCTGGAGTTTCGCCCATCAGCAGGTTAATGCTTTGAATAGAGTGAATCACCGTGCTGTGGTCACGGCCACCGAAATGATAACCAATTGATTTCAAAGGCAGATCCGTATATTCTTTGGCCAGGAACATGGCCAATTGACGTGGGTAAACGACTTCTTTTTTCCGGCTTTTGCTTTTCAGATCAGCAATGGTAACCTGGAAAAAGTCGGCGATCACCTCTTGAATCGTATCAATGGTCACCTCTTTATCCTCGTTCATTACAATGTTCCGCAATGTATTTTTGGCCAGCTCCACATCTATTTCCCGGCGTGTCAGCGAAGCCTGGGCCATCAGGGAGACGATCACACCTTCCAGTTCACGCACATTGGAATTCACGCTGTGCGCAATGTATTCGATCACATCATAATCGATCGAAATTCCTTCCGACTGGATCTTCTTTTGGATAATGGCGATACGCGTCTCGAAATCTGGCGTTTGCAAATCGGCTGTCAAGCCCCATTTAAAACGGGACAATAACCTGTCCTGTAAGCCCTGCAGCTCGCGCGGCGGCCGGTCACTGGTCATAATGATCTGCTTGCCTAGCTGGTGCAGATGATTAAATATATGGAAGAATGTATCCTGCGTTTTTTCTTTCCCCGATAAAAACTGAACGTCATCAATCGCTAACACATCCACTTTCATGTAAAAATCGGTGAAGTCCTGTAACGTGTTGTTTTTGATGGAATTAATGAACTGATTGGTAAACTTTTCGGAAGACACATATAACACCAGCTTGTTGTCAAAGTGGTTCATAATGTAATTTCCGATGGCTTGCACAAGGTGCGTTTTGCCCAGCCCTACCCCGCCGTACATCATCAGCGGATTAAATGACGTGAGTCCCGGCCGCTGCGCCACGGCAAATCCTGCGGACCGCGCCAGACGGTTGCAATCGCCTTCGATAAAATTATCAAACGAGTAATTCGGATTCAGGTAAGTGTCCAGGTTCATGGAATCGTGGTCCTTATCCCGGTGATTGGAACCCAGCCTTGGGTCGGTTACAAAATTATCCGGCTTGGAAGAATTCGGAGACTTGGGCGTAGAAACGTTCATCGTAAGCGGCTGATGCTTATCATTGCCTTTGTCTACGATAATGGAATACTCCAATAAACCGTCCCGCCCGATCGCGTAATCCAGTGCTTTCCTTAAAAGATTGACATAATTATCTTCCAGCCATTCATAGAAAAACTGGCTTGGAACCTGAATCGTAAGCACTTTACCGTAAAGTTTTAAAGGCCGTATCGGTTCAAACCACGTCTTAAAACTTTGATCCGGAATATGCTGCTGAATCACTCTCAGGCAGGCATCCCAGATCTGGTCTACTTCTCTATGTGTGCTAACTCTTTCCAATGTATAAGTTGAGGAATTCAGAATGTCGAAATTTAAAAGGACGGCAAAGATATAAAAATACCTGATCTCTGCAGATTAAAACCAAGGTTCAATTTAATACCCGGGCGGGCTATCTGCAAACCCACAAAATAAAATCGCATGACTTTATGTTCCTGATCCGCCGAAGGAACGGTTTGCCCCGACAACTGAAAAAGTAACTTCAAATTTGTAGCTTTGTTTGCAAGCAAAAATCGCTCACTTCCACCTTATCCGTCAAGAAATGGCTGTCCTTAACTTCCCAGAATTCAGCCCTTCCGATAAAAACGCCTGGGAACAACGGGCTGACAAAGAATTGAAAGGAAGGCTTAAAACATTATCTGATTGGACAATCGGGGCTGATCTGCATTTGGAACCTTATGTGACGCGATCGGAAATTGCTCCTGAAAAAATGGCGTCTATGCAGGCTTGTCAGAAAAAAACACCAGGCTGGCAAAACTTGCCTATGGTGAAATTCTCAGAACCGCGCCCAACCAATTCAGCGATGAAGCATGCCCTGGAAAACGGCGCGGATTCGATTATGCTGGACCTTGGAAATGCCAGCATAGCACATTGTGAATTCCCGAAATTGCTTCACGGAATCCGGTTAAGCGACACCGCTATTTATTTTCAAACACAGGAAAATGCTGCGGACGTTTTCAAGGAAATATCCAAAAACGCCGGTTATTATCTCAAAGGCGGCATCGCATTCGACCCGGTCGCCCACCAGATGCGCACGGGAAAATCAATTGGTAACAGCATTGACGCTATCGTATCTGTTCTAAACCAAAGCCGGAATATGCGGGAATTCCGGGCTTATATTGTTGAGGGTCATTTATTTCACAACAATGGCGCGACACCAGTGCAGGAACTGGCCATGCTGATTTCGGCCACTGTCAATTACCTGGATCTGCTTACAGACAAAGGGATTTCACCATTAACAGCCTTCAACCGCGCCCTTTTCACCATTTCCATCGGCACCAACTTCCTTTCGGAGATCGCCAAATTAAGAGCATTCCGGTTTTTATTACGAAAAATTTCAAATGCCTATCAACTGCCTGCTAAGCTTTGCACGCCATTTATACAAGCGCAAACCTCAACATTTAATGATTCCGCATCCGAGCCTTACACCAATATGATCCGCTCTGCCTCCGAGGCCATGAGCGCAGTAATGGGTGGATGCAATGCATTGACAGTGAGGCCTTACGATGAATCAACCAACAAGCAAAGTGACTTTTCAGCACGGATTGCGCGCAATGTATCCTCCATTCTTGCCCACGAAAGTGCATTGGCGTATGTTGCGGATCCGGCGGCGGGCTCATACATGCTCGAAAAAATGTCTCTGGATATGGCCGCCAGGGCTTGGGAATTGTTTTTGGAAATGGAAGAGTCAGGGGGTTTTCGAGCATCCGTGTTAAACGCATCAAAGCCATGAAACCGGATTTCAGGAACATTCAGACGACCCATCATAACCAATCCGCTCAACCAGAGGAACGGGCTGGCAAACCTGTGTTTACCTCAGAAGGAATCAGATTAAAAAGCATTTATAACCAAAATGATCTCGAAGACGCCGAACATTTAGCATTCGAAGCCGGAATTCCACCATTTGTGCGTGGGCCTTATGCGAGCATGTATCTGGAACGACCGTGGACAATCCGTCAATATGCCGGCTTTTCGACTGCTTCGGATTCCAATGCATTTTATAAGCGCAACCTGGCCGCTGGTCAGAAAGGCCTTTCTGTTGCATTCGATCTGGCCACGCATCGAGGATATGATTCGGATCATCCGCGTGTCACCGGCGATGTGGGCAAAGCAGGTGTTGCGATTGATACGGTGGAGGATATGAAAATGCTTTTTGACCAAATCCCGCTGGATCAAATGTCGGTTTCCATGACCATGAATGGGGCTGTTATTCCGGTTATGGCCTTTTTTATTGTGGCTGCGGAAGAACAGGGCATTAAGCCTGAGTTGTTGTCAGGAACCATTCAGAACGACATTTTGAAGGAATTCATGGTCCGGAACACCTACATTTATCCCCCAGCGCCTTCCATGCGGATAGTAGGCGATATTTTTGCCTATACTTCCCGTTTCATGCCAAAGTTTAATTCCATCAGCATCAGCGGCTATCACATGCATGAAGCTGGCGCGCCCGCGCACATTGAGCTTGCCTATACGCTCGCAGACGGATTGGAATACATCAGGACCGGGCTGAACGCGGGCATCGCGATTGATGATTTTGCACCCAGACTGTCATTTTTCTGGGGCATAGGGATGAATCATTTCATGGAAATTGCCAAGATGCGTGCGGGACGGTTGCTTTGGTCAAAAATTGTAAATCAGTTTAATCCCAAAAATGAAAAATCGCTGGCACTAAGGACACATTGCCAAACAAGTGGTTACAGCCTTACCGAACAGGATCCGTATAACAATGTTACCCGGACAACGATTGAGGCCATGGCCGCCGTCATGGGGCACACGCAATCGCTGCATACCAACTCGCTCGACGAAGCCATGGCGCTTCCCACCGACTTCTCTGCCCGCATTGCGCGCAATACACAGCTTTTTATTCAGCACGAAACGGATCTTTGCAAGGCCGTGGATCCATGGGGCGGCTCCTATTATGTCGAGGATCTGACAAAAGAGCTCGCAGAAAAAGCATGGCAGCTGATTGAGGAAGTGGAAAAACTCGGCGGCATGACCAAAGCCATAGAAACCGGACTGCCAAAGATGCGGATCGAAGAAGCAGCGGCAAAAAAGCAGGCCCGCATTGATTCGGGCAAGGACATTATTGTGGGGGTTAATAAATTCAAAACAGAAAGCAAGGAGACATTTGACATTTTACAGATTGATAACCAGGCAGTTCGGCTGTCGCAGATCGCTTCTTTGAATAAAATAAAAGAGGAACGCGATTCGCAGGCAGTTGCATTGGCGCTGAATGCTATCGCGGAAGCCTGCAAGCAAAAGGGCGGCAAGGACATGTCTGTAAATTTGTTGGCGCTGGCCGTCGAGGCGGCGCGCAAAAGGGCTACATTGGGTGAAATTTCTGATGCGATGGAAAAGGAATTCGGACGTTATAAATCAACCATCCGGTCTGTTTCGGGTGTTTATCAGGCAGAAGCTTCGGATGATGAAAATTTCCGGGCAGCGCTGGAATTGTCTGATCAGTTTGCGGAAATGGATGGCCGGCGTGCACGGATATTGGTTGCAAAGATGGGCCAGGACGGCCATGACCGCGGGGCCAAAGTGATCGCGACGAGCTTCGCCGACCTCGGCTTTGACGTGGACATTGGCCCGCTCTTCCAGACGCCCCAGGAAGTCGCCAAACAAGCAGCAGAAAATGATGTCCATGTAATCGGCGCATCGAGTCTGGCAGCAGGGCACAAAACACTTATCCCGGAACTCATCGCCGAGCTGAAAAACATTGGCCGGGAAGACATTATGGTGATTGCCGGTGGCGTTATTCCGGCGCAGGATTATCAGTTTCTGTATGATGCGGGTGTTAAAGGCATTTTCGGCCCCGGAACCATCATCTCAATTGCCGCACAAAAGATCCTGAAAGAGCTCATGCAATCCTAGGACGCTTAATTTACGCTTCCAAAAACCAGGGAAGTGCAATTCCCTCCGAAGCCAAACGAGTTGGAAAGCGCATAGGCCACTTTTTTATCCTGAATCAATGCAGCAACCGGTTGCGCCTTGTGTGAGCTCATGGCTGTTTCCACATGTAAACTCGGGAAAATCTCATCGTAGACGATGCTTAATATGCTAAAAATTGCCTCCACCGCACCAGCCGCTCCCAATGTATGCCCTGTGTAAGATTTGGTAGAGTTAAAAGGCGGAATTTCTTCGAATAACCGCGACATTCCGGTTAGCTCAACTTCATCATTGTTGGGCGTCCCCGTTCCGTGGGCATTGATATAGTCGATGCGATTGAAGCCAATCCCTGCGGATTCGATGGCTTCACGCATGGAGAGCATGGCGCCTATGGCATCTTCGGACATGGCCGACGGGTGATGCGCATCATTTGCATTGCCATATCCGGCGACTTCCGCATAAACGCGTTTATCCCCAACGACGTCCTCCGCTTCCAGCACAAGATAAGCCGCCGCTTCTCCCAGATTAAGCCCATCCCGGTTTTCATCGAATGGCTTACACGCGGAAGCAGATAAGATTTTAAGCGAATTGAAACCATTAACCGTGTATTTGGCAAGACTATCCACGCCGCCGACGATAACCCTTTTTGCCCGTCCGGACCGGATCAGTCGCGCGCCCATTAAAATGGCATTGGCAGATGACGAACAGGCTGTGTTAATGGTGTCGGAAAAGCCTCTGATGTTATACTTTTCGAGTAAGGTAATGGTGTGCGCTGCGCAATTGTATGATTCCAGATATTCCGATCCGCTCGTTTTCAGATTGGCATCTTCATAGAGCTGATCAGTGAGGCACATTCCGCCGACTGTCGTTGCGGAGATGAATGCTGTATCAAAAGATGAAAGCTGGTCTGCGGAAAGACTAGCGTCTTTAATTGCTTCGTCGAATGCCTTGGTAGCAAGCAAATCGGTGCGCGTGTAACCTGCGCTATCCTGCAAACCGAGCAGTTCCTTCAGTCGTTCGTTGCTGCATGCAATTTCGCCAAAAGGAAGCAATGCGGCATAGCGGGAATCAAAATGTGCTGCGGCGGTTATGCCCGTTTTTCCCTGACGCAAACTGGCGTGGTTCTCCGAAAGGTTTTCACCAATGGCTGATATAATGCCCATTCCGGTCACCAACACCTTTTTCATATTCAGGCCGTTTTTGTATTTGCTAAAATATATTCAGCCATGTGGTTTACATCCACAAGGATTTTTCTTCCCTCGGCAGGGTTAGTGATTTTGATCCCGTACTCTCTTTCAAGAAGCACCACCAGTTCCAGCGAATCAATTGAATCCAGGCCCAGGTCGCCTCCGAAAAGGGGTTCGTCATCCTTAATGTCCTGCGGATTAATGTCAAGTAAATTCAAATATTGTACAATCTGACCTTTAATGACGGGTTTTAAACTTTCTATGTCCATAATTTCTTTTCTGAATTCAAACTTAAATAATTCTTTCCATCCTAAGCTTAAAATAAGTGGCAAGTTGACAAAGCAGGATAAATATCCCTAAAAAGGCGAAGACATTTTTGAGCTCCTGCCAGCTTCCGCCTTTGAGGAAAAGAATGTAGAAACCTTCCAGGCACCAGTGCAGAGGTGAAAAGTTGCTGGCAAACTGCATAAAACCAGGCATAACGAATGTAGGCACCAGTATTCCGCCTATTGCCCCGAAAATAATAATGGAAATCGCTCCGAAACCATTTGCCTGCTGCTCGGTCCGTGCATAGGCGCCGATCATCAATGCATAACTCACGGCGGCCATGCTGCTGATCAGGATCACGCAGGCGAATGCAAAAAGGTTAGTAGGAATGGTTAGTTTGGGAAGTCCGAGCTCGGGAAGGATCCATATTCCCATGGAAAATGTCAATGCTACCTGCACCACTGCTACCAGCACGTAAATGGCCATTTTACTAAACATCACCAGCATAAATGTCGTAGGCATGGTTTTCAGTCGCAGAAAACTGCCGTTAATGCGCTCTTTTACAATGTTACTGCCCAGCGAGACGACCATAAAAAACATGGCAAAAATCGTCCAGGCAGGTACATTATGCTGTGTAGAATTGGGAATAGCCGTCGAGTTATTGTTGCTGGCCACGATCTGATTGATCTTAACCCTGTTGGAGATCATTTTCTTTTTCAACTCTTCCGACTGTCCACCCAGGTCCATGGTTGAGTACATCCGGTCGATCATCAGGGAATTTTCAATAACACTCATGTAGGATTGAATAATGCCCATGACCGAAAAGCTGTAATTCTCCTGCAAAACCGGGTCATTATAAAAAGATAGCGTCGGCATCGATACCTTCTCCGTGTTAATTGAATCACGTTCCAGCCCCAGATCGTCCATCAGAATGTTACTCACATCGGCTGCATTGCTTTCAAGCCCCGAGGAAAATGTTTTAGGAATATATAACCCGATCAATTTTCCCCTTGATAATAATTCGGATTTCAACGACTTTTCAGGAACTGCATCCTGCGAATCGATCTTGAAAAGGCCGGATTTTTTGAGAAGGTCAACAAGCTTATCACCTTCCTTACCCGCGTCGTGATTGACCACGAGCAGCGGGATCTGGTTCTCATTCACCATTTTATACGCACTGTCCTGGATAATGGTAATGATAAATACCAGCAGCAGCGGCATCAGGAACATCAGCGCCAGGCCAACCTTATCGTTGATCAGCAGCAGATATTCTTTGCGTAATGATGAAAAAACCTTGAACATATTAATCCCTGTACTCCTCCCCTGTCAGTTTGATAAATAATGATTGCAGATTAGGAGCGTCATGCGTTTTCCTCAGATCTGTAAGGTCGCCTTTAGCAATAACCCTACCATGGTCAATGAGCGCAATGTGCTTGCAGAATTCCTCTGCTTCGGACATGTGGTGGGAAGTGTAGATGATGGTCGTACCGGCCTTATTTATTTCCTGCAAATAGCGGATGATCGCATTGCGGCTTTGCACATCGACCCCCACTGTGGGCTCGTCCAGAAAAAGGATATCGGGTTTGTGAATAATGCCGATCGCAAGGTTAACCCGGCGTTTCATCCCGCCTGAAAATGACCCGACTTTTTTATCCGCAAAGCGGGCCAGTCCCAAAATTTCCAGCAGATCTTCCCGACGCGCTTCCAGCTCTTCCTTGCCCAGGTTGTACATGGCACCGAAGTAGTCCAGGTTTTGCCGCGGCGTAAGTTCCTGGTAGAAAGAATATTCCTGAGGAACAAATCCTATGTGGCTTTTTCGTTCCTGTTCGGAAATAAATTGGTTTTGGTAGTAAAAGTTAATTGTTCCGGATGATGGCGGGATTATGCCGCAAAGGATCGAGATCAATGTTGTCTTGCCGGCCCCATTGGGTCCCAGCAAACCAAAAATATCAGACGTACCAATGTTCAGGGAGACGTCGGTGAGGCTGTTTTCCTGTGCAGTTTTATATTTTTTAGAAACGTTTTGTATTTCAATGCTAACCGGTTCGGTCATATCGTAATGCTCATTTACCAAGACTCATGCGCGATAGTTTCTGAAACGCTTCTTTCTCTACCAATCTGATATCAACCAGCATATCGGCTATTTCATCAAAATCTTTTTGTTCCGTCAACCGGCCTTTGTAAACGCCCGCCATTTTGATCGCACTCGCGCGCCACATGTCGCCTGCTTTGGTAAAGTCCTCAGAAACAGCCGACAAACGATCATCCTGCATGTAAGCGGACGCTTCTTCCAGAAATGCACCGTATAGGAACCGAAAACCGCCTCCGCCTGTGCCGATCTCTTCCTGCATCCGAACAATTTGACCCAGATAAAGGCTGGCTTTTTTCAGCCCAAGCTTATCGCGCCACTTGCGGATATGCCCCGCTGTGTGCCTGATGCCATCCACGCCGGCAAAGCTGCCCGGAATTTTGAGCATATCACGCACATTCCGACGGATTCCTTTTACAATCCCTTTACGGATCATGTCATCGGTCACCGGTTTCACCCGTTCAGGATAATAAATGTGTCCTTTCGGAGCCAGCGGGCCTTGTGCAAAACGAACGCGGCTGAGATCCGACTTGGATAAAGTGGTCACATCCTCCATGACCGGATCACTGATAAGATAATTATTGTCTTCCTGCCCGAAAACGATCAGGTTATGGGCATTGAAATGGAACCGGTATTCTTTTGGAAAATAAGTAAGGTGAAAAACGCCGACCTGGCAGGCCACCGGGACGCCTTCCTGGACTTTTTTGTCCAGGAACGCTTCCGCTGAGGCTACATTTGAGAATTTTTTCCGCGTCACATCTACATTAAGTGAATTGCAAGTCCGCTTGAAAATAGCACCCGGCATGGTCCTGAAAGAAATTGCAGGGCCGTTATTAATGGTAAGGAAAGGAATCTGAATGTAAAAAAGCCCTGAGCCCATTCCAAAGGCCAGCGGCTCGGTCATGAAATCCAGACCGTGATAACGCAACAATGCCGTGGTAACCCCATTCTCACAATGTGCGGTCTGAACGTGGCGGAACTCATCCGTATGGCTATCAATATTCACTGGATCAACCTTTAAAATTTTTCAATTCCTGCAATGTAACATCGAATGCGCTGGCATATTTTTCCAGCTTCCGGTCGCTTAATCCTTTAAAAACAGATGGTTTTAAATGTCTTTTGATAAAAAAAGGAAAAAAACCTGTGTAACCCGACAGAACCGACAGATCCATCAACCGGAGTTCCATATAGTAGTAGATCGGACTTTTCTCACCGTTTGCTACGGCTTTTCTGGCGTCCGCTATCCGTTCATTCACATCGTCCCATGCGCTATCCAGCGCCTGTTTTTTAACCTCCCAACCTCTGCTCAACGCGGTTTCGTATTTTCCGTCCTGATTTTTGACGTAACATACTTCCCTGGTAAATTTATCCAGTGCGCCCGGGTCTTGTGGAAGGTCTTCCTTTTTCATGGATCAGCAATTAGATCAGCAAACGGTCAACATACAGAACATATAAGAGAAGCGGGAGCTTTCGGGAACTGCTAAAAGTATCTTCTCACCCTTTTTCAGTGCCCCGCTGTAAAAAACTTCTTCAAGCATCATATAAATCGAAGCCGAACCTACATTGCCCTTGGTAACCAGGTTGGTATACCACTTTTCCTTTGAAATCGGCATGCCGTTCTCGTTACAGAAGTCTTCGATTTTGTTTTCAAAAAAGTAGCTGGACAAGTGCGGCAGGAAATAGCTCACTTCATCCATGCTGATCCCCCGTTTGTCGAGGATATCCTTTAATTTGGCAAAACCCAATTTAACAATTTTTTCTCCTAAAAGCTTCACATCCTGCTTGATACTGAACACAGACTGTTCCAGGACCTGCTCACTTTTAAAATCTTTATAGCTTTTAAGCGTACCGTCCTCCTGCTTGTCAGCGCCCATATACATGCATGCCTCCTCCTCGTTGGCATAGGAGCAGCCTTCTATCCAATCAATTTTCAATGATATACCGGACTTATTGGGCTCGGATTCGACAAGGAAAGCGCCGGCACCATCCGACAGCATCCAGCGTAGAAAGTCTTTTTCGAAAGCCAGATAAGGATTTTTTTCAAGCCTTAAAAGCTGCTGCACTTCATCCTCAAACTGATCCGCGCGCAAAACCGGAGAAAGCCTTTCGGACGCGCAGGCCACCGCTTTCTGCTTTTCGCCCAGTTTTACAGACATGTAGGCATATTTGAAAGCATGCATCCCCGCGCAGCAAACGCCCGAAGGCGACACAACCTCAACAGGGCCGGTGTCTTTCAAGTAGCCGTGCACCATTGAACCGTGTGAGGGCATCAGTTGGTCCGGGCTCGACGTAGCACAACTGATCAGGTCCACGTCCTTTATTTCCGATGTATTTTTTTCAAAAAGTTTTGTTACCGCCAGCGCCGCCATTTCTGCATTGGTATGCGTCGTTGTGCCATCTTTCAGCAGCGCATAATATCTGTTTTTTATGCCGTTATTACGTAAAACAAGTGCTTTTGATTTGGAAGGCTTTCCATTTATATATCCTAAATATGCTTCCATTTCATCATTGGAAACGGGCTCATTCGGCAAAAACTTGGCAATTCTGGTAATATATGCGTCTGACATTATTATTTGGTTTCTACACCACAAAAGTATTGTTTTTTCTTCTTAATCGCATTTCCGGTAAAAGGCACGATCAGCAAATTATATACGAAAAGGATCACGGGAGCGACCATAAACAAGGCGATCAGCAGATAATATTTGAAAAAACCAACCAGTCTTTTCCGCTTAGCAGGAGTCGTTCCTTTTGTTTTGATCAGCTTTGCCCAGATCCTGAAAAGTTTTTTGGCACGTTGTTCAATAAACAGAATGTCTGTCGGGATCGCGATCAAACCTGTTGCCAGAATCTCGTTCTGCAGATTGCCGTAATCTGATTTTGCTGCTGCGTTGTTCACAATATCGCCAAATTGCGATGCGCTTCGGATATCCTGGTCACTAACGCCGGGAAGTGGAAAAATATTCCATTTTCGGTCTTTTCGTCCGGTTAGCATCCAATGTAAAATAGTAAATGCGCTGATCAGATTCGACGTCCGGTCCATCAGCGGAATGTTGCCTACCAGCTTACCGCCTGCATTCTTAATTAACTTTTTAACACTCTCCTGCGAATTGAGCCACATATTTCTTCCTCCTATGACGGTCACAACGGGCGTGCCGCGCAGGATGGACTGGAAAGTAGGGTCTTTAAGCAGGGATGTAACGGGTGGCGAAGGGGACAAAAACCAGGGCTGATAACCCAATACGATCAAGTCGTAACGCTCAGCTGTGTAGGGAATTGATTTTAGTGGAATGGTGTCCTCCTCAACACATTCCGGCATCTTATCGAAGAATTCCTCCGTAGTCCAGGGAAAAACGTAAGGTGTAACCGGGAAAATCTGGTGCTTCTCTATGCTGTTTGGATCGAATGGAGCTAAAAACTGGTCGATGATTTCATTCAACTGTCCGGTTTGCGAGTAGTTTACGACTAGTATTTTTGCCATTGATCAACAATTCCTGTTTACCTGAATTCTCACTTTAAATCACTCGCTTTCAACACCTTGGAATCCTTGGCATAATTGGAAACAATCGCTTTCAAATCATTGTCCAGCTTGCCAAAACCCGCTATCACTGCCTGCTTGTCTTCGTCAAGCTGCTTATTATATTTCAAAACCTTAGGTGCATGTTCCTGAATGGTTAGTCTCAGAAACCGGTATTCTGTATTGGCCGGATTACTTTTAATCTCATCTTCAAGCATATAAGCACCTTTTTTGAAAGTTTTGACTTTCACTTTTACACTTTTCTGAAACCCCGCCTTCTTCATTGTCAATGCGCCTTTGCAGGCGTTGATCCGGGAAGACGGTTTTTCCTTTTCAAGATTTGCAAGCGCCTGATCGATAGTGGATTCTTCCCCGCTCGACAATGCCTTATAAAAATCTTTTTTTTCCGACTGAACAAACCCAAACGTAGTCAGGGATGCCAGGCAAACGAGTATGATAATCAGGGATCTTTTCATGTAACTAATCGTAGACTATTGCTTAAACAAATGATCAGAACCAGATGTTCCTAAGCCCGTTTTTTGCATTCCAAAATAGTATGATAGCTATCGCCGATCAACGGATAGGTTTCCACGATTTCGAACCCAGCCTGACGGGCCAGATCCTTCATTACTTCCACACGATACATTTTGCTGTTTCCATTCGCCATAATTGTGAAATAGAGCGATGTAGCCACCAGGCTATGATGAGCAGCCGGGAAATTCTGGTTGTCGAAAAAGGGTTCCAGGATGTAGAGCGTCGTGTTTTCGGAAGCTGCATTGCACGCATTTTCGAGGATCTGAATGATCTGCTCTTTTGAAAAGCAATCCAGAAACTGACTCATCCAGATCACATCAGCGCCCTTCGGGATTTCCTGCGAACGATCCAGGAGGTCAATCGGGTGAAAACTAATGCGGTCCAGTAAATTTCGCTCCGTTGCATTAGCCTGTGCCACTTTCAGCTGAACCGGAAGGTCAAGTATTTTTAACCTGACATTCGGATCGTGCTTGCAGCAGGCAAATGACCATTTACCTGTGTTTCCGCCTACGTCAAAAATCAATTTTGGATTGTTCCTGAACACAATTTTTAATGCTTCGGGAAATGCATTGTCCGAATAATAATGGTCAAATTCGAACCAGGAAGTTTTGGCTGGCTCCGGCAAAACAGAAAGGCCCTCGTAAATGGTCGGCCAGTTGCCCAGCACTTTCAGCCCCTCAGGTTTGCCATTTTTGAAGCTTTCGGTCATATTTTTTGCACCGAGATAGCAAACATCATTCATGAAGTTGATATTGACCCGCGTCATTTCGTCTTTCAGGAGGAAAAAACCGATCTTGGAAATTTTAATAATGTCGTCTTCCACTTCCACAACCCCAAGAACCTCAGCGGCTTCCAGCAACAAAGTAACACTATACTCCGACACACCGGTTTTTTCAATAATCGTCTCAATGCTGACACCTTTCCGATTGTTGCTGATAAACTGCAAAATGCCCAATTCCCGAAGCGCAACGACCGCTTGAAAATACATGGGACCAAATGCTATTTTTTGTGCTTCATACTTGGCGTCAATTGCCGACAATTCTTTTTTCATTATACGCTTTTAAGGTTCATTTTTGGCCGAAGAGGCGGGTATCATTCTATCTTTAAACTTCCTTCTGTGCTTTTTCTTTTTGAGGTCTTCCTCATGCCAGACAATGTATCTGCCCATGGTGCCCCTGAAACGCTGGAAAAAATTTTCCCTTTCCGACAGCTTCACAAATCCTTCCCGCACGGCCAGCGTGTTGTCTACTTTGGGCTCGTAAAGGTTCATCCCCTTTAACGTATCGATGACAGTCGGCAGAAGCCCGATCGGCAGGTCGAAACGCTTAATGAATTTGCGCATGTAGCTCGTCTGGATCGGGTCGGTAGCGAGTGCAAGTTTCGTAAAACCCAGGTCTTTTCCAAGGCGATAAGAATAGTATACGTTTTCCGTGCTGTGCTCGGCTTTTTCTTCGGTAAAAATATTTTCGCGGGGTACGCCTAATGCGTGTGCATAATTGGCCATCACCTTACTTTCTACATAAGGCGTAGCAACGGCAGAGCCTGAGAAGATAATGTTTTTGGTGTATCCCTTTGAATAAAGGTAATGTGCCCAGTGGATGCGCATTTGCAGGATCATATCCCATTTCTCGCCATTGTGCGGAAAGCCGGGAACGATGACGGCATCATAGGGCGACTCTTTGACTCCTTTATTGAATGCTTTTGCAGCCGACCGATATAGCATTTTTCCGCATCCTGACAATGATAAGGTAATGAGCGCCAGGAAAATGAGAGGTAAAATCCGCACGTTTATGGGTTATCAGTTAAACAGTAAGCTGTGAAGCGCTCCCCCAATCTGGCGAACAAATCACAGCTTACAAAATATGCTATGGTATCGGTAATGGACTTTAAAAATAGGCAATTCTGTTTACTTTTTAAACCTTATAGGTTTTTGTAAAGCCAGTATGCATGAGAACGAATGCAGGAAGTCACAGCTTTTTCATAACATAAGAATGTTAAAATTGTGACTATGGATTGTTATTAAAGCTTTTTATCCAAAAATGCAGCCAGAGATTTTCCAGCTTTCGCATAAGATTCCGCGATCCTGACGCCGGTGTCAAAATCGAAGCCGCCAAACTGGCCGCCGGGAACATTGCGCATATTCAGCTGAGCAACTTTGGCAGATTTATTCGCAGATTCAACCAGGTCCACTTCGTAATCCACGTAGGCATTTTTACGCATCACCCCTACATTAAAGCCGGGCTCAACAAATTTAGTGCGAACGATCAAGGTGTAAGTTGCATCCGGACGGGACTGAACGGCTTGCAGGCCTTTGTCAGCCATTCCCTTATTGAAAAGCTCTTCGAATTTGGGTTCGAAACGGTTTTTGCGGTCATCAACCCAGGCTTTTTTCCAGGCGTCACCTTTGCCTGCTTCCTTTGCATTGTATTCAGCAGATTTCTTGTCCAGATATTCTTTTTCAGTTGCAAATTTCCCAACCCCGAACTCTGAATAATCGTATTCAACGTTTACCGTTTTCTGGCCTGATAATACGGCAATGTCTCCGCTTTTCAGCTCGACTCTCTGAGCAAATGTATCTGTTGCTCCGATCGCAACAATGGCAAAAACTGCTGCGTAAATGGTCTTTTTCATGTTCGTAATTTTATTTTTATATGGTAATAGAGGCGTCAAATATAGATCAATTTTTCAGGTTTGCGTTTTTCCTGTTTGTATATTCTGAGGTTGAGTTCGTGAGCGGTTGTGAACGCAAATGACGGCGTCACGCGAAGCCTGGATTTGAACAGTGAATGCAGTTTTTCCCGAAAAAAGGCAGTGTCCAGATGATCCGGCAACTGGATCGAAATGTCATCGTTTCCATACTCATTTTTGGCAACGACAACCTGATAAAGGTCAATTTCGGGCACCATATCCAGGACATCGAAAATAGCAGGCGGAAAAATGGTCGTTCCCTTAAATTTAATCATTTGTTGCTTTCTGCCCACTACGGGACCCACGCGCGGGCTCGTGCGGCCGCAAGCACATTTTTCGTAATGCACATGGCATAAATCGCCCGTCCGGTAACGCAGCAGCGGCATCCCTTCCACGCCTAATGTCGAGATAACAATCTCTCCAAGCCCTCCCTCTTTAACCACAACATCTTGTTCATCAACCACTTCCAGGATCAGCAGATCTTCATTCAAATGTCCGCCTTTACCCTCGCTGCATTCCGTGAAAGCCGCGCCCATTTCTGTTGACGCATAAGTGGAGTAAAGTTTCACATCCCACTGCGAAGTGATCCGCTTACCGAGTTCATTATAAGTAAAATCCGGATTCCGGATCGGCTCACCGATGCATATGACCGATTTGATGCTGGAAGAGGCGAAATCGATGTTATTAGCAATGGCGTAATCGATGAGCCGGGGAATGAATGAGGGGATGGCGATGATAACGGTTGGCGAAAAACGCTGGATCGATTCCCATTGCAAAAACGGTGCGCCCGGCCCTACCCGGATCATTCCGGCTCCTAGTTTCCGGGCGCCCATCCAGTATGCCAGCCCGGCCATAAACCGCTTGTCAATGGTGGTCATGAGCTGGTAAATGTCATGCTCGCTCCCATCGGCGCAGCGAAACGATTCGGATTCATTCTCGGCAAGCCTTTCAATGTCGGAGTCTGTAAGATAAAATGCCACCGGATCGCTTAATGTGCCCGAAGTCGTTACATAATCCGCGATCCTGCTTTTTGGAACACACAAAAAATCATCATTGGCCGCAGCCAGATCGTCCTTCGTAGTGAAAGGCAGCTTTGCCAGATCTGCAATTGAAACAATGCTGTCCACATCCACGCCGTGCTTCCGAAAAACCTTCTGGTAATAAGGAGAATGTGCCGAAACGTAAGCCAGCAAGTGTTTCAATTTTTGCTCCTGCGTTTCGCGGATCATATTAATGGTCATTGGAATCAGGTTTATAACTAAAAATCAGAAAGGAGACTTTTTGGCTTTCGGCAATTTTGTCTTTGATCACATTCCTTTCTTTGAGAGACGCCACATCGTGTTTTAAGGCTTCCCTGTAATAGCTGATCGCTTTCTTTGAATTTTTACTCTTTTTAAAATAATCACCTAAAAACAGATAGGTAAGATAACTTTCCGGGTTATTGGCTACAAAAGCAACCTCTTCTTCGCGCGAGAGCTCGAAAGGAACGCCCAGCATTACATATTTACTGATCTTTTGCTTGGTAACCTTGAACGCTTCGAACTTCTTGTAATCATTGGAAGCCAGGAAAGGGTCTGAACGGATTTTGAGTGAATCCACGGGTTGAAATGTTCCGTTCCGCGAGAAAACATCATTTAAATTGTAATAAATAAATTCCCCCAACTGGTAAGGCGGCGTTGAAATCCACATTTCTCTTTTTTCCGGCTTGAAAAGAATCCCGTGATGCGCAAGGAGCTGGTTCAGTGTTTTTGAATTGCCATAACCCACGAATTTGTCATTAACGCCCTTCTGATCGCGTAAAATAGCGGCGGCCTTGTCCACATCGAGCGGGTAAGACCGGTTCATCAGCTCATTCATGCGATCAAAACGAGATTTGGAATCTGTATCCTTGATGTTGTTAATGTTCACAGAATCAGCAACAAACGATTTTCCCTGGTAATGGTTGGCGCAAACCAGATAATCCTTTCCCGATTCAAAAACATCCATTTTCTGTGGCGATTTTTCAATAATAGCCGCATTATCATCGGCCGCGGAACCGATCAGTAAGGATTCGGAAACGAATGTTTCGCTACGCTGCGCGATTTTCCTGGCTTCTTCAATGGTGCCTGCATACTGCAAAATTTCCCTGGCCAAAATAGAAATCGGCTCCTTCGCCGCAAACGGAATGTCTGACTTTGAAGCATTTAATGTAACGGTTATGCCTTTTTCATTCATTCCCGAAACCACACCTGTAAGCCCCGCCCAGGCGTAGGAAGCGAATTTGTAGCCCTTGTCCGGGTTCATGAACACGATCAGCTTGTCTTCGGCGAAAGCGTCGCCCATATAGAAATCGAAGTTCCTGGCAATCAGCAGCGTGGAGTCCTTTGTCAATGCATTATTGACTGCAAAAGACGTGCAGCCCACCATATTCAGATCGGTAAGCGCGTGGCCGATGTCGTGGGCGGCGTGGTAATTGAGAATGCGGTAATATTTAGGGCCAATGTAGTTGAACTGCTCAGAAAATGACTGGGACACGCCGTAAATTTCCTGCTGGTTTTCTTGGGGAATATATTTGTAAATATCCCGGTTAAACCAGCCGACAAATCCTTTCAGCACCTGCAAAAACACGCTGCTGGGAATCATTTCCTTGATCTGGTTTACGAAATGGACTTCCTGCTTTTCCATTAATTCCTTTGCAAGGATCCCGTAAATGAGCCCGCGCTCGTAAGGCTTCCCTTCCAGATACATTTCCCAGATTCCTTGCTTATTCTTTTTAAGCCAGCAATTTCCGACCGTATAATGATCTTCGGCCACCTTCATGCGCTTGTAACTCCCGGTTGTTTTATTACTTTCAAGCTTGGGAGCCGGCACGCGGATGCGCCAGAGGAAAAGGCCAAAGAGAATACCCGCAATGAGCAGGAATATGCCAAAGGTTTTCAGGACGTTCCTCGTAATTCTATTTTTGGGCCACATAATGAGCAGAGACGGGCAAATGCAGTTATTATGCCCGGTTTGAATATCAAAATTAACAATAAATGGCCATCTGTTACATAAAAAGCATCTCGGATGATTCAACGTTGGGGTTATGGAGGATGTCGGAAAGTTGGCAGGAGCTGAAAGAAATGGTTAACCTCCCCGACTCGGAATTGCTGGCACTGGAAGATAAAAAAACCGACCGGAGAAAGCAGGAATGGCTGGCCTGCCGCATTTTATTGCAGGAAATGAGTCAAATGCAACCTATCATTGTCTATGATGAAAATCGCAAGCCACATATAAAAGATAGCACAAGGCAACTCTCCATGTCGCATTCGGGTGCCTATGCCTGCGTGTATGTGCATGATCGTAAGCCAGTTGGAGTGGATTTACAGCAAATGAAACCATCTATTTCAAAAGGTGCCGATTATTTTCTGAACGATGCCGAAATGCAGTGGACGGATCTGAACGACAACGTTTTGCTGCATTTGATATGGTGTGCCAAGGAGGCTGTATTTAAATATGCAGGCGATGCGGATCTGGACTTGAAAAAACATATTATTACAAATCCTTTTCAGAGCAACCAAAATGGAACAATTGAGGTTTGTATTCAAAAGGAAAATGTAAACAGGTCTGTCAAAGTGCATTATGACGCATTTGAAGACTACTTACTGGCCTGGACCATTTGATTTTGCAAAAGTTTAAAACCTAATCCCCATATGCAGCGAGTTCTTACCATCCTCTTTTTATTAATTGCTTTCCAAATTTCCGCACAGGTTCCTTCGCAGTCATCGAGTGAAATTTTTCAGAACATTAAGAAACTGAACGTCTTAGGCTCGGTGCTTTACATTGCGGCGCATCCGGACGATGAAAACACGCTGATGCTTTCCTATTTGTCCAAAGATCAGCTTGTGAGGACGGGATATTTATCATTAACGAGAGGCGACGGCGGGCAAAACCTGATCGGTGCGGAACAGGGTTATAACATTGGCGTTATCAGGACGCAGGAGCTGCTCGCTGCACGGCGCATTGATGGCGCACAGCAATTTTTTTCAAGGGCTTATGATTTTGGTTTTTCCAAAACACGCGAAGAAACATTGAATTTTTGGGATAAGGACAAAGTGCTGGGCGATGTGATCTGGATGATTCGCAAGTTCCAGCCCGACGTCATCATTACCCGCTTCCCGCCCGATCCACGCGCTGGACACGGTCACCACCAAACTTCCGCATTTTTGGCTGAACAAGGTTTCAGCATGGCCGCCGATCCGAAATCCTACCCCGATCAACTGAAATTTGTAAAACCATGGCAAGCGAAAAGACTCGTTTGGAACACGTACACGCCTGGTTTTACGAACAAGCAGCCCACCGAAGAGAAAAACCCTTTCATATCTGTTGAAATAGGCGGTTATAATCCGATTTTAGGCAAATCTTATACAGAAATTGCAGCAGAAAGCCGCAGCCAGCATAGAAGCCAGGGATTTGGAAGCGCACCTCAGCGTGGGGCCCGGATCGATTATTTCCTGCATAAAGTGGGCGAACCAGCACAAAAAACCCTGTTTGACGGCATTGACGTTTCTTGGAAACGCGTGAAAGGAAGCGAAAAAGTGCAAGCTATGGTTTTAGCCGCGATCAAAAACTTTTCTGTAAACAAGCCTTCCGCATCCGTTCCCGAGCTTTTGAAAATCAATGCCGAACTGAACAAGCTGGATTCGGCGAACATTTATATCAAGGCAAAAAAGGAAGAAGTTAAAGAGCTAATATTACAATGTGCCGGACTTTGGTTTGAAACCAATCCGGATGATTTCTCCCAGGTTGCAGGCGATACCGCTTCTGTTAAGGTGTCTGTTGTGAAAAGATCTGATTATCCAGTGAAACTCCTTTCCCTGCAATGGACAGGAAACAAAAAAGACAGCACATTAAACATGTCTCTGGAAGATAACGAACTGAATTCTATAGCATTGAGCCCGGTTTTACCAACAAGTCTGAAAATCACGCAACCCTACTGGCTGGAAAAGCCGATTGACAAAGGTTTGTTCCAAATTGATAATCAGCAGGACATTGGATTCCCTGAAAACCGCCCGGAAACCGTTACCAAATTTACATTTGAAATCGGCGGCCAGCAATTCAGCTTTTCACGCCCCTGGATTTATAAAAGCACAGATCCGGCACAAGGTGAGATTTACCGTCCATTTGAAATCCGCCCTGCTGTAACGACTACCATTACAGAGCCCGTTTTCATATTCTCATCAATGGAGCCCAAAACGGTTACCATCGTCGTAGAAGCACAGCAGAAAAATGTGAAAGGATCGGTTAAGCCAGAAATTCCCGCAGGCTGGAAATCTGTTCCCGAGTCTGCAAGTTTTGATTTGAAAGGAAAATATCAGCAGCAATATTTCTCATTCATTGTTACGCCCCCGGCTGATAATCAGGAAGTAAAATTAAAAGCAATCGCAACTGTCGACGGCCGGATGCTTGATAAATCCGTTAAAACCATCGCTTACCAGCACATTCCAAGTCAGACGATCTTCCCTACATCGGAAGCGAAACTGGCCAAAATCGATGTAAAGACAACCGTCAAGAACATTGGTTACATTGCCGGTGCCGGTGATGATGTGCCAACAGCTTTGCGGCAAATGGATTGCCAGGTTACCATGTTGAATGAAGCTGGTTTGGCGAAGGATCTGGCAGTTTACGATGCCATTGTTGTGGGCGTCAGGGCTTATAATACGGAGAATTATTTGGCCAATTACCAATCCAAATTGATGGATTATGTTAAGAACGGCGGCACGATGGTTGTGCAATACACCATTCCGGGTGGACAAAAAGTAAAGCAGATCGGGCCTTACGACATGGAACTGGGAAGGGACCGCGTTGCCGAAGAGGACGCAGAAATGCGCTTTCTATTGCCTGAGCACCCATTACTGAATTATCCCAACAAGATAACAGAGAAAGATTTCAATGGCTGGATCCAGGAACGCGGGCTTTATTTCGCTCAAACCTGGGACAAAAAGAATTACCAGGCCTTGTTTTCAGCCAATGACAAAGACGAAACTTTGAAGGAAGGAAGCGTGCTTTATGCTCAATATGGCAAGGGACACTACATTTACACAGGTTTGTCCTTTTTCCGGGAGCTTCCGGCAGGTGTTACGGGAGCATACAGACTTTTTGCCAACATGATTTCTGCTGGCAAAAAGTAAGCATTACTTAACGTTTTTTCTGCGGTTACGCTGGAAGTCTTCCAGCACAAATCCGCCCAGGCCTTGCAGGTTGCTGTAATAGGCACGCCCATTATTCACTTGGGTGAAATTCTGTACAAATTGTTTCAGGTAGGGATCCGTGGCGATCATGAATGTCGTCACGGGAATGTCCAGCCTTCTGCATTGTGCTGCCAGGGTCAGGGTTTTGCTAATGATCTTGCGATCGAGGCCGAAGCTGTTTTTGTAATAACGGATTCCTTCTTTCAGACAGGTTGGCTTACCATCCGTGATCATGAAAATCTGCTTGTTACGCGTTTTTTTCCGGCGCAGAATGTCCATAGCAAGCTCCAGACCCGCCACTGTGTTTGTATGGTAAGGGCCTACTTCCAGGTAAGGCAGATCTTTGATCTGGATCTGCCACGCATCGTTACCAAAAACGATAATGTCAAGCGAATCCTTTGGATATTTACTTCTGATGAGCTCGGCGAGTGCCAACGCTACTTTTTTTGCAGGCGTGATCCGGTCTTCTCCATATAAGATCATGGAGTGACTGATATCAATCATAACAACGGTTGCAGTGGTTGTTTTTTGCTCACGTTCCACCACTTCCAGGTCATTTTCCATCAGCATAAAATCGCCGATCCCGTGGTTAACCTGCGCATTCTTGATGGATTCCGTCATCGCGATCTGATCCAGCGTGTCACCAAACTGAAATTGACGAATGTCGCTGCTCAGCTCATCGCCGACGCCCATATGCGGCGTGTGATGGTTTCCGCCTGTTTTCGAGCGTTTCAACTTACCAAAAATCTCGTCCAAAGCACTTTTACGGATGCTTTTTTCAGCTTTTGGCGTCATAATGATCTTGCTCTCACCCTCCTGCTTCTCTTCCGTGATATATCCTTTCTTTTTCAGGTCATCGAAGAAATCACCGATGCCATAGGAATCATTGGTCAGATTATATTGGCGGTCGAGTTCACTAAGCCATGACATTGCCTCACTCACATCGCCGGAAGTCATTAACAATAACTGCTGAAAGATGTCAAACAATTGCTCAAACTTGCTGTTTGGGCCTTGTTCGGCTGGAATAAATTTTGAAAAACGATGTCCGCGCATATAAAAATCGGGCTTAAAAAGATCTCGAAAAAGAGACGGCTACTTTCAAATTTAATCGAAAGTAGCCGCATATTCATTCATACTTTAAAAAGACTACGCTTCTTCTGCGCAGAACTCTTCAAATGCCATTTGCAAATGTTGTGCAATCATCTCAGCCGAACGGCCTTCAATGTGATGACGCTCAACAAAGTGGATCAATTCACCATCTTTGAAAAGCGCTACTGCCGGCGAAGACGGAGGATATGGCAATGTATATTCGCGCATTTTAGCGACTGCTTCCAGATCAGCTCCTGCAAAAACGGTTGCCAAATGATCAGGCTTAATTTCGCTGCGTGACAAAGCTGCTGTTACACCTGGACGGGCAGCACCAGCCGCACATCCGCAAACTGAATTGATCACAACCAAAGCTGTTCCTTTTGTAGTTTGCATAAAGTTGTCAACTTCCTCAGCCGTTGTCAAATCCTGAAAACCAACATTAACCAGTTCAGCTTTCATCGGAGCCACTAATTGTGGTGGATACATATTTTCTAAAAATTAAAGTTTATGATAAAATTATATTCTTCTCAGCCGGAAACTACATGAACCCAAGTTCAAGTTTTGCTTCTTCCGACATCATTTCTGTTGTATAAGGAGGATCAAATGTAAGTTCAAGACTTACATCATTCACCCCTTCCACTTCACGGATCTTCTGTTCTACTTCCCCCGGCAATGTTCCTGCAGACGGGCATGAAGGCGACGTCAAAGTCATGGAAACAAATACGTTATTGACAGGGAAAATCTTCAAATCGTAAATCAGCCCCAACTCATACACATCCACCGGAATCTCCGGATCGTACACGGTCTTAATGGCCTTAACAACTTCTTCCCTTAATTCTGACTCTGACATTTTATATAAATTTACTGATCTGAATTAATTCGCTGTATTAAAAGAGCTTGCCTGAAAAGCCACACCATAAGCCTTCATTTGTTTCAACATTGACGCCAGGCCGTTTGACCGGGTTTGCGCAAGATGCTGGTGTAATCCAATGCGTTCCATGAAATAAAGGTCCGCACTGGCAATTTCCTTCGGCGTATGTCCTGACAAAACTTTCACAAGCATGCTGACCAGTCCGCGAACAATAATCGCATCGCTATCCGCTTCAAATTTCAGCAAATCGCCATCCATGTAAGCATTCAGCCACACGCGGGATTGGCAGCCCTTAATAATGTTATCCTCAGTCTTATATTGCTCTTCCAATGGCGGGAACTGCTTTCCGAGATCTATAATATACTCGTACTTACTCTCCCAATCATCAAACAATTCAAAATCCGAAATTAGTTCGTCCTGTATCTCGTTTATGGTCATTTGTATTTTTAAAATTATGCAGCAGCAGTTCGCGTACTAACCCAATTAATCAGCGATTCGGCTAACTCCAATCCCTCAGCCGACAACTTTGCTGAACGGTTGCCATCTTAGCTCATCGCCAGATGTAATGTGTCGTAGGCATCATTGAAAGTTGTAAGTGCCTTTTTATCAACCTTACTCAACTCATTCTGATACCATTCTACGCTCTTGCGGCCTTTGGTTTTTTTGCCTAATAAGCTATCCAGCGCTACCAGAACACCCGTGTAAGCTGCATGTCCTGCAAGCTTTACATATTTTTTATCCTGATAAAACCCATCCTCTTTCTTCGCTTTCTCTCGTAAAATCTCTTTCGCGTTATCCAGATAACGCTTTGCTTCTTGTACTGTATTTGGCATAGGTGTATATAGATTTGGTTTAAAATTCGGAGGTTAATTTAATAATATTATCCGAGCATTCTTTTCACTTTGTGCAAGCCCTGTATCAAAAGATCGATTTCTTCTATCGTGTTATAAACAGCAAATGAGGCGCGGGTGGTTCCGGTAATATTGAAGCGGCGCATGAGTGGCTGGGTGCAATGGTGCCCTGTGCGAACTGCTATGCCCTGCTGGTCCAGCAACACGCCCATATCCTGGTGATGAATGCCATCAATGACGAAAGAAAGCACACTCACTTTCTCCTTTGCCCGACCGATAACCCTCAGTCCTTGAATGTCCTTTACAGCCTCCGTTGCGTATTCCAGCAACTTATGTTCGTGCGCTGCAATATTGGATTTGCCCAATGTATCCACATAATCCAACGCATACTTCGCGGCCACAACGTCTGCTATGTTAGGCGTTCCTGCTTCGAACTTGTACGGCAGCTCATTATATGTTGTTTTCTCAAAAGTCACTTCCTTAATCATTTCCCCTCCACCGCGATAAGGAGGCATGGCATCCAGCAACTCTTTTTTGCCATACAAAATCCCCATTCCGGTCGGGCCGTAGATTTTGTGCAGGGATAATGAATAGAAGTCGCAATCCAGGTCCTGAACATCCAAATGCAAATGCGAGCTCGCCTGCGCGCCATCCAGCAGCACTTTCGCGCCAACAGCATGCGCCTTGGCTATGATCTCCTTGACAGGGTTAATAGTCCCCAGCGAATTAGAAACATGCACGACAGACACAAATTTTGTCCGCTCCGTCAGCAATTTCTCATATTCATCCATCAACAATTCACCCTCATCATTAATCGGAATAACCTTTAATATGCAGCCTTTTTCTTCACATAGCATTTGCCACGGAACAATGTTGGAATGGTGTTCCATGGTTGAAATGATCACTTCATCACCGGCTTTCAGGAACGTGCGGCCGTAACTCGATGCCACGAGATTAATCCCGTCTGTGGTTCCGTAAGTAAAGATAATTTCCTCAGGAAGCGGTGCGTTCAGAAATGTCTGCAAGCGGCGGCGCGACAACTCAAATGCAGACGTTGCCTTCTCGGCTAAATGATGGATTCCCCTGTGAATGTTGGCATTATAATGCTCATAGTAACCCGACAGCGCATCCAAAACCAGACGCGGTTTCTGCGTTGTTGCCGCATTATCAAAGTAAACCAGCTGCTTTCCGTTCACGATTTCATTCAGGATCGGAAAGTCACTTCTGATGGATGCTATATCAAGATTGTTGCTCATTATGACAGGTATTTAAGAAAAATACCCAACCCAATAATGACAGGTTGGGTAGCAATAAGATGATGCCTGAGTAATGTCAGACGATTATTTTGACGCTAGTTTCTGAGCAATTACGTTTTCAAGATATTCACGGACCGAGTCAATTTTGATCTGCGAAACGACGTCAGCGCAAAAAGCAAACATTAACAACGCCATTGCTTCTGGTCTGGAAATGCCGCGTGAACGCATGTAAAATAATGCTTCCTCATCAATCTGCCCGGTTGTGGTTCCGTGTGAACATTTCACGTCGTCAGCAAAAATTTCAAGCTGCGGCTTCGTGTTCATCGTGGCTTCTGTTGAAAGCACAATGTTCTTACAGGATTGAAAAGCATTGGTCTTTTGTGCATCTTCACGAACAAATATTTTTCCGTTGAAAACACCTTTTGACTTATCCCTCAAAATCCCTTTGTACAATTCATTGCTTTCAGAATTGGGCTTGCGGTGATCTGCAACTGTATGGTTATCAACGTGCTGCGTCCCGTCCGGAAAATAAAGACCGTACATATGCGCATCGCAACGCTCCCCATCCAGGATTATGTTCAGGTTGTTACGGGTAAAACGCCCGTTGAGCGTAACCGTTCCCGCGTAAAAGTGCGAGCGGTCAAGCATCCGAACCTGCGTTGTGCCGATATGATAAGCATTATCGCTTTCGTTCTGAACTTTATAATATTCAACATTCGCGTCCTCTGCAACGTAGATTTCTGTAACTGCATTTGTAAAAGAGCGCTGCGTTCCCAAAGTCCGGAACGCTTCGGCAAGCTTCACTTGTGCATTGCGACCAACAGAAATAATGTTCCTCGGCTGGCTACCCACATGTTCGGTTCTCGCATCACTCAGGAAGCGCAGGATTACCGGGTGTTCAACTACTTTATTATCAGCAATGTGAATGAAAATGCCGTCCTGCGCAAAAGCCGTGTTCAGCGCAGTAAAAGCATCGTCCTGGTCTTTTACCAACTCATTAAAGTAAGAATTGACCAAAGCAGGATTGCTTTTATAAGCTTCCGAAAGTGAGCTGATCATGATCTGATCCTGCGATGAAATGATGCGGGACAGCTCGGCGTTATAATGTCCGTTTACAAAATAGATAATGTTCGCATCCTGTGCCGGAATCTTCAAATCTTCCAGATCAGCCAGTTCAAGCGAGCTGCCTGCATTAAAATTATAAGAAACGCTGATCAGATCCTTTACATTGGAATATTTCCACTCTTCGTTTCTGGTTGTCGGGAAACCCAACTTATCGAATTCAGCCAGTGCTGCTCGTTTTTTCTGGTGAAAAGCCGATGAAGCCTCCCCATTCATTACGGACTCGCGGGCATGAAAATCCGCGACCAGCCTGGTTTTTAAATCTATTGTTTCGGTACTCATTGATGTATCAGTTGTTACTTTAAATGTTAAGAGTGCTCAGGTATAATCCCTAATGTATTCTTAACCAACGGCTTCTACTTCCGCTTTAATCCAGTCGTAACCTTTTTCTTCCAATTCCAGCGCCAGCTCCTTAGGACCGGATTTCACAATCCTGCCTCTGTAAAGCACGTGTACATAATCAGGAACAATGTAGTCCAGAAGACGCTGATAGTGCGTAACCACAATGGTTGCACGCTCAGGAGAACGCAATGAATTAACTCCTTCTGAAACAATGCGCAATGCATCAATGTCCAAACCAGAATCGGTTTCGTCGAGGATAGCGAGTTTTGGTTCAAGCACGGCCATTTGGAAGATTTCGTTGCGTTTTTTCTCACCACCCGAAAATCCTTCATTCAAAGCACGTTTCAGTAACGAATCGTTCATGCTTACCAATTTCGCCTTTTCACGCACCATTTTAAGGAATTGTGCAGCGTCCAGCGGGCTTTCACCTCTATATTTACGGATTTCGTTTACAGCAGTTTTCAGGAAATTGATGGTGGTAACACCAGGAATTTCAACTGGATATTGGAATGCAAGAAAAATACCTTCTGCAGCTCTGTGCTCAGGCGCCATTTCAAGGATATCTTTTCCGTCAAAAACTACCGAACCGCCAGTAACTTCATATTCATCTCTTCCAGCCAGAACAGATGCTAAAGTGCTTTTACCAGACCCATTAGGCCCCATAATCGCATGCACTTCACCTGGCTTAACTTCCAGGTTGATGCCTTTTAATATTTCCTTACCTTCAATTGAGGCACGCAAGTCATTAATAGAGAGCATAACTTATTTATACTTAAAATACAGTTCGTGGTAAATTTACCGCAAAAGTAACACGCTTTGGGCGTAAAAGAAAATAGCGGTAATTGGGTGCAGTTATATCCTGCATATAATGTACAACCTTTCTAAAGACCGCCTTGTTCCCCGGATTTGCATATTTCTAATGTTAAAACCCTGCCTGTAAGCACATACGCTGTAAGCAGGTTTTTAATTGGAAAAGAAACATTTACTTTGCGAACAACACACGTCACTAAATCATTTATGCATACAGAAATCATCGCCGGCACGGCCATCAACGTGGCTTCCGAAACCGGCACATTAAAACGCCTCCTGATCCACAGCCCCGACCGCGGCCTCGGCAAAGTGGTGCCCAGCAAAGCGCAGGACTGGCTTTTTGAAGATATTGTCCACCTGGACACCATGCGGCGGGGCGAATATGACTACTATGTAAAACTGCTGCTCTACTTCCTCGACCCGGAAAAAATCAAGGGCAGGCTGGCCGACATTGACAGTGACCCTACCCGCTCCTTTTTTATCCCCGGTTCCGAAAAATACTTCAATTCCGACTGTGTGGTTGACATTCAAAAACTGCTGGGGGAAATTCTGGAAAATGGTGAAGTTCGAGTCAAACTTACAGCGGCGATTTGTGGCATTGAACGTTGTTCCTACCATACGCAGGAAGAACTCAATCAATATGATCCGCACGAGCTAGCCAAAATCTTCATTTCCGGCTCCTACTCCGATAAACGAATGCTTTTTGCCCCACTGCCCAACCTCATCTTCATGCGGGACATAGGCATTGTGATCAATGATCATATTTTGCTGAACAAACCAGCTAAAAATGCAAGGACAAGGGAATCGATACTGGCGCAGTTTGTTTTCTTTTATCACCCGATGTTTGCCGACATTAGAAGCCGCATCATTGAAATACCCGAAAACGAACGTCACTTTTTGCTGCCGGATGATGAGAAAGCGAGCGATTACCACCGCTGCACGCTCGAAGGCGGCGATGTAATGATGGTGGCGCCTAACCATTTGGTGATCGGTTCCAGTGAACGGACTTCGCTTTATGCCGCGCAACAGGTAATGAAATTGTTGTTCGAAAAGGAAGTTGTCACGAAAATAACCATTGTCAAAATCCCTAAAAAAAGGGACTACATGCACATTGACACGATTTTTACGCAAGTCAAAAAAAATGTCTGGGTGCTTCTTGGTTCGTTGGCGCGCCTGGGAGACGAGGCTAAGAAGCAGGATGTGCTTCATTTTTTTGGCCCGCAGGATACAAATAAGGAATTCAGGATTTTGCAATTTGTAAAAGGCGAGGAACACAATCCGACTGAAATAGAAAACCTGGAAGATCTGCTTGCATCAATCAGCGTCAATGATCTGGGTGTCACGGAACCTGTCAGATTCATTTATTCGGGCGATAACGAATTCCCTTACGGCGAGCGAGAGCAATGGACGGATTCCTGCAATCTGTTAGCATTAAAAGACGGCGTTGTTGTGGGTTACGACAGAAATGATAAAACACTGGATGCATTCCGGAAGCACGGTTATCAGGTGATCAGTGCTAAGGATTTGATACAAAAACTGGAAGACGATGAGCTGTCGGTGGAAACCTTGACAGATACTTTCATCACGCTTCCATCCGCTGAACTTTCACGTGCACGGGGCGGCTCGCATTGCATGAGTATGCCCATTTTGCGCAGCGCGACCCGGTAAATTTATATTGTAATCGCGGCGTTTCGGTTGTAAATTGCAGTAGACATTCATTCCCAACACTCCTATGCGCGTAATCACTTCATCCGCCCAGATCCAGCCTCAATCGACCTCCCGGATCATGATGATCAGGCCGGTTCAATTTGGTTTTAATGCAGAAACTGCGGAAAGTAACGAGTTTCAGCAAAAAGCATTTGCGCAAAACACACACGAAACCGCCGGCGACCTGGCAAAGGAAGAATTTGACCTGATGATCGATCAGCTTAAAAAAGCGGGCATCGATCTCCATATTTTTGATGATAATGAGGACATTCTGAGGCCAGACGCTGTTTTTTCCAACAACTGGGTTTCTTTTCACCAGAGCGGAAAAGTGGTCCTGTACCCAATGATGGCCGAAAACCGCCGCGCGGAACGCAGACTGGACATTATCGAGCGATTAAGGGAAGATTTTAAAATTGAAGAAATCGTAGACCTTTCTTATTTCGAAGAGCAGGGAAAATTTCTCGAAGGGACTGGCAGCATGGTGCTGGACCGCCGTTATAAAATTGCTTATGCCTGCCTGTCGCCTCGCACGCATCCGGAGGTTTTGGAGGCCTTTGCGGATGCACTGGGATACGAAATTGTTGCATTTTCGGCTTCGGATGAAAATGACAAACCTGTGTATCACACCAATGTGATCATGTGCGTAGGTGATGTGTTTGCGGTGGTTTGCCTGGAAGCCATCAAAAATCCGGACGAGAGGCAGATGGTACGGGCTGCGCTTGAAGAAACAAAAAAATACATCATCGAAATATCATTTGACCAGGTGCGGCATTTTGCAGGGAACATGCTGATGGTGCGCAATACGAAGCAAGACAAGTTTTTGATCATGTCCACGCAAGCCTACGATTCGCTTACCAGCCACCAGCGGCAGGCATTGAGCGATTATGCACGTATTTTACATACCGATCTTGGTGTAATTGAGGGCAACGGCGGAGGTTCGGCGCGATGTATGATGACGGAAATCCATCTTCCCAGAAAATGAATTCACTATAAAACAAAAATGCTCCTCAACGGGAGCATTTTTGTAATTCGTAACCCTCATAAAAACAATTAATCCCTAATATCGGCTTTCGCTTTTGCGATTTTTTCTTTTGTTTCTGCTTTAAATGCATCCCATTTGTCAGCAGTTTCGTTCTGAGCATCTTTCCAGGAAGCTTGCAAATCCTCTTTTTCTTCGTTTAGTTCTTTCTTGCGGTCTCTCCACTTCGCTTTTTCCTTGTCAGTGGCTTTTTCCATTTTAGCGTCCGCGTCTTCTATCTTCTTGTCTAATTTCGCAACAGCCTCATCTATATCTGCTTTCAACGATTCTTTATCCTCTTTCACTTTCGCCTCGAAATCATTGCCTGCTTCTTTGATATCCGATTTTGCTTCAGCTACATTATCATCCATATCTTCTTTTGCCTCTTCAACGGTCTCGTTAGCAGAGTCTTTTGTTTTTTCGGAACAGCTGGTTAGGCTCAGCATGCCCATGGTCATCATTGCAGCAACCATTAAGGTGATCTTTTTCATAATTGGGTGTTTTAAATTATTTGAAAAAAGAATGATCGTCCATTCCAAAAATTACATATCAAAAATCTTACCAGACCACTATACGCGATTGAGCCTATGGGTTGTAGAATTTTATGCTCACAGTCCTAACCGTTTGGCAAGAACCTTGTGTTTCTTCAAAAGGTTAAGGTTGGTATAACGCTTGCTAGTATTCCTTTTAATAATCAGATTTGTATTTTATTGATAGCCTTTCAACTCAACATGCGCCAATTTTATATTCCCAGCCTTTTATTTTCGACTCTTATTTTTACTAATCCGGGAAAGTCCGTTGCGCAAAGCGATTCGCTGAACGCACGGCAGCTGGAAGAAGTGACCGTCAATGCATTTGAATCCAAAACCAATCCGTTAACGACCACCGCAACTGTGGGGATGATCACATCCCGGTCGCTGGAAAGATTCTCGACTTATACGTGGGCAAATGCTGTAAACACGGTTCCCGGTGTCAAAATGGAAGAACGCTCACCAGGAAGTTATCGCTTTTCGGTTCGCGGGAGCCTGATCCGGTCGCCATTTGGGGTGCGTAATGTGAAATTTTATTGGAACGGAATCCCTTTCACGGATGCGAGCGGGAATACGCCGCTTAACTCGCTGGATTATGGTGCTGTACAGAATATGGAGATCATTAAAGGACCCGGAAGCAGCATTTACGGGGCCGGGACCGGCGGCGTAGTGTTGTTGCAAAGTCAGACAGACAATGATTTCACCAACCGCATAGAGCAAAGCGTAAGTTTTGGTAAATACGGTTTTCAAAGCAGAAATTCAACCATTCAGGTGGGCGACATTTCAGTACAATATGGTCATAGCGAGCAGGATGGATATCGTAACCACAGCAATATGGTGAGGGATGCGCTCCGTTTTACTTCTTCTTCACGATTAGGCGAACGCAGCACATTATCGATCCTCGGAATGTTTTCCGACCTGAAATATGAAACCCCGGGCGGCATTAATCTTGCACAATACCAGAGTAACCCGAAACTGGCCAGACAATCTACCCCGACGGTGCCGGGGAGCGAGGCGCAGCAGGCTGCTATTTATACGAAGCTTGCCTTAATCGGCGGAAACTATACATTACAGCTTTCCGACAGCTGGACACAATCCAATGCATTGTATCTGACGTTCACAGACTTCGCTAATCCATTTATTTCAAATTATGAAAAACGCGATGAGAATGGAATCGGCGGAAGGAATATCTGGCAAAACCGCTCGCAGATCGGCAATGTAAAAACGAGCTGGACCTCAGGATTTGAATGGCAATATGGGAAATCCGCACAGCGCAATTACGACAACATTGGCGGCAGACCGGACAAGCAGCAAACAGTGGAGGACATCAGGACAACCAGCCTTTCTGTTTTCAGCCAGCTGGAAGCGGTGCTCTTTACCGACCTTACATTAAGCGCCGGCGCGAGTTACAACACATTTAAATACAAATACGAAAGGTTTTTCGCCCTTCCATACAGCAAGGAGGAACGTAAGTTTGACGGCATTTTCGTCCCAAGATTTGCGGCAAACAAGGTGATAGCCAAAAACTGGGCGGTTGTGGCATCGTATAGCGGTGGTTATTCGCCACCTACATTGCAGGAAGTGCGCCCATCGGCAGGTGGCTTCCGCCGGGATCTGGAGGCTGAGAAAGGAATGAACACCGAATTTGGGATCAGGAAAACCGGAAAAGTGATCACCGGGGAAATCAGTCTGTATCATTTCGGATTACGTGAAACCATTGTTCGCAGGACCAATGAAGCGGGCGCTGAATTCTTTATCAATGCAGGAAAAACCCGTCAGAAGGGAGTGGAATGGACTGTCGCTTATGACATCCTATCCGACCCTAAACTGCCGGTAATGCTTAAATTATGGAATACCGGCACGGCAACAAAATACACATTTGAAGATTTCCAGCAGGCTGATGTGGATCTGACAGGCAAGAGAATCCCGGGAATTCCAAAATTCTCACAAACATCCGGTCTGGATGCCCTTTTCAGATATGGCTTTGCCGCATTTGTAACTTATCAGCACGGAAGTTCGTTTTACCTGAACGATGCCAACACGGTTGAAAACACACCTTACAATCAATGGATTGCGCGCGTAAGCTGGAAGAAAAGCTGGGGTCAACATTTTTACAGCGAGCTCTCAGCCTCCGCAGAAAAAGTGAATGCTGGCATTTACAGCCTCGGTTATGACCTGAATGCATTTGGCAATCGCTATTATAACAGTGCGCCAAAAGACAATTTATGGGCTGGTGTGAAGATCGGCTGGGAGTGGCAGAAAAATTCCAAATAATGCATTTATACCTTCATATTCCTTTTTGCAGACAAGCTTGCCATTACTGTGACTTCCATTTCAGCACCAACACCGCTAACAAACGGGCTGTGGTGGAAGCCATAGCAAATGAAATCATTCTTAGAAAAGATTATCTGCCCAAAGCAGACATTGAAACCATTTACTTCGGCGGAGGAACGCCTTCGATGCTGGACGAGGCGGAGCTGCATTTGTTGCTCGACACAATCAATCAGCATTTTACGGTTTCTTCCCATGCTGAGATAACATTAGAAGCCAATCCGGACGATTTGCAGCGGGAGAAGTTGCAGCAATTTTACAATGCGGGAATAAACAGGCTAAGCATTGGCATACAATCTTTCCATGAGCCCCATCTTCAATTCCTGAACAGGATACATTCTGCTAATGAAGGTGAAATATGCGTCAGAACTGCGCAGGAAATTGGCATTACGAACATTTCCATCGATCTGATCTATGCAATTCCCTCACCGGATCACAGCATTCTGATGCAGGATATGCAAAAAGCATTTGCGATGGACATTGCCCATATTTCAGCTTATTGCCTTACTATCGAGCCGCAGACTGCATTTGGAAGCTGGCTTAAAAAGAAGAAAATCAAGCCCATAGACGAAGAATATGCAGCGCAGCAATTTGAACTTCTTGTTAAAACCCTGGCAGAAAACAGATATGAGCAGTACGAGATCTCGAATTTTGCCCGGAACGGACATTATAGCATGCATAACAGCTCCTATTGGAAGCAAAGGCCGTATTTAGGCGTTGGCCCGAGTGCGCATTCCTATAATGGTGCAAGCCGTGAGTATAATGTTTCAAATAACGCGCGCTATGTTGAGGCCATTCAAAAACAGATCATTCCCATAACGTTGGAAACGTTATCGCCGGCAGATCAGACGAATGAATATTTGCTTACAGGCCTGCGAACGAAGTGGGGCGTAAATAAGGAAAAATTGGAGTTGTTATCGGGCAGCACTTTCGCATCGATCCATACAGCCGATTTGCAACAGATGACGAAGAAAAACTGGATCAGGGAAGATGCAGACAACTGGTATCTGACGGATTCGGGGAAGCTTTTTGCGGACCGGATTGCCAGCGATCTTTTTATTGAGTAGAATGGGTAATGAGTTACCGGGCGCTCATTGCGTATGGCCCGATAACTCAAAAACGCGTCTTTTGCTTACGAAAGCAATTCTGCGTTCAATGTAATTTCTGCATTCAGCAACTGTGAAATGGGGCATTCTTTTTTCGCTTTATCAGCAATTTGCGCAAACTCATCTGCGGAAACGCTCGGTACTTTCGCCTTCAATTCGATTGCGCTTTTTGTAACCTGTCCTTTCGCCGGATCCAATGTTACAGTTGCAGTGGCATTTAGCTCATCGGCTGTAAAACCTGCTGCATTAAGCTCAAAGCTAAGTTTCATGGCAAAACAGCTCGCATGAGCAGCTGCGATCAACTCCTCAGGATTCGTTCCTTTACCCTCAGCAAAACGGGTGTTGAATGAATATTGCGTGTTTTCCAATACAGTGCTTTGTGTACTTACGGTTCCGGTTCCTTCTTTTCCAGTTCCTTTCCAAACGGCTGTTGCTTTACGGTTGATCATCTTGAATGTGTTTTAAAGTTTAAAATTAAAATCCCTTGTTGCAGGATCGTTTCATCGAAAAGTAACAAGCATCGGCGATTTACGCAAATTATTAAATTTATATCCTGTGCAATAAATGGGCACTTTTGCCTGTTCCAGACTATGCGCATTCCCGGCCGGAGGCTACTGTTTTAGTTAAGGAATGTTAATGGCGAATCGGGCATTAAACTTTATTATTGCGCAGCAATCTAAAAACCAAATTACAAACCATAATTCAACTTAATCTATTCAATCATGAAAAAGATAATAATGTCTCTCCTGCTGATTGTAGCTGTTCTGTTTCAAAGCTGCGAAGGTCCGGAAGGCCCACAAGGACCTCCGGGGCCGGATGTGGAAGCACTCGGAAAAACATTTGACCTTACAGATGTGGATTTTGTAGCCGCAGAAGATTATCAGTTTGGCCTCACTTTCGCAGCCGCAAAACTGGGCTTTGAGGTGCTGGAATCAGACGCAGTATTGGTGTACATCAACTGGGGAAGTGAAAATGTGAACGGCCAGCCACTCACAGCATACAGACCATTGCCACAGACCGCATTCCTGGACCAAGGTATCCTTACTTACAACTTTGACCGCACTGTGCAGGATTTTTCCATTTTCCTGGACGGAACCGCTAACCTTGCCACAGTGCCCGCCACGTATACAAGAGATCAGGAATTCCGGGTGATTATCATTCCAGCCGATTTTGTGCAACGCAGAAATGCCGCAGTGGATTTCAATGACTACAATGCTGTTGTGAAAGCATTTAACATTGATGATTCAAAAGTTCGGAAGATCTCAGCGAAATAGGCACAGTATTTTAGTTGTGTAGGCATTCTGGATATTTTTTTATAAAATCCGGTAATTTTTTACCGGATTTACTTTTACTAAGTATGAAAAGCGTTTTAAACACACTCGGGTTACTGCTGATTACAGTTTCGCTGGCAACTGCGCAGGATTTCAAGAAGGAGACTAACAAGTTCAGAAAGAAGTATAAAGACGAATTTCTGAGTTCGGCAAACTCTCCCCTCAAAGAAGCAGATCTACCGTTTTTACAGTTTTACGAACCAGATTCGTCGTATAGGGTTATCGCAAAATTCGAAAAGAGCCGTGGGCAATCTTTCGAAATGCCTACTTACAGCGGAGTTAATAAAACGTACGTAAAATATGGAAAGGTGAAATTTCGGATTAACGGCAGAAAGCAGACATTAACTGTTTACAGAAGCCTGAGCTTACAGCAGCTCGCAAAATACAAAGACTATCTTTTCATACCATTTAAAGACAAAACAAATGGCGACGAATCCTATGGCGGCGGTCGCTATCTCGATCTTAAAACCACAGACATAAAAGACGGCCAACTGGTGCTGGATTTTAATAAGGCATACAATCCCTATTGCGCGTACAGTGACGGCTACAACTGCCCGATCCCGCCCGCGCCTAATCATTTGCCGATTGCGATCACGGCCGGAGAAAAGAAGTTCGGAAAAGACCATCAGCAAGCGCAATTGAAATAGCATAAAAAAAATCCCGATCTGTTCAGACCGGGATTTTTTGTTTTTATTCCAATGGTTATGCTTTCAAAAATTCTTTCTGCTTCATAATCCGCTCGAAAACTTTAATGTCGTGCTCAGAAGTAAAAATGCTGAAAGGAAGATATACAAACTGTCCTTTTGAAATCACCAGCACGTAGGCTTCCTTATCCTTATAAGCGTCCATGATCTGCTCCCATTTCATAACACTTCCCTCCTTGTGGTTTAACTTCATCAGTATCTGACGATTATCAATCTCGTAGGAGAATTTTTCGAACATGGGTTTGTATTGCGCAAGCTGCGTAATGCCTGTAAACTGCACCAGCCAGAAAAGCACGTAAAGAAGTGCCCCTACAAACACGGTAATGTAGATCCACAAGTTAGGATACACGCCGGTAAGGTTCAAAATGGCGTTGATCAGGATAAGCGCGAGTGGTATTAATCCCCATTTCAGCTGCGTTTTGAAAAAATGACGCATGGCAAGGGCAATGTATTTCTTCGTTGGTAAAGCGTATCTTTTTGTACGGACCGCCGCAGGGTTCGTCGGCATTTGATACACAGGTTGGTGTTTATTCACCGAAACTTTGGCCATAATTCAGTTTAAATTAACAATTTCTTGGATTCCCGGCATGTCGCGATGCTGTCGGAAAATGAAGTGCAAAGTTAGAAAAAAAGGAGTCGACATATCAGAATGCCGTTGAAATAAAAAACTGTTATGAGATTTTAGTGTAATTTGTCTTTCTTAACTGCGTTGAACATGAAACACGAAAATATTCATAACTAAATGGGTTTCCTTTTTCCATCATTTTTGTGGGGTCTTCTGGCTGTTTCGGTTCCAATTGCGATTCATATTTTCAATTTCCGTCGTACAAAAAAGGTCTATTTTACCAACGTTGCATTTTTAAAGGCAGTAGATACAAAAACGCGTTCGGTAAGACAGGTGAAGCATTGGCTGGTGCTTGCGGCGCGGATTTTGGCAATCATATGCCTTGCGCTGGCATTTGCCCAGCCGTTTCTGCCTGCTCAAAACAATGTTTCGGTAGACCGCAAAGGCATTACCAGCCTCTATCTCGACAACTCGCTAAGCATGGAAAGCGAGCTTAATAACAAACGCTATCTGGACATTGCCACCGCGCGTTTGAGCGAGTTACTGGGGCTTTTCAGGAACGCGACTTCTCTCCAACTGGTTACCAACGATTTTTCAGCCCAGGAGCAGGGCTTATACGCGTCCGAAAAATTACGCGACAGGCTGACAACCATCGGGTTATCCAATACACCACGCACATTTGAGCAGGTCTACAAGCGCCAGGAAAACCTAATGTCCCGGCATCAGCAGGCGGGCAAAAATCAGCTTTTCTGGTTTTCTGACTTTCAAAAAAGCACTTCCGGAAATCTTTCAGGATTGAAAGCCGATACGACAAATCAGCTGTTCCTGGTGCCCGTTCAGGCTGCGGCGGAGAAGAATGTTTTTGTGGATTCTGCCTGGCTTAACACGCCTTTTATCCGCGAGTTGCAGAACAACATTCTCTTCGTTAAGGTCAGCAATTCCGGATCAGAAGCGGCCCGCAATGTTGTTTTGAAGCTGAGTCTGGATAATATGCAGGCTTCTACGGCGTCCGTAAATGTTCCTGCCAACGGCAGCGCAACCGCCAAATTCAATTTTAACCTAAAAGGAAAAGGCTATAAAAAAGGGCAGATCACATTTGACGATTTCCCGGTTACATTTGATAACAACTATTATTTCGTGCTCAATGCTTCGCCGTTGATCCGAGTTTTGCACATTTACGGGCAGAAGTCTGCTGGTAACTACATCGAAAACGTCTACGCCAACGACAGCCTCTTTTCTTTGCAGAGTTACAGCGCCAGTAACGTTGATCCGGGATTGATAAAAAACACAGATCTTGTTGTTTTAGAAGGCGTTACCTCATTATCCGGTTCCCTACCCCAGGATTTGCAGGAGCTCATCCGAAATGGCGGAAGTGTTACAATAATCCCTCCCGCCGCACCTAATACTGAAAATTACAGCGGCTTTTTGTCGCGGATCGGCATTAATGGTTTGTCCGGCACCCAGAATGCGCAACCTGCACCGGTTGCACTTGCAGCGCCCGATCGTAACAATCCGTTTTTCAGCGATGTTTTTGAAGAATCCGTCCGGCAGGAACTGAACCTTAATCTGCCCTCCGCATCGCCTGTGTGGAGCTGGGCCAATGCAGGGCAAATGGTGCTGGCATTGCGCAACGGACAGACGTATCTGAACCAGGTTACTTCCGGTACGGGCAAGGCTTACCTCTTTGCTGCACCCTTAAATCCGGAATACGGCAACATTGCGCAGCACGCCATTTTTGTGCCTATCATGTATAAAATCGCAGCATCAAGCGTCCGCGCACAGCGTACATCTTTCAAGTTTGATGAGAATCCGATAACATTAAATGTTGAGAAAGCGCAGCCAAATACGGTTTATAAATTGAGAAGAAACCAGAAAGAAGTCATTCCTGTGCAGCGGATCGCAGGAAATCAGCTTTTACTTGAAATCCCCCAGGGCGATCAGCTTGGAGAGGGATTGGATGCGGGATATTTTGAATTAGTAAAAGACAACAAAGTAGAACAGATCATCGCATTGAACCACAACAATGCAGAGTCAAAACTGCAATACTATTCTCCCGATGAGCTCAGAACAATTTTCGCCGGACAAAAAAACGTCCAGATTTTCGACCGCATCGACGACGACGCATTCTCCACAGCCTTCCAGCAACAAAACATGGGAACCAACCTCTGGAAATATTTCCTATACGGAGCCCTTTTCTTCCTCTTAGTAGAGGTAGCCTTGATCCGGTTTTTGAAATGATTGCTTAAACCAAAGCATAATTCTTGTCAAAAGATTTCGGTTGAGTTTTATGTTATCGGTTTTTACACCAATTTTGTGTGACACTACCGGAACATTAAATGCTTTCATCGCGAATAGGAATTCTTGGCGGCGGCCAACTAGGACTTATGCTTTTACAAGCCGCTGTGGACTGGAATCTGGACATTCACGTCCTCGATCCCGACGCAGAGGCCCCATGCAAACAAATTGCCCCTCACTTTCAGCAAGGCTCGTTACAGGATTATGACACGGTTTATAATTTCGGCAAAGACCTGGATGTCATTACAATAGAAATTGAAAAGGTCAATGTCCAGGCTTTGGAAGCTCTGGAAAAGGAAGGCAAGAAAATCTTCCCGCAACCCTCTGTTATCCGACAAATCCAGGATAAACGGGTCCAAAAGCAGTTTTACAAAGATCATAACCTCCCAACTGCCGATTTTATATTGACAGAAAACCGGGAGGATGTTTATAAAAATGCATCCTTTTTACCCGCATTTCATAAGCTGGGAAAAGATGGTTACGATGGCCGCGGGGTGCAGCGGCTTACTTCCGAAGCAGACATTGAAAAGGCTTTCGAACAGCCCGGACTTTTGGAAAAGGCAGTGCCCTTTGAGAAGGAACTGGCCGTAATCGTGGCGCGGAATGTACAAGGAGAAATCACAACATTCCCGACCGTGGAAATGGTTTTTCATCCGGAACTAAACCTGGTTGAATATCTTTTTGCACCAGCAGAAATTGAAAAATCCATAGACGAAAAAGCGCAGGAAATTGCCAGAAAAACGGCAGAAGCTTTCCAGATCGTTGGGCTGCTTGCTGTGGAGCTTTTTATGACTGCCGACGGCGAGATCCTGATCAATGAAGTGGCGCCAAGGCCGCATAACAGTGGCCACCACACCATCCGCGCCAATGCGACTTCACAATACGAGCAGCACTGGCGGGCCATTCTGGACTTACCGCTGGGCAGCACGCAAGCCTATGGGCCATCCGCAATGGTCAACTTGCTGGGTGAAGAAGGCTACGAAGGTCCGGCTATTTATGAAGGAATGGAGAAATTGTTGGCTACTGAACAGGTATTCCCGTTCCTTTACTGGAAGGCCATTACAAAATCATTTAGAAAAATGGGCCATATTACCATTATGGATGCCGATATCGCGTCTTTAAAGAGAAAGGTTGATTTTGTTAAAAAAAATATCAGAGTAATTAGTAAGTAATCTTTCGTTTAGTAATGGTTGGAATCATAATGGGAAGCTTATCAGACCGGAAAATCATGCAGCAGGCAGCTGATGCACTTTCCGAGCTTGGGATCGCTTTCGAAATGGAGATCGTCTCGGCACACCGTACGCCCGAACGCATGCTGGAATACGCGTCATCGGCCAGAAGTCGCGGGTTACAAGTTATTATCGCTGGTGCAGGCGGCGCGGCGCACTTGCCGGGCATGGTTGCCTCACTCACTTCACTGCCTGTTATCGGCGTCCCGGTTTTGTCCAGCAATTCGATAGATGGCTGGGATTCAGTGCTTTCCATCTTACAAATGCCTTCGGGTGTGCCGGTGGCAACGGTGGCACTTGATGGGGCGAGAAACGCTGGAATTCTGGCGGCTCAAATCATCGGAGCGAGCGATCCGGAGGTCGGAAAAAGGCTTGATGCATTCAAGGAAGGCCTAAAAGAAAAAGTCGCGGTCATGAATGAGGAATTGAGAAATCACCTTGGAAGTTAGAAGGTCTTTAGTATTTTCGTAAAATTAATTAGCACCACAAAAAACCTCGATTACCGGCTATGGAAGACGAATTCCCTAAGAAAAGAAATGTCCGTCCGACCGAAAAGTCCAACCTTCCTATTGTTACCCTGTTTGTGTTGGTTCTTTTGGTATTAGCAATGTTGTACGTGGGGTATGAATACATTTCCGACAGTTCCTCCAATTCCGAAGAGCTTACTTCGGTCGTTGTGGACTCAACGCTTGAAGAACCCAGTGTAGGCGAGCCGATAACCGACGAGCCCGCCGAAGCATTAGAAACACCGGCCTCGGAAAAGCCGTCGGCAGCGAAAGACCAACCGAAAGAGACTCCAAAAGAAACGACGCCTGCGATTTCGGCGTCCTCAGTTGGTGGAGAGCAAATTACGCATACAGTGAAAGGCGGTGAAACTTTTTCAAGCATTGCATCTCGCTATAATTTGAAAACGGAAACATTAAAGGGACTGAATGCTTCCACTCCCGAGTTGAAGTCGGACGTTACCAAGCTCAAAATTCAAGTTCAGGCCGTGCATACTGTGGGTCCGGGCGATGTTTTAAGGGTGGTAGCAGGCAAATATGGCGTTACCAAAGAAGCAATCATGAAAGCGAATGGTAGAACCAGAGATTTCTCCGAAAGAGGTGAAAAACTCATCATTCCTTTTCCGTCCAGAAAATAGATTCTGAAAATGAAGACATATAAAAGCGCCCGGGACGACTCTTCGTTCCGGGCGCTTTTTTGGCATTGATATTTGATTTAAGCACTTTCCAGCTCAAAAACCACCTCTTGCTCCTCTTCCACCACCAGGCATATCACCGCTTTCAAAATCTCTGCGGCGGTTGTTTTGCGGAGCCGGCGCTTTTCCGAAGTTTCTCAGCGTGTAAGTGAAAGTCAGCATTGCATATTGGGTCAAAACGCGATTGGTAACATCCTGCACGTAGGTTTCCGTCACGTTCCGGGTAATGCTGTTGTTTTGTTTCAAGATGTCAAAAACCGTTAGTTTCAGTTCGCCGGCATTGTTTTTCAGGAATTTCTTCCCAATGCTGGCATTCCACAATGTGAAGTTTCGGTTATAACCTTCTCCCAAACCCCGGTACGACTGGTTGCTCACATCACTTTGCACAACAAACCCTTTTCCAAAAATCCAGTTCACACGTCCGGTAATGCCCTGCGTATAATAATTATTGTTCAAATTCGGCTGGATCGTATTGCGGACCATATTGTAGTTTCCTGAATAAGAAACTGTGAAATCGAGGTTCTCACTGACATTGCTGCTGACAACCAAACCCTGCGAAACCGCGTAGGTGTTGGAGTAATTGGAAATGTTGTTGATCAAGCCAGGGGAACGCACATAGTTGAAGCCGGTAGTCAGGTTTACATTCAGTTTTAATGGCGCAATTGGCTTTCCATAAGCGAGAAAAGTTCGTGCATTCCAGCTTCCGTCCACATTCACAGGCTTTGTAAATTTCGCTCCGCGTTCCAGAATAATTCCGTCGACGATTTTGGTTGGCTCCTGCGCAATCAATGTTGAGTTTACAATTGCGTTATTGGTTTGGGTTACAAAAACCATTGCATTCAGGTTGTACGGACGCTCTGCGCCGGCCAGCGAATAGCGAATATTAAAACTGTTGCGATATTCCTGTTTCAGATCCGGGTTTCCAGCGGTTAAGGCGAGCGGGTTACTATTATCGATCACATTCTGCAACTGGGAAATCGATGGCTGGTTTGTTGAACTTCTGAAAAATGTACGGAACTGCGTGCCGGTTTTCGATCTGTAACTCAACATGAAATTGGGCAGCAGATTGGTAAATGACTGATCCACTTTGGCATTAACAGGCGCCAATTGCTGACTGTACAAGCCGGTATTTTGGAAATCCAGCCCAAAGTTCGCTGACCAGCTGTTTTTGCGATAACGATAGCCGATTCCTGCCCGGTTGGTCACGTAACGATTGTCAAATGTATTGGAAAGCAGCGAATCAAGATCCGAATAAGTGTTTTCATCGAAACTCATGTTGTAAGTTTCTTTTTTCGAATCGCTGTTGCTCACCGTCAGACCGTAGTTAAACTGTAACTGGCTGTTTTTCCCGATAGGCTCGGTGTAGATCAGGTTTCCGCCTAATGTCAGGCCGTTGGAATAGGTATAACTTTCCTGATCCAGTGTATCCCCTCTTGCCGCCAGGCCCAGACTGTCGAAAAACATGGTTTTGGAATACAGATTACCGAGTCCGTTGCGATCATTCAGCTGCGTGTTCAGATTCACAGAAAGAGTCCGGCCCTTCTTTTCAAATGAATGGCGAAACAAAACGTCATTATTGAAGTTGTACGCATTGGTTGCATTACGCTGGCTGTTATCCAGGCTGTTGATCCGCAGGCCGTTCAGCGTGTTGAGTCCGGCCTTTGTGCTAGCGGAATTGTTGTCCTGAAAGCTCAATCGCGGTGTAACGATCAGCGAGTTGTTCTTATTAATGTTGTATTCAATTCTAAAATTAAGTCTATGGTTTGCGTTGGTGTTGTTCGTACGGCTGTTTTCATTGTAAATCTGATCCGTAGAATCCGTATCACCAGGCAAAATGAAGCGTTGCTGCATGCTCTGCAAATTGCTGTTACCCGTGCGGTTGAAAAAATAGCTTCCGGTAACATCCACTTTTTTCCCAAACTTGTTGGCATAGTTCAATCCGAAAGAATTTGTTCCGGTAATCCCGCTTTGGTTACCAACCAGGAAATTACCCGCAGAGCCGCCTCCCGAACCGCCTCTTCCCCCGCCCCCTCCACCGGAAACACCGATCAGATCCTGGCTTGAAAAGTTTTGCATATTAATGTTATTGCTCAGCCCAATCACCGATATACGCTGATCGCCTTTGAAAAAACTCACATTTCCGCCCGCCTGATAACGGTTATCGAGCCCATACCCAGCGAAAACCTTACCAAACTGGCCCATTTTGCGATCGGCTTTGGTGACGATGTTGATGGTTTTTTGGCCGTTACCATCGTCGAATCCTGTGAATTGCGCCTGATCGCTCAGTTTGTCGAAAACTTCGATCTTATCGACGATCTCGGCAGGAAGCGATTTCAATGTTAGTGCAGCATCTTCCCCAAAAAATGGCTTACCATCCACCAAAACCCTGTTAACTGTCTCACCATTAGCCGTTACCGTTCCGTTAGCTACCGTTATTCCGGGCATTTTCTGGATGAGGTCTTCGGAAGTTGCGTCAGGGTTTGTTTTATAGGCAGCAGCATTGAACTGGGTCGTGTCGCCTTTTTGCTGCACCGCAGTAACTTGCCCTACGACCTTGATTTCCTTCAAATTGGCAACGGCTTCGCTTAACTGAAATGTGCCGACATCCTGCGTATCATCCTGCACTGTGACTGTGCGGGAAGCATCTTTATAACTCAGATAGGAAACCTTCACAAGGTAAACAGCTTGCTTGGCGAGACCACTGAATGAAAACTTACCGTCTATATCAGTTGTTACATACTCAGGTTTCGCATCGGGCAGGTTCCTGCTTACTGCAACATATGCGCCCACAACCGGCTCGTTGGTAACACTGTCTTTCACCACGCCGGTGATCCGGCCGGTTGGGTCTTGTGCAAATGCTGAGAGGGAAAATAATATCAGCAGCGAGAGTAGGGATGCGAATTTTTTCATGGTTTCTGTAAAGGTTAATTGCATTTTAGAGCCTCCTTTTTGATTATAGTTTAATCAGACTCAGCAATAAACCCCTACAATCGATAAAACCACCACACTTATAGATCAACGTCGGGATTTACCCGACGAGAAATTTCACTTCAACCAGTCCTTCAAAAGCCCTTCATACGCATCCAGGAATTTTTGATAGGCTTTTTCCAACTTCGGAAGCGCCTCGCCAAGCGTGCTCGTATCATCCGATTTCAACCGCCATTCCGCGTCGCGCGCTATTTCAGCAACCTGTGCCACGCCCACAGTTCCGCCGCTTCCTTTTAATGTATGCAAATTACTTTTCACCGTTTTAATGTCCCCACTGACATATGCCTCCAAAGCACCCGCAACCAGCTCATTCGATTCTGTAACAAAATCTTCAAACACAGACCATACGAGATCCGGGCCGCCAATGCCGTTCAGCTGATCGATGATTTCTTTGTCCAAGACCGGCAACACCACTTCCTGTGCAATTTCGCGCTGTTTGGATTCCAGTTTGCGGCTCTCCACATTACTCAGCAAATCCTTCACTTTGAGGATCAATGTTTGCGCGCGAATGGGTTTGGCAATGTAATCGTCCATGCCCTGGCTCATAAACCGGTCACGGTCCTCCTTCATGGAATAGGCTGTCATGGCCACAATCGGCGGCATAGTGTCCGGGAAACGCTTTTTCAACTCCTGGGAAGTCTCCACGCCATCCATATCGGGCATTTGGATATCCATGAATATAATGTCGTAGCTCACATCCGAAACTTTCCTTTTCGCTTCCACCATTTCAATCGCCTTAAACCCGCTCTCTGCCAGATCCACGTAGCAACCCGATTTTTTCAGGATTTCGTTCGCTACTTTCCGGTTTACCGCATTGTCGTCCACCAGCAGAATGGTCGGATGATAGTCTGTGAAAACATTCTCAATCGGCGTTTCCTCCATCTGCACAATGGTGCTAGCCTGAGCGATGGAAGTTTCTTTTGTTTCAAATGTAAACCAAAATGTGCTCCCCTCTCCCACGGTCGATTCCACACCAATTTCCCCATGCATTAACTCACACAACTGCTTGGAAATGGCCAATCCAAGACCCGTTCCGCCAAAAGATTTACGGGAAGAGTTATCGAGCTGTGTAAATGAGGTGAACAGGATCTGCCGGTCCATCGGACTGATCCCTATGCCCGAATCCTGAACCTCAACTTTTATTTTATGAAACAATCCGTCCTTCTTAACCAATGTCAGGAACACAGTAACTGCCCCGTGTTCGGTGAACTTCAATGCATTGGAAGTCAGGTTCGACAAGATCTGCAATAATCTGGTTTGATCCGCAATGATGAACTTCGGAATGTCGGGGGCAATGTGATAGGTGAGCGTATTTCCTTTACTCTTAGCAGTTTGTCCGAAAAGCGAAACCAATTTCAGCAACAACTCTTCCGTCGCGATCGGCGCCTCGTGCAATTCCATCTTTCCGGCCTCGATTTTGGAAAGATCCAGAATGTCATTCAGAATGTTCAGTAATGTTTCCGATGAGCGCTTGATTGTCAGCACGTAATCCTTTTGCTCCACATTCAGCGGCGTCTCGCCCAGCAAGTCGATCATTCCGATCACACCATTCATCGGCGTCCGGATTTCGTGGCTCATATTGGCCAAAAATCCTTCTTTCACCTTTAATGACCGCTCTGCATGTTCTTTCGCTTTCAGTAATTCCTGCTCGTTACGCTTCAATTCGGTAATGTCACGCGCCAGCACAGCAATTTCGGTTGGCTTGCCTTTGTCGTTGGTAAACATCAGCATGTTAATCATAAACTGCCTTTCGGTGCCGTCTTTGCGGTAAAGCGAGATCTCGAAGTTGCGAAGGCTTTTGCTCCGCCTCAACCGGATCAACGCTGAATGTATCCGTTTTTTATCCGGGAAAAATTCGATGATCTTGTGTCCGATCGCTTCGCCCGGCAGGTAACCAAGCCTTTTTAACACAGATTGGCTGATCATGGTAATCTCACCCAGGCGGTTAATCCGACAATAAATATCTTGCAGATTTTCAAAAATCCCCCGGAAAAGCTCCTCACTATGCCGCAGTGACAGCTCAGCCTCTTTACGCCGCGTAATGTCGCGTGCGATGCCAGAAACCTCCTCAATTACGCCGTCCGCATAATGAATGGGGTTAAGGTAAAATTCGAGCCACATTTCGCCATCGCCTTTCCGGTCTATTTTAAATTCAAAATATTGCGGCTCGCCTTTTAAAGCCTGCCTGTATTTTGTTTCCAGCGTCCTGCGATTGCTGTTACCCACCATTCGCCAGCCGAACTTCTCCGCACTGGACTGCAATGAAGGCCTTATACCAAGCTGATTCTGAATAAGATCTGCGTAATTCCTGTTGAATGAAGTTAGCTGCAAAGATTTGTTAACCGACCAGATCAGGTGAGAACTGCTGTCAAAAATCGCGTTCAGACGTGCCAGATATTTGCTCAGCTCTTCTTCATTCTGCTTCCGGGCAATCGCCATCGCGACCTGCCCTGAAATGAATTCGAGTAACTCCAAATCCCTCGCATCGAACATGTTAGGATCATCATAGGACTTTACACCAATGATCCCCGTGACGCGGTCGCCTACGCGCAAGGGCACGCACAGGAGCAATTTTGGCGTTACGCCGTATAGGTGCAAACTGTTTGTTTTAGCCAGTTCTTCGACTTTTTCACCAGACAGAAACAGCGGCTTGTTAGACGCAATCGCATATTCCGTCAAACCATTACCCAGCTTCCTTTTTGTAAATTTTACATTCCCTTTAAAATATTGGTCGATATAATAAGGGAAATAAATGTAGCTTTTGCTTGGATCGTAGAGTGCGATGAAAAAGTTTTTTACGTCAATGATCTTACCGAGTTCTTCATGGATGCTGTGGTAAAAATCGTCCAGATTCTGTGTGTTAACAGTCCAGTTGGCGATGCTATAATACAGGTTCTGCGCCTTTTCAGCCCTTATCTTTTCAGTATAATCATTTAAAATACAGCGGAAAGCAGTTGGTTTACCATTATCAAAACGGCAATTGACACTTCCTGCCACAAAGACCTTTTTGCCCTCCCTACTGAGGAAAACCGTTTCAAAATTTGGATTGGAATAGCCTTGCTCGATCAGTTTCAGCTGCGCCAGTGCCTGCTCTTTATGCTGCGGATGCAGAATGTCTTCCATCCGCATGGACGCAATTTCGTCGAGCCCGTAACCCAGCACTTCGCGCCAGGCTTTGTTTACAAATATAAATTTCCCGTCAATCGCAACCAGCTGGATCAGATCGCTGGTGTTGTCCACCAAATCCTGCAACTGCGAGTTGGATTTGGCAATGGATGATTCCATTCGGCGGCGGCGGGTAATGTCATCACCAACCAATGTCACACATTCCACCTCGTCGTGCTCGCTGTGCATGAGCACGCTGTTGATTGAAAACGTCCTTAATGTTCCTTTTTGAGCTAGAAAAGGCACTTCTCTCTGTTCCAATTTCCTTTTTCCCTGAATGCCTTCTTCCAGCATCTGCCGGATTTCATGTTCTTCTTCCTTAGGAATGAGTCTGTCAAAAATGCTGTGTCCCACCAGGTCCGACTCCTGCCATCCTGTTTTCATCAAAGCATGCGCACTGATATTACGGATGATGAAGTCCGGAGAAAAGGTAATTCCAATCAGGTTGAGATGCTGAAGTGTAGCGTGTATAGTCTGCCAATCGGTCTGGGACAAGATCAATTCCATAGTAAGTTGATAATCGCACTTTTAAGATTCCTTCCTATTCTTTATTCGATAAATCTACGAATTAAGCCGTAATTTTGGTTCGTGAAAACAAATTATAAAAAGCGCGACGATTCCAAAGTAAGGGCCAAAAAGCATTTGGGCCAGCACTTTCTGAAAGACTTAAATATTGCTCAGCGGATCGTCGACGGACTCTCCCGACATAACGGTTACAGCTCGGTTTTAGAGATTGGCCCCGGGATGGGCGTCCTCACCCAGTTTCTGATCACAAAAGATGCATTCAGCACACACGTGATTGAAATCGACACCGAATCTGTTGCCTATTTGAAGAAACATTACGAAGACCTCACGCCCAGGATCATAGAAGGCGACTTTCTGAAATTCAATCCGGCCGATTACTTTTCAGAACCTTTCGCCATCATTGGCAACTTTCCTTACAACATTTCCTCTCAGATTTTTTTCCGTGCATTACAAATCCGCGATCAGATCCCCGAGATCGTTTGTATGCTGCAAAAAGAAGTGGCTATGCGCATTGCATCGCCTCCGGGAAATAAGGATTATGGTATATTAAGCGTTCTATTGCAGGCATTTTATGACATAGATTACCTGGTTTCCGTGCCTCCGGGTGCATTTGATCCGCCTCCCAAAGTGCAGTCCGGCGTGATACGTTTGCGCAGGAATGCGGTCGCAGCATTGGATTGTGATGAAAAAATGTTTTTCAGAGTTGTGAAAACGGCTTTTAATCAAAGAAGAAAAACACTCCGCAATGCATTGAAACCCATCGGTGAATTTCCTGAAAATCCACTGCTGACCAAACGGGCGGAGCAGCTGAGCGTAGCGCAGTTCGTGGAGCTGACCAGACTTGCCCAAGATTTGCAGCCGCAAATCTGAAAATGCCTTTTGATAGTATATAATGTAGCTAGGAGCCATTCTGCTAATTGCTAAAAGCTAAGTGACCAATGACGTTTGAATTAACCAAAGATTACGTAGAGCACATTCTGGAACTGATTGAAAAACAGGATTCTGCTTCCATCAGAAGGGAAACGGAGAGCCTTTTTCCGGCAGATATCACCGGTCTTTTGTCAGAGCTGGAAACAGAAAGTGCCAAATTCCTGATCACGCAGCTGAATGTGGAACGCGGGGCGGAAATCCTGGCGGATATGGATCCGAATGAACGTCGTGAGTTTTTGAAAGCATTCACGTCAGAGGAAATCTCTCATTTTGTCAATCTTTTCGATTCTGATGATGCGGTGGATTTGCTGAACGAGCAGCCTATCCGTGTTCGCGAAGAAGTGATTGCCCTGCTGGAAGACCGCGAACAAGCGCGTTTTATCCTGGATCTGCTGCATTACGACGAAGATGTGGCCGGTGGTTTGATGCAGAAAGAGTTGGTAAAAGCCAATGTCAATTGGAATGTAAATCAATGTATTGAAGAGCTCCGTAAGCAAGCAGAGGATGTTGGGAAAGTGTATGCGGTTTACGTTGTGGATGATTTTGGCAAACTGCTAGGCCTTCTTTCACTTAAAAAAATCGTCCTGGCACATAAAAATACGCGCATTGAAAGTCTGTATGACAAAGATGTGATTTTCGTGGAAACTTACCGCCCGGCCGAAGAAGTAGCCGAGCTCATGCAGCGTTACGACCTTGACGCACTGCCTGTTGTGAATGTGCAGGGAAAACTTTTGGGCCGGATCACCATTGATGACGTGATCGACGTGATCACAGAGCAAGCCAGCTCGGACACATTGGCCATGGCGGGTATTACGGGTGATGTGGAAGAGGACGATACGATCTGGCAGCAGACCAAAGCACGTTTACCGTGGCTCCTGGTAGGCATGATGGGCGGGATTCTGGCCGCAAAGTTTATTAGTTTTTTCGAAGGAGATTTGAAAATTATTCCTGCTATGGCCGCATTCATTCCTATTATCGGATCCACCGGCGGGAATGTGGGCATTCAAACCTCTTCTATTATTCTTCAAAGTCTGGCTGATAAAACCGGCTTGGACACAACGGTTGGGCAGCGACTGATCAGAATGTTTGCCGTTGCATTTATCAATGGCATTATCATCAGCACCATTGTTTTCGGCTTTAATCTTTTGATTGGCAACGATATACAATTAGCATTGGTCGTTTCGGCAGCATTAATGTCCGTCGTTTTCCTCGCCTCGTTTATGGGGACCATGACGCCGATTTTACTTGAAAAAATAGGCATTAACCCCGCAGTAGCATCCGGTCCCTTCATCACCACAGCCAACGACCTCATCGGCTATGGCGTATATTTCGGGCTGGCACATTTGCTGCTGAATCTTTAACATTCACTCAAACTAATCGGGATATTCACCGCTAACCCGCCTTCCGAAGTCTCTTTATAGCGATTGTTCATATCCAGTGCCGTTTCCCACATGGTATGCACCACATTGTCCAGCGAGACTTTCGCATTATCCGGGTTACTTTGCAATGCCAGCTGACAAGCCGTAATCGCCTTAATCGCTCCCATTGTATTCCGCTCAATGCAGGGAATCTGCACCAAACCGCCCACAGGATCGCAAGTAAGGCCCAGATGATGCTCCATCGCAATTTCAGCAGCCATCAAACATTGTTCAACCGTGCCACCGGAAACCTGCGCCAATCCAGCAGCAGCCATAGCCGAAGAAACGCCAATTTCAGCCTGACAACCGCCCATAGCAGCCGAAAGTGTTGCTCCTTTTTTAAAAATACTGCCAATTTCACCGGCTGTCAGTAAAAACCGAAACACATCTTCATCCGTCCCTCCGCAAAAAGTAAGATGATACTGAATCACCGCCGGAATCACTCCTGCAGACCCGTTTGTTGGCGCAGTAACAACCCTGCTATATGATGCATTTTCTTCATTAACTGCTAAGGCAAAGCAACTTACCCAATCCAATGTATAGCTAAACCCCGCACCGCTGCGGCGGATTGCGTCCATCCAGTCGTCACAGCCAGCGCAGACAAAGTCTTTCAATAGCTTCTCGTTTAATGCTGCCGCCCGCCGCTGCACATTCAAACCACCCGGCAAAACACCGTTCGTCTGGCAACCATGAAAAATGCTTTGCTGCATCACGTGCCAGATATTCATTAAATCGTTTCTGACCAGCTTTTCGTCTTTCCAAACTTTTTCATTTTCTAAAACAATCTCCCAAATCGGCTTTTGTGAAGCATGATGCCATTTCAGTAAGTCCGCAGCCTGGTCGATTGGGTAAGGAAGATCCACGCATGGCTTCACCTCGTCCCCGGCCTTGCCCTCCTGAATCACGAAACCGCCGCCTACCGAGTAGTATGATTCTTCAATCAAGCCTTTGGTTCCGCAGTTTGCAATGAATGTGAGGCCATTGGGATGAAATGGAAGTGTCTCGTTCTTATGGAAAATGATGTTCTCCTTAGGAGAGAAAACCACCTGTAAGTCACCGGGGAGCACTATGCATTCCTTTGAGGCAATTTCAGCCAGGATCTCATCAATATGTTCCGTCTTCACCGTAACCGGATCATAACCGCTCAAACCCAGGATCACCGCAATATCCGTCCCATGCCCCTTGCCCGTTTTGGCCAGTGAACCATAAAGATGAATGTCAACAGCCCGCACCTCATCCAACGCATCCTTCGCCTGAACAGCCTGCAAAAATTGCTGAGCCGCCCGCCATGGCCCAATCGTATGCGAACTGGAAGGCCCAATCCCAATCTTAAAAATATCAAAAACGGATATGCGTTCCTCTTTCATTTTGGATAGTTGACTTGACCTTTGTAAAGTTAGCGAGACTTTTCGAGGTTTTGGAAACCTGGAAATTCTTGGGTTACCTTTACAGTATTCGAATATTCAAGCATAATACAAATGATCGCAGTAGTCCAGCGCGTAAGCAGCGCTTCTGTTACAATTGAAGGGAAAGTTGAAGGGGAAATACAAAAGGGCTTTCTGGTTTTATTGGGCATTACACATCTTGATAGTCAGGAAGATATTGAGTGGTTGGGCAGGAAAATTGTTGGTCTGCGCGTGTTTGGAGATAGTGATGATAAGATGAATCTTGACCTCAAAGCTGTGGACGGGGACATTTTGCTGATCAGCCAGTTCACGCTGCATGCAAGCACAAAAAAGGGAAACCGGCCCTCCTTCATCGAAGCAGCCAGGCCCGAAATAGCAACCCCACTTTACGAAGGAATGATCACCTTCCTGGAAAAAGAATTAGAAAAACCCATCCAACGTGGAATCTTCGGTGCCGATATGAAAGTAGCATTGCTCAATGACGGGCCAGTAACCATCATCATAGATTCGAAAAACAGAATATAAGACGAAGGGCGATCAGCAATCACATCGTTAGAATCAAATATCATATCACTCAAACATTCACTCATTCAAAATTCACTCATTAACCCTTATGACCATCCAAGAAGCCCAAGCACAAGTTGACACCTGGATCAAAACCTATGGCGTCCGTTATTTTTCTGAATTGACTAATATGGCGATCCTGACGGAGGAAGTAGGAGAACTTGCCCGCATTATGGCCAGGACATATGGAGATCAGTCCTTCAAGAAATCGGATTTGGGCAAAGACCTGGGCGATGAAATGGCGGATGTAATGTGGGTGCTGATATGCCTTGCTAATCAAACAGGCATTAACCTGACCGAGGCTTTTGAAAAAAACATGGCGAAGAAAACGGAACGGGATAAGGACCGGCATAAGAATAATGAGAAGTTAATTGACTAGATATGCTTGTAATGTTGATTCTCAATTTCTTCTAAAAACAAGACGAGAGCCCGGTTGCCCAGGCTCTCTTCATCATTTATAATGCAATGCTTGAATTACATATCCAGCAATAATCTCATCGGATCTTCCAGAAGCTGCTTCACGCGAACCAGGAAGCTTACAGAATCTTTACCGTCAATGGTGCGGTGGTCATAAGAAAGTGCCACGTACATAATAGGACGGATAACGATCTGGCCGTCCACCACAACTGCGCGTTCAACAATGTTGTGCATTCCCAGAATCGCTGACTGCGGTGCATTGATGATCGGTGTTGAAAGCATCGAACCGAATGTTCCTCCGTTGGTGATCGTGAATGTTCCACCGGACATTTCATCCAGTCCAAGTTTTCCATCCCGGGCGCGAACGGCCAAGCGAACGATTTCTTTTTCAACTGCTGCAAATGACAATGTTTCAGCATTGCGGATTACAGGAACAACCAAGCCGCGAGGCGTTGAGACTGCCACCGAAATGTCTGCATAATCATTGTAAACCAGTTCATCGCCATCCATATAGGCATTGATAACCGGGAAGTCTTTCAACGCAACGGTTACTGCTTTCACAAAGAATGACATAAAGCCTAAACCAACTTCATGCTTCTCTTTGAATTTATCTTTGAATTTCGAACGTACGTCCATAACCGGCTTCATATCCACCTCGTTGAACGTGGTAAGCATGGCCGTTTCATTTTTCACAGCAACCAATCTGCGTGCGATCGTCTTACGCAGTGAAGACATTTTCTCACGACGCTGACCTCTTGCTCCGGCTGGCGCTGCGGCAGGTGCGGCAGGTTTCGGAGCAGCTGATTGTGACGGTGCAGCAGTTTCAGCTGGTTTGCTGCCTGCTTTTAATGCATCGTCTTTCATAATGCGTCCGCCTGATCCTGAACCATTCACGTCTTTCGGATCAATTCCTCTTTCAGCCAAAATTTTCGCAGCAACAGGTGATGCGTGTTTTTCGCTGTATGCTTTATCTGATCCACCTGTCTCCGCGGCTGGTGCAGCGGCTTGCTGAGAAGATCCTGCGGATGCCTGTGCTCCGCCGGCTCCCGGCTCGATGGTGCAGATGATCGCACCAATGGACAATGTTTCACCTTCTTTTCCAACAATCCGCAACGTTCCTGCTGCTTCTGCGGGTAATTCAAATGTTGCTTTATCCGATTCAAGTTCGCATAGGATCTCGTCAACTTCTACGTGATCACCGTCTTTTTTGCTCCATGAAGCAATGGTAACCTCCGTAATAGACTCTCCTACTGCCGGAACTTTCATTTCATATGGTTTTCCACCTCCGGCAGGAGCGGCAGCAGTTTGTGCTGGCGCAACAGCGGCGGGTTCACCTGCTTTGTCTTCAATTTTATCGGCAGCCGGTTCCTCAGCGGCGGACGCAGCTGGTGCAGCGGCGTTGGCAGCAGGGGCAGCTTCCTGTTTCGGAGCAGTATCTTTCGATGCACCGTTCGCGGCTGAATCGATGGTTGCAATCAGGTCGCCAATGTTCAGCGTATCGCCTTCCTGCGCTTTAATGTGCAGGGTGCCTTCTGCTTCTGCTGTCAGTTCAAATGTCGCTTTATCCGAATCGAGTCCACAAATGACCTCATCCATTTTCACAAAATCGCCATCATTTTTGAACCAATTCCCTATTGTAACCTCTGTAATGGACTCGCCAACGGGCGGTACTTTTATCTCAATTTCAGCCATTTTATGTGCAATCTTGTTATCGAACTAAGTGTCTAAATTTTATAGGAATATCATTCAAAAGCTCTGCTAATAATCTCTGCCTGCTCTTTCGCATGGATTTTCGAGAAACCGGTCGAAGGAGAAGCGCTTGATTCGCGGGCAATTACCTGCAATGGATTTGCGCCTTTGTACATTCTCAGCATGAATGTCCAGCCACCCATATTGAAAGGTTCTTCCTGCACCCAATATACTTTTGCATTGGTATATTGTGCCAAATGTGCATCAATCTGCGTCTGCGGGAACGGATGCATTTGTTCAAGACGGATAATGGCAACATCGTCGCGCTTATCTGTCTGCTGTTTTTCGTAAAGCTCATAATAAAGCTTTCCTGTGCACAGCAACACTTTTTTCACCTTTTTCGGATCTGCAAAAGTGTCTCCTATCGTTTCCTGGAACGAGCCGTTAACGAGGCTGTCGATCGGCGAAACACACAATGGATGTCTCAGCATTGATTTTGGCGACATTACTACCAAAGGCTTGCGGAACGGGAATTTCAACTGCCGGCGCATCAGGTGGAAGAAGTTTGCAGGCGTTGTTACGTTTGCTACAATCAGGTTGTAATTAGCAGAAAGCTGCAAATAACGCTCCGGCCGTGCATTGGAGTGCTCCGGTCCCTGGCCTTCATATCCATGAGGCAGTAGCATTACCAATCCTGTCCAGCGATCCCATTTCGTTTCACTTGAAGTAACAAACTGGTCGATGATCACCTGCGTACCATTTGCAAAGTCACCAAACTGCGCTTCCCAGATCACCAATGCATTAGGATTTGCCATGGAATAACCAAATTCAAAACCTAAAACGCCGTATTCTGATAGCAGCGAATTATAGATCATGAACGGCCCCTGACCTTCCTGAATATGCTGTAAACTATTGTAAGCTGCATTCGTTTCCACGTCCCTAAGCACCGCATGACGGTGAGAGAATGTTCCGCGCTGCACATCCTGGCCGCTTAATCTGACAATGTTCCCTTCCGTAAGAATGGAACCGTAAGCAAGCAATTCGGCTGTTGCCCAGTTTACTTCTTTTTTATCAAAAATCATTTGCTCACGATCTTTGAGCAACTTATCGATCTGTTTCAGACGGCTGAAATTCTCAGGCGTGCTGATCAATGCCTTCCCGATTTTTTCCAATGTTTCCAACGGAACACCGGTTTCAGGCGATTTTTCAAAATCTTCCGGCCTCGATTTGCGCAATGTATGCCATTCCTGTTCCAGTTTCGGCATGATATATGGCAATGCTTTTTGCTTCACCATATCCAAACGCTCCTGCAAAAGCTGCTTGAACTCTTTGTCCATATTAGCCGCCAGCTGCGCGTCTATATCACCGCGATCTGAAAGCGTTTTTTGATAAATCTCCCGTGGATTCTGGTGATTCTCAATGGATTTATAAAGAACCGGCTGCGTAAATTTCGGTTCGTCCGCCTCGTTGTGACCATGACGACGATAGCAAACCATATCAATGAAAATGTCCTTATTGAAGGTCTGACGATATTCTACAGCCAGTCGCATACAAAATACAACTGCCTCAGGATCATCCCCATTTACGTGCAAAACAGGTGCATCCACAATCTTGGCAATGTCTGTACAGTAAATGCTGGACCTTGCGTCAATGAAGTCTGTTGTAAAACCAACCTGGTTATTGATCACAAAGTGAATGGTCCCACCTGTGTAGTAGCCATTTAAAGCAGACATTTGGGTCACTTCATAAACAATCCCCTGACCGGCAACCGCTGCATCACCGTGAATCAGAACAGGCAAAACGCGGTCGTAATCACTGTCGTACATACCATCGGCACGTGCCCGGATATATCCTTCTACAACCGGGTTAACGGCTTCAAGGTGAGAAGGGTTAGGCGCCAGTTTCAAGTGCACTTTTTCACCATTCTTGGTTGTGATCTGGCTCGCAAAACCCATGTGATATTTCACGTCGCCGTCTCCCCAAACCTGGTCAGGCAAGTTACCTTCAAACTCGTTGAAGATCTGGCCGTAAGTTTTCTGCATCACGTTGGCAAGCACGTTCAGACGGCCACGGTGTGCCATCCCGATCATTACTTCTACAACGCCCATTTCAGCAGCCTTGTTGATCATCGCGTCCAATGCAGGGATGGTAGTTTCGCCACCTTCCAGAGAAAAACGCTTTTGACCTAAATATTTTGTGTGAAGGAAATTCTCAAAAACAACCGCTTCGTTCAGCTTTGAAAGAATATGTTTTTTCTCATCAATCGAGAAACTCATATTCAATGCTTCCTTCTCAATTTTCTTGCGCAACCAGCTTTTTTGCTCGCGGTCACGGATGTATAAATATTCGAAACCAATGTTTCTTGTATAAATCGTTTTTAGCGAATCGACGATTTCACGCAGTGACGCCGGACGACCGAAAAGCTCAACGCCTGCTTCAAAAACCGTGTCCAAATCTTCATTCCCAAGATTAAAATCAGCGATATCTAACTGAGGCTGACGATCCTTGCGTTTTTGAATGGGGTTGGTAGTTGCCAGTAAGTGGCCTCTTGACCTGAATCCACGGATTAAGTGGACAACTTCCATTTCCTTGCGGATACGGGAGGGATCAGTTTTCGAAATTGTGGCTGCTTCCTTGCCATTAGCAGCGCCGTTCGCGTGGCCGTTGCCGTTGACAGGATACTTTTGTGAGAAGTCAAAGCCTTCAAAAAATTTCTGCCAGCCTTCGTCTACTGAAGCTGGATTCTGCTTATAGGAATTGTACAATTCCTCTATGTAAGCGCCGTCGGAATTTGCTATATATGTGTATTTATCCATCACAAAAGTGAGTATTTCATTTACCGCACAAAGGTACGAGACTTATTAAAACATTACGAATAAATTATCCTTTTAACTTAGGCCAAAAACGATCTCTGACCGTCCAGCCGCACTAGTTTTTCTGAAACCCGTTCGGACTCGGGACAAATTTCAGCATAAGTTCATGTATGCCTTTCGGGCCGGAATAGTTGGCGTAAAGTTGCTCAACCTGGCGCGTGCTGTAAAAATATCCCAATCTGATATTCTTTCCTGCCTGCACTTCTGCCGAGATCTGCAAATAATCCACTTTCTGCGAAAAAGACTGATATCCGCCTCCAATCCGGTATGACGCCCCTATGCCGACTTTTTCATTAAACCAAAACCTGCTGCCCAGGTCGAAACGCAATGCATGGTCCTTCTCCTGGACAAACAGAACGTGTGGCAATATCATCAGATCATCATTTAAATAGTAACTGCCACCAGCCATTATATATAAGGGACGACGATAAACGCTGGTTATTGCCTGATTGCCGAAATTCTGTGTCAATAGTTCCGGTTTTGATATCCCGAAATACAGACGATCCGAACGCAGCCATGCCCCGATTCCGAAACTTCCAAGCACCGTATTATTCCTGGAAGAGCTCAAATCCACAACCGGAAGCACATTAATTCCACCCTGCGCACCAAGCCCGAGCTTCCAATTGTCCGAAATTCCGAGATGATAGGCGAACGAGCCGGAAAAGCCCGTCGTAGTGAAAAAACTCGTCTGGTCATTCAATGCCATAAAGCCTATTCCAAACTTGCCATTGGCAACGGTCCCGTCTGCGGTGAATGTCTGACTGGATGGCGAGTTTTGAATGTTAAACCATTTTCTGCGGAACATTGCCGTCATATTGAAAGTCTCCCGCACACCTGTAAAGCCGGGGTTAATGGTCATCGGGCTTTGCACGTATTGTTCGTAAAGGACTTCTCTTTGCGCCAAAACAGGCTGTGAACTTGCGGCTGCCAACAGCCAAAGGGAAATATTTAATCTGATCCGGAAAAGTTGTGTGTTCATGAGATTTATTTAAATCAATTACTAACTAAAAATGGCAAGAGAAGTTATCCCTTGCCACCAATAAGAACCGTGAATTTAAAATTTATACTGATTTTTTAATTAAAAATCATAGCCTAATGTCACGTAAGGAACGGCCTTATTTGTATAACCATTGTCGACACCCCAGGCGTAATCAAACTTAGCATAAAAGCCAAATAACGTCGTTCTGGCGCCTACTCCATAACCCATTAAATATGGGTTTTTGAAGTTGGTAACCGTTGCGCGGAACGGATCTTCCTCGCTTCCAATAATTTGTGTATTCAAACTGTTGTTTTCGCTGAATGGCCCCTTACCCGTCCATGCAGTTCCGATATCGCCAAAACCGACGATCTGGAAGTTGCGTAGGAAGCTGGAAGTGATCGCACCGCGATAAAGATATTTCACCAATGGTATTCTCAATTCGGCATTCAGCAACATATAGCTTGTTCCGGATAATCGGTTCAGCTTAAAGCCTCGCAAATTGGTGGCGAAATCGGCGAAGAAAATGTCGCGGTTGTCTTTCTGGAAATCGAGCGGGTTGTCACCGGTGCGTACTTCCTTCTTGTTTCCGATCCAGTTTTCCATCCCACCCAGAATGTTCTGTTTTGGCGCCTTACCACCCGAATGACTCGCAGAAGCACGAACCGCCAGGATCAGGTCGCGGTGGATTTTTTGGTAATGACGAAAATCGAGGCTTACGCGGTTAAAACTTTCATTGCCATTTGACAGGCCTTGTTGCAGGTCATAACGGATCTTGAAACGCGTTCCTTCCATCATATTCATGCCGTTTACACGCGTGTTATCAAACACATATTCACTCCGCAAACCACCATAGTTCGATGCCAGGTCAGGATTTGGCAGCAAATACACATCGATCATACGTGTAGAGCTGAACATCGGGGAAAGCGAGAAACGGCTTGTCGTCGAAAATGGATAAGATGCCGTGAACATCAGCTGGTTAAACCGGTATTTCTGCGGCGCTCCCTCAGAATCAACGTAAAGGCTCTTTCTATCTATACGCAGCCCGAAATCAATGCGGTAAGTATTGTTATTATATTCTGCAAAAAGATCGCTGTTGCGGAAATTCGAGGAAATGAAAAGTCCTGCTTTGATCACATGGTTTTCAAGCAGATCATTCATCGAAATGGACTGAGCGTAACCAAATCCTCTGATCGGGTCGATGCGCCAGTCGGAATTGGCGTCATTGGTAATGAATAATCCTTTGTATGGATACGGCCCTTTGATAGCAATGTTCTCCCTTGTCGCTTTCGACCTCGACAATGTGCTAGGCGATGTCGGGAATGTTCCCCGGCGCTGTTTTGACTCGAAAGCTTTCAGAACGTCCTCGTCAAATTCGTAATTATCGGTATCCACTTCACCTTCTTTCAGGGCGATTTTAGGCGTTCCGGCAGGTTTTGCCTGCTGTGCCGAATCTGCTTTCTGGGCCGTTGTTGCACCAGCAGCTGATGTTCCAGCCGGAGACGACGCCGCAGCACCATTGGTCAATGGCGGTGTGCTCACCGTTGCATTGATGTCAAAACCATTTTTGAAAGCCGCTGTGTAATAACCGTCGTTCAAATAAGTGTAAGCCAGTCCTCCACCCGACTTGGTTGTCAAATCCGCATTTCTGATGCCTTGAATGTAGTTGGTAAGCTGGGAATTTGTATTGCTTGCACGGTTAAATTTAAAAAGGTTGCTTACGCCTTTCTCATTCGAAATGTATACAATGTCATTTTCGTCCGCGTAAACCGGTAGTATCTTGGTTTTTCCATCCGCCTGAACGAGTTTCAGCAGATTGTCCGACTTGGGCGTTCCATCATGCTCGAAAATCGTAAACGAGCCCGAAATTGATTTGTAATTTCCCTTATCACCTGTTCCCAGCGAATCCACCGACCGGTTGGAAGAGAAAATCACCCTGCGCGACGATCCTTGCACGAAACGTGGGGAAAGGTCATCGTAAAGATCGCTTGTTAATGGCAATGCAGAAGCCCGTGCAACGCTGATCAGATAAAGGTCATTTTGCCCGCCCTTATCCGCACTTACGGCAAGCATTGTTCCGTCGTGCGAAACATCCATATCCACAATCTGATCCAGACCACGAATATTTCGTTTCAGCTTCACCTTGACCTTTTTCGTGCCCAGGTTTTCATACTGATAAAAATTCTTGCGGTCATTTTCAGTAGCCAGGATCGATAATACGTTATTTCGGGACCAGCCTAAAAGCGGTGGCTGCGTTTTCACCCTTCCACCTATGAAATCAAGCTTGCCCTGACGAACGATTTTCTTGCTACCAGTCTCACTATCAAACAAATAAACCCTGTAACGACCATTCTTGATCTCACTAACGGCAGTAAATTTCTTATCCGGAGACACCTTAATCACGGCGCTTGCATCGGAAACGCCGAATTCATTCAGCTTATATTTCCAGGTTGGAGCCGGATCAGCGTAAAACTGCTCGGCGTTTTTATTTTGGTTTAAATAATATGCTTTCCAATCACGTAGAAAACGGTTGTAAGACTGAATCCCCAACGTACTAGTAATGCTGGTTTGCTCGGTTCTGATAATGCGGGTAAGGTTCAGGATATCTGAAATCTTGTCTTTTCCGTAGCGTTCAGCAATGTAATTCCAAATGGAGTGACCGATCAGTGTAGCGTCATTGCCAGTCATTAATGTCGGCTTACGCACATTGCGGTTTTTGAAAAAATCACGCATGTAATCATTCAATTCCGGCGACCAGCCCTCTGCAATGTATGCCGCAGTTCCAGACATGAACCATTCTGGTAGCGTCAGCAGCAATGAACTTTGGAGCGCTTCCTTCATATTTCCGCCATAAAGCATGTCGTAAACAAACAATAGGCTAATGTCTTTTACCAGTTTCTGGCGAAATGTAACCTGGTTTCCAGTGTATGCAACTTCCACCCGTGACTGGGAAAGATCCAGTTTCTGCTCATTAAGGTTATCCAATGTAGACAGCCCCATGTTGCTCTGTTCCAACTCGGCAGGAGAATTGTAAAGAAAGATTTTTACACGGCTGTAAGGAGTCCAGCCCAGGATATCGGTGATCTTATCAAATTCACTTTCAGCATATTGCGCAGTCAGCTTGGCAAGCGCAGTTCCGCCCTGGTAATGATAGATTTCGAAATTAGTTGTTCTGAATATTTTCCAGTTAAAGGTCTTATACTGGACCCTGTTCTTTCCAAATGTTTCCTGGGAGGGGTAGCGTTGCGCTACTGATTCGGTAAATAATCCTAAAACCGCTAAAAGACCGACCGAAAAGGTTAACTTGTATATAGATTTTATGCTCATAGTGCTAAGGCTGACTTCAACGGAAATATAACGAAAAATACCGCTGAATATTAACTAGCGGATTCAATTCTTTACCGTTTTCCAAATGTTGGGCGAGCTCATTTGCAAAAAATGGCGCCAGCGTAACACCCTTCGTGCCTAATCCATTGAAAATAGCAACATTATGGTATGCAGGATGCACGCCGATCAACGGCCTGCGATCCCTTACAGACGGCCTGATGCCGGCTACTTCCGAGCGAATTTGATACGGTATTTTGAGCACCGCACCTAGCTTTTCTTTCAGTTCAGCAGTGGCTTCTTCTGTGGGCTCCCAATCCAGCGGATCCCAGGAATAGGTGGCTCCTACCCGGCTTACTTTTTCAGCCACCGGAAACATGAAAATTCCCTGGTTCACAATGTAATCTTGCAACGCAACTTCCGTTTCAATTTCCAGGATTTGCCCTTTCACCGGCGTAAAAGGAAGCCAGTTGAAAAAGTCGTTTTCCAAAGCCCTGAATCCCTGACATAAAACCAGCTTTCCGAATGTCTTGTCTTTCCAAACAATCCCATCCGTTGAAACAGACAACGCATTGATATCGAATGCTTCATCAATAAGCATTCCGTATTCAAGAAAATAATTTTTGCTTTGATCCAATAACACAGGCAGGTCAATCCAGCCAGAGCGGATTACTTCTAAACCACCATAATCGGCCTGAATGTAATCGGATAAATCGGCGGAATCTCCGTCCTGCTTTATATAGGAAGCGATTTTCGGATCGGCTGTCTGGGCGAGATAAGTGTTTTGTTCGGCTATAGAGCGGAATGGTCGATAAATAGGTGCGGGATGCACAAATTTCTCACCAAATATTGCTTCAAGATAACCGTAGAAGCCCTTTGCATAGGGAAAGAGGTCGTCCGCGAGCCAGGTTTTTACCAGCTTTTTACCGGTTAAAGGATTAAATATCCCCGCCGCAACTTTTGAGGAAGAAGGTGCTCGTGAATCGTTTACTATTAAGATCTTTTTACCAAGATCCAATAAATGCATGGCCAGCGAAGTGCCCGCAATGCCTTGCCCTACAATCAGATAGTCATAATCGTGCTCTTCCATATCAGGCCCGGCTCGCTCTTCGGCGAAGTGACAACCCGATCTGCTCATCGGCCAACCTGACAACCATTTCAACCTGCTCGTCCAGCGTCATCAGGGAATTATCGATGTAAACAGCATCTGCTGCTTGCCGCAGCGGACTTTCTGCACGGGTAGTATCAATGTGATCGCGCATTCTCAGGTTTTCGGCAATTTCCGGCAGTCCTATCAGCTCTCCTTTTTCGAGTAATTCAAGTTGCCTTCTTTGCGCGCGGATCAGCGGATCAGCGGTCATGAAAATCTTTAATTCCGCTTGCGGAAAAACGACGGTCCCGATGTCCCGGCCATCCATAACAATGCCTTTGGTTTTGCCCATGCGCTGTTGCTGCGCCACCAGCGCGTGCCTTACTTCCGCGATCGCACTCACATCGCTCACCTTTTCAGAAACATACATTTTGCGGATTTCATCTTCTACATTGAGCCCGTTCAGGTAAGTGTCGTTACGCCCCAGTTCGGCATGCCTGCGGAAGGAAATGTGAATGTTGCTCAGCGCTGTTTCAGTTTCTTTGGGATTGGTAAGGCTGACGTGATTTTGTATAAAATACAGTGTAACAGCCCGATACATAGCACCGGTGTCGATATAAGGGTAGTTCAGCTGCTTTGCAACCAGTTTCGCAGTTGTGCTTTTGCCACAGCTGGAATAGCCATCAATCGCAACAATTATTTTGGGCATATGGATGAATCTTGTATTTGCAAAAATAGAAGAAAGAATGGGCGGGAAGCCGCTTTTACGCAATTTTTTCCTCCGGTTGCTACATTATCCGCTGCATATCAGGCTTCTTCCAGCAGAAATATAACCAAACTTCTCGCGCCATGTGCACCTATGACGAGTGATTGCTCAATGTCAGCCGTTTTGGAAGGTCCGGAAATAAAACAACCCCAACCCGTCGTCTCGGTCAGGCGCTCATATGCGTCGTGCATGTTATTCACAATCGCTTTTCTTGGAATAACAAAGGCCAGATTCTGCGTAATAAAAGGTAGAGCACGATGCGGCAAATGCGCATCCGAAATCCAGATCGCACCATTTTCAGCCACACCAAATTCCGCTTGCAGGATTGCAATTTCAATCAACTCCAATGCGTGCGGGTCCGGGTTATTGAGACTAAAATCGGCCCAATTGCTCAATGCTGGAATGGTGGTTGCGCGGTTGACAACGGAAGCGTAAAGCTCATCGGCCTTCCGTGCAAGCTCTGCTAAATCCTTCACCACGATTACTTCGGTGTAAATCGCAGTGAGTGTTTCTATGAACTTCTCTTCTGTATTTTCATATAAACTGTCAAAACGCGTGGTTTCCGGAAGCTGCGTTTCGGCTGGTTTATTCAGTTTTATTTGCTGCAATATTTTTTCCCGTGAGGTCATTGTATTATTCTTTTCGATTGCGGATATACCAGTCGCGGAAACTTTCCTTAGGCGGCTCGGGCATTTCGCGTTGTTTGAACCAGGGATTCATTCCATTATTCACTACAAAAGGGATTGTACGCATCAGGGAGCGCCCTAACCTGCCAGACCATTGATAAAACCTCGGCTGAGACAAAACCACAGACATGGCCTTAATGCCCAGTTCCTTTGCTTGCGGCACATGCCCGCCTTTTACCAAAACCTGCCGCCATTTATAAAGCTGATCATGAATGTCAATTTTAACGGGGCAAACATTGGAACAGCTGCCGCATAATGTGCTTGCAAAAGGCAGATCGGCATTCTTGGTCATATCCAGATTTGGCGCGAGGATCGATCCGATCGGGCCTGCAACGGCATTGTGGTAACTGTGCCCGCCGCTTCTGCGGTAAACCGGACAAGTGTTCATACACGCGCCGCAGCGAATGCATTTGAGTGAATTTCTGAAATCGGCGCGTCCTAATTGAGTCGTGCGGCCATTATCGACGATGATAATGTGCATTTCCTGACCTTCTCGTGGTTTTTTGAAATGGCTGCTGTAAGTGGTGATGGGCTGGCCGGTTGCACTTCTTGCCAAAAGCCTCAGAAAAACGGCGAGGTCTTTTTGTTTCGGGATTATTTTTTCAAAACCCATGCTGGCGATATGAATGTCGGCCAGATGTGCGCCCATATCCGCATTTCCTTCATTGGTGGAAACCACAAAACCGCCGGTTTCGGCGATGGCGAAGTTTACGCCCGTTAATGCTGCTCTTCTGGTCAAAAACTTGTCGCGCAAATGTTGCCGCGCGGCTTCTGTTAAATATTGCGGATCCGTGGCGCCGGCTTCTGTTCCTAAATGCTCGTGGAAAAGGTCGCCGATGTCTTTCTTTTTCAAATGGATTGCCGGAAGCACAATGTGGCTCGGCGGCTCATTCCTTAGCTGCACAATCCGCTCGCCCAGGTCCGTGTCGATGACCTCAATCCCGTTCTTAGACAAAAACTCGTTCATATGACATTCCTCGGTCAGCATGGACTTGCTTTTGACCATCTTGTCGATATTATTTTGCTTCAAAAGATTGAGTACGATCTCGTTATGCTCCGCAGCGTCAGCGGCCCAGTGAATGTGGACGCCGTTGTCTTTCGCTTTTTGTTCAAAAGCAATGAGCAGCTCATCCATATGCGACAGGACATAATTCTTAATGCCCGACGCCGTTTCCCGCAATTGCTCCCATTCCGGCAATAATTTCGAGGATTTATCCCTTTTCTGGCGCACAAACCAGAGCGTCTCATCATGCCAATCTACATAGGGCTCGTCCTTATTAAAGGTCTCCGAAGCCACCGAATGCTCAATTATCGCCTTAGACATAATTTGCTTAACAATTTGATAATAGTATTTTATAAAGAATAAGAATTGTACTTTTCACATTCATTGCACTATTCCAAGTTTGCTATTTGTTTAATAAACAACTTTTTACTTAACCTAAAAAAGCTATTTTATTGTAATGCAATATCTTATACTTTTGAATCACAAAGTTATTCGATCAGGGCATCGGAGTTTGAAACAAGTTTAGTTTAACTTTTTTTAGACACAATTAAATTTTCACTCTTATGAAAACTAAAAACACGCTTCTCATCGCAGCCTTGACTGGCTTGCTTTTATCAGGTTCAGCATTGACAGTTCATGCACAAACCGCCATCGCAACTGAAAAAACGGAAACAGTTTCTAACAAACTGACTGTTCTTCAGATCAAACCAATGCAATTCCGCGTTTCATATAATAATCCAGTTTCTAAAAATGTAGCAGTTCGCATTTTGGATACTGATAACAATGTTCTTTTTTCAGAAAACAGACGCGTTGACAACAGCTATTTGAAATATTTCGACTTATCGACTTTGATGGATGGAACTTACACATTCGAAATCACGGACGGTAAAGAGAAGGCTACACAATCGTTTGATATCCTGACTACAACGAGCCGCGTTGTTTCTTCTATCAACTAACAACAAAGCGCTTCTCAGATTCTGTGCCTCTTTGGCAAGCCTGCAAACCCTCCTTTGCGACGCGCCACCCATAAACTTTGTAAATGCCGGTTCCTATGCGGGGATCGGCATTTGTTTTTTTACGGCGCTGTTCAGAATCTCTGCGATATGCTTCACCTGCACATTGCTTTTGCTTCTTTTCAAAATCCCTTCCAAATGCAAAAGGCAGCTCATATCAGAGCCCGTAATGTATTCGGCATGATGGCGAATGTGGTCTGAAACGCGGTCTTTACCCATTTTCACAGAAACCGCTTCTTCACTCACGCAAAAAGTCCCGCCAAAACCACAGCATTCATCCGGCCTGTCCAGGTCAACCAATTCCAATCCTCTGACACTTTTCAAAAGTGAAACCGGTTTGGAAAACGGCGCCGCATTCAACTCCGACATTTGTGATAAATGCAGCCCGCGCTGGCCGTGACAACCCTGATGCAAGCCCACACGGTGCGGAAATTCAGCTTCGATAAAATCAACTTTTAAAATATCGACGATAAACTCCACCAGCTCGTACACTTTCTTACGCAACACCTTGGACTCATCCGGTTTGTTTTCCACCTTCAAATGATCCTTAATGTGCAGCACGCAGCTTCCGGACGGTGACACAACATAATCACAATCAGCGAATTGATTATAGAATAACCTGTCGCACTCCTTTGTCAAATGTTCGAAACCTGAGTTGGCCATTGGCTGCCCGCAGCACGTCTGGCTCAACGGGAATGTTACATTACAGCCCAGTTTTTCAAGCAGTTCGAGCGTTGCTATGCCCACCTGCGGATAAAACTGATCGACATAACAGGGGATAAACAATCCGATTTTCAAATCCGAGTGATTCATTTTTACCAAAATTCAATGGTGGCAAGTATGGGGTAGTGGTCCGAAACCTGCGGGTAATTCCTGATTACCTTGTAATTTCTGATCCTTACTTTATTATTCAGCAAAGCAAAAATATAGTCGAGCCGGTCGCCGGGCAGTCCCTCGTTCCAGGTTTCCAGCTGTGAACCCTGCGCGGCATCCTGCCAGTTTTTCCGGAAAGAAAAATAAGGCTGTTCATTCGGTCGCGCACCCATATCCATGCCTAAAAGCACAGGCTGGATGCTGTTGACGAGCATTTGATTAATATAGGCTGCCTGCAAAGCCCTGTCCATAACCGAGGCGTACTCTAACCGTGCATTACAAAACCGGAATGTGAGTCCTCTTGCTGGTTTTACCAATCCACACAACAGCACTTTGGGATCCGCGCCTGCTGTTTTCGGCAGGTCAATGGTTTGTGTTTTTTCAAATTCCCAGGTCGACAAAATTCCTACGCCCTGCGAGCCGTTTTCAGACTTGTCCGCAACACCATATAAATAATGCATCCCCGTCTGAACGGCAATTTGCCGGAGCTGAAACTGCACTTTTCCATCACCAACCAGGCTATCAACCGCTTGCAAGGCGATCAGGTCCGGCTTATGTTCCTTGATAATTTTCAGGATATCCCTCAGGTTCGATTCCTCGCTCCGGTTCAGCCCATGGCGGATGTTAAAGCTCATCACTTTGATTTCCACAGGCTTGCGCGGCCGGGAAGAAAACAATGTGCAAGACAAACTGGCAATTAGTAACAGATAAATTAATTTACTCAAACCATTCAGAACGCTAAGTCACCAATCTTTCCTTCTTCTTTTTTATTTGAGGGCAAATATTTTATCCATTAACACCCATTTTTCACCTGGTTTGGCGGATGGAAGGGCTTTTTGATACTTCCACATGAGCTGTTCCCATTCCTGGACCTGCGCATTGGCGGCGTCCATCCGGGCTTTATTTTCAAAACTAAAATCGTCTTCCGTTTCCATGATCATGAAAAGGCGCTCCCCGATCCGGTAAATCTCCATTTGGGTGATCCCGGCATCCAGGATGCTTTTTTCAATTTCAGGCCTGGCTTTTTTGTGATATTGTTCATACTCGGCAATCATCACCGGATCATTCACCAGATCCACCGCAAGACAGTATTTTTTCATAAATCAAACATCAAGACTATAAAATTCCACTGCATTTTTACCCATCACTTTCTGCAATTCCGAATCTGAAAACATGCTCAGATAGTCGGTCAAAATGCCCTTTGCACCCTCATACTCAGCTGCAACGAGGCAGACCGGCCAGTCGGAACCATATATTAATCTGTCCGTTCCGAATGCTTCGAAAACAACATCCAGGTAAGGCCGGAAATCTGCTTTTTCCCAGTTTTTCCAATCGGCTTCGGTAACCATTCCGGACACTTTGCAGCTTACATTGGAAAGTTCTGCGAGCTCGCGCATGTCCGTTGCCCAAGGCTGCATTTCGCCGTTTTTGATCAAGGGTTTGGCAATGTGGTCCAGCACAAAATGCACATTAGGCAGCTTAACCGCGAAATTGAATGCTTCTTTCAACTGGTCCTGACGGATCAGAATGTCATAGGTAAAATCAAAAGCAACCAACTGACCAACGCCCTTAATGAATGCAGGTTGCAGCATAAATCCTTCCGCCTCACCTTGTACCACGTGCCTGAAACCCCTTAGCTTCTCAAATTGCGAATACTTTTCAAGCTGATCATATAAATCTTCCGCCTGCAAATCGACCCAACCCACCACGCCTTTGATAAAATCATTAGCCTCAGCAAGCTGCAACAGAAATTCCGTTTCCGACCTGGACTGCGAAGCCTGCACAGCCACGCAGCCATCCACGCGGTTTTCTTTCAAAACCGGTTGTAAATCTTCGGGCAGAAAGTTCTTGCGGATTGCCTGCATCTCGGGCGTGATCCATGCATCGCGTTCAGCGTCAAAAATCCAGAAATGCTGGTGTGCGTCGATAACCATATTATAGAGGCTTCCAGGCGATTGCTTCCTGTTTTTGCGAACCTAATTTTTCAATCCCGAGCTCAACAACGTCACCTGCTTTCAGGTAAACCTGTGGCTTCATGCCCAGGCCCACGCCTGCTGGTGTTCCGGTTGTGATCATATCGCCCGGCAGCAATGTCATGAACTGGCTCAGGTAACTGATCAGGAACGGAACCTGGAAAATCATGTCCGAGGTGCTGCTATCCTGTATTTTTTTACCGTTTAATGTCAGCCAGAGTTCGAGGTCATTTGCATTGCCCACCTCGTCAGCTGTCACCAGGTAAGGCCCCAATGGTGCAAATGTGTCATTGCTTTTTCCCTTCACCCATTGTCCGCCACGCTCCATTTGGAACGCGCGTTCTGAATAGTCGTTATGGACTGCGTAACCCGCTACATAGCTTAGCGCATCTGCTTCTTCTACATAACTGGCTCTCTTGCCAATGATCACAGCCAGCTCCACTTCCCAGTCCGTTTTCTCCGAATTTCTTGGGATAATCACCTGGTCATTAGGCCCGCACAATGCAGAAGTTGATTTAAAAAATACGATCGGTTCCTTTGGCAATTCTGTCGCACCGGATTCGTAAGCGTGCTTGGCGTAGTTCATGCCTATGCACACAATTTTAGACGGGCGAGCTACGCAAGAACCGTAACGGAAACCTTCCACAACTTCCTGGCAACTTGACTGATTGGCACTTAACCATTCTGTAAGGCGAGTTAAGCCGTCAGTTGCAAAAAATTTCTCATTGTAATCTTCACCAAATGCAGACACATCCAGTTTCGTACCATCGGGAAGTTCCACACCCGGTTTTTCCTGCTCAAAAGCACCAAATCGAAAAAGTTTCATAAGTTTTATATGGCTTGCAGCGGTTTTGCTTTACGCCTTTTTTAGTTATTTCTTAATGTTTCAAAAGCCTGTCAATAACAGTTGCTTAATTATTCAGCTTCTCAAATCCACCGTCAATCAGATAGTCGCAGCCCGTGATAAAACCGGCTTCGTCTGAGCAGAGATACAATGCCATTGCACCGATTTCCTCAGGCTTGGCCATTCTGCCAATAGGTTGTGTTTTGGAAAGCTTTTCGAACATTTCTTCTTCTTTGCCAGGATAATTTTTGGAAATAAATCCATCCACAAACGGCGTGTGCACGCGCGCCGGCGAAATGCTGTTGCAGCGAATGCCATCCGCCAGATAGTCCCGGGCAACCGATAATGTCATGGAATAAACCGCCCCTTTGGCCGTAGAGTAAGCAAACCGGTCCGGAATGCCGACCGTGGCTGCGATAGATGCCATGTTCAGAATCACCCCGCCGCCATTGGCTTTCAAATGCGGAATAGTCGCCATGAGGCAATTGTAAACACCTTTCACATTGACATTAATAACGCGGTCAAAATCAATTTCAGCCGTGTTATCCGCCTTTCCTACATGCGCAATTCCGGCATTGTTAACCAGAATGTTGATCTTGTGATTGGTCGCAATGGCGTTGATCACATTGACCACGTCGGCTTGTTTGGAGATATCGATGGCGTGTGCTTCCGCTTGACCGCCATCTGCAATGATCTGGTTTACAACCTGGTTGGCCAGATCAAAATTCAGTTCAAGAATATGGACAAATGCGCCCTGTTTCGCAAAAGTTTGAGAGATCGCCAGGCCAATGCCGCTCGCTCCCCCGGTTACCAATGCTGTTTTTCCGCTTAAATCAAACATGAAATTTTGAATGTTATTGAAACAAAAGGGCCTTTCCAGCGGCCTATACTTGCATTATTTCTTCTGATCTGAATTTTTATCTATATTAAATTAATTTCAAATATATTTTAATGGATCTCAAATCTATTTCAATTAATCTCAATCTATTTTAATCATCTCAATCTATTTCAATTATTCTCAAAGGTCCCCGGGTTGAAACCCGGGGCAAATGATTTTGTTGATTATAGAGTCTGTTTTAAATTCTTATCAGTTAGCATTGCTCTGGGGCAAATGAATTTGTAGATCAGAGCCTGTTTTAGATTCCCATCAATCAGCATTGCCCCGGGTTTCAACCCGGGGATCAAATGAGAATATTTTCAATCTCTGATTCTATCATTCAATTAAGAAAAATTTAGAGAGAGACGCCTCTTTTCCAGGGGATGAAATCATCCTGGCCTAGTTGCTGTGCTTTGGTCAATTCTCCGCTTGCTACGCGGATAACATATTCTAGCAATGCTTCGGCGTTTTGTTCCAGGCTTTGCGTGCCGTCAACAACCGGTCCGCAATCAAAATCGATGACGTCGGGCATGCGGTTGGCTAAGGTGGTGTTGGTTGCGACTTTGGCAACGGGGCAGATCGGGTTGCCGGTGGGCGTTCCTAATCCGGTTGTAAAAAGGATGATGTTGGCGCCTGCGGCTGTTTGCCCGGTGGTTGCTTCTACATCATTGCCTGGTGTGCACACGAGTTGCAAGCCTGATTCCGTGGCTCTTTCGGTGTAGTTTAAAACATCCGAAATATATGCATTACCGCCTTTGCGGGCTGCTCCGGCTGATTTTATGGCGTCTGTAATGAGTCCGTCTTTGATATTTCCGGGTGATGGATTGAATGCGAATGCGGAACCGACTGCTTCTGCCTTGCCAGCGTAGTCACGCATGAGTTTTTCAAATTTGGCGGCCTTCTCTTCGGTCACACAACGATTAATAAGCTCTTGCTCAACGCCATTGAGTTCGGGAAACTCTGCTAATAATGTCTGTCCGCCTAAGCCGACAACGATATCCGAAAGATGTCCTAAAACCGGGTTCGCAGAAATGCCTGAAAATCCATCCGAACCGCCGCATTTAAGGCCAACGGAAAGTTTAGACAAAGGCGCATCGCTTCTTTCGAACTCATTGATCTTGGTAACACCCATGAATGTTTCCTTGATCGCACCCGACATTAAGGAATATTCTGTGCCTTTCTGATGCTCGAATGCGAAGAATGGTTTGTTGAAATTCGGATCGCGTTTTTTGATCTCGTCTTCCAATGTCTTCAACTCCGAATTCTGGCAGCCCAGGCTCAAAACCGTAATGCCGGCCACATTGGGGTGAACTGCATAGGAAGCAAAAAGAGCACAAAGCGTGTTGGAGTCCGTTCTTGTGCCGCCACAGCCGCCTTCGTGGGTTAGGAATTTAATGCCGTCCACATTCTGGAACGGGCGTTCCGGTTTCTTTCTAACAGGTTCGCGCTCGGTGAATGCTTCCATACTCTTAATGGTGCGCAAGTCGCCGCTTTGATATAAATGCAGGAAATCCCTGACGTGTTCTCTATAAATATCGGTTTGCGCATAACCCAGCTCGCGCTCGAACGCATCCTTCATAATCAGCACGTTGCGGTTTTCGCAAAATACCAATGGCACTACGAGCCAATAATTATATGTGCCTACGCGGCCGTCTTCACGGTGATATCCTTTGAATGTTCTGTTCTGCCATTTCGAAACATCCGGCTGAATGTAAGAATAAGGCTGCCGGTTGGCCGTGCTGTAATCCTGGGAATCGTGTTTAAGATTGAACGTTGTGATGGGCTCGCCCTTGCGGATGGACTGCGATGCGCGGCCTACGAGCACGCCATACATGATGATAGCGCCACCGGTTTCAATGTCCTCCGTCACAAATTTATGCTTGGCAGAAACGCCGTAAGGCAGCGAATAATGACTGCCTGCCCAGGCGACGTCGGCATTCACGGGCAAGTCCCGCAATGCAACGATCACATTATCAGAAGGATGTATTTTTAAAAGCTGTGACGCCATAGTCAGTTTCAAATTGGTTTTATTTCGCCGGGTATTTTAAATAGAATTTATCAACAAATGAACTGAAATATTTCAATACATTGATTCGCAATACTAGCAAAGTTTTCAACTATATTGGCATATATTTCCTCTTAATAGAATCTTTTTGTAATTATTAGTGAAACCGCAATTACTAAAAGTCCCCAAAGGCCTGCAAAAATCGTTCAGTATCCGGCGCGATGTGGTCCTCTACTTTTACAACCGCTGGCATTACCATCCCGAGCTCGAACTGATCCACATTGAGCAGGGTTCGGGCACGCAGTTTGTGGGTGACAACATTCAGAATTTCCAGAGTGGCGACCTCCTTTTGATCGGCCCTAACCTCCCCCATTACTGGCGCTGCGATGAGAAATATTTTCAGCGCGAAAGTCAGTTATATGCACAAGCCACCGTTGTGCATTTTTCACTGGACTTGTTTGGTAATGCATTTTTGGAATTGCCTGAAAACAAGGCCATCCGTGAATTACTGCTCAAAGCAAAGTTTGGAATGAAACTATTGGGCGAAGAGACGGAAAATGTGAAGAAACTTTTGCAGGATTTATTGGATCAAAAAAGCGGGAATGCAGTGATTTCACTTTTGCAAATCCTTGAAAACCTCGCACATTGTTCAGAAAAAAGAACATTGTCCAACACACATTATCAGGAAGAATACGATCAATACGACACGGACCGGATCAACCAGATCTATCAATATTCGATCAGTAATTTCCAAAAGAAGATTTCGATCGAAGACATTTCGGAGATTGCAAATATCAGCCCCCATTCATTTTGCCGGTATTTCAAAAGCCGCAGCCGCAAGACTTACTCGCAGTTTTTGCTGGAACTAAGGATCGGGCATGCCTGCAAATTGCTTTCCGAAACTAAGCTGCCTGTTGCGCAGATCTGCTATGAAAGCGGTTTCAACAATTTTGCCAATTTCAATAAATATTTCAAAATCCACACCGGCAAGAGTCCTTTGGCTTATCAAAAGGAATTCCGAAAAATTGCCGTTCACCTGCCTAACCTGGAAGTCGCATTATGAAAATCAACCTGGTCAATATTTTTGAAAAAAGCATTTCCGAGGCAGAACTGCATTTTGCGGATGGAATCATCAAGGAAATCGACATTACCGGACCCGAAAATCCGTCTTTGCCTTACGCGCTGCCCGGCTTCACGGATGCGCACGTACATATAGAGAGCTCCATGCTAACGCCCGCACAATTTGCCCGCCTCGCGGTTGTACACGGGACTATTGCCACAGTTTCGGACCCGCATGAAATCGGGAATGTGCTCGGCATAGCAGGCGTGGAGTTCATGATCGAAGATGGCAAGCGCGTGCCTTTTAAGTTTTGTTTTGGTGCGCCGTCGTGCGTTCCCGCGACGGTTTTTGAAACGGCCGGGGCGGTGATTGATGCGGAACAGGTTGGCCAGTTACTGGCGAAGGACGACATTGGTTATCTGGCCGAAGTCATGAATTTTCCGGGCGTGATCAACGAAGATCCGGATATGATGGCGAAGATCAACTGGGCCAAACATTATAGTAAGGTTGTCGACGGCCATGCGCCTGGCCTGCGCGGGGAAGCGGCGCGCAAATATGCATCGCATGGCATAACCACTGACCATGAATGTTTTACCTATGACGAAGCCAGAGAAAAAATTGATTACGGCGTCAAAATACTGATCCGGGAAGGCAGCGCTGCCCGGAATTTCGGGGCATTAATTCCGCTGATCGATGAGTTCCCTGAACTGGTCATGTTCTGTTCGGATGACAAGCATCCGGATAACCTTGTGGCGGGCCACATTAATGTGCTGGTAAAGAGGGCATTGTCGCTGGGTTATGACATTTGGAACATTCTGCAGGCAGCTTGCATCAATCCTGTGTTGCATTATAGTTTGAATGTTGGCTTACTGAGACTAAATGATCCGGCCGATCTTATTTTAGTTGATAACCTGAGTGATTTTAATGTAAAGGAAACCTGGATTGATGGGGTGCTTGTGGCCAAAGATTCAGTTTCAATGATTCCGGATCTGCGAAGCGCGCATCCCAACCGGTTTGTGTGCGCCCCAAAGACAGCCGCTGATTTTGTTTTAAGAAATGAAAAAAATTCTGAATCCCAGATAAGGGTCATTGAAGCATTAGAGGGTCAACTGATTACGAATGAAATCATTGCGAATGCAAAAGTGCAGGGCGGTGAAATCACGGCCGATCCGGGCAATGACATCCTGAAAGTCACCGTGATCAACCGTTATGAAAACGCGCTTCCGTCCATCGCATTTATTAAAAATTTCGGGTTGAAAAAAGGCGCTATCGCTTCGTCCGTTGCGCATGATTCACACAACATTATATGTATCGGTTGCGACGATGAAAGTATAGCCATGGCCGTGAATATGATCATTGAAGCGAAGGGTGGAATTTCGGCGGCAGGGAATGGAAAAACGCAATTAATCGCGTTGCCGATCGCAGGAATTATGACGGATTCGGATGGCTATGAAGTGGCGGCGGCTTACACATTGCTCGACAATTTTGTGAAAGAGGAATTGATGTCATCGCTGCAATCTCCGTTCATGACGCTGTCATTTATGGCGCTGCTCGTGATACCACGTTTGAAATTGAGCGATAGAGGCCTTTTTGATGGTGAAAACTTCAATTTTGTTCCGGTAAGTCTCTAAACGGTGACATATTTAACGAAATAGTAACATTAACCTTTGAAATAGAATTTTCTGACGAAAATATTTTTTAAATACGTTTTTTTATAAATATATTTACAAGTGTAATAATGACCCTTATTACAAATATCAATTCCTAACCCCAATCAAAATCCTTTCCAAACAATGGCTCACCTACGCTACAAGCAAGAAGAAGAACTCTGTTTTTGGGATCAGTTCAGAAAAGGCGATGAAAATGCTTATGCATGCCTGTACCGCTCTTACGTTCACATTTTGTATCAGTATTGCTCACAGTTTACGATTGACAAACCACTGATTAAGGACTGCATTCACGACTTATTTGTTGAACTCTGGAAAAACCGAATGACGCTGGGTGACACCACTTCCGTTCGGTTTTATCTTATGGCGTCAATTAAAAGAAAGTTGGTTCGCCATTTGAACGCACAGCAGAAGCATACAAGCAACGAGGATATTCCGGTAGAATACTGGCATATCAACACGCCTTCTCATGAAAATCACCTGATTTCCGAAGAAGAATTTGAATCAACCAATCAGCATTTAAACGTAGCGATCAACGGGCTCCCACGCCGCCAGCGCGAAGCCATCTTTTTAAAATTTTACATGAATTTGAATAACCATGAAATCGCAGACCTGATGAAAATCAACATTCAGTCTGTTTATAACCTGGTTTTTGGTGCATTAGGCAATCTTAAAAAGCAAATGACGCTGGACAGACTGACCTTCTGACATTTCTTCATAAAATTATCATTGCAAAAAGCGTGGCGAACTAAGCCACGCTTTTTTTGTTAAATATTTACGATCATTAACAAACTGAAATAAGACCATTTGAATGTCGCTGAACTCCACGCCATTAGCTGAACGCCTGCGCCCGAGAACCCTGGATGATTTTGTTGGCCAGGAAAAACTATTAGGCCCGAACGGCCCGTTGCGCAGGGCTATTTTGCAAAACACCATCCCTTCCATGATTTTCTGGGGACCGCCCGGCGTCGGAAAAACAACATTGGCATTACTCATTGCCGAAACCACCAAAAGACAATTTTACAACCTCAGCGCCATCAGTTCGGGGGTTAAGGATTTGCGCGAAGTGCTGGCAAGGCCATCCGGCTTGTTCCCGGCGATTTTGTTCATTGACGAGATTCACCGTTACAACAAAAGCCAGCAGGATGCATTGCTGGGTGCGGTGGAAAAAGGACAGGTAACATTGATCGGTGCGACGACTGAAAATCCTTCATTCGAGATCAACTCAGCTCTTTTATCGCGGAGCCAGATTTACATCCTGGAAGCATTTGGTGAAAAAGAATTGAAGCAACTGATCGAAAGGGCGCTTACCAAAGATCAGTTTTTAAAGAATAAGAATGTCGCTTTCGAGTCGTATGACGCGCTGATGCGCCTTTCGGGCGGGGACGGTCGCAAGCTGCTCAATCTCCTGGAATTGGTGATTCTTGGAAAAGGCGAGGAAAAAGACATTGTCATTACCGACGAATGGGTGACCGAAGTGGCGCAGCAGAACATTGCGCGTTACGACAAATCGGGCGAGCAACATTATGATATCATTTCTGCTTTTATCAAATCATTAAGAGGAAGCGACCCGAACGGCGCAGTTTACTGGATGGCACGCATGATCGTGGCCGGTGAAGATCCATCTTTTATCGCGCGACGGATGCTCATTATGGCTTCTGAGGACATTGGAAATGCAAACCCAACTGCCATGATCATGGCCAATGCGTGCATGCAGGCCGTGAATGTGATCGGCTATCCCGAATGCCGCATAATCCTCTCACAAGTAGCGATTTACCTTGCCACTTCCCCCAAAAGCAATGCCAGTTACATGGCCATTGGCGACGCCATCGAGCTCGCTAAAAACACGGCCCATTTACCGGTTCCGCTGCACTTGCGCAATGCGCCGACCAAACTTATGAAGCAGATCGGTTATGGCAAAGAATACAAATATTCACACGAATTTGAAGGGAATTTCGCTAAGCAGAACTTCATGCCGGATGAGCTGAAAGGCAGGAAAGTGTTCGAGCCGGGACTGAATGCGAGGGAAGAAGAGATCCGCAAAAAATTGCAGCACTGGTGGGGCGACTGGTACGGTTACTGATCTTTGCTTTTAAGCTTTTCCTCAAATTTTGAAAATGACAAATCAGGAACTTTGTCCGTCTTTAACGGCTTGTTCCATTCTTTTGTCAGCTTTTTCGCCATTTTTTCCAGATTTTCATCTGACTCTTTCACGCGGACAGCATTGTTTTCGTCAGATATCGGTTTGATCTTTTTCATAAGCTCAGAGCAAAAAGCAATACTAAAATGACAGATTGTTTAAATTACGCAAAGATGGTTTTGATAGATCAAATATCAGAAACATTGGCAAACTTTATAAGCAAATATTAACCTAAATGACCCTAAATGATTTAAAAATGACCAACAACACTACTATTCCGGAAAGTATCCCATTGATTGAGCGACAGTTACTGATCAATCAGTGCAAGATACTTTCAATTATTTGTGATGAAAAGGACAGGGAGATTAATGAAAAACGAATCGAGATCCTCGAAAAAGGTTATACGGGCTTGTATCCGAAAGTGTTCAACTCATTATATGAAGAGGTGCCCATCAGCGTATATGATGAAATATCAAGCATTATGAAAATGTATGGGCGCATCAATGAGTCCATTAAAATGTTGTCAAATGAGGAGAAAGAATTGCTGGATCTTGCAAAAATCGAGTTTGAAGGTTTTGACGAAGACAGCGGCATGCATTATTATATGATGTCTTACCTGGTAGACCGGATGGACGAGCACGGAGAATATAAGGGCCGACAGCTCAAATCACATAATAGTTCATGTATGATCAAATACAACAAGATGCTTTCTGTGTATTCGGAGCTCGCAAACACGGCGGATAGTCACTTTGCACTATCTGACTTACAGCGGTTTATAGAGAGCGTTTTAGAGACAAATGAATGATCTGCGTCGCGTTAAAGAGCCAATTGTAGTTCAAAACCTTGATTGAGTATGCTTTATTTAATGTGATAATTATAAAAACATATTTCTGCGTTAAAAAATAATGTTTTAAGTAAAGATTTCGTTAAATTTGTGTTGATAACCAGGCAACTGATTATCAAATAACGTTGAGTAAAATCAGACATCCCGGATACCCTGTATTTGGGATGTTTTTTTGTACCCTATCGGCAAAAAAAATGCACAGCCGGGCTGTGCATAGGGTATATAGTGTCGAGTATGAATGTCTTGTACTGGGAAAATGATTAATGCCATTCCACCTTTCTCAGCCTGGCCGCATTGCGTTTGATAAACATATGCTCATCTACCATATAACGATCATGGCCTGGCGATTTCTTCAACTGGGTGATCAGCCATACGGCACAAAATGTTGCGCCTATCAGTATAGCAATAAAAAGATATGGTGCGATTGCGTATATACTTTGAAGTAGCTGAGTCATAATTTCCAGTAGTTAGTCAGGTTTCTGATATCTTGACTGAAAATAAAAAATAATCGTACCAGAACTTCGTAATTGCCCTCCTGCGTTTAGTCGGGTGTATTTTAGCAAACTTGTAGAATTGCAGGCAGTTAAGTGGTGAAAAGTGTGGAATATCAGCCGCTACTTTCAGCGTTTCAGTACGTTTTCCTCTTTTAGATAACCGAGATATTCTCGGAACTCATAGCCTGTCATTTCAGAGATCTGCTTTGAAAAGAGCTTGTGTTTTTTGTCAGGTTCCAGTTGCGACAGAGCGTCGGAAATGAGGAATGTTAGGATGGGATTCCATCGGTTCAGGGTGTCTTCGAATTTGATTTCCGGGTCGCTTAATTCTTTGCTTATAAAATGCAGCCCCTTGTCTTCTGCTAGCAATCTTAGGACTTGCAGATATACCTGCTGGTTCTCGTCATACTCAGGCTTCTTGCCGATACCTTCATATTGAAATAGAAAATCCTGGATCTTGTAGAGATCCTGCATCGTGGAAGAATGGTCAGTCATGATTTTAATGTTAGCAAAGCGTTGATACTTACTAACAATTAAAATCATGCCTTATTTGGAGTAATCGAAACCGCCCTGCTATTGCTAAAAATTGCCGGAAAAACTTTCAGATGACGGCGTTCACCACTTTTGTATCGCAGCCCACAACGGAATTGTTGACATAGCCCACGCTGATCCCCGAAACTTTCGTGGCCTTTTTGGAAGGCAGCGGCGTCTTGATGGTTACGATCTTGGAAGTGATCACCGCCTGTGTGTCGGACAGATATTTGAATTCTACCTCAATATTTTTGATGGCCGTAGGCGAGTTGTTCTCGATTACCATGCTGTGAATTGCGATCCCACCTACCGAATGCCATTCGTTTTCGAGGATTTTAATTTTGCCGATCAGCTTTTCCTTGTTTTGTGAACCCACTGCATTAAGCGAGTCCGCCTGGCTGATAACTTCTGTTTTGGATTTAACAACCGGCTTTTCTTTGAGGAAATCAAATTGCTTGTAATAGTAGAGGATGTAAATGAATGCGCAAACGGGAACTATGGCGCTGACCCATTTTAATAAAGGAATAAAGAACTTCTTGAACTTGGCTTTCTTGCCTCTTCTTCCTGCCATATATGTTGTGTTAACGTGTACTGAACTTTTTTGTGGTGCTGTTATACGCAAATATACCGATCCGCGGCTGCAATTTTGTTCATGTCGTTTTTTTTTGACAAGATAGTAGCACAAACAAAAACAAACCGCTGGTTTTGAGCCAGCGGTTTGTATGTGTATCGTGTTGAACAGGACTATTGTCTTACAAATCTGTGCGTAGCAATCGTGCCATTGTTATGGATAATTTGCACCACATATGAGCCTGAGCTTAAATTTCTTGTGCTGATACCCGTGTTTAATGCATTTGATGCTTCAAACACCGTTTTGCCAAGTGCATTTACAACTTTCACCTGCTTAATATCAGACCAGTCGGTCAGATTAAGGTTGATGTTTTCAGCATTGCGAACCGGGTTTGGATACAGGAATGCAGTGCTTGCAAATGAAACGTTTTCGATGTGGCTGTAAGCAAAAGTTTCGTCCAGATCAACCATTTTCAATCTGTAAAGGTTTTGACCATTCAATGGCTTCGCATCCTGGAAAGAGTAGAATTGCTGCGTAACGCTTTCGTGATTTGATTTCACAGAACCGATTTTGTCCCATTTCTTACCATTTGCGCTGCGCTCAATGTCAAAGCGATCGCTGTTCGTCTCCGAAGCAGTAGACCACGACAACGATGCCGTAGGGCCTTCACTTGCTGCCTTGAAGCTTACCAATGTCACCGGCAGAACAGATTCAATTATAATTTTAAAAGTGGTAACCGCAGTTTGTCCAAAAGCATTTGTTGCTTCAACATCGAAGAAATAAACACCTGTCTGACTCTCATTAGCGCCTCCTGATAGACGTCCTTCCAATGATAGCGTAATTGTATTTGGCAGCGTACCAGCAGCTGTCCTTCCATTGACTGACGTAACATTGCTAAGTCTATATGTGTAGTCAGTAAATCCTCCGCACTCAATATCAAAACCAGGCTGGGCCGGGAACTGAGGATAAGCTGCATCGAAAGAGAAGGCGTCTGCACCTGAAAGATCAACCGAGATCACGTCATCCGTATCGTATACGCCCAGGTCCCCCCCTGTAAATGTGATGGGTGTGCGCGCGCTAAGTTCGTGAATGTTGATACTGTTGAGCACATTAGCAACCCCTTCAACGATAATCTCGATGCCGTCGAAAGCTGTCCCGGGATTGAACGCTACTGTTGCGGGATTCGAACCGTTAAAATCAATCAATCTTAAACCTAACAGAAGGCTTTCGAGTGTGCGGACCGTACCCACTCTTGTATTGCCCAATCTTGCCTGTATCCTAATGTCGGACAATAAAGTAACGTCGGCCAATAAACCTATTTTGGAAAGCGTAGCGACTATTTCTGTGCCCGAAGGGACTGTCTTTGTCAAGCGAATCACCTGAGAGATTTCAGCAAGCGCACTTACTTCTGCGGCTTTCAATACCGAATATGTGGCCGCGTTACCGTCTATCGCCCTTTCCGGATTAACCAGCGCATTTGTAAGCGTTACACTAACACCTTCTACTTCCGCGGCAGCATTGGTAAAACTTGGTACAGATTCACATGGCGTGAAAGTAGTGGTTGTATAAGCAACAGCATGATCGATATCTATTGTCGCATTGCCAATTGCCACATTCGCTATCTTCTCAAAATCGTACGTTACGCTAACCCTCGTGTACGCATTAGTAGGCTTAACTGCCAGGAACAATGCTCCCGAAGGATCTCTAACCAATTTCGAAGTTGTTGCTCCACCGTCGGACGTTGCAGACAGCGCATTCGTATTCAGGAGGCCTAGTAGCCCTACCAGCTGGTCAAGATCAAGACCAATTATAGAAGTTTCAATATCCGTGATCCGCACATATGTTGTAACGCCTGCTGCTATGCCAGGATTGAAATTCAAGTTCAGCGTTCCCTTACTGGAGACCGCAATAGTAACTTCAAGTGGAGGAATCCCAGTAGTAACAGTCAAACCCTGTACCCTCATTCTGGCTACACCTCCGCCGGGTCCGCCAGCTGCATTTTCCGGAGTCGTACCTGTGGCGACCGCGGGGAGCTCGTTGCCCGCCGTAAATGTTGCACTACTCGCATATTGCTGTGCAAATGCACCCTGCGCAAGCAGCGAGAAAATCATGATGAGACCTAACCCTGAACGTGAACCTTTCGTGGCCAGTTTTCTAATTAGTTGACGGATAGAAATTTTCATAGTAGTAGAATTTAGATAGTTATTATAAACCATTATGTGTATTAAAGGACGTTGATACGCTATGGAAATAGTGATCGACAGCCAGACGGCCGACGTTTCCGGGACACTTATTTTATCGTGGAGGCTTCCAGGTAAAAATGCTGGAAGTGGGTAAAAAGACTTGAAGACTCTTAAATGCAGATGTAAAGTTTACTTCATTTACTGGTTTTAAGTTGAAACAAAAATTCAAAATACCCGCAATTCACATAGTAATAGTTGGTTACAAAATCATTACTAGTACTTACTGCAAATAGTAGTTATTTGCAAATGTATCTATTAAAAGCACAAAAAAGACCCGCATAATAGTACTATGCTGATACCCCCAAAATTTAGGGGGTATAGAGTTAATTCTATCCACATATTTCTTATCTTTCTTATACTTAAATTGCGGATCATCTAGTCCCGAAAACGACTTCTGGATGCTATTAAGTTGTATTTCAGCACTATTATAATTTTGCATTGTTAAAAATCTCCTGAAAAGGACGCAGTAAGTAACTTGCGGCGACTATTGTATTATGGATATTAGATCTAAGCACACCATGGACAATACAAATTACTTTCCTGGCAAGCATAAAAATAGTTCGATCAACATTGCTTTGGTAGATCAGCTCACGCTCCTTACCGACGCTTTGCGAAATGTTTTATGCCAAATGCAGGAAGTAAATGCGGTGGTGTCCTACGCGGACGGGAAGGAATTTATGGCCGACCATGCCATGTTCTTGCCGGACATTCTGATCATGGACTGGGCTATCAACGGTATGACTGGTCTCGAACTGCTCAACTCAGCCCGAAGCGCTGTATCCAAAGACCTGAAAATTATAATCATTTCCTCGGTTACAGATGTGCAAACAATAAAACATGTGATCAGAAGGGGCGCAAACAGCTTCCTGCCAAAATCAGCATCGCTGGAAGAACTGAAAGAAGCCATCGTGTCTGTGATAGCAGGAAAGCAATATATTGGGAAAGGCATCCGGGATAACCTCATCAACAGCGTTTTTACCGATGAGCAGGTTGTACTGCATCTATCGCCGCGTGAAAAAGAAGTTTTGCAAAAGGTGTGCAGTGGCCGGACGATCAAGGAAATTGCTTACGATCTCAAACTAAGCGCGCATACAGTCCAATATTACCACCGTTGCGTTATGGATAAATTGAAGGTGAAAAGGACGACCGATTTGATCGTTTACGCCTTGCAACACGGGCTATACATACCGGAAATGAAGCAGCCGGCAAATGTTTAATTTACCGGCCGGTCCAAACGATATCAATTTTTAACGGTTCAATTTTCCGTAAAAGTCAGGCAGCGGATTCAGTGCTGTGTTTTTGCGCTGATGCCAGTATGGATACGTGGGCGCCTTGTCGCTTGCCGCATCCAGTTTCTTAACCTGTTCAAGACTCAGGTTCCATCCTACGGCACCCAGATTTTGTTTCAGCTGCTCTTCATTCCTTGCTCCAATGACCACATTACTAATGGTGGGCCGCTGTAAAAGCCAGTTAAGGGCAACCTGTGCAACCGTTTTTTCTGTTTCCGCGGCTACTTCGTCCAGCACATCAATGAGGTGAAAAATGAATTCTTCCGGGATCTCTGGTCCTTCTCCCCCGCCTTGCGCGATGCGGCCCTCAGACGGCATCGGCTGGTTTCTTCTGTATTTCCCGCCTAATCTTCCGGCAGATAATGGACTCCATACGATTGTGCCGATGTGCTGATCCACCGCCAATGGCATCAATTCCCACTCAAACTCGCGGCTAAGCAATGAGTAATGTGCCTGATGCGCAATGTATTTGGACCAGCCATATTTTTCAGAAACAGAAAGAGATTTCATTAAATGCCAGCCCGAAAAATTTGAACAGGCAATGTATCGCACCTTTCCGGCGGTAATCAGGTCATTGAGAGCGCTGAGCGTTTCTTCAACAGGCGTATTCGCATCGAAACCGTGCATGTGGTAAATATCAATATAGTCTGTTTTGAGCCGGCGGAGGCTGTCTTCACAAGATCTGACAAGGTGAAAACGCGACGACCCGAAATCGTTTGGCCCGGTTCCCATTTTGAAAGTCGCCTTGGTAGAAAGAATGATCTTATCCCGCAAACCGATGATGGCTTTCCCCAGAATTTCTTCCGAAAGTCCTTGTGAATACACATTAGCTGTGTCAAAAAACGTAATTCCGGCATCCATACAAAGGTTCACAAGACGTGCCGCTTCGTCAGTCTGGGTGTTTCCCCAAGCTTTGAAAAAATCGCCGCCGCCTCCGAATGTGCCTGTTCCGAAGCTTAACACAGGAACTTTCAGCCCCGATGCTCCCAATTGTCTGTATTCCATATTAGTAAGGTCAGTTGTCTGATTTTGAACATTGTTACAATCGAGCCAAAATTTACAAGATTAATTCTTATACAAAAAAAATGGCGTCCCTCCGGAACGCCATTCTCTCAGCTTAATTGATCCCTATATCAGCTCAATGTCGAGCAGGATTCTTTTGAAAACTTTCCCGGTCGTTTCGAAAATACCTTTGAAAGCACCAAGAAAAACACACAAGGGAAAAATTACGGGCAGATATATAAACCACCTCAAAGCCATTGATCTGTTAAACCTTTTCATGATAACACCTCTTCAACATTGCGTAATATTCAAACCCACTAGAAGGAATTATACATGCAAAATAGAAATAGTTGTATAAAAAGTCAAGATATAATGTCTCTTTATCGTCCAATGAAACTAGTTAGGAACGTTTGTCCCCGTTTCTTCCCGATCTTTTTTCTTACGTTTCTTGTCTTTTTTACCCGACTTATCCTTCATCTGATTGTCATTCATGTTGGAATTCAATGTGCTTGTTCCAGTGCTTGAATTAGCCTCAGATGGCTGTGTTGTAGTCGATTGCGACGAGCCTTGTGCATTGTTTTGGCTGGTAGAATCTGGTGTTACTGCACCTGTTGTTCCTGTGCTTTGTGGCCAGGCAGAAGTGCCGCCAGCGCTGCTTCCCTGCGATTGAGAGCCGGTTGTGCTCTGCGATCCGGTTGTTCCTTGTGAACCGGTTGTTCCTTGTGAACCGCTTGTAGTTTGTGATCCGGTGGTGCCTTGCGATTGTCCGGTGCTCTCGCTCGTTCCTGTACCCTGCATTTTACCATTTTTTCCGGTAGTATCCATGCCAGGTCTTGCTGCTCCTGCCGTGCCTGTGCTTTGTGGCCAGGCCGAAGTCCCTCCTGCACTATTTCCTTGTGACTGAGTCGAATCCTTGGTCGTTGAGCCGGATGACTTCGTGCTTTGGTTTGTCGTTTGCGCATAGGCAGTTCCGCATAATGTCAGCATGAACAGTGCTACGCTAATTTTGAGCTTTTTCATTTTATTGATCTGTTGATGAGTTAAATTTTCCCACATCATATCAATAACTGTTCCAGCAGCGCTTCTTACCCGCGTAATTACCTGACGTATAGTAAGCTCCGCTTCTCAACTGCGCTGCTTCTCGTGTCTTTATTTAAAAATTTCCCTTTCAATTTCGTAATGCGAAAATATTCGGGTGCAGCCAGGATATCGGCTTTCATGCCTGCGTTGAGCAAACTGTCGGCGAGCTCCGGGGAAGTGTAAATGTAGCACGGCTTCTTAGCGAGAAAGACATCCAGATCCTGGCTTGTACGCACAAGACGGACATTCGCGGGAGCATAAAATTCAAGCGAATAGGAAAACGACTTGTACGCGGCAACGGGAAGTTCAGGGTTATTTGCCCAGATCGCCCTTGCAGCACTTCTGCCCGACTGGTATTGAAGTAAAAATGGGTAAAAGAACAGGAAAAGGAATATGTAAATGATGGCGGCCATTGCGTAACCATTGTATAAAATACGCTGCAACGGATTCTCAAACCGGATAATGTTGACTACGGCTACAATAAAGCAAGTCAGGCCGGTGGCGAGCCATTCATTTTTTAATCCGGTCCAGTATAGTAAACCGATGACTGCTATGGCGACGAGGAACACCAGAACCTGCTGTACCTTAGCCAAAATCGAAAGCTTTATGTGCCCCGCTTTTTGATATAAAAAATAACCGGTAATGATCGAAAAATAAGGAAACAGGATCACAATGTAATGCGGAAGCTGAAATCTCGACAGCGAAAAAAGAATGAAAGTAAGTAATGTGCTGCCATAAATGATCCAGCGCAAGGGCATTCTGTTCGTATCAAAACGAATGAGATAAACAATAGCGCTTACCAGACCCACAGACCAGGGAAGAAACGCCCAAAGGGTTGTATGCATGAAAAAAGTAACATTTCCACTTCCTTTAATGGGCCCCGTGTTAAAGAAGCGGCCGAACTGACTGTCCCAGAAAAAGAATTTTAATCCGGAAACCCCTGTTTTGCCAAATACAACTTTCTCAGGATGCAGGTCAAACTGCGCGTAAAGACTGTACAACTCCGGGGTAATGAAAACGAAGCAGAGTATGAGCATTGCCCACCAGCGGTAATTCAGGAACTCCCGCCACTGAGAAGTAAAAACCCAAAAAAGCACCCAGCCGCCGCCGATCGTAAGCAGCACAAAAATGCCCTTTGTCATGATAGCACATGCCGCAAAAAAAGCCGCGGCAACGATGTGAATGCCACTCTTTTTTTGATATACACACAACATATGCCAGACAGCCGCAATGATGCATGTGGTGAGATAAGGTTCCGCCCGGACGTCAAAGTTGGCGAGTGTGCTGTGCAATGCTACTGCCGAGATCAGGACCGAGATCCTGGCTACGGTAACATTAAAGAGGTCCCTGGCCGTCAGAAAAGTGTAATATAGACCCAGAAGCCAGAAAACGAATGCCGGGAATTTATAAGCGAAACTCGTTATACCAAAAAGCTTGTAGCTGATCGCAGCCATCCAGAAAGGGAAATGCGGCTTATCGAGCCAGTCGTGGCCGTCGCCCCATAGATTTATCCAGTCGTTGTGCTGGACCATGTGCTTGGCAATTGTAGCATAAAGCGCCCCGTCCGGCTCAATAATTTCCAGCCAAAGGCCCGGAACATTCAATGCAATACCAATAATCAGTAACCAGGGGAAATAACGTTGCAGAGCACGCTCAACATCATGCATAATAGTTCCTTTACGTGCCAGAATACCTGACGCTTCTTGAGAATGTTGCAAACATACGAAACGGCCGCATTAATTTGTAACCGGCACCACAGCAAAGAAAGCTATCTGGCAATCTGATTTTCGAAGAAACCTTTCAGCATTTCGCTGTTGACAATTTTATTACAGCTCTCAATGCTAAGCGGTTTTTGCTGGTAATCAATCACCTGGCTATAATTGGTTGCCCTTTTCATTTCTGATTCTTCTGTGGCCGAGCTGACCATCACAACATGGACCCGATTGAGATATGGACGGCCGCCAATTGCATCCAGAAATTCCCAACCATTCATAATGGGCATATTAATGTCCAGTAACACGAGGAAATTAGTTTCCTGCGAAGGGTAACTTTCCAGATACTGCAGCGCATCTGATCCATTGTAGCACAAGACCGTATCGTTTAAAATTCCGGACTTTTTAAGAAACATTTCGTGGAGGAACAACATGATCTTATCATCGTCTACCAAAAGGATTTTGAGGTCATTAATCATGTCTTCTAACTTTATCTGCCTTATTCATCAGGTGTCAATTATGTTTTTGTCTAATTTACGTTATCAACGCCGTTGCGGACTAAAAGGATTGCATATTTCGTCTTTCCCCAAATCCCCATATTCCCCATATTTCTGCTTGCGACGTTGTTTAAAAAAAATGATCCGCGCTTCACAAGGATCATTTTCCGCTGATTGGCACAATTATTACCGGCCTCCTCTTTCTCAATCAACAGCAGCATTATTGCCAATATAAACTTATGAAGCGTACAAAATTCTTTTTCCTAGCAGCAGCACTTTCTTTTGCAACCGTAGCCTGCGACGACGATACAACCGGGACCAATGCACCCGCCGAACTCGATAAACAATTCATGCTCGCTGCATCCGATGGGGGTCTGTTTGAGATCAATGCCGGCCAGGTAGCCTCGTCAAAAGGCACAACCCCGACCATTAAGCAATTCGGGCAGGAAATGCTGGATGACCATACGAGCATCAAACAAGATCTCATGAAAATCGCGAAGGATGCGAATGTAGACTTGCCAACAACATTGTCGAGTGGGAAGCAGCAGAAACTGGATTCACTATCGGGACTTTCCGGAATCGCATTTGATACGACGTACATTAAAATGGTGACCATTTCGCACGAAGAAGCGGTGAACCTGTACGAAATTCAAGACAAGTCTGCCAGCAATGTTCAACTGAAAACCTTTGCTGCCGACAAGCTTCCCAGGTTAAAGGCGCATCTGGAAAAGGCGAAAGCCATGAGAGATTCGATTCAGTAAGATTTTAGAAGTATTAACCAAAAATATTATGTTCCAATCCATCATCGCCATTTTCGAGACGAACGAGGAAGCTCAGAAAGCTAAGCATGCCCTCATCTCACACGGATTTGATTTAAGCCAGATTGAAGTGAATTACAATGTGGATGTGGAAGATGACCGCAGCACCGACGGCCAGCAAACTGCTACCACGGAGCACGATGCGCCGGAAGAGGATTCCGGATCAGTTGTCACAGTTCGCACAAACAATATGCAGGAGTCGCTGGATGCCACCACCATTCTTGAAGATTGCGGCGCAGTGGATGTAAACGAATTTTCCGCAAAGCCCACCAGCGATCCCGATCCGTTTTTCGATCCGGAAAATCTCTCTTAGGAAAATTATCTAGGAAAACTCAAAACCAAAACCCAATCTGGAATGCAATCCGGGGCTTTTCTTCCTTCTTCTCTTTTGGAATAAATGCTCCTACGGCCAATGTGAGAATGTCAACCGGTGCAAACCAGACACCGCCGCCGTAGTTATAATGCAGGGACTTGGATTCCTCATCATCAAGCCAGACGCGGCCGTAATCGAAACTTCCAAATACGCCATAAGTGAGCGGTAATGTTGGGTTATAGCTGCTGCCAAGCCGGATGCGAAGGTCCGTATCGTGCCAAATGCTGCTATGCCCGTAAAAGCGCTCCGTCCGATGGCCACGCAATCCCTGCTTTCCGCCTAATGTTGGCATTTGAAAAAATTCATAACTATCCCCAAAGATCAGCCCCGTTCCGACTTGCGTTGCCAGAATAATGTTTTCTCTGGCATCAAGGCTGGTATAGTAGGCGAATCTGGCCCGGAATGAGCCAAAGTTGTTCTTGTTTTCCAGGTTTGTGGTCCAGTTTAAACCGGCGTTGAAACGTATTCCCGTATGTGGCGCAAAAATGTTGTCAACGCTGTTGAAGTCAAACTGAAACTTGCCGCCAGCAAACATTTTTGTTTCAAAAACATCATCGGACAATTCATTTTCAGCACTTGTAATGAACCTGCCGCCTGTTGGCTGAATGTCTGAAAGCTCAAATGTTGGCCCCAGGGTAATAAAGCCGGCTGTTCCTGCAAAACGTTTTTTTAATGCAGGATAAATGTGTAAAAAGCTTTGTCTTACCCGGTAAAAATCAGGGTCATTAACCAGCCTTTCGGTGTCATTTCCTAATCCGGCGTAGTTAAATGCGTAAGTAGGGCCGTGGTAATAGGTGTCTAGATAAAAGTCAAACTTTTTAAATGCATTGATAAAATCACCGGTATAATTCACTTTAAAACCCTTGGTAGCAAAGGCATAACTGGCACCAAATGCGTGCAATGAGGCATAAGGTTCCTTTTTAAACCCATATTTCATCCAGGTGGCGCTTGCGCCGAGCAACAGCCCGTCATCCGGGTTCACGCCCAGGATCGGCGCCGGAATGGCAATGTCATAATTGCTGTCAGCGCTGCGCCGGTCATATACATTATAGCGGTAAAGGTTCGTGCGCTTGTCCTTTGTATCAGCCCCTGCAACGACTGTGTTATTTCGCAGGTCGTCGTAGATGAGTGTTTTCTTTTTTCCAGCACTCGTGCCCGTGCTGTCGGTAAATACATCCGTTCCCAGCCCGCCTATCAATCTTACTTTGATGCCCTTTCCGGCGTCTCCTTTTACTATAAATTCATCGTCATCACCATTGCCGTACACATTGATTGTCCTGGTAACATCAGCATTAAAAACACGCTCGTAATTTAAATGTTTGATACGGCCGTCCTTCCCGGTTTCGTAAACAGAAACTTTGGTTCGCCTTTCATCCAGCCTTTCCACCACCACCCTTTCTTCCTCTTCCGTCCCGATGACATTCACGTTCTCGCTCACAAATTCATAGTGTGTCCTGGCGATTATGAGCAGCTTATCCCGACGGCTTTTCATGTTTTGGATCAATGCAGCAGCAGATTTTTGCCTGGCTTCCTCCGGCCAGCTGGCAAAAGCATTGTTAATGACTTCGTCGGTGAGGTTGGTTTGGATAAACTTCGCCTGCTCTTCCCATTGCTCCCAGGTAAGCCGGGTGAGGAATGTCCTGTCAAAAAGCCGCGCACTCCACGTAGTCCATTTCATGCTTTGTATTTCCGGGCTAAAACTTTGGAGCTGACGCAGAAACGGCAATGTCAGCCGCGCAACGCCGGTCAGCAAGCCGTCGTACATGGAAAATGCCTGGTCACGGTCTCTCGGGATCGGACGATACAATGTTGTCCCGTCCTGCTGCTTCACCGACGACCAAGCCCATTGATCGTCATGCCTGTCCCAGTCACCCACGATGAAATCAAAAAGGCGTGTCCGGATTGCCCAGGCTTCGTCTACTTTATTTTTACCATTTTCGAGCAGGCTTTCGACCAGTTCTGGCGTGCTTACAATTTTATCAGGATTGCCAAAAAATGCTGCCTGCTTCCATCTTTTTCCGTCGGGACGCTCTTCCAGCAAGTTCATGGTGCCGCCAAAAAGCGCATTATAGGTGGCCAGCCCGGGTTGAGCAGGGACATAATATAGCTTTGGATTGGTGTGGTAAACTTGCACCGCATCCGCCAATACAGGCATACAAAGCGGCGCGAAGGGATTGGTTGACAAGAAGTTATCCTCAACCAGATATTTAGCAGCGACCATTTGATTAAAAGGAAATGGCAAAAACCGGCTCACATCCTTCGTCAGTCCGCGCAGTGCATATTCCTTTCCGTCTTTGTCCCGAAGGCGCAGAGAGTTGGTCTGGTTACCGCCACCTTGCTTCACAGGTGTCACGCCGCCTTTGAATGTATTCAGATCTAGGACGGGGAATGTATATTTTTCAACGTAAAGATCGCGGTTGTGCTGACCAAGCAAAAATCGGTGGAATCCGCCCACGGGTTTCACCTCATTACTGGTCACATAACGGCTCGTGGAATCATTATGCTGGTTATATTCGGTAAAAGCGATTGTCGAATCCGGTAATTCAACGGCTTGCTTATCCTTTATTTTTTTCCGAAAAACCAGCTTCGCCTCTTTTCCGTCCGCGGTTACTTCCCAGAAATTGGTCCAGGCTTCCCCACCTTCATAAAAGTTAATGGTTGAATATCCCAGCCGCGATGAAGCAAACTGCGACCCCTTACCCAGGCTTACCGGACTATTTTTACTCCCGCTTCCGCTGACAATGAATTCCTGATTGTCGTTTTCTATAAACTGCAATGCATGCTCATGCCCGCTGGCAAAAATGAACTTACCATTCTTTTTGGCGCCTGCCATAACAGCTGTGCGCAGGTCTTTATAATGCTTGTTGGCAACATCCTGCTTCGAGCCGATCGTTGCGCGGAATATGGCGCTGATGCTGCCCAGAACCGGCAACGGGATCCATAGGTCAGGATTCAGCTCGGTGAGCGGAAAAATATGCTGCTTGATGGTGAACCTGCCCCCGTGCGGCCCGTATGTATAAGGCGGATGATGCATGGCGAATACAACCTGCTTATTACGGTATTTGCGCACAACATTCTCAAACACAAACCGGAACTGCTCCCTGTTTTTAATCTCACAGCCGTCATTGATCTTCGAATCCTTGTCCCAATCCGTAAGCCACCATTGTGAATCAACAACAATAACGACCACATTATCATTGAGTTCGATCACTTCCGGGCCTGAACAGCCATCCAGTGGAAGGAAATAGCTTTGGTAATCTTCCTTATTGCTTACCCCCCGCTTTTCATTGATATATTTATCAACAAATTTTTCCTGGCGCTTCAAACCCTTTACGCCCCAGCCGCGCCAGTCGTGGTTCCCGGGCAGGAAAATGGGCGTTCCTCTGAAGTTATCCAGCGTTTCGAGCTGTGAAATGATCCTGAATTCGGCTACTTTCCGGTCCGCAGAATCTTCCGACGGCGGCATACCGTGCTCATAAATGTTGTCTCCCAAAAACAATGCAGAACTATGCTTCGACTCCGTTTCGAGCTTTTTTTTGAGATATTCCAAAACAGGCGCACGGCTTTCCGGCGAGTCGTTTCCGGCGTCGCCGATCAGATACATGGTGTGTTTCAGGACGAGATCGGGGCTCGGCGCATCCCGTTCCCAATTGACCGCTTCTTTTGAAAACTGGGTCTTATAGCTGGCGCAGGAAAAAACCCCGACCAGCAAAACAAAAAAAGGAATAACCCGCAACACGCGCTTCATCGGTTTTTCTTTTTAAACTTTAAAATATTGCCCGAAAAAAGATCGTCACCTTCATTGGAAATGTACAGGTTTCCCTGCTTGTCGAAAATAATGCCCTCGGGCTGGATAAACTGGTTCCCATTAAGCGCATATGCCTCTTTTACCTTCCATTGATTATCGGTCACAACAAGGAGTTTGTTGACAGCAGAGATGATATACCAGTCGTTCGTCACCGGATTTTTGGCCAGGCCCGACGGACGGAAACCGCGCTCTACTTTGCCCGTGATCGCTTTGATCTCGTCGACTTGAATCGAGAATGTTTCTGAAATTTTCGCAGAATCCTTATCCGGCTCTAAAATATATCCCGTAACGCTGCTCTTGGAATTATCCTGCTCGCAATTTTTGCAGAGAATATAGATTTTCCCCGAAGCCTCGTCACCAAACATGCCTTCGTATTCTCCTTTCGGCAATATTTTCTTCATTTCACGAATTTGCTCCACTTCTTCGAAAACCGCCTCGGTCAATGGAAAATTATAAATGGCACCATTACTTTTGAGGACATACACATTGTTTCTGATAATGGTAACATCTTCGTAATCACCCTTTTTGGAGAACTTAGCATTCAACTGCTTTGGCTCATCCCAGCCCAGCCGGTAAAGCCGGCCATCTTCGTCCTGGATTGCGTAAATAGTGTCGGGATTTCCCTGGTTTAATGTAATACCCGAGATCTCGAAAAGGCTTTCCGGCATATTAAACTTGTCGGGCTTGCCCAGATCATAATCTTTGTAAACAACCTGTTCTTTTTTTGTGGAGTCGCACCCGCCCAACGTGAGCAAGGCCAGCATACCAATGTGCTGTAAGAATGTTGCCATATTTTTTAATGCGTTTTCAGTTCGGCTATGTCTTTTGACAACAGCCTGTAAATTTCCTCCTGCGAACGGATTCCTTTGTTGTCCGTTTTCAGTGAAATATTGTTTAAGTCACTATCGATCAGGACAGCTTGTTCTGTATCCTGCCATTGCAGCTCGATAATGTCCATCATTTTCGCTTTAAGCTTTTCGCTGTAAATCGGGAAACAGACTTCGATACGGCGGTAAATGTTCCGGTTCATCCAGTCTGCGGAGCCCATAAACAGCTCGGGCTGACCATTATTGTGAAAGATAAAAACACGGCCGTGTTCCAGGTAACGGTCTACGATCCGCTTTACTGTAATATTTTCGCTTTGCCCCTTCACGCCCGGCACAATCCGGCAGACGCTGCGCACGATCAACCGGATGTTAATGCCTGCATTCGACGCTTCGTAAAGCTTGTTGACCAGTATTTCTTCTTCGAGGTTGTTCAGTTTAATGGTAATGCCTGCCTCCCTGCCACTTTCTACATGTGCAATCTCGCGGTCGATCAGTTGCAGGAATTTAGTTTGTAAATTGAACTGCGCCACCAGTAAATGCTGGAATGCGATAATGTCGGAGCTGTCTGGTTTTTTCTTTTTACTTAAAAATCGGAAAAGCGTTTCTGCTTCCAGGAGCATAGGCTGGTGGGCTGTCAGCAATATATGGTCTGTGTAAAAACGTGCCGTTCCTTCATTGAGATTACCTGTCGCCAACAGGCCCAGATATGGGCATGAAGTGTGTTTTCTCTTAACCAAAGCCAGCTTGGCATGCACTTTCAGCGCATTCACGCTATGCACGATCTTCACGCCGGCAGACTTCATTTTTTTTGCCCAGCGAATGTTGTTGGCTTCATCAAACCTGGCTTTTAATTCCACCAGGACCGTCACTTTCTTGCCATTTTTGGCCGCGCTGATCAGTGCAAAGGCAATTTTGGAATCATGCGCCACGCGATACATGGTGGTGTAAATTTCTTCCACCTGCGGATTAATAGCTGCTTCATTGAAAAACCGCAGGATGGTGTCGTAACTCTGGTATGGCGCGTGGACCATCAAATCGCGTTCGAGGAGCGAGTCAAAGAGCGATGTATGCTCGTTTACACCTTCTATGCCTTCTGCCGCAGGCCATTTGGGATATGTCTCGGCAGGCGGGCTTACCGGCAGCGACGCCAGATCTTTGAGATTATGATAACGGCCTCCCTGGACAACAGAAGCGCTTTTGAGATCAAAAAAAGAGATAATGTTTTGCAAATGCCGCAGCGGCAGCCCTGGCTCGAACAGCAACCTCGTAGCAAAACCCAGCTCCCGCTTGATCAGTTGTTTTTCAAATTTTTCGGCAATGTCGTCCCCGTCTTCATCCATCATGTCCAGCTCGGCATCCCGCGTTACTTTAATGTTGAAAGATTGCATACTGATAGCTCCCGGAAAAAGGCTTTTCAGGTTGCGCTTGATAATGTCTTCGAGGAAAATAATGTAATCCTGCTTCTCCCTTGTGATTTTAAGGAACCGGCTCAGGTTACCGGCAGGAATGTTGACCAGCGCAATCCGCTCCTTATCAGCTGGATATTGCAAAATAACTACGAGATATAGCTGATTGTTTTCGGGGAAAAACACTGTGCTTTTTTTCAGGACAACAGGTTGTAAGAAACCCGCAACCTGCGCAAAGAAATAATCGTCGGCAACATTTGCAATGTCACTAGGAATTCCATTCTTGTAGCAAAAATGTACGCCGAGTTGGCTCAGCGAAGGAATAACCGATTCGCTTAATATCCTTCCGAACTCGTCCTGCTGCTTGTTAATGATCGTCCCGGCTTTGCTGTAAGCATCCTCGTTGCGGTCCAGGATCTCCTTTTTTTGCAGGTAAGGCATCCGGACCCGGTAAAATTCGTCCAGATTGGAAGAGAAAATCGAAAGGAACCGGATACGCTCCATCAACGGAACAGCCTCGTTGGCAGCCTCTTGCAAAACACGTCCATTAAAGGAAAGCCAGCTGATATCACGGTTGAAATAGCGGTACTTTTCCATCATTGATCAATGTTCAAAAAGTGCTGACGCAAACACAAAAGCTATGACGGACACGACTATACCGAACATAAATACATTATAAGCAATGCGCAGCAACCTGTATTTCCGGCCCAGCACAACGCCTTGGGAATATACATCCTTAGTTAAACTTCCATATAAAAACTCGCGGTCGTTCATCATGCGCTGCATGCCATTGGAATAATCATTATACGACATCCGGTAAAAATTTCCGAAAAAGAGCAGGTTCACGTTTTTGGTATCAATATCCTCCTGCGTGAATGTGCCGTGCGGTATCGTCGGACGTGTAGAAAGGATTGAAAACACCATGGTGATCATGCAAATCGTCAGCAAAAGCATGGTGGGAATGATCAGGTAAGTGTTGTCTTCCAGTTTCCGGATGAGGACGCTTAGCAGGACAGAAATAATGATAGACGTGGTCGTGATCATGATATGTGCCTTATTATCAGCCATATCACTCAACCTTTGATGGTTATTGGAGCTGATCCGGAACATGGTTTCAATGCCTTTGTCGGGCCGGTCATTTTTTATCTTTCTGAGATCGGTGATTTCCGGTGCGGTTGCGGGAGTAAATGTATCGGCAACCGTTTCAATAACCGGCTCTTCCGCCGCAGGTAACGATTCCAGCCCCTTTTCTTTTAGCTTTTCAATGTTCTTGCGCTTCTGCTTGTCCAGCATATCGCGGCAGTAATCGGTTTGGAATGTGTGCGATTCCAGCAATGCAATGGTGCTTTTGCGCCATTGCGCTTTGTCCATTTTTTTGCCGGCACGCTGCTCTGCTTCTTTCCTTACCAGCTTGTTCCAATCCGAAAATTCCGGCGTTCCGAAATGAAACAGGTCGGCGTCACAAACCACTTGTTGCAGGAAATTCTTTGGATTTTGTGGCCATATGGTCGCCAGAATGCAGCCTTCCACTTCCGCAATGACGCTCTCATCGACTTCCTCCGACCGCAGAAACTCGGCGGCAAGTGCGGCTCCGCGTTGCTCATGACCAGCCGCGTCGCCGGTGCTGTAACCCGTGTCATGAAACCAGGCCGCGGTAACGACAATGAATGTTTCCTTGTCCTCCAACCGGTAATGATTGGCTATTTTGACTGCATTGGATACAACGGCTTCGGTATGTACCAGGTTATGGTAACTGAGTTGCGCCAGTTCTTTGGTACCAAAAAAATGATGGACATAATGCCTCACCTTGTCAAGCCGATGGTTGTAATTCATAGAGGTTCAGAGTTTTATTACCGCATTCCTTATTGCATCAGAGCCACTCGGAGTCGAGGTTAACCCCCACCCTGAGAGCCTTCAATCCTGTAACACCCTGCAGTTCTTCCAGATCAAGAAATTCAAGGTCATTATTTAAAGTCTTTTTCTCCTGTAAATACCGGATATAACCGACATATTCTTCGGCAGATTTACTATTAAAATAAACCAGCGCTATTTTCCCGGGTTGAGTAAGGCGCTCGCCGGTCCCTTTGACGTGGACTTTGTCGATGCGTTTTTTAATAACCTGATAACGAATATTGTACGCACCTTCCACATCAAAACGTCTTTCATCGTCGCGGAAGCTGATATCAATGCTGCTGGAATGTATGAAAATCAACTGCGTGGTTTGCAGCGGTTTTTCCATCTGGGGAATCAGCGAATTTGTGATTTTGGAAATGGCTGCCATGGAAGTCAGCTGCCAGAGCCTGATGTTTTTAAGATACAGCTCGCTAAATTTCTTTTCAGGCTCGATCGACTGGCCTATATAAATATCGTATTCGATTCCATCCGTCCTGAACTTTTCAAAATAGCAGGGGTAAGATTGTTGAATTTCCTTTCTGAACAGGTCCAGATACAGGTTTACCGACGAGTTGACCGTTTGCATAGAAGCTTCAAGCGCACGCCTGTTCGAAAAAGCAGCACCGGTATGTTCGTCTGTTATCTCAAAATATCTGTCAATAACATCCACCAGTTCCTCATTGTCATCATCCGGCACACCGGAGGCCGATTGAAAAGCCCGGGCTTCCTTGAAATGCAAGAGGAAAGGATGTGCTTCGTATTCGAGAAAGTCACGCACACGCATTTCATCGCTGTCCGTGGAGTCACTGTTGATTTCTTCGATCCATTTTTTACATTTATAGATCATTTCATCGGCCAGCCCGAACCCCAGTTTCTGCTTTAATATCGTAAAGGTTTCTATCAATAAGTCAAATTGTAAGTGCAAATCATCCCGTAACGCTGCATTTCTTTCGAGTGTAGAATTTCTGATATCTATGGCCCCGTACAGCGGATACACATTCCTGAACTGGATATTTTCAATGGTTGGCGCAGGCAGGCTGAGGGATTTGTCACGCAAGTAATGCCACGCCGTTTCCCGGAACCGCCACTGCACCGCCGGCTGTAACGAAGTGAATTTCTCCCGGATCACATTGTCGATCTCTACATTGAATTCATCAATGTAATATTTCATCATTTGCCCGATGAACGGAAGCGCTGCATCCAGCCGCGCCAGCACGCGCTCATCGATCGCCTTCTGTGATTTGGAATACACTTCCAGCACACCGATGGCTTTACTATCATAATATACCGGCAGCAAGGCATATGATTCTACGCCATCAGCTTTGAGCGTGCGGATGAAATCCATCTTGCTTTCATCTTCCAGAGCCAGATTTCTCATAAACACCACCTTAGGGGCCTGAAAATACTGATTGGCCATGGACAAATACATGTCTTCGGCCTTATCATTTTCGAGCGCCGCGGTCATCAGCTTGCTGAAAAGCACGGTACTGCGGTCAAAAACCAGTTTTTTGTTTACCCGCAGCACGGGTAACAGGCCAAAATCAATGTCCGAATTACATGCCAGCATTTTCAGCGCATTGGTAATATTGCTGAAATAAGTGTTTGCGTCATAGGATGCGCGATCCAGGATGGCACTTTTAATGTTATCAACGGCATGCTCTGCCGTTACATCCGTGAATGTAATAACGGAAAAGCCCTCAAACCGGAACATGGTAAGGGGAAGCAGCTGGCTCAGTACATCTATTTCGCTGGATTCCTGCCACTCCTTCCGGATTTCTTCCACGTCAATTTCAGGAAGACTTCCCTTGGCATATACGTCTGCAAAACGGGTGTCCAGATTAGCACGGTAATATCGTTTCAGGCCGGTCTTATCGTCATTCAGCGCAATGATCAGGTCGTTTTCATGCATGGGCGGAAAATGATAAAGCCGTTCGAGGATGAACGAGTAAAGCTTTTTCATCTTCTGCTTCACATTGATCGCGGTTTTATCCGCAATCTCGCACCGGACGCAGCCGGAATTATCCGTCATCAGCTTATAAAAGCCTGATGTGCCGTAAAATACGACAGGGCTTACAGGCGTACTAAGCGCCCAAAAAACTTCATCTTCGTTCGTAACGGGCGGCATCAGCATGCCATAGACCAAACTCAGTTCTTCCTTGAAATCCGCAATGTTGTTGAGATCGATGTCCGCGGAAAAAGCCGGATTAGACCGAAGCCTGTCCAGCACCATGGAAAAGAATGTTTTTTTGACTGTTTGTTCCTGACCTGCTTTCTCTTCCAGGAAGTTTATAAAATTCCTGAATGAGACGGAAGAATCGATTTTCTGGAGACCGTATGGTGCATCTTGGATTACATCAATAATCTTCGGTTCCATTATTATTATTTTTAAAAAGCGCTCACTTACAGACGGTCGCCAAAAGTCCGCGTTTTTTGTTAAACTCCAATGTTAAATATTAATTACTCTTTCAAAACAGGCTCTGCAACCTTCTGAGTAACAGATGGCTTAATGATCATCCGCAGCGACTGGTCTTTGGTGAAATAAGCCACCATCCAGTTATACAGCGTCTTGATCCGGTTCCGGTGATTAATCAGCGAGACAAGGTGTATAAACAGCCAGGCAAGCCAGGCGATCACGCCTTTGAAATGCAGCTTAGGCGACGGCATGTCCACAACGGCCTTTGCGCGGCCTATAATGGCCATTGAGCCTTTATCGTGGTAAGTAAATGGTCTCAAAGCCTGGTTTTCTGCTGCTCTTCTGAAATTTTGCGCCAACGCTTTACCTTGCTGAATGGCCACTTGCGCGACCTGCGGGTGCCCGTTTGGAAAGTTAGGGTCTGTTTGCTGCAAACTCGCGTCTCCAATAGCGTAAATGTTATACGTCCCGACCAGCTTGTTATATGCATCCACCAGCATTCTCCTGCCACGCCCATAGGCTTCCGGGGGAATGCCTTCGAACACTTTGCCCGTCACACCTGCCGCCCATATCAATGTTTTCGCTTCAATGCATTCACCTTCACTGAAACACACCTTATCGTCAACAAAATCTGATACGTGGGTGTTCAGCTTTATCTTCACGCCGAGCTTTCTTAAAGCCTCGTAAGTATCTTTTTGAGAAGCAACGCTCATCGGGGAAAGCAATGCATCGCCGCCGTCGACCAGGTATATTTCGCTTCCTTTTCCGGCCAGTTCGGGGTATTCTTTTCTTAAAATGCCGTTACGCATCTCGGCGAACATGCCTGAGATTTCCACGCCGGTAGGCCCGCCGCCGGCAATCACTACGGTGAGTAGCTTTCTGACTTCTTCCGGATCCTCGGAAATTGTAGCCTGCTCCATCTGCTGCAACAGCCTGTTGCGCATGCCAATAGCATCTTCCACCGTTTTCATCGGCGTAGCATTGCGCTTGACATTCTCCATACCGAAAAAATTCGTTTCTGCGCCGGTGGCAAACACCAGATAATCATATTCCAGCTCGCCGTTTGAAAGGATAATCTTGTTTTCGGTGGTTACCACGCTTTGCAGCTCACCCAATCGGAAGAAGAGATTTGGTTTTCCCCTGAAAAGCTTTCGAAAAGGGTAGCTGATGCTGGACGGCTCCAAAAACGCCGTGGCAACCTGATAGATCAGCGGCGGGAAGAAGTTGTAATTGTTCTTATCGACAAGTGTTACTTCAAACTTATTGCTTTTGGCCAGATCAAGCGCCAGATTCACACCGGCAAATCCGCCACCTACGATTACAATTTTCATAATGCTTACTGTTTATTAGGGGGTATCGTTTTTAATTATTTGTGCCGCGGTGATCGGCAAACAGTCTGCAAGCTTACCCCAAGTAAGATTATCAAAAGAGGCACGCTAGGCCAGGCTGTCGGTCATTTTCCCTGATTTTTTCAAATATTTGATATAACCATAAACCAGGCCGAGAAAAACACCTATGCCTATGAAAAGTTTGATACGCGTATCGCTGTCCGGCGTCAGCTCGGGATATCTGAACAAAATGATGGCAGTGATCCCCATTAACCAGACGAACAACGTGTTATATTCCTTTAAAATCCATCGCTTATAATTAAAACGCATGTCATTGAATGTCTCCGACATGCCGCTGAAATTGATGATCCAGCGATTCACTTTCCTGCAATAATTGTCGAAATCAGCGCCAAACTTGTTGCGTAAAAAATTCTCTTCCGCCAGCACGATCGCCTGATATATGAACAAAAAAGATGGCATAACAATGCCCACATAAACCAAAGAATTTGACAAAATACCGACCCCCAGCAACATTAGGATATTTCCAACATAAAGTGGGTTTCTGCAATGCTTAAAAATGCCTTCTGTCACCAGCTTCTCCGCGTAAACCCTCCTGTCGCGTCCGCCGCGGATAATGTATGCAAGGCCAATCGTAATGCCCCGGATTATTTCACCAGAAAATGTCACTAACAGGCCCAGAATGATCGGAAACAAATAATACTTCTCTCCAAAATGCTCCGGCTTGAACAGCAAAGGTGAGGGTAAGAATAAAAGCAGGTAGAGAAAAATGAACAAAATGTTTCTGAACCTGAAAAAGAAATTGCCAATAGTAACCATCATTTTTTATAAGCGATTAGACCTGAAAAATTATACCATTTGAAGAAAGTTTCACAATCTCCAAAGCCCGTTTCCTTTAATAAAAGCAGGTTTTCAGATAGCTTATAAGGAATCAGAACATTTTCCAGGGCTTCCCTTTTCTGCGAAATTTCCATCTCGCTGTAATGGTTGCGGCGCTTATAATTGTAATAATATTTGATAAAATCACGATTGAAAACCGTGCTCTCTGCCAGCACTTTTTCCACCAAAAGCAACACGCCGCCGGGATTAAGTCCCTCGTAAATGTTGCGCAGTAACCGCTCTCTGTACAGCGGCCTCACGAATTGTAATGTAAGGCAGAGGATCACAACGGACGCATTCTTGATAGGCAGCTTTTCGTGTAAATCGCCTGTTAACAGCTCATAAGGACGGACAAAACCCGCTTCCTTTAACTTTACATCACATTTATCCAGCATTTCTGTCGACTCGTCGATGCCGATAAACCGGATGTCCGAAGGAATGAGCTTGTCCACTTCAATCATTGTGGTGCCCGTAGAGCAGCCCAGATCGTAAACAGAACTTCCTTCTTTGGCGTGATCCGCCGCAATTTCACCCAACATGCGCTGCATCTCGTTATAGAACGGGACGGATCTGCTGACCATGTCGTCAAAAACTTTTACAACTGTTGTACCGAATTTAAAATCGGATACTTTGGTAATTTCATCTTCAAAAACATTGTCGCGCTCGGGATGCGGAGATTCGGTCATCGTTAGGTTTGCGTTATTTAGGTTCGCTATCAGTTAGCTCCAACAAATATCCTGCCATCGGGCAGGGAAAAAGCAATGGAGTGGAATTCAGCCATAAAAATGGTAAATAAAAAATAAATTCCGTTCACTAACGTGCACTTGCCTAATATAAACCGCATCAAACCGGCTTAATCCGCTGCACTACCGTCTTGCCGGTAGCCGTCTCAGTTCCTTTGAGTTCAATATAAAGTACATTGGGCGACCAGAACGTTCCCCCGTCGATCCGGATAAAAACCCGGCTCAGGATGCATTCTTTCTTGTTGATATTTGCATAAACGTGATACTCGTTTTTGCTGTCTTTCCTCAAATAAAGCGGCAATTTTGAGTACGCCACAGACCGCAGCTCGTAAGTAGCATTTCCGATCTCCTTGGAATTAATTCCGTATGCAAATTTTCTTTGCAGGTAATTCAGATCCTTCTTCTCGCCGCCATCGGCGTACTTCATCCAGAAAGCATCAACAGGATTCTTTTGACTTAACCGACCCTGTTCGTCCATGTTAAGGTGGTAAATAATTGTATTCGCATTGGGATCACGCTGAATGTAGAAAAGCAATCCCGGGATGTTCTTTGGTACTGGAAATTCATCGGGCTCCGCAACGGCTTCCTTTGAATATTTATTAGCAGAATAACTTCCTGAATACGAACACAGCAGCAGGCTCAAAGCCAGCATCATTCTAACTGCGTTTTTCATGACTATTGTTGAGTACTATTGATAAATTGCCTGGGCAATCATTTCACGGTCACATTCTCCATATTGAAGCACTTCTTCAACCATTGCGGCATTCCCCGAAAATGGCCCGGACGACTGGATCTTCAAAGTGGCCATCGCCGCTCCGAACTCACCCGCTTCCTGTACGCCTGCTCCCTGAATTCTTTTGCTTAGATAACCAGCCATATACGTGTCCCCGCAGCCCGTAGCATCCACGATGGCTGTTGGCTTATAGGCCGGAATCCGGAAAAAATCATTGTCTACATAGATCAGTGAGCCTTTGCTGCCCAGTGTGATGATCACTTCTTTTACACCAAGGTCCGCCAGATATGCAGCGCCCTTGCGCACGTCGCTGGTGCCGGTCACCACTTCCATTTCAAACTCATTGGCTTTGAGGATCGAAACATGCGGAAGCGCTTCTTTTTTATCGGCCCAGTCTTTATACAAAACCTTCTGATCTTTTACATATCTTAAATAACCCTGAATATCCAGTGAAACCATGCCCTTGGCGGCCAGCGATTTCAAAAGGTCCACAGTGATGTCATCCGAAAGCAAAGGACCTAAATGAAATATCCTGGCCTCAATGTCAGGCATTTGCGCGGTGGTGAATGGCGCCGCCTTATGCAGCACATTCTGTTCGCGGTGATCCTGGTTGGCACTGTAGATATTTTCAAAATACACGGTAAACTCACTCGGCTGCGAGAAGATCTGGATGTTTTCCTCCCTTAATGCAGATAAAATATGGTTCTCTTTTTCAGCCAGCGCCGTTACCAGCATATAGTCCACATCGAATTGGCGCAGGGCCTTCGAAAAGTAGAACGAAGTGCCGCCGGGCATGAATTTGACTGACTGGGCAGTTACCACTTTATCCAAAGTAATGTGCCCTATGGTACAAATGTCGTACATGTTTTTTTTCAATTTAATTTTATCAAGGCTTGTGTCGGTGCCCGATAAAAGTTGACAACTAGCCCAAATTTGTAATGCTATCCGCTATCCGGGCAAAATCGGTAATCTCAGCATCCGCATCCGAAACTTTAAAATCCGTATCGGCCTCATCCCACCCTTTCACATTCAGCCAGATTGTTTTGCAGCCTAATGACTTGGCCGGCTGAATGTCTTTGGAATAAGAATCCCCGATCACCACACATTCCTGAGGAGACAGTGCCAGCTGATCAATGCCAAGCTGGTAAATTTGCGGGTTGGGCTTCCGGACGCCAACGACAGCAGATTCAACAACAGCCTGGAAGTAATCCCTTATGCCGAAATCCTCCAAAACGTGATTGATGTTCCCATAAAAATTGGAAACCATCACAAGCGGGTATTTTTGCGCCAATAGTGCCAAAACCGGCGCTGCTTTTTCAACATTAGTGCGTGCAAATTGGTTACATTCCGTGGCGATGAGCCTTATTGCCTCATCTTGAAGAACAAATCCTTTTTCTTTCAAAAAACTGAATTGCTGCTCCACTTTCAGAAACAACACATCATAAAACACGTGGTGCGGTTCAATAATCGGCTTGATCGCTAATGCTCTTTCGCCGAATTTATACGCCTCCGCAAATGCATCCCGGTCCACATTTACCTGGTTACGCTGGTAACTTTCCCACAAAACATTGGCCCAATGCAGGCCGTTGGTATCGATCGTACCGCCGTAATCAAATAAAATCCCTTTAATCATATTGTACTTTGGCTGTCGGCAACCGGCTTCGGCCTTTTTTTAAATTGATATATATTATTAATGACCCTAACCCGCTGAGGGCCCTTTCACTCAACTAATGCAGCTTCCTGCTTTACTTTCGACTTCTTGGTAATCAGGGCTAATCCGATGATAATCCAGACAATTTCACGAATCCGCATTACGATGCCAATAAAGATGCCTTGTGATGCTGCAAATCCCACGCTGCTGAGTGCCAGTGCCAGCCCGCCTTCCCTAGTGCCGAGTTGCATGGGGAAGAAGAATATCAGGTTGGCAAAGAGCGACGATCCTGAGCTGATGATCAGCGATTCCGACAGCGACATGCCTAATCCAATGGCGTGGGCCGTGAAAAAGATCTCTGCACAGCCGATGACCCTTGCTACGAATTCATAGAACAACGACAGGTAAAAAACGTTTCTCCTTTCGGCATATAAAATGCGGATCTGTTCATCGACCTCGTATAATGTCTCAGAGTTCTTTAATGCAAATGCCCTCGCTTTGGTTTTGATAAAAGGAATCTTTTCCAGAAGCCGGAATGTGCTGACAGTAAATCCCTTTTTATATACATTGATAAACCAGTAACCTAAAACCAGCCCCGTCACCAGCAGAATCCCACATCCGGCCAGCATGACATTGTTCAATGGTACAACGGCTACAATCAGAACAATGGAAACGAGCCAGAAAATGACGTGCGAAAACATATGCATTAAGCTGTATAACAATACCGAAGAAGTTGCTTTCTGAATCCCTAATGCAGGTTTCAGTTCTAAAATCCGGTAAGGTTCCCCGCCCAGCGCCACAAAGGGCGTAATATAGTTAATCGCATATCCCGAAACTGTCAGCTTCAAAACCGACCAGAACGAGAGATTGCTTTCCGGCAAATTCGGCTCGCGGATGATCGAACGAAAGGCAAGCGCATTCAGGATGTAGATCACCAGCCAGCTCCCGATCACGGGAATGAACCAGATGCCTGTCCTGCTGATATTTTCCCAAATCACAAGCGGTCCCGTGCCGTAGATCATATAACCTAACGACAAAATGCCGATCGCCATGAAGAGGGCTTTATACGCCTTGGAACTCATTCGTTTTTTCAGTCAAAATCTTTTGATAAAAATAACGGCTCACTTTCTCCTGGTTCACGATCATGTAAATCAGGATCGGGTTCAGGACAAACATATCGAAGAAGAAATAAATCCACGATTGGTCCAGAAACAGCCATAAGAACAGAAAAAGCACACGTGTGTTGAACTGAACAATGTTGGTATACTTCATCAAAGGCTTGTTATGCGCCCTGAAATCGGTTACCAGCGCTGTGGGCAGGCCGTTTTTATATTTTTCACGCACCAAAGTCAGGAGCTTTTGCAAATGGGGTGAGAAGCTTTCCTGCAACTTGGTGTAATTCAGGTAGGTGCGGGCGATGAATTTCATCCCAAAGTTCTTGCTCCAGGTAAGGCTGTCATATTCTGCCTGCAAGTCGCGGCTGTTGTCGAGCTCGCTCCCGGATGTTCCTTTGATAAAGAACAAATGCACATTGCGATAGTAATCCGCCATTGCCGACTGCACCACATGTGACGCGCCCGCGAGCACGCCCGGGACCCAAATCCAAGCGCTCCAACCCTCATTCATGCTCCTGAGACAGATCGCAATGTGAATGGCAATGAACCAGAAATCACCAGCCGCCCCGTCCAGAATCCTTCCTAACCGGCTTTTATCATTCGTCATCCGCGCAAGTTGCCCGTCTGCACTGTCCAGCGAATTGGCAAAAACGAGCAGCAGCATCCCGATCACATTGATCCACAATTCCTGATAATAAAACAGGATCCCCGCCGCAACGCCGAAGAAAATACTGATAATCGTAACCGGATTGGGCCTCAACCCTATTTTGGCACAAAACAATGCGATCTGATAGCCGATCGGGCGGTAAAACCAAATGTCGATCTGCTCCTCTGTATCGTTGGATTTCAGTGAGCTTTCAAATGCGGATGGCGCTGGTTCGGGAGCGGCGTTGTGCTTTATAACTGGATCCATTAATTGCTTTTTGTAAATTTCTCGTATATAATGCTGGCAATGTGTCCGGCGGCTTGGTCACGGCATGGCGCAAAACTTGGCCAGTCGTTCAGATCAATAATGCGGAAACTGCCGTCTTTTCCTATAATGGCGTCACCGCCGTAAATATCTATTCCAACTGCGCCCGATGCGTCCGTAGCAACTTGCTGCAAACGTCCCGCATCAAAGGGATAATAGGCCGATGCGCTGTTAATGTTCTGGTATTCAACATATTTATGATGGTTGTTATCATACGGATAAAACCAAAAGAAAAAGTCCGTCCCGCGCACGCCGTAAAATTTCACGAGGTCACCGATCAAATGTTTGCTGATCACCGCATCCGGAATGTCCCGCAACGCATATTCCCGCAAAATCTCCCTGGCTTCTTCACGCGAGGCTGCAAATGAAACGTCCTCTTTGTGTATCGCGTGAAAATCGCCTCTTTTGATCCAGTAACCTTTCCCTGTAATGGCATCAAAAACATCGTCGCCTGTGTAATCCGTTGGGACAATGTAGCTTTCGGCTACGGGAATGTTATTTTGGTTTAAAGCATTTGTCAGGTTCGTGCGAAAGCAATTTTCTATTCCGAATGCTGAGTTAATGACCTGCGCACCGTTTTCTTCCAACGCCTGCAATTTTTTAACCACTTCTTTCTGGCGGGCCATCGTGAAGATGTGTTGCTCGGCGATATTTTCATTTTTCAAAAAATCGTCCTCAAAACTGATCCGCACTTTGCATCCCATTTTTTCTAATTCCTTTGCTGTCAAAGAAAAAATCGCATCGTCATTTCCAATGTGGTTAGGCGAGAACTTGCGGTTCCTCGGAACGCCTAAGATATTTAATTCACTCATTTACGCTGCGGCAGGCCAAACGCTCCTGCCTTTATTTGGTGTCGGTTACTCAATTAATTTTTCTATCAAACAGCTGCTTCCGGGCTCAAAAAAAGCTCGGCTGTTGCAATGTCCTGCACATGGTCCACGTCCACAATTTTGGAAAACGGATAGGCTTTCAGATGAATGTTGTTTTCCAGCAAACTGCGCTGAAAGTTCCGCATCCGGCTTACTCCGCCATTTACGGCATCATTTACCAGCGCAATAGCCTCTTTTCTCAAACAATAAATTCCGCCCGAGATGAAGCGTGTTTCCGTCGTATTTTTATCCGTGAAAGCGGTAATGTTCCCGGCCTCGTCAATAGTTACGTACAAAGGACTTTCGTCGTCGATGAATGTGGTTACAGCCATGAGGCCTCCCAATTCTTCATTTCCTGCAAATTCCTGAATGTAGGCTGTGAACTCTTCTTCTTTAAAAACAGTGTCTGTTGTCGTCAGGCAAATTTCTTTCAGTTCCGGGTCGCTGCCGAACAGCTCAAAAACACTGTGCAACGAACTCGGTGTTGATTTTTTCACAATATGAATCGGCAATGTCAGGCTAAGCTCATTCAAATGACTTTCCAGCACGGCTGATTCTTCATTGATAATGATCATGATCTTTTCAGCATCATTCCGCATGAAAATTCCTATCAGCCTATCTATCAGCATTTCGCCATTCAGCGTCACCATGGGTTTTGGGAGTTTGAAACCTTCCTTTGCCAATCGTGATCCTTCTCCAGCCGCTATAATTGCGTAGTTCATATTATTGGTGTCTTTTTCTAAACCTCTCTTAAAAATCAAGCCTGAACCGTGCCCTTATCCCCCATTCCGAAACATTCGGGTTGTCGAGATAGGTGAAACGTTTCACCAGATCGACGCGTAACAGCTTGAAAATGTTTGCTATACCCACGCTTCCCTCAATGTAAGGCTCGCGCGACAATGTGTAACTGATCGGCTTGCCGTTCTCATCCACGGGAAAGCGGAAAAGTGCAGGGTTATTGGCCGGGTTGTTTTCGTCCCTGAGCCCGCCCATAAGTCCTTTGAAGCTGAAAACTTCTCTCAGTTTCAGCTTTTTCAGCAACGGGATTTTATTAAATAAAAAGCCGTTCATATAATACTGCACGTCCAGACTCGCATAATGATCGCTCACGAATTCCAGGAAGTTCATCAGGTTATAGCTGTTGAGCTGGTAAGCGTAAGTCTGGTTGGCACGGTGGATGGTAAGCAGCGGGAAAAGAACGTTTTTACCAAAAATGTAACTTCCCTCAGCCGTCACATCTGCATAACCGAACTGCGACAGGTAAACACGTTTTGCAATGTTCGCTGAAACATTATGATAGCGGTTTTGACCTTCGAAAACGCCTTTCAAACCCGCATTATAGCGTACTGTGAAGATCGGATATTTGTTAATGATCGGCGTGCGATACAGTTTTCCCTGGTAATATTGCTCATGCGGCGCATAGCGCAGTTCCAGATTGGCTTCTGTGTTGCTTAATCCGCCCACATTCTGCAATTCGCCTTCACTGTTCAGTTTTTCGTATCTTAAAATTCCGGCTGGCGTCTGTCTCCAATTGGTAAAACCAATTTTGTAAGAAAAGCGGCTTTCGAACTCGCGGACATATTCGAGCTTGTACACATCATTATAAAGCCAGCGGTTGTTGTCACCTCTTTTGAATGATAAAAGGAAGTTATCTTCCTGCACAAACTGCAAATCCTGGCCCGGAATCTTGGTGTCGCGCTGGTAACTGGCGCGGATGTAATTCAGCGGGAAATGGTAAACAGACTTGTTATTGAAAGAATAAGTGCCACTCAGGAAATATTTCCATTTCTGATCTTTAAAACCATAAGCCGCATAAGTTTCAATGTAAAAGCGCTTGCTGAAATCCGTGGTCGTGCGTCCGCCGAAACGAAGCCTGAAACCTTCCACGGGGTTAAAACTGTAAAACGTGTTCACCGGCCCCACTTCCACTTTGCCAAAAGACTTGTAACCTGACAATAATAGGGTGGCAATGTCCATCGTACGGCGAAAGGATGGAATCGTTTGCAGCGTATCCACATTTCTGTAAATGTTCAGCTCCATTTTTTCCAGCGGCAAATGTCTCGCGCCTGCCCAGAATGCTTCGCCCGTTTTTACGTCGGGATTGAATGCAACCTCCTCACTCGGCCCGCTGTAAACGCTGTCCGGGCGGGTTTGATTAACCGTGTAATTTTTGAAATTTACCACGCGCTGCCCATAAAAGCCTGCATTTTTCTCGCCCAAGGCGAACTCCATGCCCAATGTTGTCTTGGTCGGGTGGTAGCGTCCGTCGGGTCCTTTTTCATATTCCAAACGTGCTTCAAGGTCACGCATGAAGTTGAGGTTAATGTCTTTATTAACCGTCAGATATGCATTTTGGACACCATAATTTCCGTCCAGTGTAATGTACAGCTTGCCTTCAAAAAGCATATCTGTCTTGTTTCTTGGAACAAAACCCAGTTCGACAAGCCATGGCGTTTCGGTCTTGATCGTGTCGCGGATGAAGAATTTGTAGAATGTAGGCGCCGAATTTGCGATCGGGCTCAGCAATAAGTTGGTGGCGATGGAAATGTCATTTTCATACAAATTGACATCTTCATATAACCTGTTGAAATAGGCGCTCAAACCATCATTATCCACAAATTTCGCATCAAACTCTGCCCTTCTGTTGGCCAGCACCCATTGTTTTTTGGTATATGGATTTTTGCGGAAATAAATCTGCGAAAGCTTTTCCTGAATGTAAGCCGGCAGCATATTCTTTCCGCCCATAGCCGTAGAATCCTGATCTTCGAAAAGGAACTGATAGTTTTTGAAAATACGTTTTTCCTTGAAATTGTCAGAAAGGTTGCTCAGTGCGAAGGAGATCTTTTCGTACTGCTCATATTCCACAAAGTCATTGGCGGCCATTTTGTTCTGGTCCTTATGCGCAATCACTTCGCGGATCAGCTGAACAGCCGGGTTATCCTTGTTACGGTAACGGCCTCTTCCCTTAATGGTCACTTCTTTGAGCATGGAAGCATCCACAGCCAGTTTCACATTGATCACTTGCTCAATGCCGGGCGTGATGGGTTTTTCAACGCTGAGATATCCTACGTATGTGAACTTTACGGTTTTATAATCTTCACGCAATGTCATTGCGTATTTTCCGTCTGCGTCGGAGGCTGTTCCCATGGTCGTGCCGGGGATCAGGACGGATACGAAAGGCAATGTTTCGCCTGTTTTCGCGTCGGTAACGGTTCCTTTAATTGTCGTGGTGCTTTGCGCTATGGCAGTTCCGGAAAGGGTCTGTACGAGACAGAGGATCAGGGAAACTTTTAACCATACCGACTTACTTATTGTTTTCATTTGTGAACGTCATAACGTATTTTTCATGGATGCGTTTTTAATAAATCGTGCAAACTGCGGAAGCCGGAAGGCCCGGACGCTCAAAACCCAGCACGATGATCAATCCGGCATTCGATTGCTAAAGCCACTTATTTTCTTTGTACCACATCAGGGTTTCCTGCATGCCCTGCCGTAAGTCGTATTGCGGCGCGTAGTGCAGGCTGTTTCTGGCTGCTTCAATGCTGCAGATCCAGTTTGAAGCCGTGAGCTCTTTGAGTTTTTCCTTGTTCAAAACCGGGGTTGCGGCGGTGAATCCGTAAACGAAGTCCAGGAAGCCGGCCATTAATTTTACCAAAGGCAATGGCAAATGTGCCCTGAAAATGTTCTTGCCGCTGATTTCCCGGAACCGGTCTGCGAATGCATAACGGTCGTAAGCTTGCCCGTCGGAAATGTTGTATACTGTTGTTTCGCGCTGGTTTTCCAGCATTGCAGCCATGGTGGCGGCCACAAGATCTTTGACATACACGAAGCTCAGCCGCTGCGGGCCCTTGCCTATATATGCGTCCAATCCATTGTTCAGTGTTTTGAAAAGAATAAATAAATCCTTTTCACCGGGACCGTAAACGGCAGTCGGACGGATAATGGTTAACGGTAAGCCGCTCACCTGCGCGAGATATTGCTCGGCCAGCAACTTGCTTTTGCCATAATCGGTCACAGGAATGGGCAATGTTTCCTCTGTAATGGGCTGTTGCTCAGCATAAGCAAGCGGACCGATAGCGGCCAGGCTGCTCAGAAAAACAAAGCGTTTCAAAGGAATATTGGCTGACATTGCGGCCTGTGCCAGATGCAGGGAATATTCTGCATTGACTTTGTTGTAAACAGCCGTTTTTTTAGCCTTGGTCACTCCTGCTGCGTGGATAATGTAGGAATAGCCTCCATCCTCCAGTAATTCTGTCAAGGAATCCCTTGACTCAAAGTTCGTATTCACAAACGTCAGCGGGACTTTCCCGGTTTTTCCCAAATCGCCTTGCAGCTTTTTCAGAAAGGTCAGGTCGCTGGAAGGCCTTACTGCTGCGTGCACTTCCATGCCTGCTTCCAGTGCTGTTTCTACCAGGTGAAACCCGATGAAACCGCTGGCCCCCGTTATGAATACTTTCTCTTTCATATTGCTTTTTCCAGCAGTCTGTACCGTTTGTACAGCTTGCCGTTGATCTGTTCAATGGCGTGGTTCATGAGATAATTGCCTTCCAGCATCCATGAACATTCGCCACCTGTGACTTTTGTGCCGTAAGTGTTTTTGATGATATGGCCGTATAAACAGGCTTCTATGCCCATTTTGCGGTAACCTTCAATCACACCCAATGTCAGCACGCGAATGCGGGTTATATTTTTTTTGCCAAACAGTAATTTAAAAATTCCGGTCGGCAGCAAACGTCCTTTTTTAATCTTGATCTGGATCTGGTTAATGTCGGGGATGCCCAACACGAAACCGACCAGCTTGTTATCCTTCTCTGCAACGAGACAAAAATTGGGATCGAGGACCAGTTTCAGGTCATTGGCCAGGTAATCGAATTCCTTTTCGGTCATCGGAACAAAGCCAAGGTTCTTGTCCCAGGCGCTGTTATAAATTTCCCGGATCTTCACCACCTCGTTTTTGAAATCTTTCAGATTGATCTTGCGAATAGTGATCCCGCTCCTCTTGAGCCTTCCTTCCAGCGCTTCAATCATCCTTACCGACTTATCATTTGCCTCGTTCACATTGATCTCGTAAGCAAGCAGGTCCGTCTTTTTCACAAGTCCTGTATTTTCGAGCAAAGGCACGTAATACGGCGGATTGTAAGGCATCATCGCCATCGGCGGCCGGTCGTAACCTTCTATCAGCAGGCCCACCGTATCATTGGTCGATAAATTCACCGGCCCGATCAGGTTATCCGCTCCTTTTTCCTTCACCCAGGCAGCCGCCTGCCCGATGAGCAGATCGACCACTTCCTGATCATCAATTGTGTCAAAGAATCCAAAAAAACCATCTTTTCTGCCTGTAAACGCATTATGATTGCGGTTATCAATCGCCGCAACCCTACCCACAATCTTATCTCCGTCGTACGCTAAAAACAGCTTAACCTCCGAATGTTCATAAAAGGGATGCTTCTTCGGAGAAAGCATATCTCTTTGCGCGATAAAGAGCTCGGGAACGTAATTGGGATTTTCCTTATATAATTCGTGGGGAAAATCAATGAACAGTTCCAGGTCTTTGGGAGAGTTTACGTGGGCAATGCGCTTCATAGTTTTGCGGTTACAGCTTCGGGACAGATCTGACGATATATTTTAGCCATTTTATCAACTGCTTCTTCAATCTGCCCAAAAGTGTGCGTCGCCATCAGCGAGAAACGGATAAGCGAATCTTCCGGACGAACCGCTGGTGAAACCACCGGGTTCACGAACACGCCATCTTCCTGCAACAGCTTGGTCATCAGGAATGTTTTCTCGTTATCGCGGATGTAAACCGGCAGGATCGGGCTTTCTGTTTTGCCCAGGTCGAAACCGTTTACCAGCAACAATTCTTTTGCATATCTTGTATTGGCCCAAAGGCGTTCAATGTGATGCGGCTCGGATTCAATGATGTCCAATGCTGCCAATGTGCTGCCTACTGCGGCCGGCGTCATACTCGCACTGAACATAAGGGACCGTGCGCGGTGTTTCAGGTAATCGATCGTGGCTGCATCGCCGGCAATAAAGCCGCCCAAAGAAGCAAGCGATTTGCTGAATGTTCCCATGATCAGATCAGTAGTCTCGGTCAGGCCGAAATAGGAAGCTGTTCCTGCTCCGTTTTTGCCGATAACACCCAGACTGTGCGCGTCATCCACCAAAACCGAAGCGTCAAACTCAGCTGCGATGGCATTCAATTCAGGAAGTTTAACGATATCGCCTTCCATGCTGAAAATTCCGTCCGTAGCGATCAGCTTCACGGCTTCTTCCGGCAAAAGGCTCAGTTTTTTCCTGAGGTCTTTCATATCATTGTGCGCATACTTGATCACTTTTGAGAAAGACAACCGGCAACCGTCAATGATGGAAGCATGGTCGCTTTCGTCCAGGATCAGGTAATCGTTACGGCCCGTAAGGCTTGACAATGCGCCTAAATTCGCCTGGTAACCCGTGCTGAAAAGCACCGAAGCTTCTTTTCCGGTGTAAGCGGCAAGCCTTCTTTCCAGTTCCTCGTGAATGTCCAGCGTTCCGTTCAGGAATCGCGAACCGGCACATCCGCTTCCGTATTTCTGAACCGCTTTTTGCGACGATTCAATAATGTAAGGATGCGAGGTCAATCCCAGATAAGAATTGGATCCAAACATAAGGACCGGCTTACCATTGATGATCACTTCCGTATCCTGCCCGGATTCGATGGGGCGGAAATAGGGATAAAGACCTTTGGATCGAATGTTAGCCGCGTCTTTAAATTCGGCGATGCGCTTATTTAATTTTTTACCCATAAGTAATTAATGTCAGAATCAACAGCTTCTTTTAGTGGGGTGCCTGGTGGCTTTCAAGCCGAGGCTGTGGGGGTGATCAGAGCGATCAGTTGGTATTGTAGTGGTTATTTTCCATGCTAATTTTTTTAGAACTTGAGTTTGATAAAAATGTCAGTTTCAGTCGCCGCGGCCTTTAATTTCACTGTTCTTAAACTACACTCCGGCCGCAACATTTTACCGGAATTTATCTACTGGCATTCAAAGTTAAAAGGTAAACCCGATACCTGCCATACTAGTTCATCAAATTCCCTATTCATTTTGCATTTTACCGTTAACATGAAAAAAAACTTTTTGCACTTTTCATCCATTTAGCCCCTAAAACGCCAAGTTCTGACCAACTTGCCTTTCAGTTTTTCAAAATGGGGAACTTTATCAAACAGTAATTTTTTCATGTTAACGTTTATCCCAACTACGCTTCTTTCACCACTATACTTTTGGTTACCGCGCCCGACCGGAATTTAGCGGATGACCACTTTTCCGCCACTCTGTCGACCAGGTAATACATCATTGGCACAAGATAGATGGTTAAAAGCATTGAACTGGTCAGTCCGCCTATTAAAACCCATGCCAGCGAATTCTTCCATTCTGCCCCTGCGCCGGTTGCCGTTGCAATAGGCACCATACCGATCACCATCGCAATGGTCGTCATCAGAATCGGACGAAGACGCTCTTCTCCTGCGATCAGGATCGCTTCCCGGAACGGCACGCCCAGCTCTTTCTGCTGATTTGCAAAGTCGACGATCAGAATTGCATTTTTAACTACAAGCCCGATGAGCATCAGCATTCCCAAAAGGGCAAAAATACCGATGTTCGACGATGACAATGCGAGTGCCAGAAGCGCCCCGACAACGGCCACCGGAATCGAGAACAACACCACGAGCGGATAAACAAAACTGTCGTAAAGCAGCACCATGATAAAGTATACCAAAACCAACCCCGCCAGCATCGCCAGCCCGAGTGAACCAAAACCTTCGCTCTGGTTTTTTGCGTCGCCTCCCCATGTCAGAATAATGTCTGATGGAAGTGGCTTCTCTACCAACCCGGCTTGAATATTGCTCACCAATGTTCCCGATCCAATCCCTAATGTATTAGCGGTTACAGTTACGGATGAACGACGGTTCTTGCGCTCCACAATCGACGGTCCGTTGCTCAGACTCACGTTTGCGAATTCGGCCAGGCGCACCGGACGCTTCGCGGCGGGACTGTAAAAATTAATGTTTTTGACGTCATCCGGATTTTTCCTGTCGAACGCGTCCAGCATGATGCGGATCTCGTAATCTTCACCGCCATCCCGGTATTTGGAATCGTCATTTCCGGCAAATGCATTCTGCATGGTCGCACCCACAGTCTGAATGTCCAGACCAAGCTTCGCCATTTTTTCGCGGTCAATTTCGACCCTTACTTCGGGGTTACCTGCCTCTACGGACACATTCACGTCGTTTGCGCCGGGTGTTTTTCTTAATCTGTTAGCCAAGTCATTGGCAGAAACCAGGATCTTATCCAGATCATCGCCGCTCAGGAAAATTTCGATCGGAGACGCGCCGGAGTTCACCATTCCCACAGCTGCGGAGTTGAATTCCACGCCTGCGAATTTTTGTTCCAATTCTTTCCGAACTGCAAGCATGTAATCCTCAGTCGGTTGTGCATTCTTGCGTTCTTCTGCGGGGATCAGTTCTACTGTCAATTCGGTTCTATTCGTTTCGCCGCGCCCGGAGCTGTTCAAACCTGTGCTCGCTCCGCCAACATTGGCGAAGATCGTTTTCACTTCCGGTTTTTGTCTTAAATAATCCTCTATTTGTCTGGATGTGAGGTTATTCTGTTGCAATGAAGCACTTTTATCCAATTTCATGGTCAGCAGAAACTTACCCTGATCACCTTCGGCCACGAACTCTGAACCAATGATTCCCAGGCTCATTACCCAAACTGTCATCCCAAAAATCGCTATCAAAATTCCTGAAAACGCCAGCTTATGGCCAAGCACCCATTGCAAACTGCCGTGATACCATTTGGTCATCTTGGTAAGGCCTTTTTCAAACCATAACAAGAATGCCTGCACGGGATTTTTAGGATCCAAATGTTCAATCCGCGCCATTTTGGAAGTCATCCAGGGCGTAAGCGTGAAACTTACCAACAAGCTGACCATAGTCGCGAATGCAACTGTTAAGCTGAATTGACGAAGCAAATCGGCGATTACCGAGTTCACAAATGTGATCGGAACAAAAACCACTACGATTACCAATGTGATGGCCAATGCCGCAAATCCAATTTCGGTAACCCCTTCAATGGTCGCATCCCAGCGGTTTTTGCCCATTTCCAGATGTCGCTGAATGTTTTCCAGAATTACAATAGAGTCATCGACCAAAATCCCGATAACCAGCGAAAGTGCCAGTAAAGTCATCAGGTTCAGCGAGTAACCCATCAAATACATAAAAAGGAAAGCCGCGATCAATGATGCCGGCACCGACACCATTACAATGAATGCATTCCGGAAACTGTGCAGGAACAAAAGCATTACCGCAGCCACCAGGATCACCGCAATGATCAAGTCATGCGTTACGGCTTCCACGGATTCCAATGTAAAAATGCTGCTGTCGTACGCGATCGCAAATTTCACCTTGTCCTTTGCATTCGTTTTTTCAATCTCCGAAAGCTTCGCCTGAATGGATTTGCTGATTTCCACCGCATTGGCGTCCGATTGTTTTTTTACAAACAGCCCGATCCCGTTGATGCCGTTGTAACGGCTAATGCTTTCTGCGTCAGTAAGTCCGTCGGTAATGTTGGCAACGTCGCCCACGCGGATGGGACTGCCGGTTACCGGGGAGGTGATTACCAGATTTCTGATGTCGTCAATAGAAGTAAACTTTCCGGCGAGACGTAATGTCATGTTTTCGCTCGCGCTCTTTACTTTTCCGGTTGGGAAGTCGAGGTTAGCCTGATTAATCGCCTGGGTAACCTGCAAAAGCGATAAGCCGTAAAAATTCAGCTTGTCGTTGTTCACATTTACGCGGATTTCGCGCTGGTCGCCACCGGTCATTGTAATTTCGGCAACGCCTTCGATCTGTGTTAGTATGGGCAGATATTTGTCTTCAACCTGCTGATAAAACACTTCATTCGGCAAGCTTGAAGTTGCGAGCAGCTGCATAATCGGCTGATCGCTGGGTGATATTTTCGATAAGGAAGGCGTTTCGGCGTCGTCCGGCAAGTCGCTGAGCATGTTGTTCACATCGCGCTGCGCATCTTCCAGGGCTTTATCAATGTCCGTTCCGGCTTTGAATTCCACGATCACCAATGATGCGCTTTCCAGAGATTTGGAAGTCACTTCCTTAATGTTGTCCAATCCGGAAACAGCGTCTTCAATTTTCTTACTTACCTCCGATTCCACTTCCGTCGGCGCTGCGCCCGGGTAAACCGTTGTGATCGTGATCGTTGGAACGGAAAATTCCGGCAGCAGCATGTAATTCAGCTGCGTGTAGGAAACAAGCCCACCCAGGATCAGCACTGCGAACAGTACAATGATCATCGACGGACGTTTCAATATGGTTTGAATAAATTTCATGTTTTCTCTGGCTAATGAGTGTTATTGTGCAACAACAGAAGTTCCGTTTTGCAGGTTAATCTGTCCGCTGGTCACGACTTTGTCGCCCGCTTTCAGTCCTTTTGTGATTTCATAAAATTCGTTGGTCGTGGCGCCGATGGCTACGTCGCGCAGGTTTGCTTTGCCGTTTTCAACCACGTAAACCTGTGGCTGTTTCGCTGAACCCGTAATTGCCTGGCGTGGCACGGCCAATGCCTCGCCTTTCACTTCGCCAGTGTTGGCGATGGAGCCATACATGCCTGCTTTCAATGGATTTTTCTGTGAATTCTGAACCGTGATCTCTACCGGATAATTGTGCGCATCATCGCCTTCTGCGCTTACCATGGTCACTTTCCCTTTGAAATCTGCGTCAGGATAAACATCCGTTTTAATGCCGATCGTTTTGCCATTGCGAAACTCATTTACCGATTTTTCAGGAATATTCACCACCAATTTCAGCAGGGAAATGTCTGTAATCTCGGCCATAGGCGTTCCTATGCTCACTACGGAACCTTTTTCAACCATTTTGGCCGTTACAATGCCCGAGAAAGGAGCGATAATGCTGGTGTTGGCGACCTGTTTTTTCAATTGCTTGATCTGCGCTTCGGTGCTGCGAATGCTCAGTTGCGTTCTTTCCAGGTTTACCGCAGGAACCGCGTCGCCTTTGACGAGCACTTCGTAACGTTTCAAATCATTCTGATAACCTTCCAATGTAACCTGCGCGGCCTCGATCTGGTAACGCAACTGCTCGTCGTCCAGCTTGGCGATCAGTTGTCCGGCCTTTACGAATTGTCCTTCTTCAAAGTTCAGACGAACGATTTCGCCGCCTGCCTGCGGACGGATCTCTACTTTGCGATTGGGAGTAAAAGATCCCAAAAAGGATGCTTCCTGTGATAATCGCCGTATTTCTGCGACGGCAACTTTCACACCTACTTTGGGATCTGTATCGGGTATGTAAACTTTCTGTGCTGTTTTTTCTTTGTTGTCCAGCAATTTTGCCGCAGTAAGTCCTATGCCTGCAATCACGGCTAAAAATATAAGTAAACGTTTCATAATCTTGATGTTAATGTTTAGTACAGTAGTAGTTGAGTGTTATTTTTGAATGAGTGAGCCGGTCGCTTTTTTCCATTCCAGCTCAGCTTTCAGCAGTTGGACAAGCGATGTGAGATAATTGCTTTGCGCGTCCAGGTTGCTGTTTTCAGCTTGAATTACATCTGTCAGCGAAACCGTTCCTTCTTTGAATTGCAGCTGGATCTGTTTGTAAACCCTGGATGCCAGCGCCACCTGGTCTTTCTTAGCATTAATGTTCCTTTGTTCTACGGCGAATTTGTTGCGCGCATTGGCTTCTTCCATGGCGATGGACTCTTTCACTTGCCTCAACTGCACATTCAATTTGTCATTATCAATCTGATTCTGAGTGCGTTTGGCGCGTCGGGCCATTCCGTCGAATACATTCCAGTTTAGCTGCAAACCAGCCCAGTAACCAGGCACATCCTGAAACGTTGAATTCTCGCCCCCTTTGGCATAGAACGCCATATTAGCGACTCCGTAGGCATTCACAGTGGGGATAAATCCGGACTTAATGTTCTTGTCCTGCAACTCATTCAGATCACGTTGCTTATTCAATAATGCCACATCCGTGCGCCTTAATTCAGCATCCTGCGCTTGTGCAGGCAGCGAAACATCGCTAACGTTAATTGCTATACGCAACGAGTCGGTCTGTGGCGTGCCGCTGTAATATTTGAGAAGATTAACGAGCTGGCTGTAATTGTCTTTCAAAGTGGCCAGCTGCGTTTCTGTTGTAGTTTTGTTGATTAAAATCCGGTCAACATCCACGCGCTGGCCTAACTTATTCTGATAAAGGAGGTCTGAAACTTTGTGCATGCGGTCCAGCGAAATGAGGTTGCTATCTAAAAAAGCCATTTGCTGCACCACCGTAACGAGATTGTAATAGGCGTCCGTAACATTGTAAGCCACATCTTCTTTGGTTTTCACCGTGCTTAATGAAGTCAGCTCGCGATTGAGATTAGCTGCCTTCAATGCATATTTTACAGACGGATTGTACAGATTCTGAGTCACTTGCGCTGTCGTTGACAAATTGTAAGGCAACCCGAACGCCAATGTGCTATACTGTCCTTCTGGCCCGCCGAATGCGCTTGCAGGCACCACCTGTCCAGGGATTTTGAAATAACGTCTGTAATCTCCGGAAACCGCGACATTAGGCAGCAAAGCAGATTTCACCTCGTCAATTTTTGCGTTTGTTTTCCGTTCTTCCAGCTGCGCCGACTGAATGGAAAAATCATTTTTCATGGCTAATTCTAAGAGTTGCGGCAGCGAATATTCCTGCGCTTTTGTGCTGCCTATCGCCACAAAAGACAATAGGGCTGCGATATGAAATTTTAATTTCATGGCTAATTTTCAAGTAAATGTTTATTTTAAATGTTTGTTTAAACGGAGGGCAAAAAAAATTTAGATTAACTGATTACCAAATAATTGCAAATCATTTCCTTGATGTGGTTTTTCTGAGTTTCTGCAAACTTTTCAAAATCTTCATCCGTCATATTGTAAAGCTTCTTGTGAATGGGTTTTCCCAGGAAAATAAATTCAACAGAGCATTTGATCAGCGGCAGCAAGTTTTCGAGTCTGAGCTCCCGGATCGTTCCATTCGCAATGCCCTCTTCCAGCTGGGTTGTAAAATAGGATTCCTGTAATTTTTTGAAAACCGACATGCCAGAGAACAAGCGGTCTGGTTCCTTGTGAATTTCATTCATGATAAAAATCACCATATCAGGCTCATTTTTCATCATATCGAAATCGTTTTCGATCATCTCCGAAATCTTGCTCTTAATGTCAATCCTCTTATTGAGAATTTCGAGCGTGCTGTTAAAATACATATCCAGTACTTCACTGAAAATCTCAAGAAACAGCTTTTCCTTACTTCTGAAATAATAATTCGTCAATGCAATGTTCATATCAGCTTCGCGGGCAATGTCTCTCGACGTCGTTCCATCGAAACCTTTTTTAAGAAAAACCCTTCTTGCCGCCTCCTTAATCTTGTCCTCGCTTTTTTCTCCTATGCACTTCACTTGCTTGTCTTATTTAAGTTTCTGTCAGGTTATTCTAAACCGCACAATGTATTAATACAAACCAAAGGTCTGCAAAAAAATTCCCTCTCACAACTGTTTTAAATAAATAATTTAAACAACCATTTAAAACTATAATTTAAAACTAATATTTATCTGATTAATACAATTCCACCTGTTCACAAGGCGGCTCTTCGCTCAACAGCTCAAAACTTTGCCGGGCAATCTCAAACTCCTCATTTGTAGGCACAACCAGGATTTTCACCCGCGACTCTGCCGAACTTATTTCCTTAATCTCGGATGATTTGATGCGATTTGCATCCTGATCGATTTTTAATCCCAAAAATTCCATATCCCTGCAAACACGCTCCCGCATCTGCGGATCATTCTCGCCTACGCCGGCTGTAAAGATGACTGCGTCGAGACCGTTCAATGTGGCGGCATAGGAACCAATGTATTTTTTAATCCGATAGGCATACATATCCGAGGCGAGTTCCGCATCATAATTGCCCATTTCCAGCAGTTTCCGCACATCGCGCATGTCGCTATGGCCCGTGAGCCCGAGCATTCCGGATTGTTTGTTTAATAAAATATCCATTTCGTCCGGCGTCCTGCGTTCCTGCCTTAGCAAATGCAGGATTACGGAAGGATCAATGTCGCCCGACCTTGTTCCCATGATCAATCCGCTCAAAGGCCCGAAACCCATGCTCGTATCCAGCGACTTGCCGCTATCCACGGCCGTAATGCTGCAACCATTTCCCAAGTGAATGCTGATAATCTTGGCATCCGGCTTGCCCATCCACGCCATCGCTGCAGCACTCACATATTTGTGGCTTGTGCCATGAAATCCGTAAGCGCGGATGCGCATCTCAGCGTAATATTTCTCGGGAATGGCGTAACGAAAGGCATATTCAGGCATGGATTGGTGAAATGCGGTGTCGAAAACGGCGACCTGCTTTGCATTAGGAAATGTTTTTTCCGCAATTTCGATGCATTTGTAATTCACCGGATTATGCAGCGGCGCGAGCGAGAATAAGGAACGGATCTTTTCCTTCACCTCATCCGTCACCATTACAGCAGTTGTAAAATCCTCCCCGCCATGTACCACGCGGTGTCCGACCACTTCTATTTCATTTATGTTTTCAATGATCCCGGTTTCGAAATCAGTGAGCAGCTGCACGACTTTTTGAAGGCCTTCCGCGTGATCTTTTATGAAGAATGTGCTTTCGGTCAGCTTCTCAACGCCGTCTTTCTGCACCTTATGCCGGATAAAGCAGTTTTCTTTTCCAATCCGCTCCACAACCCCTGCACTGAGCGGTTGCTGATCGGGCATTTTGAAAAACTGGTATTTTAGCGAGCTACTGCCCGAATTGATGATGAGAATGTTCATTCTTGCTGACATTGAATGGCGGTGATTACCACGGTGTTGAAAATATCGTCCACGGTGCAGCCGCGGCTCAGATCATTGATGGGCTTGTTCAATCCCTGCAACATCGGCCCGATCGCCAATGCGCCCGTTTCACGCTGAACGGCCTTGTAGGTGTTGTTTCCGGTGTTCAAATCCGGGAAAATCAGCACGCTGGCTTTTCCCGCCACTTCGGAATTAGATAATTTCTGATTGCCCACAATCGGGTCCACCGCAGCGTCATACTGGATCGGCCCTTCGACTTTCAGCTGCGGCGCGCGCTGCTTCACGATGGCTGTCGCTTCCCGCACCCTTTCCACGTCCTCCCCTTCTCCCGACGTTCCCGACGAGTAAGACAACATGGCGATCCGCGGCTCAATGCCAAACCTGGCACTGCTTTCTGCGGAAGAAATGGCAATGTCTGCCAGCTGCGATGCCGTTGGATTCGGGTTAACGGCGCAGTCGCCAAAGATCGCTACGCGGTCGGGCAGGCACATGAAGAAAATAGACGAGACGATGGAAACGCCCGGTTTTGTTTTGATAAACTGCAATGCCGGCCGGATCGTGTGCTGCGTCGTATGCACCGCACCCGACACCATTCCGTCTGCATGACCTTTGTAAACCATCATAGTCCCGAAGTAAGAGACGTCGGTCATCAGGTCGCGCGCCATTTCCTCGTTCACATTTTTATTCTTACGCAGCTCATAAAGTGTCTGCACGTAATCTTCATAATTTTCCGAGTTAGCCGGGTTCACGATTTTGACCACATTCAGGTCCAGATCAATGCCTAGCCTTTTGATAGAAGCCGCAACTTCATTCGGATCACCAAGAATCGTCAGATCAACCACATTCTGGCTGATTAACCTTGCTGCAGCGCGTAAAATCCGGTCGTCGTTTCCTTCCGGCAGCACAATGTGTTTTTTCTGACTTTTGGCCCATTTAACCAACTGATACTGAAACATGTGTGGTGTGATTCCTTCGGGCTGGAATGTGATGATCTTGTCGTCCAGCACCTTCATATCCACATATTTTTCAAAAGTGTCGATAGCCAGCTCTATCTTCTTGGTGTTATCCGCAGTGATCCGCGAATGGATCGCGCCTATGGCCGTAGTCGTGCCGAATGTTCCTTGCTGCACTGCTATGATCGGAATCTGGGTCTGCAAACCTTCGATCAGCCGCATAACAGGCTCTTCCGGAACAGTGCCGGCCGTCAGGACAATGCCTGCAACTTTGGGATAATTGGTAGAAAGATTCGCCTGCAAGGCACCTATCACAATGTCACCCCGGTCCCCCGGCGTAATGATCAGGACATTTTCTTTTATATGGTTTAAAAAATTGGGCAGCATCATTGCGCCCGTCACGTAATTATCAACCTGGCTGGAAAGCAAATGTTCGCCGAATAAAACTTTGGCATCCAGCGCATCCGTGATCTCGCGCATGGTCGGACTTTGCAGCGCCTTTTCCCAGGGAATGACGGTGAGCATAATGTCCGCTGGCAATTGCATCCGAAGCAACTCACGCACATCTTCCACCTGCTCGGCCTTCACGCGGTTGGCCACAATGCCCAGCACCTGCACTTCACGCGATTCGAAATTCCGGAGCACATTCAGCGCCGAGTTGATGATCTGCGCGGTGGATTTATTTTCACCATTAATGATCGTGAGCACAGGTGCGCCCAGATTCTTGGCAATGGCCGCGTTGGATTCAAATTCAAAAGCAATCCCTTCGCCTAAAAAATCGCTTCCTTCAATGACCGTGAAATCATAATCCTCTTCCAGCTTTTTGAACTTGCTGATGATCGTGTTGATCATTTCACCCCAGTTTTCCGATTCGGGATGCTGCAAAACTTCCTGACGGGTGAATGCAAATGTATCCTCGTAAGGAATAGGAAGCGAAAAATGGTTGATAATGGCTTCAATGTGCTTGTCTTTTCGCCCCGGCTCCTGCTGGGAAATAATGGGTTTAAAAAAACCGATCTTTTGCGTTTTGGACAAAAGCATATTCACCAGGCCCAATGCAATCACTGACTTCCCTGCATAAGGCTCGGCGGAAGCGATAAAAATGGTCTTTGTCATAAGGTGTAGCGGAAAAAGCGATAAGAGCTGTGCTTTGGGCAAAAGCTAAAAAATTATTCCAAGGTGTTCCATTCCGCCACTTGCTCCTCCTGCTTCTCCACCAGCCAAACCCTGCTTTCCGGAAACTGCTTTATCATTTGTTTGCTTTTTTCTATTCCCGCAACACTGAATGCCGTTGCGAGTGCATCCGCCACCGTTCCGTCCGGTGAAATTACCGTGGTACGCACGTGAAACAGCAGCCCTATGCCCGTTTTCGGATCCACAATGTGCGAATACCTGATTCCGTTGTATTCCATATAGCGATATGTCGGGCCGGACGTCGCCAGCGCGACATGGGACAAAGGCATTGTTTTGAGGGAATCGCTGCCATTTGAAATGGTAATGTTCCATCCTTTTGTTCCTGGCGGCGGATTGGTGAGGACTATTTTACCCCCCGCATCCATCATGATGGACTTGATACCAAAGCTTCTCAGGACTTTCACCGCTTCCTCGGCTGCAAACCCTTTGCCTAACCCGCCAATGTCCAGCCGCATGCCTTTTTGTGTTAAAAGCACTTTTTTGCGCTTTGCGTCGAGTTTTAATTTCTTATAACCCGTTCTGGACATGGCGTCCCTGATAGCAGAATCGGCGGGGAAAATTCCTTTCCGAGTTGCATGGCGCCACATTTGAACCACTGGCCCCAATGTCGCGTCGAAAGCACCGTCTGTTTTTTCGCTGATATCCTGGCTGATGGCGAGAATGTTGAACAGTTCGTCGCTCACCTGGACCCATTTACCGCTGCCTGACTGCGCCGAGAGCAAGTTTATTTCGCTTCCGTCGCGATAATCGCTTAGTAGTTCATTCAGTTTTTCTATGCGTTTGAATGCTGCCTGTGCTGCGACATTGGCTATGGAGTCGTTTTTTGCATAAAAAACCAACTTGAAAGGAGATCCCATCATGCCTTTTTCGAAACTATACCGGCTTTCCTGGGCACTACAAAAGCTGGCTATTGTACTCAATGCCAAAGCGATCGCCCATTTGTATTTGTTATCTGAAAACTTTACTGCCATTTACTTTGATATGATAAGCTGTATTTTGAATGCTCAAAAGTATTCGATTTGAGATAATAACTGCTTTTTACGGCCGAATGTTGCCATATTGCCTTCCCGCTTACACCATAAAAAAAGGGGTGCAGATCTGAATCCGCACCCCTTTGGGCTATTAATTAGTTCAATATGCTATTATCCAAAGTAATCCGCCATGTGATTCCTGTCTGCATGCTGGTGCGGATGAGAGTCAATCGCGTCCTTAATCATCCCAGCGCCAATAAATGGCAGGGAAATGATGGTTGAAATGATCATCGCAACAAATAAGATCGTCGCGAACAGAAGCTTACCTGAGTAATATATGATGTTGGTGATGAAGTTCATAGCCGTTACTGTTTATGTGATATTTTTCAATGACAAAATTAAATAAATAACCATGCCAGCCTAATTTTATATGATAATTTTCTTATAAATTTAAACATTTAAGGGCTTTTAGGCAGTTTTGACTATGGTAACAAGGCAATTTTTACAATGCTTGTCAAACACATTCGAGGCGCAAGAAAGTATAAGAATAATTTATTCTACAACATACACACCTATAACGCAACATGGCAAAATTTCTCGTCCTGTTTTTCAAGATCCTGTTCGCAGCGATCCTCGCGATTGCGACCATTATTACTGTTGTCATTTTGTCCCCCGCCTGGCTGATCTTCTGGATATGGAAGCAGTTGTCTGAAAAAATTCCGCGCAGCTAAACGAATGCTTCAAGGACTTTTTATATTGCAATCTACTGACGACGAATGCTCCTATGAAACGAAGAAACTTTGTGCGCCTCACATCTGCGGCAGGAATTACCCTGGCTGCATTTCCTCTTTTTAAATGTAATTCCGAGACGAGCAATAGGGAGCCACAGGATCAGGATTCATTTCAATTATCAGAAATGACAGTGGCACAAATGCAGGATGGAATGAAAAAAGGAACATTAACATCCCGCTCCATCACAAAAAGTTACCTGGATCAAATCGAATTACTGGACCGTAACGGCCCGAAAATCAATGCGGTGATCGAGGTGAATCCCGATGCGCTTGCGATTGCAGACGCAATGGACGCGGAGAGGAAAAAAGGAAATGTGCGAGGCCCTATGCACGGAATCCCTGTTTTAATCAAAGACAACATTGATACAAAGGACAAAATGCAGACAACGGCGGGCTCCATTGCGCTAGCCGGTAACATTGCATCATCGGACGCATTTGTCGTGCAGAAAATGCGTGAGGCGGGCGCCGTGATCCTTGGAAAGACCAATATGAGCGAGTGGGCCAATTTTCGCTCTACACGTTCGACGAGCGGATGGAGCAGCCGCGGCGGTCAAACCAAAAATCCATACATCCTGGACCGTTCGCCCTGCGGGTCGAGTTCAGGATCAGGAGCGGCGGTGGCTGCTAACCTCTGCGCAGTAGCTGTGGGCACGGAAACCAATGGCTCCATCGCCTGCCCGGCAGCCATGAACGGCGTTGTAGGCATCAAACCGACTGTGGGGCTCGTGAGCCAGACGGGCATTATCCCGATATCAGCAACGCAGGACACCGCCGGACCACTCGGCCGGACTGTTGCCGATGCGGCTATGCTGCTCGGAGCAATGGTCGGTGCCGATCAGGCCGAGCCGGCAGATACCCGCGTGGATTATGCGCTTTTTAAAGACTTCTCCTCATCGCTTGATGCCAATGGCTTGAAAGGCAAGCGCATTGGAATCGAAAAGGGATTTTTGAAGCAGCACGAAGATGTAGATGCCCTTTTGAAAAAAGCGTTGGACCAGATGAAACAGAAAGGCGCCGTGATTGTGGAGGTCGATTATATGAAGGCCCAAAGTACGGATGGGGCTGAATCTATATTGTTGCAATACGAATTCAAGGATGGACTAAATAAATATCTTTCTAAATCCAATGCGAAGATAAAGTCGCTCGAAGCGCTCATTGCATTCAACAAAGCAAATGCAGAGAAAGCAATGCCCTATTTTCAGCAGGAATTACTTGAAATTTCCCAAACGAGAGGTGATCTGGAATCAAAAGAATATCAGGATGCCCGCCAGAAAATATTGAATGTAAGAGTGGAATTAAACCGGCTTTTCGAATCCGAAAAACTGGATGCCTTATGTGGCCCGGCGACTGGCCCGGCCTGGTGTAATGATCTGGTAAATGGTGATTTCTGGACGGGATACGGCGGCTATGGACCTGCTGCTATCTCGGGATTTCCTTCTGTGACCGTTCCTATGGGTTCAGTGGACGAGCTTCCGATCGGGATCTCGTTTCTGGGAAAAGCTTATGGAGAAGCGGACCTGATCCGCATGGCCTATGCGTACGAGCAGGCCTCTAAAAACAGAATTGCCCCCAAGTTTTTGAAAACACTCGGGGGCTGAGATATGAGAAGGTTTATGTTACCGTGCTAAATACAATTCGTAGATAGACCCTTTCTGGCCTAAAAACTGATTGGCTTCCTGCTGGGAATAAATGCTCAGGCCCAGCTCATAAAAATCTTCAAACTGATTGTAAGGATAAGGAGTAAATTTCACCTTGTCCGGGAAAAGCATGGACGTAACCACATTCTCCTGCAAGGCACGCCGGATCTGCGACATAGGGACCACGAGGCCCAGCAAAAGAAATATCATTAAAGGATAGGCCACTTTTTGCTTGTACCAATGCGGATGCTCTTTGATCCAGGTGGAAAAACCTTGCAGGATAAAAAGCGAAAGTAAAGTCAAAACCGGTGTATTTCCTCTCAGGAACCAGTCGTTCCATTTACCCATTCTCACCAGCGAAATCAGGATAAGGAGCATAAACAATGCTACTATGATGTCCCGGTTAATGTTTTTATGAAGGTTCAGGATGAACACAATGCCGATCAGCACGCCCAGATCAATGACCACACCGAAGAAATAGTGAAATGCGATCTCGTTCAAAGGGTTGAACTGCCATATAAAACCTGCGATCACCGAACTTTTACCAGACAAGAAATAGAAGAAAGTCGGGATGAAGATCAGGCCGGGAACCAGAATGTCAATCAGCACCTGACGTTGGAAAAATGCTTTGATATCCCTGCCATAACGCAGCAGGATAAGCATTGAGAAAATGATCACAAAAACGATCGAAGGGAAAATCCCCCAGATAAAAATGGCGATCACCGCCAGGAAGCTGCGTTCGGGCTTTTTCAAATACACATAATCATGGAAGAGAATGGACGAAACAATGATGATCGGGATTAGCTGGTTAGGCGCCCATTGCGCCTGATAAAGCACGGGCCAGATTTCTGTGAAAAACGGGGGCACGTGATAATTGAGACCTATTAACCTCAAAGTAACCACTTTCACTAAATGCCCTATGCCTCCCAGCGAAAGGAACAGCACGAGCGACAGATAACTTTTTCCCGTAAAAATGAATATCCAGCAAAACCCGAGAAACAGGCCCAGAGAAGCCCACAGATAAAGCGCTATTCCAGATAATTCGCCCAGCATTTTGGAGATCAGCGCGGGAACCAGGAAAAAGCCGAAATAATGACAAGCATAACGGCCATTTGCCTTAAATAAAACCGGCCAGGAATGATTGAAGAGCGTGTAGTATTTTGAATTATGTGCCCAGTAATCAAATGCCTGGAAGCAAAATCCCCCTATCCCTGAGAATGCAATAATGAGCAAGGAAATAACGGATATCTGAACCAGCTGCTTGCTGCTGAGTTCGGCCAGATTGTTTTTTTCGAGGCGATAATTGTAAACGAAAATGCAGATGATCGCCAGCGCAAGCATAACGGACAAAGGCAACCGAAACCATCCCAGCGAAAAAATCAGGTTAGGCAAAAGAAGGTAGCCCAAACTTAAATTGCGTAGTAGCGTTGTTTTCATTTGAAATTTCCGGCAAACAAAATGTAAAAGATGGTGTGGAGAAGGCCAAAAAGGCATATTAAAGCTCTCGAAAACTTCGGGCTTTTGAAAACGCAGTTAGCAAACGGCAAACAAAACATTCTTACTAGTTGTAAAATCGGGATCAAATTTGTTCTAATTTTTATTCAAATCCAATGCATCCGGCACAAATAATGGAAATAATGTAGTATAAGTTCTATCAGCAAGTAACCCCTTCGTTTCCGCTCCTTTTGAAGGCATAAGAACCATATCCTACAATGAACAGAAGAATATTTGTAAAAGGGGCGGCTGCTGGAATCTGCACATTACCCATCACCTCAGCGCTCGCATTCAGCACTGTAACCAAGAAGATACAAAAAATGCCGGAATGGTTGGATACGCTGGTAAAACAAAATGATATCGGTGTAGAGGCGATCAGAAAATTGCAGATTAAGGATGCTGCAAACCCCGCATATGGTGGCCTGATGGACGCTTTTGACGTTGTTAATCCACACACCACATCCGCACTGATCCAGGCAGGCGGCAATGCAATCTCGTCTTCGAACTCCCGCTTTTTTCAATCGCCGGAATTACTGGCTGATATGGACCTGGCAGCATTATATCTTGTCAAAACGCAGCATGCGGATGGAACCATTGATTTGCTTTCCACCAATTTTCATTCGACGCCGGATACAGGATTTCTCGTGAAGCGCCTCGCAACCGCATATACGCTCATTCAGAAATCAGGGACGAAAGGTTCTAAAAAAATGCTAGCAAACCTTAAAACCTTCCTGATTCGCGGCGGAAACGCATTGTCGGTCGGTGGGATCCACACGCCCAATCACAGATGGGTGGTGTGTGCGGCGCTGGCCAGGCTCAACTCGCTCTGGCCCGATCCCAAGTATGTGGCCAGGGCGGAAGAATGGCTCGGTGAACACATTGATATGGATCAGGATGGGCAATACAATGAAAAAAGCACTTTTATTTATTCCTCACTGACCGATCGGCTGCTTATCACGATTGCGAATGGCTTCAACAAACCGGAACTGTTGGACAACGTACGGAAGAACCTGGATATGACGATGTTTTACGTTCATCCGAATGGCGAAATCGTTACCGATGCGTCAGGTCGGCAGGATAAGGCATTAATAGGGACATTGGAAAACTATTATTATCCTTATCGCTATCTGGCTTTGAAGGATCAAAACGGTGGTTATGCAGCAATGTGCCAGATGATTGAAAAGACGGCCGGCCTTAAAATCGGCGGTTTCCTGGACTATTACCTCGCCGACCAGACATTATGGAAAGACTTGCCCGCTCCCAAGCCGCTGCCGGTTAACTATGTCAAAACTTTCCCAAATTCGGGCCTCGTCCGCATCCGCCGGGGAAACTGGGACAGCACATTGATCGCCAACAACCCTACCTGGTTTACATTCATGAAAGGAAATGCGGTTTTGCAGGGCGTGCGACTGGCCTCTTCGTTTTTTGGCAAAGGTCAGTTTCAGTCGGAGCAAATTGATGAGCATGGAAAAACCTGGGAACTTATTCAGACATTGGAAGGACCTTATTACCAACCCTATCCCAAAGATTTTATTGCCAAAGACGGAGACTGGGAGAAAATGCCGCGCCTCTTCCGGCCTGTTAGTGAAGTGCAGACCCTGGAAACAAAAATCCTGATCAGCGAAACGGATAATGGCATGCAGATCGAGATCCAAACCTCCGGCACTGAACGCGTCCCGTTGGCTCTTGAACTTATTTTCAGGCCGGGCGGAACATTCACCGGGCTTACCCAGATTGAAAAAGCCAAAGATTCGTGGCTGCTGAAAGAAGGGACCGGGAGTTATAGCTTGAATGGTGACACCATTTCTTTTGGACCGGGAATTGGCTTGCACAAAAACATTGCCTTACGCGGCGCGCTCCCACTCGTGGAAGCGCCCACTGTGTTCCTGACCGGCTTTACACCTTTCAAACATATCATCCGCTTTTCGTAACACCTTCTTCCATTTAAAACCGAATTTTGTTCTAAGAAAAAAAAACTAATTCACTTACTGGCAAGTATTTAATATCGTGATTATTCGTTAAATTTGATTTTACCCTCCCCTGTTTTCTGGCGCTGGAAATTTAACCTGTCACGTTATGCTGAAGAGGTTTATAATACTCATTTTGGTGCTCGTCTCGCAAAACACCCTTGCGAATCAGATCCTGATCCCGATGGATCACACGCAGACAAATCACTTGAAGGCTTATGGCCTCGCGTACATGTTGCTGAACGGGGAAATTGACGTTGACTGGCTGCTTAACTACCGGGGCGGGGGTTTCAAAGTGGCTTACAGCAAGTCCATTGAGAATGAATGCAAGCTCCGCGCTGTTTCCTATGAAGTGCTATCCGAATCCGCCAGCGCGCAGATTGTGAGCCAGATCAGTGATCCGAACGTGAATATGGATCTGATCAAGCTGCATAAGGCCGCTAAAATCGCCGTTTATTCACCGATTAAAATCAGCCCGTCTGAGTTCGAGAATACGGATGCTGTTTTACTGGTTTTGAAATATGCCGAGATTCCTTTTGAAGTCATTTACGATGAAGAAATCCTGAAAGGCGACCTGCCGAAATACGACTGGCTGCATTTGCATCACGAAGATTTCACAGGGCAGTTTGGCAAAAGTCTGCGACGGACCACTCCCGCAGATGTGAAAGCGCAGGAAGCCATCGCGAGCCGGTTTGGTTTTGCCAAAGTGCCGCAAATGAAGCTGGCCGTTGCAAAAGCGATAAAGGAATTCTGTGCAGGCGGCGGGTTCCTGTTTGCCATGTGCTCAGGCGCAGAGACTTTCGACATTGCATTAGCAGCCGAGGGCATTGATATTGTCGACAATATGGATGGCGACGGCGTCGATCCTGACGCACAGTCCAGGCTCGATTTTGAAAAAACATTCGCATTCCAGAATTTCAAACTGGCGCTGGATGAATATGAAGGGATGACATTTTCCGACATCAATTCCTCCGCAGGAGGTTTTCGCAGCTGGGGCGAAGAAGGAGCCTATTTTTCGTTATTTGATTTTTCTGCCAAATGGGACGTAATACCGGCCATGCTTGTTCAGAATCATGAACATCTTATCAGGGAATTTATGGGTCAGACTTTTGCATTCTCAAAAAAAACCGTCAAACCGAGCGTACTCGTGATGGGAACAGCAGCTTCTTCGGATCGCTACATCTATGGCGAACTCGGCCGTGGACAATGGACATTCTATGGTGGTCACGATCCCGAAGGACGCGGCGGAGGCGGTCGCAGAATGCCCACGGACCTGAATCTTTATCCCAATTCGCCAGGTTACCGATTGATATTAAACAATGTATTGTTCCCGTCGGCACGGAAGAAGAAGCGAAAAACCTGAGACCTGATAATCCCGGTATTAACAGGATCAAATTGACTTGCTACAACGCCAATTCCATTTTGATATCTGCGCGCTTAAAGTTGTGACCGGTTAGCGGCACTTCAACAAAACCCAGCTTCCTGTAAAGATTAATGCCTGCTGCTGAGCCTTTTTTGTTGGAATAAAGAATGATTTTTTGCGCTCCTAAATCGCGCGCTTTTTCAATGATCGCATTACCCAGCAGATCTCCGATTTTTTTGCCTCGCATTTCTTTCGAAACAGTCATTTTACTCATTTCCAACGTGCCCGGCTCGCCTTGTTTCAATGCGCATGTCCCGGCAACTTCGTTTTGGTAAAGCGCTATTAGTATGGCACCACCGTCTTTCAAATAATAGTTTTCGGGATCGTCAAGGACTTTTTCATCCTCCGGCTCCACTTCATATGCTTCTGATATCCATGCATAATTCAAATCGTAAAATGCCTTTGCATGGGCGGGATTGTAATCTATGATTTTGATTGCCGAGTTCGTTTCCTCCTGGCTCAAAAGGCCCTCTTTTTTTGATGGATACTCTTTTTCGTCCATGGCTGGTACAGGGTTATTCGCTGTATTTTAGTGATGTCAAAAATTTTATTCATTATTTCAAATATCCAACGATCAATCCACCCGCTCTGCCAGACGCGCCAGGCCCTCCTACCATTTCTTGCAGCGTTTTGTAGTCCTGCATTTGCTGTTGATGCTTGGCTCCGCCGGGTAGGATTTTCTTTAATTCGCTGACCAGCTGATTCTCATTTAGTTCATCCTGGATCAACTCCCTAACCGCCTCTTTGTCTAAAATAAGATTAACCAGCGAGATGAAAGGCACGCGGATGAGGCGCTTGGCGATGGCATAGGAGAATGTGCTCGTTTTGTAGCAAACCACTTCGGGAACACTGAATAAGGCGGTTTCCAGAGTTGCTGTGCCGGAAGTTACCAATGCAGCATCCGCAATGTTCAGCAAATCATAGGTGGATTCGTACACAATGATGGCGTTGTGAGCTGCAATGTATTTTTCGTACAATGTTTGGGGCAAATTGCTTACGCCAGCAATGACGAATTGATGATCCGGGAAATGGGGCTGAACAGTCAGCATAATGTCCAGCATGCCAATGATTTCCTGCTGCCTGCTGCCCGGCAGTAATGCTATGACAGGCTTATCGTCTTCCAGATTGTTCTTTTGCTTAAAGTCAGGATCGGGCTTGAATGCTGCGATTGCGTCCATCAGCGGATTGCCGACGTAATCTACTTTGTAATCGAATTTTTTGTAAAAATCAATTTCAAAGGGAAAGATCACGAACATATGATCTACATTCTGTTTGATCTTTAATGCCCGCTTCTGATTCCAGGCCCACACTTTGGGAGAAATGTAGTAGAAAACCTTCAAGCCTTTTGACTTCGCAAATGACGCAATGCGCAGATTGAAGCCCGGGTAGTCGATCAGGATCAATGCATCCGGCTTGTGTGCAAGGATATCGGCTTTACATTTTTTAAGAAAACCAGAAATTTTGTGCAGGTTGAGCGCAACTTCCAGAAAACCCATGAAAGCAGTGTCCTTATAATGTGTAACCAGTTCCATGCCCGAGGCCGCCATCATATCCCCTCCCCAGCCACGGAACTGCGCATCAGGATCATTTTCACGGATTCCACCAATGAGGTTGGAACCATGCAAATCTCCCGAACGCTCTCCGGCAATGAGGTAATATTTCATCTGGACTAGTCAGTTGGCGCTTATTCGCCGTAATACTCTACGAAATTCTTTGGCGTTTCAACCAGCTTAATGTAATGCAGCTTGGACTGCGGGGATGCGGCAGCGATGGCAGGCGCAAGGATATTCCATATTTCGGTTACAAAAATTTCACAGGAAGCCATTTTGCCCTGCATAAAATCAACATCCAAATTGAGATTTTTATGGTCCACTTTGTCCACCACTTTCTCTTTCACAATGTCACCCAGCACCTTTAAATCGATCACGAATCCCGTGTCCGGATCCGGCTTTCCTTTTACAGTAACAATCAGCTCAAAATTGTGTCCGTGCCAGTTGTTGTTAGCACATGGCCCAAACACTTCCTGGTTTTTTTCCTCAGACCATGCCGGATTGAAAAGACGGTGGGCTGCGTTAAAATGCTCTTTTCTTGTTACGTAAATCATAAATCTTCTTCTCCCTTAATAAATAGGGTACAAAATTACATCTTGTATCCGTAGTTTTGCAGCTTAACAAGAGGATAATAATAAAAATCACATATATCTCTCCCATGATTATCGTAACAGGTGCAGCCGGATTCATTGGCAGCGGGCTTATCAGCCGACTAAATAAGGACGGTTTCAAAAGCATTATCGCAGTCGATGATTTTTCTAAAATCGAGAAAGCAGAAAATCTTGCAGGAAAAACAATTCAGGAAAAAGTGGAAAGAACTTCGCTTTTCGACTGGCTTGATCAAAACAACCGGGATGTTGAATTCATCTTTCACATCGGCGCACGGACTGATACGACAGAATTTGACAGGGATATTTTTGAGGAGCTGAATGTGAGTTATTCCAAGCAGATCTGGGAGAAATGCGTTGCTTACCAGATTCCGCTTGTATATGCTTCGTCAGCAGCCACTTACGGACTTGGCGAGCACGGTTACGATGATAACGAATCAACATTATCACAGCTTAAACCGCTGAATCCATATGGCGACTCTAAGAATGAGTTTGATATCTGGGCATTACAACAGGAGAAAAAGCCATTTTTCTGGGCAGGATTGAAATTTTTCAATGTATACGGCCCGAATGAATATCACAAAGGAAGGATGGCTTCCGTAGTTATGCATGCCTTTAATCAGATCAATAAAACGGAGAAAATGAAGCTTTTCCGCTCGCATAACCCCGATTTCCAGGACGGCGAGCAAATGCGTGATTTTATTTATGTAAAAGACCTGATCGACGTTTGCATTTTCTTCATGCATCACCGCAAAAACTCCGGAATCTATAACCTTGGAAGCGGCCGCGCCCGGACATTCAAAGACCTGGTAACAAGCACATTCAATGCAATGGACAAGCCGGTTGACATTTCGTATATAGACACTCCGGAAGATATCAGGGATAAATATCAGTATTTCACGCAGGCCAATATGAGCAAACTTCGCTCCATCGGTTTCACACGTCCTTTTACCTCATTGGAAGAAGGAATTGATGACTATGTGAAGAACTATCTTTCGGCGGGAGCTTACCTATAAATCCGCATTTTTGTGTATTTTTGATGTTCTCAATAAACTCAATCCCCGTTCTCTGTGTTACTATTAAACGAAACACAGTGTGATAATAATTAGACTATGAGCAAAGAAGATGAATTGTTGGAGGAAATCACCAGTTCGGAATACAAATATGGTTTTGTAACTGATATTGAAGCAGATGAAGCTCCTATGGGGCTGAATGATGATATTGTCAGGTTTATCTCAGCCAAAAAAAATGAACCGGAGTGGATGCTTGCGTGGCGTTTGAAAGCTTATCATTTGTGGCTTACTATGGCTGAACCCAAGTGGCCTAACGTACATTATCCAAAAATCGATTTTCAGGCAATCAAATATTATTCGGCGCCTAAAAAGAAAAAGCAGGTTGACAGTCTGGATGACATTGATCCGGAATTGCGCGACACTTTTGAGCGTCTGGGAATTTCCCTTAACGAGCAAAAGAGACTTTCAGGCGTTTCCATCGCGGTTGATGCCGTTATGGACTCCGAATCGGTTTTTACAACATTTAAAGAATCGCTGAAAGAAAAGGGAATTATATTCTGCTCCATCAGCGAAGCTATTCGTGAACATCCTGCACTGGTTCAGAAATATCTGGGATCGGTTGTTCCGCCGAAAGACAACTATTATGCAGCATTGAATTCTGCTGTATTCTCTGATGGTTCATTTGTTTACATTCCAAAAGGCGTTCGTTGCCCGATGGAGCTTTCCACTTACTTCCGTATCAATGCTGCGGGAACCGGACAGTTTGAGCGTACGCTGATTATCGGTGATGCTGATAGCCACGTAAGTTATCTAGAAGGCTGTACAGCGCCGATGCGTGATGAAAACCAGCTGCACGCAGCTGTTGTGGAAATCTTCGCACACGAGAATGCAAATGTCAAATATTCAACTGTTCAAAACTGGTATCCGGGCGATAAAGACGGAAAAGGCGGGATTTACAACTTTGTAACCAAACGCGGTCTTTGTGACGGTGCTGGCTCAAAAATCTCATGGACGCAGGTTGAAACCGGTTCGGCGATCACGTGGAAATATCCATCGGTGATCCTGAAAGGCGATAATTCAATTGGTGAATTTTACTCTGTTGCGGTTACTAATAACATGCAGCAAGCTGATACGGGGACGAAAATGATCCATATCGGTAAGAATACGAAGAGCCGTATCGTTTCAAAAGGTATTTCAGCCGGTAAGAGCCAGAATTCATACAGAGGACTCGTGCAGGTTTTCAAGAAAGCCGAAAAAGCACGTAACTTCTCGCAATGTGATTCCCTGTTATTGGGTGACAAATGCGGAGCGCATACATTCCCATACATTGAAGTAAGCAACCCTTCCGCAACTGTGGAACACGAAGCAACCACTTCGAAGATCGGTGAAGACATTCTTTTTTACTGTAATCAACGCGGAATTCCTACCGAGCAGGCGGTTGCATTGATTGTTAATGGTTACGCAAAAGAAGTGCTGAACCAGCTTCCGATGGAGTTTGCAGTGGAAGCACAGAAATTACTGGAAATCAGTTTGGAAGGCAGCGTAGGTTGATGCTGTAACCCAACTTTTTATACGATTGCATTACAAAAGCCTTTGATACGTCAGAGGCTTTTTGTATTTTATTGACCTCAAGAAAATATTCGCCACTAAACCATTATATGACGCACGTTCCGCAACTGATTGTCGACCTTTCATTAATACTCACGATGGCGGGTATCATTACCCTTATTTTCAAAAAATTAAAACAGCCCATCGTTTTAGGTTACATATTGGCTGGATTGCTTGTAGGTCCTAATTTCAACTTATTTCCAACCATCACTGACATTAAAACCATTGAGATATGGGCTGAGATTGGTGTGATTTTCCTGCTTTTCAACTTAGGTCTCGAATTTAGTTTTAAAAAACTGGTCAAGGTCGGCAATACAGCCGCTATAACGGGTTTGTTTGAAGTAGGAATGATGCTGGCCACCGGTTTTACGACGGGCCAGCTGCTGGGATGGAGCAAAACAGACAGTCTTTTTCTGGGTGGGATCATCGCGATTTCCTCCACCACGATCATATTCAGGGCTTTTGATGAACTAGGGTTAAAAACACAGAAATTCACCCGCGTCGTGCTGGGCATCCTGGTGATCGAGGATTTGACGGCAGTGCTGCTCATGGTGTTACTTTCCACGCTTTCTATCAGTCAGCAATTTGCTGGGATGGAGCTGTTACAATCTATCCTCAAACTATTCTTCTTCCTGACATTATGGTTTTTGGGCGGCATATTTGTGTTTCCCACGCTTCTCAGGCGTTACAGAAAGCTAATGAACGACGAGAGCGTCCTTATCACCTCTGTGGCATTATGCTTTGGGATGGTTTTTCTGGTAACGCAGGCGGGCTTTTCGGCAGCGCTTGGCGCGTTCATCATGGGTTCGATCCTGGCTGAAACTACCCATGCCGAAAAGATCGAGCATTTGTTGAAACCATTGAAAGATCTTTTTGGTGCGGTGTTCTTTATATCGGTCGGAATGCTGATTAATCCAGGCCTGCTGGTGGAATATGCATTGCCGACAGCCATCCTGGTTTTGGTTGTGATTTTAGGTAAAACAACATTCGTTTCACTGGGCGCCATCATTTCGGGACAGCCACTCAAAAATTCATTGCAGTCCGGAATGAGCATGTCGCAGATCGGTGAATTTTCATTCATTATTGCCAACCTGGGACTTTCGCTGAGCGTAACAAGCAGTTTTCTTTATCCGATTGCGGTGGGGGTTTCTGTCATCACCACATTTACGACGCCTTACATGATGAAAGCCTCCGAACCGCTTTCAGAATGGCTCGAAAAACGGCTGCCGGAGCGGTGGAAACATTATCTGAACAGATATAGCACCAGCACCGAAACGATTGTCCAGACCACGCATTGGAACCAGATCCTGAAATCCTATTCACAAACGGTTATACTAAATTCGGTGGTGATCATCGGGATTGTTATGGCCTCCTCGCGTCAGCTCGCGGATCAATTGCATACCAGGGTTCCGGAAACTTACATTACCAATGCCGTATTGTTTGGCATTACATTTCTTTTGATTTCTCCATTCCTATGGGCGCTCATTTTCAAAAGATCCAATAGGAAAGCTTATTCAGCGATCTGGTTAAGCCGGAAATTCAGCCGCGGCCCGTTGCTGTTGCTAGAACTTTCACGCGTGCTGATTGCTATTTTATTAATGGGTTTTCTGCTCAACTCCTTTTTTGCTACGCCCACCGCGCTGGCCGTAGCCGGCGGGATTATGATCCTGGGTTTTGCAATTTTTTATCAAAGATTACAAACCTTTTACACCCGCATTGAAGAGCGCTTTTTGCAAAATTTAAATGCAAGACAGCTGGAAGGAAGTGGAAAATCCAAAATGATATTGCTGCCCTGGGACGCGCATTTTGCGTTTCTGGAAGTGAGCGCCGATTCCTCTCTTATTGGCAAAACTTTGCAGGAATTAAAGATCAGGGAAAATTTTGGGATCAATGTTGTGCTGATCGAGCGCGGCAGTAAAACGATTTATCTCCCCCGCCCTACCGAAGTGCTGTATCCCTGTGACCGCATCGAAGTTATCGGGACGGACGACCAGCTGGATATCTTCCGGGGGCATATTGAGGTGAGCACGAATGGGGACGTCTATATGGCGCACGAAGACAGCATTGTGCTGGAACGCGTGGAAGTGAGAAGCGAGTATCAGATCCGTGGAAAAAGTATCCGAAGCAGTCAAATCAGGGAAAAAACGCGTGGGATGATTGTAGGGCTGGAAAGAAACGGCGAGCGCATCCTCAACCCCGATTCGTCGATGATCATTGAAAACGATGATGTATTGTGGATTGCAGGAGAAAAAGATCTGATCAAAGAATTTGTCAGAACAAAATCAGCGAACAGCGACGAAGAAATCCCCGCCCTGTCCTGAATTGCCTATGCTTTAAGCAATCCCTGCAAGCCGCCCGTGTGCACGGCAACGATTGTAGTGCCTTTTGGAAAATGATTTTTACGGATCAGATCAAAAAGCCCGAAGAACATTTTAGCCGTGTAAACCTGTTCGAGCTGGATGCCAAATTCGTCCTTAAAATTCTGCATGAACGCGATAAGCTCCGGGTTCCATTTGGCATAGCCTCCAAAATGGTAATCTGTAAAGAGCTGTAAACTTCCGGATGAATGTTGGTTGCTTAACAGCATGCTAATGTCATTTTTCAAAAATTCCCCGCCTTTTAATGCTGAAAAAGCAAGCACGTTTGCGCCAGCAGATAGCAGTCCGGCTGCTGTTCCGCCCGTGCCCGCAGCAACGGCAAAGTAATTAGCGGTTTTAGCCAGTTGCACATTTACTTCCGGCACCATTTCCGCCACGCCCTGCAATGCTAATGTGGAAGTACCGCCTTCCGGGACTATAAAAGGATGATCAAACTTTGTAGCGAGATCCAGCAGATAATTATCCGAGCTCCTCAGCTTGTATTCCGACCGCGATACGAAATACAGCTGCATTCCTTGATTCTGGCAAAATAGCAATGTGGGCGAAAGCTTTTCTGCTAATTCTTCGCCCCTTACAACGCCGATTGTTTCAAAACCCAAGGCATTACCCGCAGCCGCAGTGGCATACAAGTGATTGGAAAACGCACCGCCGAATGTCAGAATGCGTGTATATCCCTGGCTGCTGGCTTCGAGCAAATTGTATTTCAGCTTCCGCCATTTGTTACCGGACACCGTCGGATGGATCAGGTCATCACGCTTGATGTACAACGTTATACCGGCAGCTTCCGTCATGACATTGGAAAGTCTCTCTATCGGGGTGGGGAGCACGGCACTTATTAAATCCACTTATTTTGATAATTTTGTTTATAATAAATGACCATTTCGAATGTCCGAAGACCATATTGAGATTGCCTCAGAAGAAGATGATTTGTTTGAACATTACAGGATTGTTGCTGACAAAGGCCAGGGATTGATCAGGCTGGACAAATATCTGAGCTTACATGTCGCAAATGCTTCGCGGACAAAAATACAAAATGGAATTGATGCGGAAGCCGTAAAGGTGAATGGGCTGGTTACCAAAGCGAGTTATAAAGTAAAGCCGCTGGATGTCATTACCCTTTCCCTCCCAGAGCCGCCGCGCGATACGGAGATTATTCCCGAAAACATTCCGCTTGACATTATTTATGAAGATGAAGTGCTTCTGATTGTTAATAAGCCAACCGGCATGGTTGTTCACCCGGCATTCGGAAACTGGTCGGGAACGCTGATTAATGCATTGGTTTATCACTTTCAGCAACTGCCCACAGGTAGAAATGGCGAAGGACGGCCGGGATTGGTTCACCGCATTGATAAAGACACCTCTGGCCTGCTTGTTATTGCAAAAACCGAATTTGCGATGACGTTTTTAGCCAAACAATTTTCGGATCACACCATTGAGCGGACCTACAACGCTTTGATTTGGGGAGAGCCCAAGGAGCAATCAGGAACTATAACCGGAAACGTTGGGCGGAGTGCAAAAGATCGTCGTGTAATGGACGTCTTCCCCGATGGAAGCCAGGGGAAGCATGCGATCACGCATTACAAGACCATCCAATCCTTTCACTACGTCACACTTGTTCAATGTAACCTTGAAACGGGCCGTACGCACCAGATCAGGGCACATATGAAGCACATTGGCCATCCGATTTTTAATGACACCACTTACGGCGGCGACAAAATCCTGCGCGGGCCGTCAAATGGCAGTTATAAAGCCATGGTAACAAATCTTTTTGATCTGCTGCCTGGCCAGGCACTGCACGCAAAGTCCCTGGGATTTGTACATCCTGCCACAAGGCAATGGATGCAATTTGACACCGAACTTCCCAAAAACTTTCAGGCAATTCTAGAAAAGTGGGAAATCTATACGAACAATCAGTAGGAAATTGTATCTTCTAAACTCTTACTGGATATTTATAAAACCAAGCTATGACAATCTCAACCCGACCCGGAAACCTAGAAGACATCCCTGCAATTTTTGAATTGGTCAAAGAACTGGCGCTTTATGAACGAGCGCTGGATCAAGTTTCGAACAATGTCGAAAAAATGACCCGTGACTATAATGAAAAATTGTATGACTTCTTTGTGGCCGAATCGGATTCCAGGATCATCGGCATGTCGCTGTACTATTACCGGTATTCGACCTGGAAAGGGAAAAGATTATACATGGAAGACATTATCGTGACAGAGGATATGCGCGGGAATGGCATAGGCAAGATCCTGTTCGATGCGACCGTAGCAGCTGCCAAACAAACCGGCTGCACGGGCATGTTGTGGCAGGTGCTGGATTGGAATACGTCAGCCGTTGGATTTTACCGCAAGTACGGCACCAACTTCGACAATGAGTGGATCAATTGCAGCCTGGATTTTTAATGTTATAATAAATCCGGGCGACGTTCCCTGGTTCGCTGAACGGATTGCTCATAGCGCCATTCTTCTATTTTAGCTTCATGTCCCGACATCAGGATCTCAGGAACCTTATGGCCTTCGAAATCAGCTGGCCGCGTGTATACAGGCGGTGCAAGGAGGTTATCCTGGAAGGAGTCCGTTAATGCCGAAGTCTCATCATTAAGCACACCCGGAAGCAAGCGTATAATGGCATCGGAAAGGACAGCCGCGGCAAGTTCTCCACCCGAAAGCACGTAATCTCCAATACTAACTTCTTTGGTGATGAACATATCCCGCACGCGCTGGTCCACCCCTTTGTAGTGGCCGCATAGCATGATAATGTTCCCTTTCAGAGAAAGCTGGTTCACCATAGGCTGTTGCATCAGCTCTCCATCCGGTGTGAGATAAATAATCTCGTCATAACTCCGCTCCTCCTGCAAACCACGAATGCACCGTGCAATGGGCTCGATTTGCAAGACCATCCCGGCCCCTCCGCCAAATGCATAATCATCAATCGTCCGATGCTTATTAACTGAGTAATCGCGGATATCATGCACCATCACTTCCACAAAACCACCTTGTTGGGCACGTTTCAGGATAGAATGTGCAAAAAAGCTATCCAGCAGATTCGGAACGCATGTCAAAATATCAATCCGCATCGTCTGGCGTATTTTCAGAGTCAGAATTGTCAAGATAAACTTCCAATAAACCCTCAGGCAAATTTACCATAAGTTGCTTGTTATCTTTATCAGCTCTTAACACAATGTCAGCGGCAGTTGGAATAAGCACTTCTACGCCCTGATAATCCATTGCGATCAGGTCCTGGCCATTCAGGGAATAAACTTCGCGCACGACACCAAGTGTCCCGGCAGTTTGATCTACAACCGTGAAGCCTTTGATTTCATGATAATAAAACTCCTCGTTACTCAGCTCTTCCAGCTCGTCAAGGGACAGATAAAGTGAGCTTCCGACAAGCGCCTGTGCCTTTTCTATCGTATTAATGTCCTCAAACTTCACAATGGCATTGGCCTGCTTCTGTAAGTTGAAGTTTTCAATAAAATAAGGGACAAGCTCTCCCTTGATTTCAACATAAATTGCGTCGAGATCTTCATATTCCTCGGGATAATCTACGTCAAGGAAAATGACAACATTGCCCGCCGTTCCGTGCGTGCGGACGATATAACCTAATAAATAACAATTGTCTTGTGTCACCTGCTTATTAAATATTGGTGTAAGTATAAAACAATATGAGTCTGTACGGATCACCGACAGACTCATAAAGATTGTATTTTAACGCTAATTACTCAGCTTTTTTCTCTGCCGATTCATCCGTTGCAGGAGTTTCAGTAGATGCTGGTGCCTCAGCTTCAGGAGCTTCAACTGTTGTTGCCGCAGCCTCAGGAGTTTCAACTGGTGCTTCCGCAGCAGGTGTTTCAGCTGGTGCTTCCGCAACAGGTGCTTCCACTGGTGCAGCTGCCTCAGCTTCCGGAGCCTCAGTTACTGTTTCAGTAGCTGTTGTTTCCTCTGCAACTTCGTTAGAAACTTCTTCTGTCACTGTGTCAACAGCCGCTTCCGCTTCCTCAACTTCAGGAGCTTCTTCAACAGGAGGCGCATTTTTCTTAGCGATTGCTTCCGCACGAGTCTGGCTTACTTTACGCTCAGCTTCAAGTCTGGCTTGTCTGTCAGAATCTTTCTTCTGAGACAACGTATCAGCAGCAGTTGCTTTACGGTCTGTTTTTGATCCTTTCCATTCTTCAAAACGTGAATCAGCAACTTCTTGCGTGATTGCACCTTTGATAACGCCTACTTGCAAGTGTTTTTTAAGCATTACACCTTCATGTTGCAAAATAGAACGTGCTGTATCCGTCGGTTGCGCACCTTTCAAAAGCCAATCAACTGCTTTATCTGATTCCAAAACGATGGAAGCAGGGTTTGTTCCCGGGTTATAGATACCCAATTTTTCGATGAAGCGACCATCACGTGGTGCTCTGGCATCTGCGACTACGATATCATAAATCGCCTTCTTCTTGCGTCCACGACGCGCCAACCTAATTTTAACTGCCATTATTGAATTTGTTATGATCGGGAACTCGTCCCTAAATTAAACAGGGTGCAAAGGTAAGTGAAATTACTGAATTCTCGAACAGCTTGCACAAAAAAAGGAAGGTAAACGCTTACCTTCCTTTTCAATATGTTTTAACCAAATCCTATGGGCGGAAACCAGCAGGATATGTTGAGCGGATCGTGTTATTAGGCAAGATCTTGATTTCAACGCGACGGTTAGACTGCAAGCCTTCAACTGTTGTGTTTTCAGCGATTGGGCGATACTCACCGTAATGTTCCACAATGATACGGCTAGGATCAGTAATTCCGGCACGGATCAGGAAGCGTTTCGCAGCATCAACACGACGACGTGAAAGTGATACGTTATAAGCATCAGAAGCACGAGCATCTGTGTGACCAACCAGAACGATGCGGCAGTTTGTACGCATGTTCAGAAGCTCAACTACTTTGCTCAAAGTTTCTTTTGAAGGATTGCGGATGATCGCCTTGTCAGTATCGAATTCGATATTGCTGAACAATGCCTCACACTCGTCTTTCGGCAAGTTGTTTTTGATTGCGTCTCTGATGATTTTGTCCAGATCCATTGCAACTCCACCACCTGAAACGATGCTTCCGATTGGTGTGTTTGGCTCTTTGTCGAATAGATCAGCTACACCGTCACCATCTGAATCTGTGTAAAGACGTGGATCAACTGGCTTAGGCATGTTTGCTTTTGCGATTGAATCTGCATCTTCCATTGTCGGATTGTAAGGAACAGGGATCAAAGACTGTGGATTTGCCCAACGCAAGTGGTAACGACCGCTTCCAGCATCATATTTGCCTTTTTTCGCCATTACTGCATTCTTACCAAGTTTGTAAGTCAATGCTATGGAAGCCATTCCCCATCCGTCATTTTTAGAATCGTCTTTTGCAAACGTCCAGATTCCAGTTTGAGTACGGTAATCGCTCAAACCGCCTACGGTTGCATCCAGTTTCTCAGTATTTACGTAATTGTAAGTAAAGTCTAGGCCTAGGTCAAATCTTGGGGTTAGTTCATAATGTACGGCTAGTCCGGCAGGTACAACCCATTCTCTTGTATATGTAGAACCGTTGCGTTCCCATTTACCGGCTGTTTTAGAACTAGCGTCTGTGTTTGTAGAAACTTCGTAAGTGTTTCCGAAGAATTCACTTCGTGGATTTGTGTTGGTAGCAGTCAAATCAGTGTGGTAGTAGATAATTCCAGCTCCCAAATGCGCGTCAACTTTCCATCTTCTCAATTTCTTGTAACCGAAAAGTAGTCTGTTAACATTAAGCGTTCCGTCGATTGTTACCTGAACGAAAGAAGGGCTGTTGAAGACCACATCGTAAGAATCGCCTGTGATGCGGCTCATGTGACCTTGTTTTGAGCCTTGCAGCTGGCCATTGTAACCAACGATCTGAACCCCAAAAAGCGGAGATAACTGCTTATTAATAGAAAGGCCCCAGCCTCCTGTCAATTTCTCATTATTACTCCTTTTGAAATCGTACTCTTTGATGTCACCGAAGAACTTGGTTATCCCCCCGTAACCTGTGATGGACCAGGTGTTCATCTTATTGGGCCCTTCGTACGTCCGGTTTTGGGCAAACGTATTCAAACTCAGCAGGGAAAAACAAATAAAAGCAACGTAAAGATTCTTTCTCTTCATGGGAAACACCAGTTATGTGATTCAAATATTCACTAATTAATTAACTCAATATAAGAAAAAAAATAAGCCTGTAAGCCGGATTCTGTTACTCTAGGCTGGCGAACCAGCATCAAGCTCCTACCATTTATCCAGGATTCCGGTCACCCGGAACCTCTAACGATCTACCCGTGTCAATGTCCCGAAAGACGGGGACGAGCAGCCCCACGGATTGACACCTATTTGACCTTTCAGCCCGTAAGGTTTACCGTGCCCCTTTGGTCACCCAAAGAGCGGTGGTCTCTTACTCCACCATTTCACCCTTACCTTGTCACATAAAAAACATGCCAGGGCGGTATAATTTCTGTGGCACTTGCTGTCAGCATTCCGTCTCCGGCCTGCTGCCTTCCTGTTAGGAAGTACGGTGCTCTCTGCTGCCCGGACTTTCCTCTCCGGCCGAAACCGCAGCGGTAGGTCAGCTTATTCCTTTCCTCTGACCACAAAGCTAAGAAATACTTTCTTTCGATCAGCAGTCAATATACTATTAAAAGTAAAAAATTATGATAATGACGCCGATTTTTGCCGAATTTTTGTGTCAAATTCCCTTTAATCCATTGACCTTCAAATTAACATTTCCGTTCGCAAATACAACAGCGTAAAGGTGTTCCGGTGTTAAATAAACCTTGTCAGGTGTAATATCCGTTAAGCTGCCTTTCAAAATGACACCCTCGGTTACTTTTAAATTGGACAGCGCCTTTTGAATCGTTTTTTTCGCATCGCTGATCTGCCCGCCTACCGGAAACACCATCTTTTTCTCCATCATCCTGCTAAACTGGCCTTGTAACAGCCAACCCGCCGTCTTAACAATGGAGTTTTTCGTATCCAAATCATAATCAAGGCCTTTCAATGACAATTGCTGGCTTACAGGATCATAATGCGGCACGCCTTTCAGGTAAATATCACCATTGATACTGCCTTTCAGTCCTGCCTTGATCACCAGCTTTTCATTCTGACCATACATATCAATCGAAGTGACTTCTACATTGTACTGCCCGGCCAGGAAAGAAAATTTTTCGCCCGCGAACTTCGCCGTTGCCAGTCTCGCAGCTTCCTTATAAGACACAACACTGATCAGTCCGACTTTAAAATCCTCTGAAACCTTATTGACTATCTGCAAATTCGGTAACCTCAAAACCGCAGGAATAGCAGGCTTGGTCGCCGACGTAATCGTTTGCGTGTAACCTTTAATACCGATAACCGAGCGAAGAATACCATTCCTGGCCAACAAAGGCGTCATAACAACGCCTGTCGGCACGATAGCCAGCCATGTATCAAATTCCTTCGACAGCAAAACGGGCTGCCTGGCAATGTTCCAGGCGAGTTCTGCATTCTTTTTGAGCTCAATGTTGCTGGCAACCTGTTCGTCAATTGCCTGTGTTATTTTTTCAAAATTTTTATTCAAAAGCCTGCTCGCCATGCTCTTGATCGGAATGTTAATGCCGGCAACTTTTACATTCGGGTCGCTTATCCAATCGTAGCTATCCACATATGTTTCCGATTTGATCGCCCAGTTAGGTGAAATCCCCAACTTCGAGATCAGCCGAATGCGTATGGAAAATTCAGTATCCTTATAGCCCGACATAGTGATGCCCAGAGGACTGATTTTATAACCGGCGCTTACCCATATTTTAAGAGGGACTTCAAACAAAAATGAAGAATCAATTGCAACCACCTTTATAGGACTTATTTTCCAAACCTTCGCTTTCAGATTGTCATTATCCTCATCCTCATAGCTGTTATCCTCATAAATGAGTCCTTTTATTTTCGCATTGATCTGATTTTCAATCTCGGCAATCGGGATTTCTACCGGAACATTCAGCACCGAGAGGTGCTTTTCATTCTGGATCTCATCAACGGAGTACTTATATTCTTCCATGGGCGCTTTCGGGGAGGTGCTTTTAGAACGGCATTGCCAAATGCTGAGCGCAAATGCCATGATCAACAATACATTCAGGCAATTAGTGAGCCACTTATTTAATTTTGACGAGGGTTGCACCGTATCCGAATTTTTCTTTTTGAGCGTCTTTAAAATAATTAACATGCTGATTTTTGCCGAGTCTCCTGTGTAATTCGGTCCTTAAAACCCCGCTTCCGGCGCCATGAATGAATGTGATTTCTTCCATTCCGTTTGCAATCGCTGATTCAAGATTGCTTTCGAACGCGGCCAGCTGCGTTTTAAGGATAGAGTCATTCGAAAGAGAGCCTACATGCTTGGTCAGCTTTTCAATATGCAGATCCACAACCTGCTCAGGCTTTTCCAGCACGGGCGTTTCCACCTTACCTCCTCCCATCAGGCTCGTTTTCAAATCGTTGGAAAGATTTTCAGGACTTGCATGTATTTCAGTTTTCAAATTTTCCTCATCGATCTGGTATACAAACGCATCCTTTCCTAACACAGGCGCCTTGCCTTTATTTTTGTAAAATGATTGCGCCCTGCATTTAATCCTTTTGGTTAAAGCCTGCGGCAAAGCATGGTTACCTTCCCTGTAATAGAGTATTTTAAACTCGAACACGGGCCAGATTTCGAAGTCCTTCATAATCAGCTCCGACAATTTTTGCGCAGTCCGCGGCTGCAAAACACCACCCGCTAACCCTGTACTAACCTGCTCATTAACAGCAACAGCCGTAAAAGGCAACACCCAATCGGAGTTATTGATCAGATGCATCGTCACCGCCCTGTCATTTACGGCAACGAAAGCCAGGAAAATTCCTTTTTCCGCAAACGGCGCATTTCTGGGCACAATAACATCACTCTGCGATTTGATCTTTTTTGAATCTGGTTCTTTGACAAGTCGCTGGCTTTCAATGGGTGAAATAGTCACGATCTCGTTGCGCAGCACAGGAATCCGGAAGCCATCCTCAATTTCTATTTCCACAATGTTTCCGGGCAAAAAAGCGTAAATCACACCTTCTTCCCGTCCATGCACAAGCCTTACTTTATCTCCAATATTCATACTTAATCTGATTGAACTCAATGACGGCCCGTAAGGCCATATCCTTTAGCAACAATTGCTAAAAGTAAAACGGTTTAAAATCAATGCCTTTTTTGCTGAATTGCAATGCGGGCGCCGGGATTTTGATCGAATTAGCAAAAAAACCGATCGTGCGCACAAACTTACTTTTTGTTTTAATTTTTGTAAGATCAATGTCGAGGGACAAATAATATTGCCGGTAAGGGCGATAACCCCGCTCGATACTCTTCTCTTTTTCAGCCGAAACCATATCATGGATTCCATAACCAATTGAAAGACAAAGCCAGGCAGGCCAGCCGCTATTTTTGAAGAATGTTCCAGGGCTTCCCGAAAACCAGTAAGTCTGACCATTATAGTCTTTCAGCCAGCTTTCAGAACGGGTGCTTCCCAGCAATTCCGGACGGACGCGCGCCAGGGAAGTATAATGAAAAGAAAATTTCGGCTGAATGCGCACTTCATCCCAAAGTGCGATTTGGCCTAAATAAATAACTGACCCTGCAATGTTACCGACCATGTCACCGGGAGAGAAGCCGTAATCAGGCGAGAAGCCATCCAGAATTTCAATCGGCGTTTGGAAAATAATACCTGAGATGGCGCCGTAGACCAACATTTGACGTTTTGAAATTCCTGTTTTCCTATACAACTCTGCGGTGTGCCGCGCAATCTGATATGATGTGTAAACGTGCCCCATTTTGTCCATTTGGAGCCACTCGCCCGTGTCGTCCTTAAATGTGAACTTGGTCAATGGGTTTTTATACCAGGATTTGCTCAGGCCGTAAATCGTTCCGAGATACAGTGCCGACTGCGCTGCAAAAATGCCACGTAACATCCGGTAATTTGGTCTCACATCCGCCGGAACCGAATCTTTCGCAACGATTTTTAATGTATCAATCCGCGAAGAATCGGTTTGCCAATTCCCTTTTTGTAACGAATCCGTTTGGGCAGATACTGAAGGAGAGAGGCAGATAGCCAGGATTAGCAGCAAGAAACATGATAAAAAACGCCTGTTAATATCCGCCATGGTATTTTCTTAGGCCCCATTCTGCGCCGAGAAGCAGGACCAGTAGGAAGAACAACCACTTCATATAAATGATCTCGACCATTTCTTCGCTGCTGTCGAGCCGGTCAGAAGGGCGGTTTTCTTTGAGTTTTGAAATAAAATCACTGAAAGTTGCGGGCGTAGTGAAAGTTCCGCCCGAGCGGTTGGCAAGTTCGCGCAACATCCCGAAATCAGCCGTCGTATTGTTCAATTCAAGATCCGCATTGCTGATCACAAACTGCCCGGCCACTTTCTCCTGCCCGGAACGCAGCGATGTTGAAGCCGAAAATCGGTAAACACCGTCTGACAGCCCGCTTACATTGAAACGCGGATTTTCTTTGGAATGTGTGTAGGTAAATTGCCTGGTGACGCCTTTTTCATTTGTGATATCCAGCTTCACTTCCTGTCCGTAAATCTGCTCGTAGATATCGTTGTATATCTCAGTTTGAAAAGTGACCTGCTCGCCAGCTTCAAATTCGTTGCGAACAGGGTAAACGCGAAATTTCCGCTTATCCTCTCTTACCGAAAGCACCTGGATCAGTTTCTGAAACAAGTTATCCACGACTTCCTGCTTATTCGTCTGCGCAAACTCTTCCTGCCGCCATTGCCATATCCCCTCTCCTGCCAGAACCGCTGTTTTTTGCCCACCATTTGTATTCAAAACCAACAGCGGCTTGCTGGTGTTTAATGTTCCTACTTTTTGAAATAAAATGGTTTCTGTGCCTGAGGAGATATTGTAATCACCGAAAGGAACGGATAATGGCGGAAGGCGCTCTAATAATTTGAGTTGTTCAGGATCAAAATTCAATTGCTGAAAAGCCGGATTAAAGCGTGCCGTAACCTTATCGATCTGATTATTGGACGTATTGATGATCAAAGAACGGTTCAATGAATTGGCGAGCGGCACCGCGGACTGGTTGCCCAGAATAAAGAAAAGCGGCGTTTTGGATTCTATGAAATTACGGACCTGCGCATTACCAAGCCCGAGCACATTAGGAATCTGATGTAAAATGATCAAATCATACGGCTTGGCAGTTGCAACGGGTGTATTTGAAATGGACAAAATCTTCACGTCCAGCTCATAATTATCATTGGCTTCTACCAGGCTGCGAATGCTCTTAATGTCAGGATGCGGCGCCAAAGCCATCAGCAGAATTTTTTGCCGGCCGTCTATAATGTCTATATAAATATCTTTTTTGTTGTTCCTCGGTGAAGTTTCACCGGCTATTCCGCCCAATTCCAATGTGTAATGCTGCACACCTTTCTGGGTTGACGACGCCTTGAAATCAAATGCTTTGAAGAATGAAGGACGGTCCACCATAACCTGCTGGCTAGCAACCGTGCGTCCGTTCTGCTTCAATGTGATCGTTGTGGATTTTCCGGCCAGGCCATTCGCAGCGATTTCGGCACGGATCGGAAATTCATTTCCAAGATAGGCGATCCGGTTGCTGACCACATCTTTAATCCGGATATCCAGATCGGGAACCGTGTCACCAACCGCCAATGTGTTCACTTTAAATGGATAACGGTTATAAGCAGGAGAAATCCCCTGATTAACAACCCCATCGGAAAGCAAAATAACATCCGTCAGGTTCCTTCCTTCAAAGTTGGTTTTCACCGTTTGCAGCATTTCAGACAAGTCTGTCTTCCTGGCATCAAAACGGATCGAATCCGGAACTGGTGAACGCGAATCTTTTTCCAATGTTTGCACACTCACCTCAAAACCAGACGATTCCAGATCAGCGACAGCGCCCGAAATCTGCTTCATCAATGCGGTTCCTGGTCCTTTGACAGACTCAGAATTGTCGATCGCAAAAACGATTTTAGCTTTATCAACAGAAGTTTCCGTCTTGCGAACCAGAGGCCCTAACAGCAGAAAGCAGATCATTCCAACCGCCAGTCCTCTTAATGATGCGAGCACATAATTCCATTTTTTACCCCAGGGCGCCGTCGGTTGGTAAAGCAGGAATGCATAAGCAGCGCCTGCCACCAGACAGAAGACAATAAACCAGTAAGGGGTTTGGAAAATGAGTTCGGACCGCATGTGTTAAATGTAACGAAAAAACATGCTATGTCAACATACCGCCGTCCACTTGTAAAACCTGGCCGGTAATGTAGCGCGAAAGGTCAGAAGCAAGAAAAACGCAGGCATCGGCGACCTCTTCGGGCTGTCCTCCTCTTTTCATCGGAATCGACTGCTTCCATTCTTCCACTGCTTTTGAATCCACAGCATCCGTCATTTCCGTTTCAATAAATCCGGGAGCGACAGCATTCGAGCGAATATTGCGTGAGCCTAGTTCCAGTGCGATGGATTTGGTAAAACCAATGATCCCAGCCTTGGAAGCAGCATAATTGGACTGCCCCGCATTACCACTGATCCCCACCACCGAAGTAATGTTGATGATTGAGCCCGTTCTGGCGCGCATCATGCTTTTGGTTGCTGCCTTCGTAAGATTAAAAACCGATTTCAGGTTAATCGTAATCACAGAATCCCATTGTTCCTCACTCATGCGCATTAGCAATCCGTCACGTGTAACGCCCGCATTGTTGATCAGCACGTCCAGTTTTCCAAAGTCAGCAAGGACATCGGTAACGAGCTGGTCCGCTGCCTGGAAATCCGACGCGTCCGATCGATAACCCTTCGCCCTTACACCGAACTGCTCCAGTTCTTTGGCCAGCGCCTCACCCTTTTCAACACTTGATAAGTAGGTAAATGCAACATCAGCCCCTTCCTGAGCCAGGCGTAAAGCAATGGAACGACCAATACCACGTGATGCTCCGGTTACCAACGCGACTTTATTTTCTACTAATTTCATAAATGGGAATAATTCTGTCAAAATGATTTTGGTCGACAAAAATAGGGTTTTAACAGGCACTGCCAAAAAAGAAACTACAGAAACCTTCTGACTTGTGACGCTGTTAACCCACTACATTTAGTTTTTGTTTATTTAAATTGAAAGTAATGGCAGAATCAATCAAGACAGCGCTGATAACAGGCGGCTCAAAGGGAATAGGTTACGGCATTGCAGAAGTGCTCATTAAAGAAGGCATCCGGGTAGCGGTCACCAGCCGTTCAAAAGAAAGCGCTGATAAAGCGGCCGCTTCATTGAACAAGATAAATGACGGATTCGCAATCGGCATCGAGTCCGATGTAAGAAGTTTGGAATCCCAGCAAAAAGCGGTGGAAACCGTTATATCACAATGGGGACAGCTTAATTATCTCATAGCCAATGCCGGCGTAGGACATTTCGCCCCTTTAAAAGACCTTACTGCCGATCAATGGCAGGAAACTATCGACATTAACCTTACCGGCGTATTTTTCAGTGCAAAAGCATCACTGGCAGCGCTGACAGAGACAAAAGGTTATTTTATCAACATTGCCAGCCTGGCCGGCACTAACTTCTTCGCAGGCGGAAGCGCATATAATGCCAGCAAGTTCGGACTGGTAGGCTTCTCGCAAGCCATGATGATGGACGTGAGAGATGCAGGTGTCAAAGTAACGACGATCATGCCAGGCTCCGTTGCAACCGAATTTGGAGACCATAAACCGTCCGAAAAAGATGCATGGAAAATCCAGCCGGAAGATATAGGACAAATCGTCTCCGATCTGATCAAAATGCCAGCCAGGACATTGCCTAGCAAAGTGGAAGTAAGACCTTCTATGCCACCTAAGTAGCAATCTGATTATGGAGAATAATGCCCGCCCGGAAGCTCACAGCTTTTCGGGCGTTTTTTATATAAAGTAGGCCTGAATTCACATTCAGCAAATTACATATCAGCATTCGCCAGTTTTGCAAAATAATGTTACTTTCATTGCCGGATGAAGCCATAGGAATGTATATTTGAAAAAATTTTAAAAATACATCCTGATGACCCCTTCTCGCCGTTCATTTTTACGCCTTTCTGCACTGGCCCTGCCGTTTACGAGTGTTCAGAAACTATTTGCAAAAAGTGCAGTAAGAAAACCGATCGTGATTTCTACATGGGACAGCGGACAGATTTCCAACGCGGCAGCTTGGCCTGTGCTGGAAAAAGGGGGACGAGCGTTGGACGCAGTGGAACAAGCTGCCATCGCCATGGAAAATGAGGTCAATTGCTGCGTCGGACTCGGCGGTAATCCGGACCGAGACGGGTTTGTAACGCTGGATGCCAGCATTATGGATGAAAAAGCAAATTGCGGCTCAGTAGCATTCCTGGAAAGGATCAAACATCCGATTTCGGTAGCCCGGAAGCTCATGGAAACCACACCACACGTATTCCTAGCGGGCGTAGGCGCTCAGCAGTTTGCCGTAGCGAATGGTTTTAAGCTGGAATCGCCAGCGCTTTCTCCCGATGCAGACAAAACCTATAAAGAGTGGTTGAAAAAAGCCGAATACAAGCCCGTTATCAACATTGAACACCAGCAGTCGAAAGGCCAGAAAGGCCACGGCCCATTTGCCCCTCCCCGCCTCGAAGACGGCTCTTTTAACCATGATACAATGGGCACATTAGCCCTGGATAACAACGGCGACCTGTCGGGCATGTGCACAACCAGCGGAATGGGTTTCAAGATGCGCGGAAGGGTTGGCGACTCCCCAATTATCGGCGCCGGACTTTTTGTCGACAATGAAATAGGCGCTGCCACATCGTCCGGGCAGGGCGAAGAGGTGATCCGCGTATGTGGAACACACCTCGTTGTAGAGTTCATGCGCTCCGGCCTTTCACCGGAAGAAGCCTGCAAAAAAGCCATCGAACGCATCGTAAAGCCCAATCCCGAGCGTGCAAAAACTTTCCAGGTTGGCTTTCTGGCCATCAACAAGCAAGGTGAAGTAGGCGCTTATTCCGTACAAAAAGGTTTCAACTATACAGTTACAGAAAAAGGCGGAAAAGGAGTGGTTATCAATGCTAAGAGTTATTTTTCATGAGCTGCCTGGAATCAGTTAGAGCTTGGGCGGGAAGGATTTGTACATATCACCACGACTAAGGATACGTAACAAAGTGATATCGGGATGAATACATTCAATCCCGATCCGCCAATCCCCTATCCTGATCCGAAAGTAGTTTTCGCCCCTTTTCTGTCCCTCAATTCGCTTGTAATCTAAACCTGAGCTTTCAAGATTATGTGCTGATTCCAATACTGCGATAATATCAAAAACCTTCCTTTGAATGTCCTTTGGTGTATTTTTTAAATCTTTTGAAAACCTTTTAACGTATTGAACTACCATCCCATTTCCTTCTTCAGATCCGCAACAGGATGGCGTGGCTCGTCGGCTTCGGACCTCATGAGTTCAAGGAAAAAGTAATCTTCAAGTTTTTTATTTTGTATAATGGTCAAAATCTGCTTCATCTCGTTCTCCGTCCAGTTTCCGCGCTGCTTCTTGACACTAAAGGTAGGCGCAGGAATACCGATCTGTTCCGCCAGAAACGCATTTTTATAGCCTGATTTATTGATCAATGCGCCCATATTCTTTTTAAGCTCCATATAAGATTCGACTATACTTAACATTTAAAAAATTCAAGATGAACGTTGATACTATTTCAAATATATAAATTTAAATTAAGATTTATGTTATGTTCTTGTATCATGTGACGAGCCTTGGTTATGAAACGCAATTTTCATTCACATACTCAACAAAAATTAGTGATCTGTTTCAAAAAAACCGATCTTCACTTTTAGAATTCACCGGACGTTTTCTATTTAATTTTAATACAAAAAATGATAAAACCCTTAGCCACACTTTTCCTGTTAACGGCATTAAATTCGTTTGCGCAAACTCCTCCGAAACCTTACGGCGCATTACCAGCCCCGAGGCAGGTTGCATGGCATGAAACCGAAGTTTACGGCCTCATCCACTTTACTCCCACAACATTTGAAAACAAGGAATGGGGCTTCGGCGATGCAGATCCGAAAGCATTCAACCCTTCTGATTTTAACGCCGAGCAAATCATACTTGCTGCAAAAGCAGGAGGACTAAAAGGAATAGTGCTGGTGGCTAAGCACCACGACGGCTTTGCATTATGGCCTACCAAAACCACAGACTACAACATTACTAAGAGCCCGTTCCGCGGCGGCAAAGGCGATATGGTTAAAGAGGTCGCTGACGCGGCAAGAAAACACGGTCTTAAATTCGGCGTTTACTGCTCTCCGTGGGACCGTAATAATGCAAAATATGGCACGCCCGAATACATTGCTATTTACCGGGAACAGCTTCGTGAACTTTACACCAATTATGGTGAACTGTTTATGTCGTGGCACGATGGCGCTAACGGCGGCGACGGTTATTATGGCGGCGCACGGGAGAAACGGGCGATCGATAACACCACTTACTATCAGTGGGATTCCACATGGACCAACCTGACCCGTAAACTACAACCAACCGCGAACATATTCAGTGATATCGGCTGGGACGTTCGCTGGGCTGGAAATGAGGACGGCAGTGTAAACGAAACTTCCTGGGCAACGCTTACACCGAAGCCTTCGGAAGGCCAGAATGTTGCAGTTCCGGGACAGGCAAATGCCACCGAAAACCCAGGCGGAACGAGAAATGGTAAATTTTGGATCCCAGCTGAATGTGATGTGCCGTTGCGCAAAGGATGGTTTTACCACCCCACAGAAAAGCCAAAAACACCCGAAAAGTTATTTGATCTGTATCTAAAAAGTGTGGGGCGCGGTGCGGCGCTGGATCTTGGCCTTGCTCCGGATACGCGGGGACAATTGCACGAGGATGATGTTGCAGCATTAAAATCGTTTGGTAACCATGTAAAAGAGACATTTGCAACAAACCTGATCGCAAGAGCAGGCTCCAAAGCTGTGAATGTGCGGGGTTACAACTCTATTTACAGCGCCAAAAACATTCTGGACGGAAAACCGGATACATACTGGGCAACCGACGATGACTTCAAAACTCCCGAGGTTGTCATTGACCTGAGCCAGCCCATCACGTTCGATATTATTACGTTACAGGAATTTATCAAGCTAGGACAGCGCATAGAAGAATTTGCGGTAGATAGCTGGGAAGGCAACGCATGGAAGGAAATCCATAAAGGAACGAGTGTTGGCGCCAAAAGGATTGTGAAACTTGCTACGCCTGTTACTACACAAAAAGTCAGACTTCGCATTACCAAATCGCCTGTCAGCATTGCGGTTAGCGAATTCGGGCTTTATAAAGATTCGGAATAGATCTATCTGAGAAACATTTCTCAGCCAATGTTATAACAAAACCCCTGACCGATTTGGACAAAGCAGGTTGATTATTTAACTTGCTTTGTCACAAATTTTTCAAATTTTAGTTATATAAATCTATTCCTAAATCTTTACACCATGTCTCTTGATCTGAATACGAAAGGTGACGGCGAATCACGCCGGACCTGGTTGAAGACTGCTGCACTGGCAGGCGTCGCAGCCGTGGCTGGTAAGCCTGTAAATGCTGCCACAACATCACCCGCAGTTTTGCCAGCGAGAAGAATCCCGATTGCCGTTTCAACCTATTCTTACTGGCATTTCGGAAAAGAGAAATATCCGGTTGAAAAAGTGATTGAAGACGCAGCCAAGCTGGGATTTGACGGCGTTGAGATTCTGCATCGCCAGATGGAAAACGAAACGGTTCCTTATATGAACAAGCTGAAAAGACTTGCTTTCGATAATGGCTTATCGCTTCCGCTGCTTTCTATTCACCAGAGTTTTGTGCAGCCCAAGGCCGAAGACCGTAAAAAAGACATTGAGCATACGCTCAGATGTATCGATATGGCTGTTCAAATGGGAATCCCGGCCATCCGGATGAACACAGGCAGCTGGCGGACTGCAAAGCGGGACGCCAATTATTATAAAGACGGCAAAGAACCACCGATTGAAGGTTACACCGACCAGGACGCCATTAAATGGTGCATCGATGCGATGGGCGAATGTCTCGTTGCCGCCGAAAAGGCTGGTGTTGTGCTCGCTATTGAAAACCACTGGGGCTTATCTTCCAACATTGATTATCTGCTCGAAATTTACAAACCACTTTCTTCATCGCCTGCCATGGGTATGAATGTGGATACGGGAAATTTCGTCGGCGATCCCTATCCGCAGTTTGAGCGGTTGGCACCATACGCAACAATAGTGCAGGCGAAAACTTATTACGGAGGTGGGCATTATTACGACCTGGATCTGGACTATAAACGCATCGCAGACATTCTGCGCAAAGCCAATTTCAAAGGTTACATCTCTTTGGAAATGGAAGGAAAAGAAGATGCCGCCACAGCCGTCCCCAAAAGCCTGAAATTATTCAGGGAAGTGTTTAGTTAATCCCTGCAAGACAATCATATTATAAAGTGCGGCCTCATTGGATTCGCACTTTTTTTGTATTGCCACGAATACGCCGCTGCGGTGTATTCGTAGCAACAATCACTTTTCATAAGCATCAAGGTTCGATCAGATCACGATAAAAACCCCACACCGCCGCGAGGAGCCTCTTACGATCAGCTCCGTTTTCAGAATTTTCTTGTCCGGCAATATAACATCCTCATCGTCAACAAGCTGTAAAATCCAGTCTGCTGTGGTGCGGCCGATTTCGTGGGTGGGCTGGCGGATGGTGGTGAGGCCGGGGCCAATGTAGGCGGATTCCGGGTTGTCGCTGAACCCGACGACGCCGAGTTCATCGGGAATGCTGATCCCTTTTTCTTTTGCTATCAGCATAATTTCAATGGCCGCAGAGTCATTCACTGCGAAAATGGCATCCGGGCGATTGGCCAGATCGAGCAGATATTGTCCGTAAATCCTCGCCTTCTGCTGCGTCAGCATGCCCTGGATGATCATATGGTCTTCAATGATTTTACCGTGCTTTTCCATTGCAGCCCGATAACCTCTTAACCGCTCCTGGCTGACCAGCAAATTAAGCGGCCCGCCCAAATGCGCAATCCTTTCATAACCATTCATAATCAAATGCTCCACAGCCAGAAAAGAAGCTTCAAAATCATTCACAACCACTTTGGGCACGTTGATCTGCTCACAAACTCGGTTAAAAAGCACGAGCGGAATGCCCCGCTTTTCGAATACACCCAAATGTTCAAAATTGTTGGTTTCCTGGGTGAGCGATATCAGCAATCCATCAATGCGGTTGGCGAGCATTGCTTTTGTATTTGATATTTCAACCTGGTAGGATTCGTTGCTTTGCATGATCGTCAGGTTATAACCCGCCCTGGTAAGCACTTCATGCGCGCCTATAATCACATTAGGGAAGAACGGATTGTGAAATTCCGGAACGATCATTCCAATTGTATTGGTCTTGCTTTTTACCAGGTTATAGGCCAGCTGATTGGGCTGATAATCCAGCTGCAATGCCTTATCCAGCACAGCCTGCCGTGTTTCCGGATTAATGTCTGCATGCCCGTGTAAGGCTCGGGAAACAGTGGAGTTCGAAACCCCCAGCGATTTTGCAATGTCGATGATCGTGGTCTGATGCCGCTTGCGCTTGACAGCAGAAGGCAGAGACAAGTCCTTTTCCGAATGCGTAAAATAGTAGTTACAGGTTTTGCACAGATAGCGCTGCTTGCCCCTGACGTAACCTGCCTTCATAATGCTATCCACCTGTTCGCACTTCACACATTTAATCATAAACTTTGCACTTTTTTAATAATCCTACCTTTTGAACAATAACTTGCCCTGCACACTAATCTCACTTACAAAAATATAAAATTCTTATATTAAAAAGTCATAAAACCATATATCGGCAACGTATTCGCAAACGTTGCCGATACTTTTAGTTTAATTCCCACATTTATTTGGGTCCTGAATGGCTTGATTTCACTTCCAGACGCATCTATATTTATGTTAAACGACCAATTAAAACGCAGAGTGAATAAGTTTTTCAATAACCATAATCAACGTTTCTACATATCAACTGCATTCTAAATTGCATTATTCCCATTTGAACAACATTGCCTTTAACCCTAATAATTAGTATATGAAGAGAAGAATACTTGAATCAATTTTGCTGATGGTCCTGCAATTGGGCTTGACGCATGCATTGCTGGCGCAGTCCGGCATGGTGACGGGAAAAGTTACAGATGACAAAGGGGAAGGAATTCCCGGTGCCAGTGTAACGGTAAAAGGGACGCAGCAGGGAACATTAACAACCGTAGAAGGCACCTATGCCATTGAAGCTGCGGCAAATGCTACGCTCGTCTTTTCATTTGTCGGGTATTTAAAGGAAGAAATTGCCATCAATAACCGCACGAGCATTGACATTAACCTAAAAACCGACACAAAGGCACTGGAAGAAGTGGTTGTAGTGGGTTATGGAACGCAGCGACGTGTAGAAACAACCGGTTCAATTGCATCCGTGAAAGCAGAAGATCTGGTGCAAACGCCCGTTGCAAACATTGCGCAAGGTTTACAAGCAAGAGTTTCAGGGATGCAGATCAACCAAAATTCCGGCGCTCCGGGCGGTAATATCAGCGTGCGGATCCGGGGAACCAACTCTATTAATGGTTCGTCCGAACCACTTTACGTGATTGACGGGATCCAGATCTCCAACGGCGGCGGCATCACGGATGTAAGCCCGCTTTCTACCATTAACCCCAATGATATCGAGTCCGTTGAAGTCCTGAAAGATGCTTCTGCATCGGCTATATATGGCGCCAGGGCTGCTAATGGTGTTGTTCTGATCACAACAAAACGAGGTAAAAGCGGCAAAACAAATGTCACATTTGACAGCTACTACGGCACCCAGAAGGTAAACAAACAACTCGATGTATTAAATGCGTCCGAGTTTGCACAGCTCGAAAATGAAGTTTTCAAAAACAACTATTATCCCGATCCTGCTTCTCTGGGCGAGGGTGTGAATTGGCAGAACTACATCTTCCGTAAAGCACCGATCCAGAACCACCAGCTTTCGATCAATGGCGGAAATGAAAAAACACAACTGGCATTGTCACTTAACTATTTCGACCAGCAGGGAACATTCATTGGTTCATCATTCAAAAGGTATTCGTATCGTTTGAACCTCGATCACAGGCTGAGCAAAAAGGTGAAAATCGGAACGAGCATTCTAGGAAGTTATTCAATAAATGATGGCATTCAGACGGGTGGTGAGAACATCGGGGACGGTGGCGCAGTGCTGTCTTCTGTTCTGGGAGCCGCAATTGGCGCACCGCCTACGCTGAAACCTTATCGAGAAGACGGTTCCATTTTCCCGTTCGGTGAGCAAGCCGGCGGTCAGTATCGCGAGGTTGTGAACCCGCTGAATTTTGCGGCAATGGTGATGAACAGGGACATTAAAAGAACGCTGGCCAATCTTTATGCCGAAGTGAATTTTGTCAAAGGACTGACCTATCGCGCTTCTTTCAACATTGACCAGCGTGGCGAATTGTTCAACGCTTACTCGCCGAGGTCGATCGTTAATAAAAGTGACCTGAATGATAATTCCGGGTCTGGCGCCAAAGGCAATGGCAATTTCCTGGCCTTGCTGCACGAGAGCATTTTAACCTACAATACAAATTTTGGAAAAAACCATTCGTTCAAAGCCACAGCGGTTTTTGGAACGCAGCTCGAACAATCGAATTCCAACAATTTGAATGCAACCGGTTTCCCAAACGATGCCACGCAAAACGAAGCGTTACAGCTTGCATTAACGCGGACAGTTAGCAGCAGCCGGAGCAGCCAGCGACTCGATTCTTATCTTGCCAGGATCAATTACGGTTTCAAAGACAAAATTTTCCTCGACCTCACAGCACGCGTGGACGGCTCGAGCAAGTTTGGGGCTAACCACAAATACGGCGTTTTCCCAGCCATTTCAGCAGCCTACCGTCTGATTGAAGAGCCATTTATCAAAGATTTAACTTGGTTATCAGACCTGAAACTGCGTGGAAGCTTCGGGATCACAGGAAATGCAGGAGGCATAAGCCCTTACCAATCACTCTCAACGGCCGCCTCAACGGGCAGTGATTATTTGATCAACCATACTTACGTGACCGGCATCAATCCTACCGGCATTGCAAATCCGGATTTGCGCTGGGAACGTTCGAAGCAGGCTAATTTAGGGATTGACGTGAGTTTGCTGAACAACCGCGTGAGCTTCATTGCCGATGTTTATCATAAGAAAACAGACGATCTGCTCTACATCAAAGGCTTGCCGTTAAGCGCGGGATATGGCTCGATTACGGGCAATTTTGCATCACTTGAAAACAAGGGGCTGGAACTCGCCCTGAATGCCCGGATCCTGGATGGAAAATTGAAATGGGACGTTTCGGCCAACACCACATTCAACCGCAACAAAGTGCTGAACCTGGACGGCGGTGTTACCAATGAGCGCTTTGTTACCACGTACACGATTTTGTCTGTGGGACAGCCGCTTGGGATGTTCAAAACGTATGTTTTTGATGGTGTGAATCAAACAGGCGAAGCGATTCTTCCGGGTTATGACGGACGCTTGGGCGGCCATAAGATCAAAGACGTGACGGGCGACAACCAGATCACGGCCGCCGATCAGGTCATTGTGGGTAATCCCAATCCGAAATTCATCTATGGTTTTTCAACCAACCTCGCCTTCAAAGGCTTTGACCTGGGTGTGTTTATCTCGGGATCGCAGGGAAATGATATTTACAATGCCAGCCGCTTATCTTTCGAAAACCCACTGGGTCAGCGCAACTTGCTGAAAGGCGTTGTAGACCGCTGGTCGCCTACAAACCCGAGCAATCAGTATGTGAGCGGGGCGCAAGGCGGAAGGCTTCCGATTTCAAATTATGTGGTTGAAGACGGCTCTTATATGCGCTGCAAAAACCTGACGTTGGGTTACACATTACCACGTTTCAAGGGTGTGCAGGGCATTCGCCTATATGCAAGCGCCAATAACCTGTTTACGATCACCGATTACAGCGGATACGATCCGGAGGTGAATACTTACGCAGGTTCCAACACGATCATCGGCGTTGACAACTTCGTTTATCCGCAATCCAGATCATTCCTGGGCGGTATTCAGGTAACATTCTAAATCCTCATCACTGATTCTAATTTTTGAAACATGAGAAAAGCATTAAAATTAAGCGCTACGCTGAGCATACTGGGAGCCTCCTTGCTGCTGCCATCCTGCGAGCTGAACGAAACGATATATTCGTCTATTTATACCGAAGATTTTTACAGAACCGCAGCCGACGCTGAAAAAGGACTCGTAGCCGTTTACGGCGCATTGGGCGGCCTCGGCGGCGCACCGGCACTCACATTAGTTGCCGATTTCAGCGATGACCAAACGTACCCACGCGGTGTGGTAGGTCGTAACACGTTGACAATGTTCACTTACGACGTCAACTACACGACCCAAAAAAGCAACAGCCGGGTAAATGAATCACCCCAGCAGATCTGGCAGTCGTGTTACAGCGGCATTGAAAAGGCCAACTGGGTGATTGCCAAAGTGCCGGGCGCAACGATGGACGAAGCTCGTAAAAAACAGGTTTTGGGCGAAGCATATTTCCTACGCGCATTCTACCATTGGGTCTTGGCCAAAAATTTCGGCGACGTGCCAGTGAAGATCACGCCCAGCTACACCGAAGAGGAAGCATTGACAGCCAAAAGCCCGAAAGCAGATGTATACAAGCAAATTTACAGCGACCTTGACCAGGCCACGTCAGCGGGACTTCCATCTTTCCCGGCAGTTGTAAAAGGTCGTGCGTCGAACGAAGCTGCGCTTGCACTTTATGCGAAAGCAGCGCTATATAATGAGGATTATGCCACCGCCTTGGCGAAGGCGAAGCTGGTCATCGCATCTAATAAACATGCGTTGTTGCCTAATGTTCAGGACGTATATCGCTATGATAATGAGGATGCTGCGCGTTTGGAAAACATCTTTGCATATGAAGTTGACCCTGTTTCGCCAGGATTGAGCCACCAGCTGGTGGGCCTTTGCGGCCCTTCCGGAAGCGCCGGACCGGAGTATGCCCGGACTTCGTTCGGATCCATGTTTGCTTACCAGTCTTTTTTCAATTCATTTGATCCAAAAGACAAACGCAGAACGCTTTTGGATACCAATTATATTGACAAAGCCGGGAAAACGGTGCCGCAAAGAAGCATTACCCCCATCACAACAGAAGGTGTTTTGATCAAAAAATACCAGGACCCCGTGTCGACCATTGGCCTGATTCCAAACATTCCGATCCTGCGCATGCCGGATGTTTACCTGATCGCCGCCGAAGCCGAAGCGCGGTTGAATGGTGCTACTGCTGCTGCCTATGAGTCTATTAACGTAGTACGCAAGCGCGCTGGCTTGCCTGTTTTGAAAACTGGTTTGACCAAAGATGCATTTATAGAAGCCGTTTTGCAGGAACGCGCGTGGGAATTCTTTGCCGAAGGCGACCGCTGGTATGACCTTACCCGCACCGGAAAGTTTTTGACTGTTATTCCAAAAGCGGTAAACAGCGTATATCCGGTCAGGAATGTAACTGCAAAAAATCGCTATTTCCCGATTCCGCAGGATGAGATCAATGCGAATGCGAAGATTGAACAAAACCCGGACTGGAAGTAATGAAAAGCATATTAATCATTTTCCTGGTTGCCACGATGCATCATTTTTCTGCAAAAGGAAATGACAGGATCCGTGAATTTACGATCGTGGAAAATGACACGTTGACTTACACATTGAAACTCGCACTGGATGAGAAGGGGCAACCGCAGTATTTTTTCAGAAACATTTTCACGCCGGTTTGCTATACAAATGAATGCAAACCGGTGCATATCAACTTCTACTGGGATTTACTGGGTAATTATGAACGTTTCGATCTGCCCAAAAACAAAGTGCTGACCAAAGTGGATCACGACGAATTCAGGCAGGAAGATTATGACAAGTTGCAGGATATTCTGGCTCAGCCCAATTCCATTTTTGCCGATCTGAAAATGGAAGATCTGATCACAAAAGGCACTGATGACCTGTCCGATTCGGTTGATGCCAAGACAGGCGCAACATTGAAAACGATCAAAAATCATGTGATCGACGGCGCTGTTTATACCTGTTACACGCTTTGGCACATTGCATATGGAACGGTCGTTCCAGAAATGAAGAAGATCATTGAAACTTACCAGAGCGACGCCTTACTGCATCGCCTTCTGACGAGCAACAATTACCATTATCAATATTGGGCAATGGAAAAAGTGATGGATGCAAAAGGAAATGTTAAGAGAACTTTTGAGCCTGATATTGAGAAAGTGATTGATGGAAAAAATGTCTTTATCGCAAAAAATACATTGCAGCGCCTGAGCAGCGATTTTTTCTCAGGACAAAAAAGACAGGACTGGATCTGGCAAACCTATCAAAGGTCTCCATATGCCCTGCAAATATCGATTCTGAAAAAGCTGAACACCATTGCCCTCGACGAATCCTTAAAAAACAACCTGAAATCCGCGCTGGCCAAATCCAACGACGAACAAATATCCCTCATTAAAAAAATCCTGAACCCATGAAAAACCCATATTTCGTCGGGTTGAAACCCGACGCTAGCAGTATTGGTCGTGCCGATGGCACTTTTTGCCTGTTGTTTGGATGGAAGTGGCTCGCAAGTGCGGTAGGCACTTTTTCTTGGCCTTCAAAACCGAATGCATCAGCCAGTGCCATCGGCACCCTTTCATTTCATATCCCCGGACTTCAGTCCGGGGTAGCCGCACCCATCTTCACACTGCTCCTAACGCTCCTAACCTTTTGCTCGTCCGCGCAAAACCATGTTTTGGTAGAAACAGAATCGTTTGAGGACAAAGGCGGATGGGTGATTGACCAGCAGTCTTTTGTGGTGATGGGCTCATCCTACATTATGGCGCATGGAATGGGCAGGCCGGTGAAAGACGCTGCTACAACCGTCAAATTCGCAAAACCGGGAAAATACAAAATGTGGGTCCGTACCAAAGACTGGGCGCCCTTTCCGAAAGGGCCGGGGAAATTTGAGATCAGTATCGACGGCAAGCAAGTTGGCCCGGTGTTCGGTTCGAGCGGATCCGATGCCTGGAAATGGTATGACGGTGGCGAAACGGACATCAAAGCTGGCTCGGCGAAGTTGTCTATTAAAGATTTAACCGGCTTCAACGGCCGCTGCGACGCGATCCTGTTTACCGACGATTTAAAATTTACGCCTCCTAACGAATTTGAAGCATTAACGACATTCCGCAAGAAACTGCTGAACCTCACCGAAAAACCAGCCGAGGCAGGCCGATTTGATATGGTGGTGGTTGGCGGAGGAATTTCGGGAACCTGCGCGGCCATTTCAGCAGCCAGGATGGGACTAAAAGTTGCGCTGATCCAGGACAGGCCGGTCCTGGGCGGAAATAACAGCTCCGAAATCCGGGTGCACTTGATGGGCGATGTTGATAAAAACCATTATCCCAAACTTGGAAGGATTGTAAGAGAAATGGACAATGGCGATCCCGGAAACGGGAATCCGGATGCCAAAGAATATGGCGATGCACGTAAAATTTCGATTGTAAAAGCAGAACCAAACATTTCACTATTCCTAAACACCCACGTTTATAAAGTTGAAAAAGAAAACGATATCATTACCGCAGTAGTAGGCCGCGACATTGCTACAAACAAGGAAATACGCTTCACCGGCTCCTTCTTCTCTGACTGCACCGGCGACGGAACAATAGGCTATCTGGCCGGCGCAGAATTTAGAATGGGACGCGAAAGCAAGGCAGAAACGGGCGAATCGCTCGCTGCCGAAAAGGCCGATGATTTCACATTAGGAACATCCAATTTATGGGCCTCACTGGAACGTGACACCGTTTCGTCATTCCCCGACACGCCCTGGGCCATCCAGTTTTCCGATGAATACCACATTGACGAACCCAAGGCTGACTGGCAGTGGGAAACAGGTTTTGGCAATTTCAACACCATTACCGACGCGGAGAAAATCCGTGATCATAACCTGCGCGCGATCTACGGAAACTGGTCTTATCTGAAAAAGAACAAAGGCGCGAAATATGCCAAACGGGAGCTTGCGTGGGTAGCTTACATTGGCGGAAAACGCGAATCGCGCCGCATTATCGGTGACCACATTCTGAATCAGATGGACATTCAGGAGGGCAAGTTCTATCCGGACGGCTCCGTAACGGCAACGTGGACCATTGATCTGCATTTCCCAGATGCTAAAAACAGCAAATACTTTGAAGGTCAGGAGTTTTTCGCCGGAACCAAGCACATTAAAGTAGCGCCATACACCATTCCCTATCGCTGCCTTTATTCCAAAAACATTCAAAATCTATTCGTCGCTGGCAGGAACATCAGCACCACGCACGTGGCATTCGGCAGCACGCGGGTCATGCGCACCTGTGGAATGATGGGAGAAGTGGTAGGTTTTGCTGCCTATTTAACTACAAAATATAAAACAACGCCCAGAGGAGTTTACCAAAATCATTTACCCGAACTAATGGCCATTCTAAAAGGTGAAACCCCTGCGCCTCAGCCTTGATAAGAAAAATAGCTTGCTGTTTTTTTCCGGTTAGAAAAATGAAGAAAGTATATGAAGCCGCAAAAGGCGCTTTTGACCCAACAAAATGGGCAGTCAAAGCCTTCTTATCATCGCAGGAACCAAAGATTTTATTAATGAAATAAAGTAACAATGAAATTATACTTTGCCATTTTTCTGTGTTTAGGATCAATCAATTATGTTTTAGGTCAGGATAAAACGCCTGTCAGCCTTGCGAATGATCACATTAGCATTCAGTTTAAAAACGACAGCAAAAACTGGTCGATCAATAAAATACTGGTAAAAAAAGATGGCAAATGGATTGAAGGGCTGACGCCTTCCGGAGAATACACGCTGCTTTACGCGGGGACGAAACCTTCAGACGAACCGGCCGAAACGTTTGAAAAAACGACCGGCGGAACATTCCCCGAAGACAACTACCATTATCAGGAACGCCAATGGAAAGAAAGCACCACGGCAGTTTCACTGAATAAGGCCGGGCAGGTTTTTAGCTTTTTACCAGCGGATCTTTCGGCAAAAAAAAATGAGCTGGAATTCACGAAAGAAACCGAAGTAGCGACGGTTAAAGCGACCTGGAAATTAGATCCCGATTATCCCACGGACATTCAGGTTACCATGCGGCTTATCCCAAAAAAGAAGGGTTATTTTTCACTCGCAACACCCACCCTGGCTTCTATCACTCCAAACCAAATGTCCTGGGCATCTGTACCGGGCTATTTTCAGGGTAATTTTATACAACGTAATTTCGCCCTCGCCTATGCTTATGGACACGGAATTCCGGATCGTCCGGTGGTTTATCGCGAACGCTGCGCAACAACATTAAGCCCGCTGATCAGCACTAAAAACGGCATTACATTGTCGGTTATCCCCAATCCGGGACTCGCGCGCGATCCCTGGGCAAACGACAAAGTCTCACAAACGGACTGGCATCTTGGGCTGTCGCACATGAACCGGAAATCGCAGCTCTCACCTACATTATACTATCCGGTTTTGGGCGAACCAAAATCAGAACTAAATGCTGGTGAAGAGATTACCTACTCATTCCGTTACAGCCTCATCGCCGGCGACTGGTTCCAGGCGATCAAGCATGCGGCAAACGACATTTACAAATTCCACGAAACATTAAGCCTCCGCCAAAGCAAGCAGGCCCTCACCGACCGCATCGAAAAAATGCACCATTATCTCACGGATCCGAAAACGTCGCTTTGGAACATTGAAGAATACGAAGGCAAGCAGATCGGCGCACAATCTTACCTTGGCGGCGTGGTCGGCTCTAACAAAGACGCCATGAAAAACGCCGATTACGGCGCTATGTGGATGCTGGCCAATGCAACCAACGATCCTGAATTGAAGGAAAAGGTTTTGCCGCCTGCATTGAATTTCAAATTAGTACAGCAAGAGACCAATAAAGGCTTCTTTGAGGGAGCCATCGAAGGGCAATATTATTTAGCCAAAAGCAAAAAATTCGTCGAAGAATGGGGTGAAGTCGTGGAACCTATCGCACTGACTTACTATGTGTTACTGGACATGGGTAATATGCTTTTGTTCGAACCTCAAAATGCAGAGTTGAAGGAAAAATTGCGCTTAGGAGCTGATAAATTACTCAAATGGCAAAACACAGACGGCAGCTGGGCCGTAGCCTACGACCGAAAAAATGAGCAGGAATTATTCAAAGACATTCAAGATGTGAGACCCACATTCTACGGAATGATCGTTGCCTACCGCATTTTAAAAGATGAAAAATACCTGAAAGCCGCACAAAAAGGGGCGGATTGGTTTGTAAAAAATGCCGTCGAAACCGGCTCCTTCCTGGGCGTGTGCGGCGATGCGCGCTATGCACCAGATTTTGCTACCGGACAATCGGCTCAGGCACTACTAGATCTTTATGATTTGACCAAAAATAAAAAATACCAGGATGCGGCAGTTACCTGTGCAAAAATCTATACTGCTTCAATCTATACGCATCCTATTGCCAATAGGAACATTAAGCAAGTCAATGGGAACAGCAAGGAAGACTGGGAAATCAGTCAGACCGGTTTGAGCTTCGAACATGGTGGCATTTTCGGTTCGGCAACACGCCTTGGCCCTATTCAGCTGGCCAGCCACGCGGGGCTTTTCATTAGAATGCATCAATTAACCGGCGAGCAAATCTTCGCCGACATGGCCCGGTCCGCCGCCATCGGACGCGACGCATTCGTAGACAGCAAAACCAGCGTCGCATCCTACTACTGGCAAGCCATGAACAAAGGTGCGGGGCCTTACCCCCACCACGCCTGGTGGCAAATCGGCTGGATCACGGATTATTTACTCTCAGAAGTAGCACTGAGGTCCAATGGAAAAATTGAATTCCCAAGAGGCTTCGTCGCTCCAAAAGTAGGCCCGCACCAAACGTATGGCTTCGAACGAGGTAAAGTTTATGGCGATAAAGCCAGGCTTGTTATCCTGGAAGGATTCGCTGTGGCCGACAAACCTGCTATTGACGTGATTACGTCAAGGTCGACTTCGAAAAATAGCATTTACATAACATTGCTGAATAACAGTGCATTAACGACCACATTTACATTGAAACTGGACCAAAGCAAACTCGGAGAATCTAAAAAAATACAGGAACAAAAATGGCTGGAAAACAACCAACCCGCAAAAACAGACCAGATAACTATCAACCCATTCGGCCTAAAAACCCTAAAAATCGATCTTCTTTAACCGTCAGCTTAAGCTGACGGCTAGAGACGATGCTCAGCTCGAGGCTGACGCCTAGCCGATGCTCGGCTCGAGGCTGATGCCTAGCCGATGCTCGGCTCGAGGCTGATGCCTAGCCGATGCTCGGCTCGAGGCTGATGCCTAGCCGACGCTCAGCTCGAGGCTGATGCCTAGTCGATACTCGGCTCGAGGCTGATGCCTAGCCGATGCTCGGCTCGAGGCTGACGCCTAGCCGATGCTCAGCTTAGGGAAACTTGCGAAACGGAATGAGAAAATGCTAACAACCGAATAATGAACAACACCATTGATACTGCCGTCATCCTAGTCTTTTCCGCATTCGTGATGGGCATTGGGATGTTATTTGCACGAACGGGACGGAATTTAAAATCTTTTTTTGCCGGAGGAGAGGCGGTTCCCTGGTTTATCGGGGGGCTGTCCTTGTTCATGAGTTTTTTCTCGGCCGGGACATTCGTGGCCTGGGGCTCCATCGCCTACAAACACGGCTGGGTCGCCATCACCATCCAATGGACCATGTGCATAGGCGCATTGATCACCGCCCTTTACCTGGCACCACGCTGGAAAAGAACCGGCGCATTAACCGCTGCAGAATTCATCCGCGAGCGCCTGGGCTTGCCCGTACAGAAAACTTATATTTTCATCTTCACGTTGGTTTCGGTGTTTATCAAAGGTTCCGTTTTGTATCCCGTTGCCAAACTTGTTAGCGCTTCGCTCGACTTGCCTTTGGTGCCTTGTACGATTGGATTGGGGCTTTTTATGATTGCTTATACGGCAGTCGGCGGGCTTTGGGCGGTAATGGTTACCGACATTCTGCAATTTGTAGTTTTGTCCGCAGCGGTCTTCATTTTGCTTCCCCTATCCTTTGACAAAGTCGGCGGCTGGGAAGGTTTCAGCAAGGCCGTTCCGGACGATTTTTTCAATCTCTTAAATGGCGAATACACTATCGGCTTCGTTGCCGCATTTGTCATTTACCATATTTGCTACATCGGCGGAAACTGGACGATGGTGCAGCGCTACACGAGCGTCGACAGCGAAAAATCGGCCAAAAAAGTCGCTTTTCTCTTTGCTGGCTTGTATTTGATCAGTCCGGTGATATGGATGTTTCCGCCTATGATATACAAGGCCATTAACCCAACATTAACAGGCCTGGATACAGAAAATGCCTATCTAATGATCTGTAAAATGGTGCTGCCGCCCGGATTGCTGGGGCTAATGCTGACCGGCATGTATTTCTCTACATCCGCAAGCGCAAATACCGCATTGAACGTCGTCTCCGCCGTTTTCACCAATGACATTTACAAGGGAATGGTCAACCCAAAGGCCTCCGACAAGCAGTTGATCCGGGTTGCCCGTGGCTCTTCCTGGTTTTTTGGTTTGGGTATGATCGGCATCGCCTTACTCGTTCCTGCCGCCGGTGGCATCGTGGAAGTTGTTTTAAGCATTTCCGCTATCTCCGGCGGTCCGCTTCTCGCACCGCCGCTCTGGGCCTTATTTTCAAAAAGACTCAACAGCACAGTTACTTTATGGGTCACCGGCATCGGCCTTTCGGTCAATCTCTTCTTTAAAATCCTTGCGCCCATCTTACTGGATTTCAAACTATCCAGAGGCATGGAAACGATCGTCGGCGTTGGCCTTCCCTTGCTCCTTTTATTAGCCTACGAACTCTGGGCAAGCTCCAAAGACATCATCGCCAAAGAATATCTGACTTACCTGGAAACCAAAGAACAAAAGCGCATCGACGCCCTGGAAGTCAATGAAGAAGAAGCCATAGAAATCAAACGCCAAAACCGCTTTGGCCTGCAAGTAATCGCCGGCGCATTGCTTTTTACAGCAATAATGCTCTTCATATTAAGTGTAATGACCACTTCCGGGACGTTGATAACCGCAGTTGTAGCAACAGTAGTGCTGTTTTCATCAGCAATTCCGTTTGTGGCCTCCCGGCGGGTTCTTGTCAAGTGATAGTCTTGCATGCCTCCGGCATTTGACATAAGTACGTTCGTATCAGGTTACCAATATTGCGTCCCTCTGGGACTAGGGATAGCAGATAATGGAAATGGTATCGATTCAACGATTGACGCTAAAATATTAGTAAAACAAAACGCAGTCACCAAGTTCCGGAGGGACGAAACATTGGTAGAAAAGAAACAATGAAACGAATCGCCAAGTCCCGGAGGGACGCAACATTGGTAGAAAAGAAACAATGAAACGCAGTCACAAAGTCCCGGAGGGACGCCATATTGGTAGAAAAGAAACATTGAAACGAATCGCCAAGTCCCGGAGGGACGCAACATTGGTAGAAAAGAAACAATGAAATGCAGTCACCAAGTCCCGGAGGGACGCAACATTGGTAGAAAAGATCAACAAAACGCAGTCACCAAGTCCCGGAGGGACGCCATATTGGTAGAAAAGAAACAATGAAACGAATCACCAAGTCCCGGAGGGACGCAACATTGGTAGAAAAGAACAACAAAACGCAGTCGCCAAGTCCCGGGGACGCAATATTGGTAGAAAAGATCAACAAAACGCAGTCACCAAGTCCCGGAGGGACGCAACATTGGGATCAACGAAAAATCGCGATAATGCCTTAAATCCGACCGTAAAAAAACATTTTAAATTGAAATACGGATATCCGTCTTAAAAACTCAATATATACAATGAAACAACTCTTAATCCTGCTAACCCTCTTATACTTTGCCCCAAAATCCGCTTCTGCACAATTCAAAATCCGGGAGCCAAATGCGATTCCGCTGCACGGAGAGTGGCTTTTTGCGATGGATCCTGCTGAGATGGGATTGAAGGGAAAATGGTATATGGACAAGCTGGCGGAGAGTAACCGGCTGGACAAGGTGACGGTGCCGCATTGCTTTTCTTCGGACCCGCGCTTTGAACATTATACCGGAACGGCCTGGTATAGAAAGACTTTTGCCTGGAAACCAGTTGCCGGAAAGCGCGTGATCCTGCATTTTGATGCGGCTTATTATAAGACGAATGTTTGGCTTAATAATGAGAAAGTTGGTGCGCATGAGGGCGGTTATACGCCGTTCAGTTTTGATGTGACGGATTTGTTGAAAGATGGCGATAACCTGCTGGCAGTTTCGGTTAATAATGATACGTGGAAACCGGGCACGATTCCGGGTGCAAAGGACAATGGCAACATCAATGATTCTTTCATGGGCTGGCTGAATTACGGTGGTCTCGTGCGTCCCGTTTACCTGACCATCGAGCCCGAAGTGTATGCCGAAAACCTGAAAATAGATGCCCTACCGGACCTGGCAAAGGGCACTGCGACTTTGAAAACCAGGATCAGAATCCGCAATGCTTCTAAGGCCGCCGCGTCGCCCAAGGTCAGTTATAAAGTTTTGTTTGATGGGAAAGTGATTCCTTTCAATGTGAAAGGCAAGTCGGAAAGCATTCCGGCTGGGCAAACGGGTTTTATAGAAGCCGAAGCCACATTAACGGCTGCGCAGGTGAAGTTGTGGGATCTGGATGAGCCGAATTTATATCAGCTTAAGGTGGCTGTGGGCGAAGACTCGATTGCTTCGCATTTTGGAATAAGAAAAGTGGAAGTTAAGAATGCACAGCTGCTTTTGAATGGCAAATCTATTCGCGTTGGCGGCGGTAACCGGGTTGTGGATTATCCGGGATTGGGCTCTGTGGAGCCGGATTGGCTGATTGAAAAAGACTTTAAATTGATGAAGGAAGCAGGCATGGAATTCCAGCGCTTGACGCATTACACGCCTTCGGAATATTTCTACGACCTGGCCGACAAACACGGCATGCTCATCATTACCGAGGCCGGAAACTGGCAGCTTACGCCCAATCAAATGGACAATGATTCGATGCGGGCGAAGTTCAAATCACAGTTTACCGAAATGGCGGAAAGAGACTGGAACCACCCGAGCGTAATCGCTTATAGTGTTGGTAATGAGTATCTTTCCGAGCAGCCTGCAGGACAAAAGTGGACGAAGGATATGATCGAATTTGCCAGATCCCTTGATCCGACACGGCTCTACACATTCGCCTCCATGCGCCTCAATATTTTACCCAAAAAACCGGAAGATGAGGCCAGTCAATACGTGGATTTCATCTCGACCAACACCTACGGAAACCACGCCAAAGTCCTGGACCACATTCATTCGCTTTATCTCGACAAGCCTATTTTGGTAAGCGAATGGGGCGTGCGGGCGGATGCAAAAGACGAAGCATTTCAGGCGCGACACATTACAGATCTGATGGTTGAGTTCCGTAAACGACCTTATGTGGTGGGCACTTCCTGGTGGACTTATAATGATTACCAAAGCCGCCATCATGGGACGAATGCAAACGGCTATCGCCCATGGGGCATCGTCGGCCCCGACCGCTCATTCCGAGCTGCTTACCGCGTTCATCAAAAGGAATATTCACCGGTTACCATTGAAAAAGTAGGTTTCAAAGCAGGCGGACAAGGTCAGCATTTGCTAACCGTTCGGTTGACCGCCCGCGGCGATTTTCCAGCAAGAACAATCAAAGGTTATAAGCTGAAAGCAAACGGCCTGACCATTGATTTACCGGAAATAAAGCCGGGCGAAGCAAAGGAAATCGACATTCCGGTCGCGGGTTTTGATAAGAAACTGCACATTAATATCTCGAAACCGACCGGTTTTACCAGCATCGAGACAGACATTGAATTGAAATAATTATAAAACGCGCTCTGGTTTTTGCAATGGCTCCGGTTTTTGCAAATGCAGAGTGGAGCTAATGACCTTACAAAATGATACGCGAAGAAGCATCTGAGAAAAGAGCACCCAAAACCATTGCATCGGCGGCAGATCTGGTGATTGTAGGAGGAGGATTAACGGGCACTTGTGCAGCGATTACGGCGGCGAGGGCTGGCGTAAAGGTAACATTGATCCAGGACAGACCGGTTTTGGGCGGCAATTGTTCGAGCGAAGTGCGGCTATGGATCCTCGGCGCAACCTCGCACATGGGCAACAACAACCGCTGGGCCCGCGAAGGCGGCGTGATCGACGAGATCATGCTCGAAAATATTTACCGAAATCCGGATGGTAACCCGCTGATTTTCGACACTGTTTTGCTGGAAAAAGTCATTGAAGAAACGAACATTACATTGCTGCTGAACACTGCAGTATATGATTTGGACAAAAATACAGAGACTGAAACCATCACGGCCGTCCACGCCTTTTGCTCTCAAAACAGCACTAAATACACAGTTACCGCACCGCTTTTCTGCGATGCCTCCGGGGATGGGATTGTCGGGTTTCTTGCAGGTGCGGCATTTCGGATGGGCGCAGAATCGATGGATGAATTTGGTGAAAAATTTGCGCCGGATAAGGCTTATGGCGAGTTGCTGGGGCATTCTATGTATTTCTATTCTAAGGATATAGGCCGCCCGGTGAAGTTCATTCCGCCTTCTTATGCATTGCAGGACATTACGGAGATCCCGCGTTACAAGACATTCAATCCGAAAGATTTTGGCTGCCGGCTATGGTGGCTGGAATATGGCGGAAGACTTGATACTGTGCACGATACGGAGAAAATCAAGTGGGAGTTATGGAAGGTTGTTTATGGTGCCTGGAATTACATTAAGAATTCAGGTGCCTTTCCGGAATCGGAAAATATGACATTGGAATGGGTCGGCACGATTCCGGGGAAACGCGAAAGCCGGCGTTTTGAAGGGGATTATTTGTTAAAACAGCAGGACATTGTAGAGCAAACTGCGTTTCCGGACACGGTCGGTTTTGGCGGTTGGAGCCTGGACCTGCATCCCGCCGATGGCGTTTACAGTGACCAATCGGGTTGTAATCAATGGCATAGCAAAGGCGTTTACAGCATTCCCTATCGTTGTTTTTATAGCAAAAACATCAATAATCTCTTCATCGCAGGCCGCATTATCAGCGCGACGCACGTAGCATTTGCGTCAACTCGCGTGATGGCCACCAGCGCAATGGGCGGTCAGGCGGTCGCCGTCGCGGCTGCGCTTGCGAAAAAATATAACTGCCCGCCACGTGAGGTGGGTGAACGGCATTTGAAAGAGTTGCAATTGGAATTATGGCGAGCAGGTCAGTATTTGCCACAAACTGACATTGCTGACTCAGAAAATCTGGTCGAGAAAGCAATTGAGATAAGTGCTTCTTCCAGTTTGAAATTAAAAGATCTTCCGGGCTCAGATCATTGGGCGTTTATTGAACATTCGGTCGCGCAAATGTTGCCTGTTCAGGGGAAAATGCCATCCGTAACCGTTTGGGTGGAAACATTGGCCGACACTGAACTGGTGGTTGAATTAAGAAAAAGCAGCAAGGCATTTAACCACACGCCGGATGTTACGCTCGAAACAAAGTCTTTTGAATTGAATGTTGGAAAACATGAGATTCAACTCGATTGGTCGGCTGTTTTTGAAGATGCTGGTTATGCTTTTGTTTCATTTATCAAAAACCCCAACATTAAAATCCAACATAGCGAAAAACGCTTAACAGGCTTGCTAACCGTCTTTAATGCGACCAATCCGGCTGTTTCAAACTACGGAAAACAAGAGCCGATGCAAGACATTGGCGTGGACACATTCGAATTTTGGTGCCCGCAGCGAAGGCCAGAAGGACGCAATCTGGCATTTAGTCTCAGCGAACCGATCGCCCTTTTTGAACCTGAAAATTTGAGAATTATTCATAACCGCCCCATCGCCAGTCCGAATGCATGGGTTGCCAACTTCAATGATGCCGAACCGGTGGTCACCATCCGCTGGGAAGCGCCGGTGAACATTCAAAAAATCGACATTTGTTTCGATACCGATTTCGACCATCCCATGGAAAATGTCATTTATGTGCATCCCGAAACGGTTATGCCCTTTTGCGCAACAGATATTGAAATTTGTAATGATCAGGATGAAATCGTAGGCGAAATCCATGATAATCACCTTTCCCGCCGAACCATTTCCTTCAACCAGCCTATCCAGACCCAGTTTTTGAAGATAAAAGTGACGAATCGCAACCCGCAAACGCCCGCCGCTTTATTCCAGATCCGCTGCTATTGATCTCCGCCGGGAGATTTTTGTTCTTTGAAAACTAATAATTTGATCTTAAATTTGGCACCCGAAATAGCAAACATTTGTTTGCTATTTTATTGCTTGACTACTCTATAATAATAGTATACTACATAGACTTTGAAGGAAGCGGCGGATTTTACACCCTCATCGGATAAAAATTGGGAATCTTTGGATGTAGCCTACATCGCAAGTGGTGATCCTGAGGAAGATCGGCGCCTGGCCGCACTCGCCCGGGAAAAGGGTCAGGTGGTTTTCCTGCGCGATCTTCCTGATGAATCTGATGTTCGTTTTAATGCTTCATCCAATGTTGCCTTGCCAATTGAAGCAGAGCACAAACCAACAAGGAATAATACAAAAACGCCGCTGACCTGGGAAACCATTCAGCAGAAAATCTGGGCCGCCACCATTCGTAAAAGAACACGCACCGAAGTTGCGGTTAACATCTTCTCCGCGATAGCGTTAATGGTCCTCGGTCACCTGCTTTTCACCTTCTTCACTTACGACCGCCTGACTGTTCTCTGGAACGAACTCGAATTGAGTGAAGGTTTCTTTTATTATGTTTTGGGCGGTTTCGTGGCGCAGATGATCGACGGCGCATTGGGCATGGCCTATGGCGTTACGGCAGCTACATTTCTGCTCACATTGGGCGTTCCGCCTTCGGCTGTGAGCGCGAGCGTGCACACTTCTGAAATATTTACCAGCGGGGTTTCGGGCTATATGCACTTGAAATTCGGGAATGTTAACAGCAAGCTTTTCAAAAAAATCCTGTTTCCGGGCGTTTTAGGCGCTATTACGGGTGCTTACCTCCTATCTTCTTTTGAAAAATACATTTACGTTATCAAGCCTTTAGTGGCTGTTTATACATTGATTCTGGGAATTCTTATCATCCAGAAAGCGTTAAAGAAGCGAGTTGAAAAGAAGCCAATGACCAAGATCGGCTGGCTGGCGATGGCAGGCGGAACGCTTGATTCGATTGGCGGCGGCGGTTGGGGACCTATTGTAACATCTACATTGATCGCCCGCGGACGTCACCCGAAATACACCATCGGATCAGTCAACCTGGCGGAGTTTTTTGTTTCACTCGCAAGTTCAGTAACCTTCATCAGCCTCATCGGATTTTCGCATTGGCAGGTCGTGCTCGGGCTCATATTGGGTGGTATGGCCGCTGCCCCGATCGCCGCAAACTTATCCAGAAAACTACCGATCAAAACCATGATGATTATGGTTGGAACCGTGATTATCATTGTGAGTTTGAGGATCATTTATATGGTGCTGAGCGGTTTATAAAAGACATTTTCTAAGTGACCGCACTTAGTTTTTATATTAAAACAAAAAAGGCTGAAAGTAATAGCCAATGAATTCAAATCATGAAAAAACAAACCAAAGCGATACGCACGCAAACGCCGAAAACCAAGTATCGCGAGCATTCAACACCATTGTTCCTGACCAGCAGCTTTACATTTGAAAGCGCGGAACAGGGAAGAGCACTTTTTGAGGAGACCGAAGAAGGCAACATTTACAGCCGTTTTTCCAACCCGACCGTGCAGGAATTTGTTGATAAGGTTTGTCTTTTAGAAGATTGTGAAGATGGCGTTGCAACCGCAACGGGTATGGCAGCAGTTTTCGCAAGTATGGCTGCGTTGTTGAAAACAGGCGACCACATTATCGCCAGCCGCGCATTGTTCGGCTCTGCACATCAGGTGATTACGCAGATTTTGAGCAAATGGGGAATCACTTACACTTACCTCGACGCGGACGCAAGCGAAGCGGATTGGGAAGCTGCGGTTCAGCCGAATTCCAAAATGGTTTACCTGGAAACGCCTTCAAACCCAGGTCTGGATCTGGTTGATCTGGCAATGGTTGGAAGACTTTGCAAAAAGCACAATCTGATATTTAACGTTGACAACTGCTTCGCATCACCAGCATTGCAAAATCCTGCGGAATACGGCGCCGATCTGATCGTGCATTCTGCGACCAAATATATGGACGGCCAAGGCCGCGTATTAGGCGGTGTCGTTGTTGGAAAAAAAGAATATATCAAGGAGTTACGATTTTTCTGTCGTCAGACCGGACCATCCATGTCGCCATTCAATGCGTGGGTTTTGACTAAAAGTCTTGAAACATTGGGATTAAGAATGGACAGACATTGTTCAAACGCATTGGCACTTGCTGAAGCATTGGAAAAACATCCGGATGTAAAATCCGTAAGATATCCATTCCTGGAATCGCACCCGCAGCACGAACTGGCCAAACAACAAATGTCAGCCGGCGGCGCCATTGTTACCATTGATTTGGAAGGTGGTTTTGAGCGTGTCTCCGCATTTATGGATGCATTGGAAATCGCGTCTTTGTCTTCGAACCTAGGCGACACGAGAACCATCGTAACCAACCCAAACACAACCACCCACGCCAAACTGAAACCAGAAGAGAAAAAAGCATTAGGCATCACCGAAGGCCTCATCCGCATTTCAGTAGGCCTGGAAGACATTGAAGATTTAATCGAAGACTTCACAAACGCCGTGGAGGTGTCGGTGAAAAGTGATATATTAGATTGATAAACACTTAAACATATTTATATCATGCACACATTAACTATTGAAATTCCGGAGCAGTTTGAGAAGAGGTCTGTTGTCCTGTCTATTGCAGTGCAACTGTATCAAAAGGGAGCGCTTACAGCTAAGCAAGCAGCAGATCTGGCAGAAGTTCCAATGAATGACTTGATGTATTATTCTTTGCCCGATAACGATCCTGCAAAAGAGCTGATCAAACCGACAAAGGAATATGCTTCAACCGAGGAATGGATTGAAAATTTAAAAAGAGAACAAAATTATAAGGGTTTTGACAAGGAGAGAATGAGTAAGCTCGCCGATGAAATGGATATCCAGGAACCATTGGAGCTTTTACTTTCTCAACTTACTAGATGAGATATTTTCTTGACACCAATATCCTGCTTGCGTATTTGAGAAAACACCATTTGATAAACACTTTACAAACTTACTTTGAAGATGAAGGGGGCCCGAGCGAAATGTACACTTCGGCTATTTGTATTGGAGAGTTGAAATCAATTGGGATTCGAAATAACTGGGGCAAGCAAAGGATGGCTGCACTTGATTCCTTAGAGGATTCGGTGCTCATAACAACAGAACTAAATAAGCCGATTATCGAGCGTTACGCAGAGATAGACGCATTTAGTCAAGGCAGATTTCAGGAAAAACAGCTAAAAGGCTCAGCCAGAAACATGGGTAAAAATGATTTGTGGATTGCGGCGACGGCTAGTGTTTTGAGTGCAACATTAATAACAACGGACAAAGACTTTGATCATTTGAATAAGGAATTTTTGAATGTCGCCCGTTTTGAATTGATACAATAATCACCATGAACGAAACAATAATATCTTCTTTGAACGCGGCCATTGAGGGCAAGAGTGAGACAGAATCGCTGGCGATTCTGGCGGATCTTTTTCCTGGCGAGGTGGTGTTTTCGACTAGCCTGGGCTATGAGGATCAGGTTATTACAGATTTTATTTTAAAGAATAATCTGAACGTTACGATCTTCACGCTTGACACGGGACGGCTTTTCAGCGAGACTTATATGACGCTGCAAAAGACGAATAATCGTTACGATACAAAGATCAAGGTTTACTATCCGCAAACAGATTCGGTGGAAACTTTGGTCAGCACGAAAGGACCTTTGAGCTTTTACGATTCGGTTGAAAACAGGAAAGAATGCTGCTTCATCCGTAAAGTTGAACCTTTGAACCGCGCTTTGAAAGGTGCGAAGATATGGGTGACGGGCATCCGGGCGGAGCAATCGGGTAACCGTCATGATATGCCGCAGCTGGAATGGGACGAAGCGCACCAGTTGGTGAAGTTTCACCCGATTTTGCATTGGTCATTTGAAGAGGTGAAGGGATATGTTAAATCGAATGGCATTCCTTATAACCCATTGCATGACAAAGGCTTCGTAAGTATTGGCTGCGCGCCTTGCACCCGTGCGATCCAGGAAGGCGAAGATTTCCGCGCCGGACGTTGGTGGTGGGAAGATGAATCGAAAAAAGAATGTGGCCTGCATGCTAAATAGCTTGCAAAATGCCATAAACGGGCAGTATTAGCCCATTTTATAGAAAAACAATTATTCAGAATATGTCAATTTCAGTTAAAGAAGTGTCGGATATCAGCGATCAGGAAGCGCGACGCAAGTCACCCGATTATCTGGACCAGTTGGAGGCCGAGGCGATTTACATTATGCGTGAGGTCGCAGGCCAGTTTGAGCGCCCTGCATTGTTGTTTTCAGGTGGAAAAGATTCTATCACATTGGTAAGACTGGCCCAAAAGGCCTTTGCCCCCGGAAAAATCCCCTTTCCACTGGTGCACGTTGATACCGGACATAATTTTATTGAAGCGATAAATTACCGCGACGAACTGGCCGAACAAATCGGCGCAAAACTGGTCGTTCGCTATGTGGAAGACACCATAAAGGCGAAAGGTTTAAAAGAACAAACCGGCAAGAATGCAAGCCGTAACTGGCTGCAAACCTTCACTTTGCTGGATACAATCGAAGAATTTGAGTTTGATGCCTGCATCGGCGGTGCACGTCGTGACGAAGAAAAGGCTCGTGCGAAAGAGCGCATTTTCTCATTCCGTGACGAATTCGGTCAGTGGGATCCAAAACGTCAGCGTCCTGAACTTTGGAACTTATTCAACGGCAGAATCCATAAAGGTGAAAACGTGCGCGTTTTCCCAATTTCTAACTGGACAGAACTGGACGTTTGGGCATATCTGAAAAGAGAAAACATCACATTACCATCCATTTATTTCGCCCACGAGCGTGAATTGATTTTGAGAGATGGCAAATTGCTGAACAACACCCCAGTGATCGAAAAAGATGAATACGATCAAATCGTAACCCGTCAAGTTCGTTTCAGGACCGTTGGCGATATGACCTGTACGGCGGCTGTGGAGTCGAGTGCTGCGACATTGGACGAGGTTATTGCTGAGATTACTGTTTCCAGGATTAGTGAGAGGGGTGAGACGCGGATCGATGATCAGCAGACGGAAGCGGCGATGGAAGATAGGAAAAAGGGGGGGTACTTCTGAGGTAGCTTTGGTGGACGCCCTTCGGCGGCCCGGTGCGCTCAGGGTGACAGCCCTTCGGCTCCGCTCAGGGTGACAGGATAGCTAACATTCACTCATTCAATCATTCAACATTAAAAAAAGGTGGATTTACTAAGATTTATAACGGCAGGTTCCGTGGACGATGGCAAGAGTACGTTGATCGGACGCTTGCTTTACGATACAAAGAATATATTGGCGGATCAGATGGAGGCCATTGAGCGTGCGAGTAAGAGCCGCAATGTGGGGGAAATCGATTTGGCGTTGCTTACGGACGGCCTTCGTTCGGAGCGCGAGCAAGGCATTACTATTGATGTTGCCTACAAATATTTCCAGACGCCCAACCGCAAGTTTATCAGCATTGATGCGCCGGGACACATTCAGTATACCAGAAATATGGTTACGGGTGCTTCGAATGCAGATTTGGCTATTATTCTAGTTGATGCGCGTCATGGCGTTGTTGAACAAACCCGTCGCCATTCATTAATTGCTTCCATGTTGGGCATTCCGCATGTAATTGTGGCGATTAATAAGATGGATCTGGTTGGCAATTCGGAAGATGCGTTTTTGGAGATTGCGAAATCTTACCAGGAATTGGCTTCGAAATTGAATATCAAAGACCTGACATTAATTCCGGTTAGCGCATTGAATGGTGATAACATTGTGGACAGATCAGTGAACATGCCTTGGTATACTGGCGAAACATTGCTTTCTGTTTTGGAAAATGTCAATGTTTTGAAAGATCAGAATCAGGAAGATGGCCGTTTCTCGGTTCAATATGTGATCCGCCCTCAAACGGACGAGTTGCACGATTACCGCGGATATGCGGGACGTGTGCAAAGCGGAACATTCAAAAAAGGTGATTTGATCAAAGTTTTGCCTTCGGAAACCGAATCCAGGATTGCTAAAATCGAATTTGGCGGAAACGAAATTGAGGAGGCCTCTGTTTTAGAATCTGTGACGATCTTGCTGGAAGACGACGTGGACATCAGCCGCGGCGACACCATTGTTTCGGTCACCAATTCACCGATTGTAAGCCAGGATATTGAGGCGCTCGTGTGTTGGATGGACGATAAAAAGACATTAAAAGCGGGCAATAAATATGTATTACAGCACGGAACAGCGAGATCGAGATGTTCTATCCGCGACATTGAATACCAAATTGACATTAACTCCTACGAAAAGCTGGATGAGGTTGATAGCCTGAAACTGAATGACGTTGCCAGAATTGTATTAAGAACAGCACAACCCATCGCCTACGACCCATATCAGAAAAACCGCGCGAATGGCGCAGCAATCCTGATCGACGAAACGTCAAATGTGACCGTAGGAGCTTGCATGATCGAATAAAAGAAATTATCACCATGAGCGAAATATTGATTTCTGACAAAGTATCCGCTGTTGCGAAGCGCGATATCATTGATTTGAACCAAAAAATCAATGCATTTAACACGGGCGAAACACCCGAGGAAGCATTCCGTAAGTTCAGGCTTACACGCGGAGTTTATGGCCAGCGCCAGCCAGGCGTTCAAATGATCCGTATCAAGCTGCCTTACGGTCGCATTACGGCGGACCAGCTTGTCAGGATCGCGGACACTTCCGACAAATTTGCAACGGGTAACCTGCACGCAACCACGCGCCAGGACATTCAGTTGCACTTTGTAAAACTTTCCGATTCGCCGCAATTGTGGGCCGATCTTGAAGACGCAGGCATTACATTAAAAGAAGCTTGCGGAAACACCATTCGGAACGTAACGGCGTCTTCGATTGCCGGAATCGACCCGGACGAGCCTTTTGACGTGACGCCGATCACGCATTCCATATTCAGCTATTTCCTCCGCAACCCAATTAATCAGGATATGGGACGGAAGTTCAAAATTGCCGTTTCTTCTTCTGAAAAAGATTCAGCGTTGGCATTCATTCATGACGTTGGCCTTATTGCCAAAATGGGCGTGAACGAAGCGGGCGAAACAGTGAAGGGTTTCAAAGTGTTGATTGGCGGCGGATTGGGCGCACAGCCTTTTTCTGCACAAACCGCTTTTGAATTCCTTGAAGAAGATAAAGTAATTCCTTTCATTGAAGCATTGCTCCGCGTTTTTGACCGTTACGGAGAGCGCGTGCGTCGTCATAAGGCGCGTATGAAGTTTCTTTTGGCTGACATCGGTTTGGAAGAAATGATGGCGAGGGTTGAGGAACAACGAGTTGCTGTTAAAAATAAAGTCTTTACAATCCCAGAAGATCTGTTTGGAACGAAAGATGCTGAATCCATCACTTTCGCTCCACGCCCTTCTCTGACAGAAGCTGAAATCCTGAACATTGCTTCTCAAAGCATTGAAGCGGATAAGCTTGATATTTTTACAAAATGGTTAAGAACCAACACTTTTGAACAAAAACAAAAAGGCTGGTATGCTGTTCAGTTGCGCGTTCTTTTGGGCGATATGCATTCCGATACAGCGCGTCAGCTTGCGGATCTGGTTCGTCAATATGCTGCCGATGACATTCGTGTGACGGTTAATCAGGGTTATATTCTTCGTTTTTTAAAAGGTGAAGACTTGGTTGCGCTTTATCATGAATTGGCAAAATTGGGACTTGCAGCGCCTGGTTTTGACAGCACGATGGACATTACAACTTGCCCGGGAACGGACACTTGTAACCTGGCTATTTCAAGCAGCTACGGAATTACGCGCGTGCTGGAAGATGTAATGCGTGACGAATTCCCTGAAATGATTTACAATCAGGATATTAAGATCAAAATAAGCGGATGTATGAATGGCTGCGGCCAGCACAATGCGTCCAACATCGGTTTCCACGGAAGCTCTATCAAAAACGGCAAGCTGGTTTTGCCCGCATTGCAGGTTTTGCTGGGCGGTGGATTTACTGGTGACGGCATTGGTTTGATCGGTGATAAAGTGATCAAAGTTCCTACCAAACGCGGCCCGGAGGCTTTACGCACGATATTTAATGATTTTGAAGCCAATGCATACGACGGCGAATATTTCAACCAATATTACCAGCGTCAGACCAAAAATTACTTCTTCCAATTGCTGAAACCGATTGCAGACCTTACCACTTTGCAAGACGACGATTACCGCGACTGGGACCACGACGAATTGTTCAAAACAGAAATCGGGGTTGGAGAATGTGCGAGTGTGCTGGTGGATCTTGTGGCTACGACCATCACAGAAGGACAGGAAAAATTGAATCTTGCCAAAGAAAACTACGAATCAGGAATCTGGGCGGATGCGATTTATCATGCTTATAATGTGCTGATCACAGGCGCGAAAGGTTTGTTAATGACCAAAGACGTGACTTTAAACACGCAGTATGGCATCGTGAATGACTTCGAAACGCATTTCGGACAGGACTTCAAATATGAAACACCAGCTGAATTCGCCCGCGAAGACAGAGCAGAAGCGCCATTCCGTTCATTGGCATTTAGCATCAATCATTTCGAGCCTACACAGGAATTTGCGACTTACTTCCTGAGCAAAGCAGAAGAATTCCTGAATTTCGTTCGCAATACACGTGAATCACAATTGGTTGAAACGGGCGAGCCTGTTTTGCAAGAATTGTCATTCGGAAAAGATAGTTAAAATGGCTGTTGATTTTCGGCTTACAGGAATCGAACATTAGTTTGATCACTGTAAGCCGAAAGCCAAGCCGTCCAAAGATATGAAACTTACACTCATCGGTGCCGGGCCGGGCGATCCGGATCTGATCACCTTGAAAGGGGTTAAAGCGTTACAAACAGCAAAAGTGGTTTTGTACGACTCCCTCGCCCACCCTTCCCTGCTCGATTATTGTCCTGAAAACTGCGTTAAAATTCTGGTCGGCAAGCGTTTTGGTAAAACCAGCTGTGCCCAGGACGACATTAATGCGCTTATCGTTGAGAACGCACGTATTTATGGTGAAGTTGTCCGCTTGAAAGGCGGCGATTCATTCATTTTCGGTCGGGGTTATGAAGAGGTTGTTTATGCTGCGCAATTCGGCATTGAATCAGAAATTATCCCCGGCATCTCCAGCAGTTATGCAGCTCCGGCATTAGCTGGCATCCCATTGACTTCGAGAGGATTAAGCGAAAGTTTTTGGGTCATTACCGGCACAACAAAACAGCATGCGCTTTCCAATGATGTGCATTTGGCCGCACAATCCACGGCAACTGTCGTTATCCTGATGGGCTTGCATAAGCTGAACGAAATTGTTTCTATTTATTCAAACCTGAACAAATCGGACGAGGCCATTTCCATCATTCAAAACGGCACATTAGCAAATCAAAAGGTCGTAACAGGCAAGATCAGCAACATTGCGGCATTGGCACAAGTGAGTGAAATTGCTTCTCCGGCTGTAATCGTGATTGGAAAAGTGGCTGCATTGCCCGATTTGAGCTATAAGCACATTGAACAACTGATGCAACACGCATCTGTTGCGAGTGAAGCGAATTAGAGCAGGCTCAGAATCCAATTGAAATCGATTCCACTCCCCTTTCCTTTAAATTCCAGGAAGTAAATAATCCCTGCCAGCACGACATAGCTGATAAACAGCCATTTTTTCTTCATCTCGTATTGGTCGTGATGATGAAAATAATCGTATACCATAGAAGCGGTGAAGCCGAAGATCATTAATGCGAATGACAAAAGGCCGCAATCCTGGCGGTAATGTTTGAACGTATGCAATGCAGGCGCGCCGAGAACGAGATACATCAGCCACATGCCGAATCCCATCCGATACAAATACATGCTCAGGCGACGATCATTCTTTATGTCAAATATTCCCTCCAAGACGTCGTTATTGAACTGGTTTTGAAACAGTGAATGTAACAAATTGCACGTACAAAAACCAGGATTTCATATAGATATAATATATACGTATTATTGCACTAAAATGTCTGCATGCAATTATTTGTCTCAAAATTTCTTTTTTTTATCCTAAATCAGGTTTCGAAGCTTTCCTGGAAAAACGCTTTCCGGCTTTCCGATTTTCTGCGCTGGTCTATTTTTAGCGTCGGCCGTTATCGCCGGGATGTGATCCGCGAAAATTTAAGAAACAGTTTTCCAGACAAAACGGATGCAGAGTTATCCCGCATAGCAAAAGATTTTCAGCTCCATTTTACAGATTTAATTGTTGAAACGCTCAAATTCCGCACGGCCAGCCCGGAATGTGTGCGCGAGCGGCTGCAAGGCGACATCAGCATTATGGACAAGTTTTATAATGATAAAACGAACATTATCTATCTGATGGGCCACCGCGGCAACTGGGAGCTTGCCAATCTGTTTTCGTCGCTTTGCTTCACGCACGAATGCATTGTGGTTTACCGGCCATTGCAGAATGAGGCTTCGGATCAATGGTTTATGGATCTCAGGACGCGTTTTGGTGCGAAACTGGTTCCTATGGATTGTATTTTTAAAGAGTTACAGAAGCCGCGAGACAAACCTTACGTCGTCGTGCTAGCTAATGATCAATCCCCTAATCCTAAAACTGCATTCTGGACCAGATTCCTGCACCAGGACACGGGCGTTTTCCGGGGCGTTGAGACCATTGCTCGGCGTTACAATCTTACGGTTCTTTATGCCGATTTCAGCAAAGTTGCCAACAAGCGCGGTTACTATCAGGTGGCTATTTCAACGATTACGGGATGTCCTAAGGAGGTGAAAAACAATGAAATTTTAGAAAAACAGCTTCGCATTTTGGAAAATGATATTCAATGTCAGCCGCATAACTGGCTGTGGAGCCATCGTCGCTGGAAACACAAGCGTCCCGCTTGCCTGAAACCAGAGCAAACTTTGAACTGATTCCCCTTCCATTTTTTGATTGCTAAGTCTCCGAAAAGTGACATTTTCCGGAACTATTTCTTTTGCAGAATTGCTTTTTCATTGCAATAGAATTCAATGCAATGAAAACACTTTCCACCCGACTATTGCTGTTCATGCTGACAGCGATCTCGAAGCTTTCGTGGAAAAAATTATATAAGCTTTCCGATATTTTCCGCTTCCTCATTTTTGACATTGGCCATTACAGAAAGCAGGTTATTTTCTCCAACCTCAAAAACAGTTTCCCTACTTACAGCGACGACACCATTGCCTGCATTGCGCGCCGTTATTACCGCAATTTCACCGACATTGTCTTTGAAACCATCAAGTTAAGGTCCATTTCTAAGAATGATCTGCTCGGTCGGTTTGAGTTGGAGACCGAATTGCTGGATCATTATTATGCGCAGCGGAAAAACGTCGTGGTCGTTTCCGGGCACCTGGGCAACTGGGAAATGCTCAACTTATTTGCTTCTGCCAAATTATCCTACCAAATTGTGGTCGTTTACCACGAGCTGGCCAACGAGATCTTTGAAGACTGGTTTAAGAAAGTAAGGACCAAGTTCGGGACGGAAATGGTGCCGATGAAAGAAGCGATGGTCCGCGCGATGGCGCCAAGGGAAAAACCGTTTCTATTTGTGTTGGTCAATGATCAGTCACCAAGTCCGGATAAGGCTTACTGGACCAATTTCCTGAACCAGGACACCGGGATTTTCAGAGGCGGCGAGCTGATTGCGAAGCGCCTGAATGCGCCGGTTTTGTACATGGGCATTTTACGGGATGAGCAAAAACGGGGACATTATCGCTCCTATTTCAAGCTGATCACCGAAAATCCGAAGAAAGAGCCGACGAACAACATTCTGCAAAGTCAGATCGAATATCTGGAAGAAGACATTAAGCGCCAGCCCGATAACTGGCTTTGGAGCCACAGACGGTGGAAACATGCAAGGCCGCAAAACCTGTTGCCATTTCAATTACGACAAGAAATAAAAAGTGAATAAACCTGTTAAAATCCTTATCCTCCGTTTCTCTTCCATTGGTGACATTGTGCTTACCACGCCGGTGATAAGGTGTTTGAAACAACAGGCTAATGTTGAAATTCACTATTTTACCAAATCAAAATTCGAATTTCTCCTTACCGACAATCCATATGTCGAAAAAATCTGGCTGCTCGACAAGGACATTAACCCTATCCTGAAACAGCTCAAAGCAGAACATTTCGATTACATCATTGACCTGCACGCAAACATCCGGACGCTGCGCATTAAGCTGGCATTGGGCGTTAAGGCATTTAGTTTTGATAAATTAAATGTGCTGAAATGGCTGCGGACCACATTCAAGGTCGATTATTTGCCGGATATTCACATTGTCGACCGATATACGGACACCTTAGGCGCATTTAATGTGATGAATGACGGGCAAGGGCTGGATTATTTCATTCCCTATAAAGACAATGTGGAAACCAGCTGGCTTCCTGTGACGCACCAACAAGCATTTGTAGCATATGCTATTGGTGGACAGCATAATACAAAGAAACTGCCGGTCGCGAGAATGATTGAGCTTTGCAGGAAAATCAATTTCCCAACCGTGCTTTTGGGCGGGAAAGAAGATTTTGAAGCAGGCGAAGAAATCAGGAAAGCTGTTGGCGACGAGTTAATACTGAATGCTTGCGGAAAATACAATTTCAATCAATCCGCATCATTGATCCAAAAATCGCTGATCGTGTTCTCACATGACACGGGATTGATGCACGTGGCTGCTGCATTTAAGAAAAAAGTGTATTCGATTTGGGGAAATACCATTCCGGGTTTTGGGATGTATCCTTATAAAACGGCATTTGAAGTTTTAGAAAACAACAACCTCAAATGCCGGCCCTGCTCCAAGATCGGTTATAAAGCTTGTCCGCAAAAACACTTCAAATGCATGAACGAGCTGTCCTTCGACTTCCCGATCAAAGAACTACCCGGGGACAATTAATGTTAAAATAGCTGAACATTCAGATCACAAACGACCATTCATGAATAAAAAGGTAAACATTGGCATCGTCCAGATGAGCTGCACGGAAGACGTGGAAGCGAATTTCCAGAAAGCTGTGCAGGGCATCCGGGATGCTGCGGCGAAGGGCGCCAACATTGTATGTCTTCAAGAACTTTTCCGCTCGCTGTATTTCTGCGATGTGGAAGATCATAAAAATTTCCTCCTGGCCGAGCCGATTCCTGGTCCTTCCACGGAGTCGTTAAGTTCGTTGGCGAAGGAACTCGGCGTGGTGATCATTGCCTCCCTTTTTGAAAAACGGGCACATGGTTTGTATCATAACACCACGGCGGTTCTGGATGCGGACGGCGCTTATCTGGGCAAATACAGGAAAATGCACATTCCGGATGATCCGGGTTATTACGAGAAATTTTATTTCACACCCGGTGATGCAGCCATGGGCGAGTCCGTGGGTGAAGCTGGTGACAAAGATGGTTACCGCGTTTTTGATACAAAATTTGCAAAGATCGGTGTGCTCATTTGCTGGGATCAATGGTATCCCGAAGCAGCCCGCATTACGAGCTTGATGGGCGCTGAAATTTTGTTTTATCCAACGGCGATCGGCTGGGACACCAACGAAACTGACCCGGTTATTAATGAAGAGCAATATGGCGCGTGGCAAACCATTCAGCGCGGCCATGCCGTTGCGAATGGCGTTTACGTCGTTGCTGTTAACCGGACAGGCCGCGAAGTGGACCAGCAATTCTGGGGCGGATCATTCATCGCCAACCCGCAAGGCCGCTTGCTTTATCTCGCGCCGCACGAAGAGGAAGTAACGCATGTAGAAGAACTCGACTTGCAAAAGCTGGATTTTTACAGAACAACCTGGCCATTCCTGCGAGACCGCCGCATTGATTCCTACAAGCCAATCCTGAAACGCTATATCGACTAGCAGTTACCAATTAATATAATTATTCTTAGATAAATAAAAAGAGGACTTCCTAACGGGAGCCCTCTTTTTGCATTTTTGCAATATTTCCCAGACTAAGTTCAAAAATCAACATTTGTAACCGCAATTTTATTTAAAATAATAACATCAGGTTCATAATAATCTCAATTATAGACAATTATTTGTCTGAATTTAAAATTTAAGTCTAGCAGATAAATAGAGATTCTGTGGAAACGGGAAATTTAAACTTAATATAAAATTATTACCAAAACATTTTATAACCGTTTTAAATGACCAATTTTTATTGCAAAAAACTTCAATAATTAAGTTTATTCTCTTGCATTATTTCACATTGTCAGTATATTTGAGAAGTCGTTAAACGAATGACTGAACTTCTTAAAAGCAGATGTATTCCAGCCGCACATGAATATATCTGTCTGTATCAGGAGGAAGATTGAATAGATCCGGCTGCGATAACCAAACGCATCCGGCAGGTTCTATCCAGGTACAATATAATTTTTTCAATAACAGGTTTACCAGGAACACCGTGGACAGGCAAATGTCTGCGCTAGGATTGCTTTGTTTTTGCCTAAGCGCGAAATGCTGTCTGTCCTCGATTTAAGAGGGTATTGCTTTCCGGAAAAGCAGTTTTGCAAGCTTATGGCTGTGTTGTTCTGTCCACGCGAAAGTGTGTGCGGCGCACGGCAACGTGGACACCACACAGCCATAACTTTTTTCTACTCCGATTACTGATACCTAACAACAATTTAACTCATCTTCTCCCATGCGTAAAGTTCTACTCTTATTATTATGGGCCTCTCTTACTGCTCCGCTTGCCTACGCTCAGGTGCGTCAGATCAGCGGGAAAATTACAGCAGCAGACGATGGCCTCGGACTTGCAGGCGCCTCTATCATATTCAAAGGAACCAATGTGGGTTCAAATGCAGATGCAGACGGAAAATTCAGTTTCTCTGTCCCGGGTGACGGAATTCTTGTGGTTTCTTATGTTGGTTTCTTAATTAAAGAACTGCCCATCGGCAACCAGACCCAATTTGACATAAAACTTGACGCCGATACACGCCAGCTTGCCGAAGTGGTGGTTACTGCTTTTGGTATAGAACGTGAGAAAAAAGCATTGGGCTACACAGTCCAGGAAGTAAAAGGAAGCTCACTAACAGAATCGCGGTCCACGAATGTGGCCAATGCATTATCGGGAAAAATTGCCGGTGTGCGTGTACAATCCAATGGCGGCCCGGGCAGCAGCTCGACCATCCAGATCCGCGGATCTTCTTCGGTTTCAGGCAATAATCAGCCGCTGATCGTCATCGACGGTGTTCCTATGGAACAAACTGCCAACAAAACACTGGGTGGCGGAATTTCAGAAGTTAACCCGGACAACATTAAAGAAATGTCTGTGCTTAAAGGCCCTAATGCAGCTGCATTGTACGGATCTCGCGCAGCCAATGGGGTTATTTTGATCACAACAAAAAACGGACAAGGAACAAAAGGATTGGGTGTTGAAGTAAATTCAAACATTACATTCGAACGTCCCTGGATCAAACCGGATTTCCAAAACACATACGGCGGCGGAAGCGGTTACCGGACCTGGTATAATGACGGATGGAGCTCCTCTATCACGGATCCTGCGCAAATCGCACAATACAGAGCTGTTTATGACGCAAGATATCCTCTCGCTGGCTCAGAGGGAACGGATGAAAGCTGGGGAGCACCTATGGATGGCCGTATGGTGAGACAGTGGTGGACTGGTGACGATGTTGCACCACTGACTCCTCAGCCTAATAACTGGGAAGAATACTGGCAGACAGGCCGCACGATTACTAACTCGGTGGCACTTTCAGGTGGAAACGACAAAGGCTATTTCCGTTTGGGACTGAGCCGGGTGGATCAGAAAGGGATCATGTATTACAATGATTTCCACAGAAATAACTTCCGCATTAACTCGGGATATAATCTGACGAAAAACATCAGCGTAACATTATCAGGAGAGTATATCAAATCGGGCTCCGACAACCGCAGCTATGCAGCTGGTCAGGAGTTTATCTGGTCTCACCGGTCAGTTTCATGGGATCAGCTCCGCAATTACGAACAATATGCTGATGTGCATAACCAGAAAGCCGGCGACACAGATCCAGCAAACTGGCAGCATACATTCTTCACAAACCCTTATTTTTCTCAGCTAAAAATGCCTTCCGGCAATGAGAAAGACAGGTTGCTAGGGAACATTGCTTTGAACTACAAAATCCTGCCTTCCCTTTCCTTAATGCTTCGCTCAGGAACGGATTACTGGTCAGATACGCGTATCAATGTGACCAACTTCCTTCGCGTTCGTAATGGTACAAGAACGCCGGGACGGTTCAACGAGGAAGTGCTTCGCAGCCAGGAAACTAACACGGATTTCATGCTGACTTACAATAAAAACATTACAAGTGATTTTGGCGTGAATGTCCAGCTGGGCGGAATCCAGCGTAAAAATTATTACAAGAGAAATTACTTTGCTGTGGGTGAAATGGTTGTGGACGGCCTTTATAACGCAGGAAACTCTGTACCGAGCGCCAACACCATTGAAAGTAAAATCGAAGAATCGGAAACACAAAGCTTGTTCGGAACGGCGAACTTCTCGTGGAGAGACGGCCTGTTTCTTGACCTTACTGCCAGAAATGACTGGTCAAGCACATTGCCTTCCAATGCACGCTCCTACTTCTATCCCTCGGCTTCTTTGAGCGCTGTGGTTACGGAATTGTTTGATGTGAAAAGCAATGTCCTCTCGTTTGGCAAGATCCGCGCGAGTTATGCCCAGGTTGGAAACGACGCCCTGCCTTATCAGCTTGCCCAAACATTCACAGCGAGCGGTTCATGGAATGGAGCAGTGCCTAAGTTCGCTGAGAACATTCAGATCGCTAACGCTAACCTGAAACCAGAGATCACAACTGGTCTTGAACTAGGTGCTGACCTGCGTTTCTTCAAAGGAAAAGTGGGATTGGATGTGACCTATTACGACCAGACTACAAAAGACCAGATCCTGGGTGTTGAGATTTCAAAAGCAAGTGGTTATGACAAGAGAATCCTGAATGCAGGAAAGATCACCAACAAAGGCGTTGAAGTAACATTGTCCGGAACGCCTGTCAAATTGTCGAATGGTTTCAGCTGGGAAGTTTCTTTGAACTATGCCCGTAACCGCAACAAAGTGGTGGAGCTGGCAGAAGGACTGACGACCTACACATTGGCCACACAACGCGGCATGACCTCAGAAGCACGTGTTGGGGAATCTTACGGAACATTCTACGGTGTGGGATTCCAGAAATCACCGGACGGACAAACAGTTTACGGAGCAAACGGCTTACCGGTTACAGCTTCCAATCAAAAACTGGGTAATGTTCAACCCGACTGGATCGGCGGAATGCTTAACACATTCAACTATAAGGGCTTCTCTCTAAGTGCATTGGTTGATGTGCGCATCGGCGGAGACATTTATGACGAAGGAACAGGAACAGCGCGCTGGACAGGTCAGTATGCAGAAACTGCATTGGGCCGTGAAGAAGGTGTGATTGGCAAAGGCGTTCGGGAAGTTACGGGAGCGGATGGGTCTAAATCCTACATTCCTAATGACATTATCGTAACAGCAAACCAATTGTACGGTTACAGCAATCCGCGTAACTATCACGAATCAGCGATTTTTGATGCGAGTTATGTAAAGCTGCGCGAGGTCTCCCTGGGCTACAGTATCAGCCCTTCATTTCTGAAAAGAATCAAAATTCAGTCTGCAAAGCTTTCAGTAGTAGGACGTAACGTGTGGATGATCTTCAAAAATACACCGCACATTGATCCTGAAATTGATGCAAAAGGAGCCAACGGACAAGGTTTCGGTTACGGCGAGCTGCCTAGCTCACGCAGCGTGGGTATGAACCTGTCATTGTCATTCTGATCCAGTTAACTGACCTTAAAGAATCTGAAAAATGAGAAATATATTAAATCATAAAACCATTTGGATGACGGCGCTTGCAGGGATTCTTACTGCATCGAGCTGCACCAAAGATTTTGATGAAATGAATACAAGTCCGAACAGCCCCACGGCCATTGGACCACAGTATTTGCTTCCTACCGGCATTGAAACCGCCATCGACCGTTACTGGGGGCACCGCACCCGTTTCGAACGGATCAACATCGATGCAGCCGAGCTTTATGTGCAGCATTTGACGCGTAATATTTATTCCAATGAAGGCGATGACTACACGGTTTCACCTGCATTGGTTGCCAATAACTGGAAAGGATTTTACAACGATTCGCAACTCAATTTCCAACGCATCATTACGATGAGCGGCGAAGGATCGGCCAATCCGCACTCCAACTATGAAGGCGTCGCATTAGTAATGCGCACCTGGGTATTCTCCTTACTGACAGACCTTTACGGAGCTATTCCCTACAACGATGCGATCAATGGAACAGCAGATTCGCCTGTTTACACGCCAAAATACGACGCTATGGAAGTGGTTTACGCAGGAATGCTGAACGACCTGAAAATGGCCAACGAAAAACTGGTTGTAGGCGGCCCGGCCGTTGCGGGTGACATTATGTATGGAGGTGATATCCTGAAATGGAAAAAATTCGCAAATTCGTTGCGCCTTCGCCTTGCGAACCGTCAGGCTGCGAAAAAACCTGCTGAGTCCAAAGCCATTATGACCGAGATCGTAAGCGACGCGAAAAAATTCCCGATTTTCACCAGCAACGCAGACAATGCTCAGCTGAACTGCACGGCGGTTCTGCCTAGTAACAACGAGTGGAACCAGGTGATGAAGCAGGATGGCCGCACCGACTGGAACATCAGCAAAACGCTGGCTGACAAGATGAATGCACTGGACGACAGCCGCATCAAGGTGTATGCCAACCCAAACAAAGACGGCAAATACGAAGGCCACCCAAACGGCCTGCCTGACGCGATCGCCACCACTTACCTGGCAACAAGCTCCACCATTGGCGATGCATTTACCAAAATGGATGCCCCCGAAGTAATCATGACATTTGCCGAATTGAATTTTATCCTGGCCGAAGCAGCATTGGACGGCGAGATCACTGGCAGCCCTAAGACATATTTTGATGCCGGCATCGCCGCTTCATTTGCACAATATGGCTTAACACCTCCTGCATCATTCATTACCAAACTCGGCGCCGTGACGCGGGAAAAAGTATTGGAGCAAAAGTGGGTAGCATTGTTTGCACAGGGTGTTGAAGCCTGGGCAGAATGGCGCAGAACCGGAATCCCGGTGTTTCCGGCACCAGACCCGCGCGCAGTGTTGCAAAACGGAGGCATCCTGCCCACCCGCTTCCCCTATCCCAACTCGGAATATTCACTGAATGCTGAGTCGGTAAAAGCAGGAGAAGGCCTGAACGGCGGCCCTAATGACATGAAAACCAAGCTTTGGTGGGTAGAAAAGTAATCGGGTTATCATCCAAAAAACGCATTTAGAATCGAGATTATGAAAAATATCAAGACATACATTCCCGCTCTTTGCCTCGCGCTTACGCTTTCGCTGGGGATGACCTCGTGCAAAGAAGAAGATCCGTTCCTGGACGTAGACGTGGCACCCGTGCTGGTGGACATTGTTGGCGCAGCATTCGGCGCGCCCATTGCCAGCGAGCCCACCGTGGGTTACCAGTTAACTGCACCCAAGCTTACCCTTTCGGCCAGGTTACTGGAACTCGACAAGACCAACATTCTTGACCATACCAAAGGCATCGATTCCATTCCCGTTCCAAATGTCGCGATCAAAATAACATTGCGCTCGGGAGCCGTTCTGGGCGAGGTCACTTCCAATGCACAAGGCCTTGTAACGATCGATAAAACCTGGGCTGAGCTGGGCGTACCAACACCCAAGGCAGGCGCGGTAACCAAAATTTCCTGGACGGGATCTTATAAAGGAATTGCGTTCACAAGGTTTTCTCAAATTCAAGCTAACTAACTCAAAATAAGCATAGTGTACAGGTAATTTTTTAATTATTCTGTATATTGTATCAAGGAATTTACCACAAATATTTATCGTCACATCTTTTCTAACCAATACAACAATGACTCAAAAAATGGACCGTCGAAATCTGTTAAAATCCGGTTTAATGGCAATCGGAGGAATGACTTTGGCACCGCATCTGAGCATGGGTGCATTCTCCAACACGCCGCTTAGTCTGGACCCTGAGAACCGCATTTTCCGCAGCCCAATGGTAAGAGAACATTTCTTGCCAAATGACTTCAAAGCACCGAAGATCATTGCGAAACTAAACTCCAATGAGAACCCATACGGGCCTCCTATGTCGGCGCAAAAAGCCGTTGCTGATTCTGTGAAGAACGGAAACCGTTACGCATGGAAAGAAATGTATGATCTGATTGATAAAATTGCCAAAAAAGAAGGCGTTCCGGCGGACCACATTATGATGGGACCGGGATCATCGGATCTTTTGGAAAAAGTGGCTTTGGTAACATTTATGAACGGAAAAGGAAACATTGTTTCGGCCGATCCTTGCTATATGTCGCTCGTTCAGGTTGCCAAATCCGTTGGCGCAACCTGGAAACCCGTTCCCTGCACAGCCGACTGGTCGCACGACCTGAAAGCCATGGAAGCAGCGATTGACAGCGAAACAAAACTGGTTTACGTTTGCAACCCAAACAACCCAACCGGCGCCATCACAAAAGGTCAGGATCTGGTAGATTTCTGCTCACGCGTTTCGGAAAAAGTGCCTGTATTTGTAGATGAGGCTTACATTGAGCTTGCTGTTGGTGCGGATACCAAAAGCATGGTTTCGCTTTTATCGCAAAAGAAAAATGTAATCGTAGCCCGCACGTTCTCCAAAATCATGGGAATGGCCGGAATCCGCGTAGGTTATATGGTGGCGCTGCCTACTTACCTGGCAACGATCAATAAGATCACACGTGGTGGAATGGGCATTTCTTACACGTCCATTTTCGCAGCGTCGGCAAGCATGGACGACAGCGCATTCCAGGATAACACCCGCAAACTGAACCACGAAGCGAAACTGTATCTATACGAAAACCTGGATAAACTGGGATACAAATACATTCCTTCTTATACCAACTTCGTACTCTTCCCGATCAGCATCACGGGTAAGGAACTCCTCACCAAGATGAGCGAAAAAGGAGTTGCCGTAAGGTCATTCGACATTCAAAACAAGCCCTGGTGCCGCGTCAGCATCGGAACGATGGATGAGATGAAATCCTTCGTCGGCGCGCTTAACCAGCTGAGCTAACATCACTTCGACTACGCTCAGTGTGACAGTGCTTGTCACACTGAGCGGACCGGGCGGCCGAAGTTCCATTGACCATTTAAATTAAGGCTAACAAAGCTTGTCTCGCTGAGCGTAGCAGGGCCGCCGGGCGGCCGAAGTGCTGTCACACTGAGCGTAGCCGAAGTGCCATTGACCATTCAAATTATTTTTGATCATGAGTGATGCATTGCAAAAAACTATAACACTCTTATTATTAATTGGATTGGGCCTTCTTTTGAAGTCCAAATTCAAAAACAAAGACCAGACAAATGGGATTAAGGAGATCATTTTGTCCGTTGCATTGCCGTCGACGATCTTTATTTCTTTGATGAAGATTGATATTGATTCCTCCATGATCATCATTCCGGTGGTGACGCTGGTTTTCAATTTCTTAATGTTTTTCTCGGCACCGCTTGCATTCTCATTGTTTGGTATTGAAAAAAACAGCCCGACGGGCAGGACGTTAATGATGCTCATCCCTTCACTCGCTCCCGGCCTGTCGTGTTTTCCGTTTATTGCGGAGTTTCTGGGCGAAAAAAGCCTTGCTATCGCTGCATTAGCGGATGTTGGAAATAAGTTTTTCGTGCTGATATCCCTGTACATTCTCGCGATGAACATGTTTCTGAAAAACAGTGATGATAAGGAGACAAAAATGGGTGGAAAGCTGAAAAGCCTGTTTGTGAGCATGTTTCAGGAGCCGATCAATATTCTCATTTTCCTGGCCATTATCCTTTTGAGCGTTGGTATTAATTACAACAGCCTGCCATTTGTGGTAACTGAAATTTTTGACAAAACCAGTGCTATGATGACGCCTCTTGTGCTTCTGTTCATTGGTCTGGCTGTACAACTTAAAGAGGGCAAAAAACGCATTGTAGCAAGCATTTTGTTCTTCCGTGCAGGCATTACTATGATCATCAGCGCGGGAATGATCTACGTATTGCACATTACGGACCTTTCCCTGATCTTGCTTGCCATCGTAATCCCGTTAAGTGCAGCTAGTTTCTGGCCGCTGGCGCATATTTCAGCGTTTAATTTGAGGGAAGATGCGAAAGGTTTGCCGAAAGAAAAAAGAACATTTGACCTGGAACTGGCTGTATTGCTGCTGGCATTCTCACTGCCATTTTCCACCATTCTGATCCTAGCTATTCTTTCGTCCGGCTCTTTCTTTGCGCATACATCTACGCTGCTTACCTCCGGGATGATCTTTATTGTTCTGGGCGCACTGCCTAATGCTTTAAGTAAAGTTTTCGTCAAAGTTTCCAAAGCCTGATTTTCAATTGAAACTTACATTTATGCATAAGTTCGTCATTACGTCTGTCCTTGCCATCTTATCATTGAACCTGGTTGCCCAAACCAATATGACAACCGCTGACAATGTCAAGTCAGAAGTGACGATTAAAGTATCCAAAAAGAGCAAAAGACATAAATACTTTTCGGACAATGCGCCGGTTACAATGGCGGACGGAAGTGTGAAATCGATTGCAGATGTAAAGGTGGGTGAGCATGTTAAAACCTGTAAGGGAGGCAAAAGCATGGCTACGCAGGTGCGACAAATTGATGTGTATAACAAACCTGACTTTTCGTTAACGGCCATTTACCTGCGCCCTGCCGAAGGAATTGCCAACTATGATCCTAAAATGATCCCTGCGCTACTGCTGGAAGCAACGCCCAATCACCGCGTTCAGACCAGCAAAGGGAAGAAGCGGTTAAAACAACTTAGCAAGAATGACATTCTTTACCATTACGAGCCTTCTACGGGCATTGTATCATCCTGGAAAGTGGGTGCTGTAAAGCAAAATGCGCGCATTGTTTCAAAGGCGTATAACCTGGAAACAGAAGACGGCACTTACCTGGTAGACAATGTAATGGTTGCACAGTAACGTTTATTTACTCAATGATCTGAGCGGGATGCAGGCAACTGCGTCCCGCTTTTTGTTATACATTATCGCTTTGCAATTGCCAGTCACCAAAACCTTTCCGACCTTTGCACTCTAAAATGACTTCATATTATTGTGCCTGATATAAACACTTCATCGACGCCAGGGGAACTTGGTTTTACATTTCCAGCCGAATGGTTTCCACACCGCGCCACCTGGCTTACATTTCCGCATAATGAGGCTTCCTGGCAGGGTGAAAGGCTTGCTAAGATGCGTCCGCAATATCTGGCGTTTATCAAGGCCATCAGCCAGGGTGAAAATGTGGGAATTATTGCCAATGATGAAAACCTGAAAGCATTCATTTCCAAAGAGCTGGACCGGACCGGTGTTGACCTTTCTAAAATTGAATTTGTAATAAAACCCACCAATGATGCATGGTGCCGGGATCACGGGCCATCCTTCGTCATCAACGAGCAAACAAAACAGAAGGCGATCGTGGACTGGGGACATAATGCATGGGGAGGCAAATATCCGCCCTATGATGATGATAACCGCACGCCGAGAGCTGTCGCTGAATATTTAAATCTGCCTGTTTTCAATCCCGGCATCATTATGGAAGGCGGCGCCGTGGAATTTAACGGGGCAGGAAGTTTGCTGACGAGTAAATCGTGCTTACTAAACCTGAATAGAAATCCGCACTTGAATCAAAGCCAGATCGAAGAAACGTTGTGCCAATATTTCGGCGTCCAGCAGATTCTGTGGGTTGAAGGCGGCATTGTAGGCGACGACACCGACGGGCACATTGACGACACCACGCGTTTCATCAATGAAGACACCGTCATTGCCTGCGTTGAGCATGATCCCAATGATGAGAATTTCGAAATACTGCAAACCAATCTGCAAATGCTGAAAAACATGCGCTTGTTGAATGGTAAGCAACTGAATATCATCGAAATCCCAATGCCCAAAGCCGTCATCATCGACGGTTTCCGGACGCCTGGTTCCTATGCCAACTTCCTCATCAGCAATGCCGGCGTTATCACCCCGGTTTTCAACAATCCCAATGACCAGGTTGCCATAGATATTCTGGAAAAAGCATTTCCCGAGCGAAAGATCATCCCGCTTGAAGCCACTGAGATCATCTGGGGACAAGGAAGCTTCCACTGTCTAAGCCAGCAGGAGCCGCTGTTGTAGACACTCCTCCCCTCGGACTAAAGTCCGAGGCAAAACCAACAGCCGCTGACGCGGCTCACCAGCAAGTCGCTCAGCCGCGTCAGCGGCGACCCATCCTTACCCCCAGGTTTCAACCTGGGGAGAGGGAGGAAGACCCAAGGCTTCACTCACGGCGAAGCATTCGCCAGATCCGCCCACTCCTCAGGCTCGTGCAGGAACACATTATAATCTACAAAACCTCGGATCCCATCGGCCCAGCCTTTTTCGCTGTGCTGCCAGAAAAGCACGTGCGCGTCTGCGGCGAGGTCGTCCAGGTGCGTGCGGGAATAACCGGCCAGCCAGAGCGGATAATCATCGAAGTTCCCGGCAATGTATTTTTTGTAAAAATATTCATTGACGTAAATGATGGGTTTTACGCCATAATGCGCTTCAATTTGTTGCAGCCAGTTTTTTACACCTTTAATGATGATATCGTCCGGCTTTCGGGCGTGTGTTTCCAGGTCCAGGACAGGCGGGAGATCGCCCGGCTCCATCCGCACCTGCCCGATGAAGTTCTGGACCTGCCGGTCTGACATTACCCTTGGATTATAGAAATGATAAGCGCCCCGGCGCATCCCTACGCGCTTTGCTTCCGCCCAGTTGCGCTTGAATTGCCGGTCTAGATGCGTGGCGCCTTCCGTAGCCTTGATGTATACGAAATCAATCCCTACATTTTCAGAACGCGTTTTTTTCAGCTTATCCCAATTGATCTTTGCATTGTGGTGCGACACGTCGATGCCGTGAATGGCGTAGCGGAGCGGCAGCTTGATCCCAAACTTGGCGACGAACTCCCACTGATTCACATCCTTCTTATCTTTCCACCAGATGAGCGCGCCAATCAGAATAATCACCCCGGCAATAATCGCCCAGCCCTTAGCAGGCAACGGTTTCAAATAATTCACTTTGGCCGCCGAAGCCTTAACTTTCCTTTTCGCCATAAGCCGCAAAAGTACAAAAGATCGTTGTTTGACCTATCCTACCGCTCACTTTCCTATTAAACCACTCATGTACTATGCTATGCATAGTACCTGCCATCGCCGTATGTTTGTCATGTTCAAACGGGACAACAAGAGCCAAACTTTAAATTCTATTAGCCATGAAAACTTCAATCAGAACCTTCGTATTAGCCATTGCTTTCACCGCTTCCTTCGCTTTCAGTTCTTTCGCAGAGGATAAGGAGACCAAAAAAGTTACCGGATTTGGAACAGGCATATTCGTTGCCAAAAATCACAAGCTGTTCGTAAGCGTTGATAAATACAATGACGCAAACGCAATCATTCTGGTGACGGACAAAAAAGGAAAAACCATCTACCGCGAGCAATTGGGTAAAAAAGTTGACAAAATCAGAAAAGTATATGATTTGAACGACCTGCCTGCCGGAGACTACAACATTGAAATTTTCAGCGATGGCGAGAAGGTAACCAAAACCATTTCAGTGAGCGAGCCACACATTCAACGCTCGATCAGCCTTCGCTAAGCACAAAGAAAAATTTAGCCAGAAAAATAAAAGAAAGGGCCGCTGTTTCGCAACAGCGGCCCTTTCGCATTTATAAATCTGAATATTAAATCACAACATTCACAATCCGCTTTGGAACCACGATCACTTTCTTCGGAGCCTTACCTTCCATCCAGCGCTGAACCGTTTCGTCTGCCAAAACCTCCCGCTCAATATCGGAGACGGGCGTGTCCAATGCGAATGTAAGTGAAGCCCTCACTTTACCATTGATCTGGATCGGATATTCGAACACAGAGTCGGTAACGTGCTGCAATTCCCATTTCGGAAATGTTGCTTTTGAAACCATTCCCTTCTCATTACCGAGCAGATCCCACAATTCTTCACTGATATGCGGCGCATAAGGAGAAAGTAAAACGACAAGCTCCTGCAAAACTGCTTTGCTCTGACACTTAATCGCTCCCAATTCATTGACACAAACCATAAAAGCACTCACGGCAGTGTTGAACGAGAAGTTTTCAATATCCTCTTCAATTTTCTTGATCGTCTTATGCAGTATTTTCAGTTCTTCCGGTTTGGCCGGAATGTCCTTTACCATCCACTGCCCCGCATCATTATAGAACAATCGCCAAAGCTTGCGGATAAAGCGATAAGTCCCGTCTATCCCATTGGTATTCCACGGCTTAGCCTGCTCCAATGGCCCTAAAAACATTTCATACAAACGCAATGTGTCCGCGCCATAACGCTCCACAATGTCATCGGGATTCACGACATTAAACTTGGATTTGGACATTTTCTCCACTTCCACGCCGCACACATATTTGCCATCTTCCAGGATGAATGTTGGATTTTCACCCACAATATCTTTGCGTGTTGCTTTGAATTTTTCAACATCCAAAACATCATTTTCCACGATATTAACGTCCACATGCAGCGCTGAAACCTCATATTCCGAACGTAAACCTGCGCTTACAAAAACAGGACTGCTGTAATCATCGCCTTTTACCCGATACACAAAGTTGCTGCGTCCCTGGATCATTCCCTGGTTGATCAGCTTTTTAAACGGCTCTTCCTCAGGTACAAACCCGCGGTCTTTCATGAATTTGTTCCAAAAACGGCTGTATAGCAAATGTCCGGTTGCATGCTCGGTGCCGCCAATGTACAGATCCACATCGCGCCAGTAATCGATGGCTTCTTTGGAAGCGAATTCCTCCTGGTTTTTGGGATCCATATAGCGATACCAATACCAGCTGCTTCCCGCCCAGCCCGGCATGGTGCTTAGTTCGTAACCACTGCCCGAGCCATGCGCCCAATCCTGTGCGCGGCCCAAAGGCGGCTCGCCGTTCTCTGTTGGCAGATATTTGTCAACTTCCGGCAGGTTCAGTGGCAATTCGCCATTTTCTAATAAGTATGGAAGCGGCTGTCCGGTGCTGTCATTTTTATAAAAAACAGGCACAGGCTCGCCCCAGTAACGCTGACGGCTGAAAACCGCGTCGCGCAGACGATAATTGATCTTCCCTTTTCCGACTCCTTTTTCTTCAAGCCAGTTGATCAAAACTTTGTTGGCTTCGTGAAAAGTAAGGCCATTAATGATGCCCGAATTGATATAATGTCCTTCCTTGGTTGAATCTGCCTGCGTTTCGATTTCTTTTTGCGAATCCAAAATCGGAATGATCGGCAAATTGAAGTGCTGTGCAAAATTCCAGTCGCGCTGATCGCCGGATGGAACTGCCATGACAGCGCCCGTTCCGTAACCTGCCAGCACGTAATCGGCTATATAAACAGGGATTTTTTCATCATTAAAAGGATTCACTGCATAAGCGCCTGTGAATGCACCGGAAACCGTCTTCACGTCAGACATCCTATCGCGCTCGGACTTCTTTTTAGTCGTGGCAATGTATGCATCAATGTCTCCGCGCTGCCCGGGCGTAGTAATGATATCAACAAGTTCATGCTCAGGCGCAAGCACCATGAACGTAACGCCGTAAATGGTGTCAACGCGGGTGGTGAAAACTTCAATATTCTGCTCATGGCCATCGATGCCGAATTTCACAAGCGCTCCTACCGACCTCCCGATCCAGTTGCGCTGCTGCTCTTTCAGCGATTCCGTCCAGTCAACCGTGTCCAAACCGTCGATTAGCCGTTGTGCATAGGCAGTAATGCGCATCATCCACTGACGCATTAGTTTCTGAACTACAGGAAACCCACCTCTTTCGGAAACGCCGTCCTTTACCTCATCATTGGAAAGCACCGAACCAAGTCCTGCACACCAGTTTACCGTCGCATCCGCAACATAGGTAAGCCTGTATTTTAATGTCAGTTTATACTGATCTTCTTCTGACCAGCTATTCCATTCTTCGGCTGTAAAAATGGGCGTATCCTCATCGCAAGGCGCATTAACGCCTTTATTTCCACTTTTTTCAAAAATAGAGATCAATGACCCGATCGGCTCTGCCTTACCGGAATCGTTGTTATACCAGCTTTTAAAAAGCTCGGTGAAGATCCATTGCGTCCATTTGTAATAATCAGGTTCGGAAGTGCGCACTTCACGTTTCCAGTCGTAGCTGAAACCCAGATTTTTTAACTGCTCAATGTATCGCGTAATGTTCTGCTCCGTTGTGATGGCGGGATGCTGGCCCGTTTGGATCGCATATTGCTCGGCCGGAAGGCCAAAACTGTCGAATCCCATCGGGTGCAGCACATTAAAGCCTTTCAGCCTTTTATAACGGGAATAAATATCCGACGCAATGTATCCCAGCGGATGCCCCACGTGCAATCCGGCTCCCGAAGGATAAGGGAACATATCCAAAACATAATATTTGGGAAGCTCCGATTGGTTTTCAACCTGAAATGTGCCGTGGCTCTCCCAATATTGCTGCCACTTTTGTTCTATTTCCCGATGACTGTAATCACTCATAACTGTCTCTGTATTTCCTTATTACGATAGAGGCTGACTTTCTGCCTTGCCAAATTTCCAAACTGAGCGCAAAAATAGCGTTTTTGATTGTAATAAGGTTTACCCGCACCACATTACGTTGCCGACCGCCCGCTGATCCGGTTCTTGTAGAAACTAATGCCCATTTCAGGTGAAATTTCAGATCAGGGTTCCGGGCACAGGTTTTTAAGATTTTTTATTAAGTCAATTATATCTACTAACCAGAAATCAACATGAAAAATTTTATGATTGCGCTGTGCTTGATGACGATAAGCTACGCGGCGACAGCTCAATACGACCCGGCTTTCAGATTCGGTGTTAAGGCAGGAGCTAACCTATCGAACATCAATGGAAGCAATGACCTGACACTTGCTTCGGGGAATAATCCGTTCAATTTCAAAGACAACGACAACCGATCACTGGGTTTTGTGGGAGGTGTATTCTTCCGTTTTGGTAAATCATTTTATATCCAGCCTGAGATTTTGCTATCACAAAAAGGCGGCCGCTTTAATGTATATGAAGACGGTGTGCAAGATTCAAATGGAAAGGTTGATGTTCGTTTTTCAAACCTGGATGTGCCTATTTTGTTTGGTGTGAGAGTGGCAAAGTTCTTCCGCATCAATGTTGGCCCGATGGCTTCTCTGAGATTATCCAATAATGGTAAAATCGGCGATTCATTTGATGTCATCACAGGCGAAAATTCGGCTGAATTCAAGAACAGGCTTGCTTATGGTTATCAAGCCGGTGTAGGATTTGATTTTGGCAGATTAAGTTTGGATGTGCGTTACGAAGGAAATTTCACAGATATCGTGAAAGTTGAATTTGACAATGCAACCACTGCTTCGCAATTTGGCAAAAAGAGCAATTTGTTCCAGGCAACGCTTGGCTTTGCAATTTTCTGATCCAAAAAAATAAAGCATAACAAACGGGACCGTCGCTACGATGTGTCCCGTTTTTGTTTTGATATATTACCACTGAATCTTGCAGCTATTTCTACTTTTACATTTCTTTAATTAAATTGCCTGTAAACGAAATCGTACATTACAGGCCGATTCTATCAGCGCAGTGGCAATAAATACAGATAATGTAAGGTTGGTTTTCGGGTTGAAGCTCAAACAGCTCCGACTGGATAAGGGATTGTCACTCAATGAGCTGTCTCAAAAATCAGGACTGTCGATTTCATACATTAACGAAATTGAAAAAGGCAAGAAATACCCGAAGTCCGACAAGATCATTGCCCTGGCGTCTGCCATGGATGTGGACTATGACACGCTCGTTTCCCTCAAACTCACCAAACGCCTAGAACCCATTTCGGACCTCCTGAGCTCGAATGTGCTCACAGAGCTCCCGCTCGAGCTTTTCGGCATTGATCCCGCTAACCTGCTTGAAATTCTTTCCGATGCCCCGGCCAAAATCAGCGCATTCGTAGGCACGCTGATCGAGATTGCGCGGAATTATAATATGTCGATTGAGAAATTCTATTTCTCGGCATTGCGGACTTACCAGGAAATGCACGACAATTATTTTGAAGACATTGAGCTGGAAGCAGAACGTTTTTTGACTGAAAACAATGTTGATCAAGAGCAAATCCTGAATGAAAATGATTTGGCCGAAATCCTGAAATCGCGCTTCAATTATTCGATCGAAAATATCAATGAAAAGGCCAATCCTGAGTTTGCCAGCGTTCGTTCCCTGACGATTACAAATCCAAACGGGAATCGCTTGCTGATCAATAATCATCTTACCTCCGTGCAGCGGGCGTTTATTTTCGGCCGGGAGATCGGTTATTTGTATTTAAATTTGAAAAACAGGTTGCATACCACGGCATTGGTGGAAGCGGAATCGTTTGAACAATTGCTGAATAACTTCAAAGCATCCTACTTTTCAAGCGCGATCATCATCAAGAGAAGCTTGCTTGTGCCCGCAGTGGCAGCGGTTTTTGAACAAAAAAGGTGGCAGCCGCAGCAGCTTATTGACCTCATTCACCGGTTCAACACCACGCCTGAATCTTTCTGTTATAGGTTAAGCAACATTCTGCCGCGCTATTTTGGTATTAACCAAATCTTTTTCTCCCGGTTCAATAATTTCGTCGGTCAGAATATTTTTGATATGACCAAGGAAATGCACATTTCCAGGAAGCATTATCCGCACACCGTAAAAGACGAACATTATTGCCGGCGCTGGGTTGCACTGACGATTCTGAATGATTTGGGAGACATTATCAAGCGAAAAGAGCAGCCCGGAATCCTTTGCAAAGCACAAAAATCAACTTACCTGGACACTCGGGATGAATATCTGGTGATCAGTTTTGCATTGCCTATGTCCCCAACTCCGGGCCTTAATGTGAGCGTTTCTATGGGCATTTACCTGGATGAGCCGACCAGGGAAAAATTACAATTCCTGGACGATCCCTATTTGGTTGCCAGAGAAGTAAACCAAACCTGCGAACGCTGCTCGCTCTTCGACTGCCGCGAAAGGATCGCCGCACCGACTATTCTCCAAAAACGGCACAAAAACGAAGAATTAAGGAAGGCATTGAAGCGGATGATCAACTAAAATCGAGACGATATAGGGATTCAGGCGCAGTTGAATGTCTCATCAGGGAGGTGATTAAAAGTTGATTAAATGCTGGATTAGAAATATCTTAGAATTTATCTTCGCAAACCTTACCACCACGTTCCGAATTATCTTTGTGAATATTTGACACTAATGCTATGCCTGGCACATATGAGTTTGAAGATTTTCTTTTAAAAGTCTCCACTCCGTTTTATCTGTTGCTGATCTGCGTCGAAATTTTCCTGACTTACCGTCCCTCGCACCACCACGACAGCCCGCGCGCTTCCTATAATTTTAAAGATACCCTTACCAACGCATCCTTAATGCTTCTCAACGGCGGCGTTGACCTGTTATTCAGAACGGCCTATGTGGGCGTGCTGATCTGGTTTTACAACATGGGCGCGGGAACGAGCATTAACAATCCAATTTTTTACTGGTTCAGCCTCTTCCTGCTGGAAGACCTCGCGTTTTACACATTACATTATGTGGATCATCACAGCCGGTTGTTTTGGGCCGTGCATGTGACGCACCATTCGTCTGAGCATTTCAACCTGACGACCGGTTTCCGCTCTTCCGTTTTCCAGCCGCTTTACCGCTTCGTGTATTTCATTCCGCTGGCGCTAATCGGCTTTAATCCCGCCGACATCATCATTATGTACTCGCTCACGCAGATTTACGGCATCATTGTGCACACGGAATATGTGGGCAAACTGGGCTGGCTTGAATACATTTTCGTAACCCCTTCCCATCACCGTGTTCACCACGCGAGTAATGTGCAGTATTTAGATAAAAACATGGGCATGTGCCTCATTATCTGGGACCGCATTTTCGGCACATTCCAAGAAGAATTGGAGACCGTCCCGCCCGTTTACGGATTGACCAAACCCATTGAAAACACAACGTTGGCCCACACGGTTTTGCACGAATGGAAGGAAATAGGAAACGATTTTAAACAGAACACGAACCTGCGGACGAAGCTCAATTACCTGATCAAAGCACCAGGATGGTCTCACGACGGTTCAAGACAAACCACAAAAAACCTGCAAACACATCTCGCAGAACAAATTACGCCAGAACCATTTATAAGAACTGACGGCCAGCAGCCAACGGCTATTTAAACGCCGGGATCCCCGTTATTTCGGCACCCAGGATCAACAAATGAATGTCATGCGTGCCTTCATAAGTGATCACTGATTCCAGGTTCATCATATGCCGCATGACGGGATATTCGCCGGAAATCCCCATTGCACCCAAGATCTGGCGACATTCCCGGGCCACATTCAGCGCCATAGCCACATTATTACGCTTCGCCATGGAAATCTGCGTTGTTGTGGCTTTGCCGTCATTCATTAATGTACCGAGTCGCCAGGCCAGGAGCTGCGCTTTGGTAATTTCCGTCAGCATTTCTGCTAACTTCTTTTGTGTCAATTGAAATGCGCCAATCGGTTTATCAAACTGAATGCGTTCCGCAGCATATTTCACAGCCGTTTCATAGCAATCCATCGCAGCGCCAATAACTCCCCAGGCAATGCCATAACGCGCTTTATCCAGACACTGCAGCGGCGCTTTCAGTCCGGACGCATTGGGTAAAATATTTTTTTCGGGAATGAATACATGATCGAAAACCAGCTCACCTGTCGCGCTCGCCCTTAATGACCATTTGTTATGAATTTCGGGTGTAGTAAAGCCCGCCATTCCGCGCTCCACGATCAGTCCACGCACTTTCCCTTCCTCATCCCTCGCCCAAGCAACCGCTATATCAGCAAACGGAGCATTGGAAATCCACATCTTGGCACCATTAAGGAGATAACCATTTTCCGTTTTCGAAATCCGGGTCTTCATTCCAGCCGGGTTGGAGCCATGATCAGGCTCGGTCAATCCGAAACAGCCAACCATTTCGCCACTGGCGAGTCCAGAAAGATATTTTTGTTTTTGTTCCTCAGATCCAAACTCAAAAATAGGCCACATCACCAGCGAACTCTGCACTGAAACCGTAGACCGCATGCCCGAATCGCCCCTTTCGATTTCCTGGCACATTAGGCCATAACTGATGTAATCCAGTCCGCCGCCGCCATATTCAGCAGGAATAGTAGGACCAAAAACCCCAAGCTCGCCAAACTTTTTGATCAGATGCAACGGAAATTCCGCCTTCTGCGCGTAGTGTTCAATGATGGGTTTGATCTCATTATCCGAAAAATCGCGGATCGTCTGCATAACCAGCTTCTGCTCTTCAGAAAGCATATCAGCGATGTTATAAAAGTCGGTGTTCATGATGAAATGCTTATAGAATTTCTGCGCACAATATATAACAGTTACAACCATTCTTGTATAAATGGCATCTTTCTTGTTGAATCTTTAATGTTAAGAAACCATGAAAATCTATTACTCAATAATTATAACGTTCCTGTTTGTCAGCATGTTTTCCTGCAAAGACAAAGACATTCATGTTGAAAATAGCGGCCTTTTAGGGAAGTGGAAAATGGTTGAGTTTTTATATGATCCGGGCGATGGCAGCGGCAAATTTCAGAAAGCCTCAGAAGGGGAGTCCAGCATCGTAGAATTCAAAGCAAATGGCGATTTCAAAGAAACCAAAGGTTTGCTATATTCATCCATTAATCCATACACCAAATATAAAATCCTCGACAGTGGCCGCATTGAACTCAGTGGCGCACCCGACAGCAGCGTTTACCCTGCGATTATCTGGACATATAAAGATCTGAAAAGCAAATCAGTAACGCTCGGTTTCAGCTGTTACGAAGCTTGTTTGGGGAAATTTGTAGCAATAAAATAAAGCATTATCTCAGCCAATTTTTGAATAGCTTCTTACTATAAACTAAATCTTGCTTATGCGCGTCGGCGGCATTCATTGTACGAGGTGAAGTTTTTTCAAGACACTGTTCCAAAACCAAATGAGGCTTCACATTTATGGATTGTAAAGTGCTGACAAGGCGGCGGTAATCGATGTCGCCATCAGAGAATACTTCCTGCCAGATTCCGTCTTTGGATTGGCGCAAATGCAGTTCGACAATTCGTTTTCCGTATAATTTTATAATATCAAAAAGCGCAACCTGTGAATTGCCTGCGCCTCTGTAAACCCAATGCACATCCAGGCATAGTGAAACATTCTTGGGATCTGTGGCGAGCAGCATATGATGAAATTCCCGCGCTGCTGCGCGCAGTTCTACGTCATGCGTGTGATAAGCGAGCGTCATGCCGCGCTGTTTCAGTTCGGCACCTAGTTTGTCGAGGTTCTTGGCTTGTTCCGCGAGTTCGGCGTCATTCTTATTTTCGGACCCTCCCCATTGCAGCGGGTTGGGATTGGTGACAATGATCTTCGTGTTAGCAGGTTTCAGAGCGTCCGAAATTGCGAGCACGGATTCGATGGACTTGGTCGCCTCATCGGCCTTATGTAATGAACTGTTCACGTAAACCGAGGGCATAGCAAGCTGATATTTTTCCAAAACCGGTAATAACCTGCCGACTTCATCTGCATGCGTAAATGCAGGTTCATAGGCTTTCAGGCCGGTTGAGGCAAATTCTTTCAGCGACGCATCCAGGTCTGCGCCCCATTCTTTTCCTTCCCGGGCGTAAAAGGTAATCCATGAATATTGGTTACAGGAAATAGGGAAGTCGGGCGCCAGGTTCTCCATTTCCGGCAAAAAAGCTGCTCCGGCCGAGACAGCCAGCGAATTCATAAATGTTCTCCGATCGATGGTCATGACGTAAGGCTGTTTTAGCAAAGTCAGGTAATTTTTATCAAAGATGAAAACGGGAGAATATTACCGTCTTGCTTACCTTTGCAGCATTAAAGGCTAAATCCCTTTCCCAATGCACCAAACGCTTCAACTGACCCTGGCGCCCGAAATCGCGCTGGACGACGAGAATTTTCGTCAGCATATCATTAAAAAATTGCGGCTGCGTCACAACGACACGCCCATTATCCGCAAAACCCGCCAATCCATCGATGCCCGCAGCCGGCAAGTGAAAGTGAATGTACAGGCAGATGTTTATGTCAACGAAACCCCGCCTTCGCTCATAGGTTTCCAACTGGATTATCCCGACGTGAGTAAAAAGCCCCAGGCATTGATCATTGGCTGCGGTCCGGCAGGCATGTTCGCCGCATTGCGGTTGATTGAGCTGGGCATCAAGCCGGTGATTTTTGAAAGGGGAAAAGATGTGCGCGCCAGACGCCGCGATCTGGCTGCTATTAATAAGGAGCACATTGTTAACCCTGAATCCAATTATTGCTTTGGCGAAGGCGGTGCCGGGACTTATTCGGATGGAAAGCTGTATACGCGTTCCAATAAGCGCGGTGACATTCGCCGGGTGCTGGAAATTTTCGTAGGCCACGGAGCGAGCGAGCAAATCCTCATCGACACACACCCGCACATTGGTACCAACAAGCTTCCAGTCGTCGTTTCCGAAATGCGTGAAAGCATATTGAAAGCGGGCGGCGACATTCATTTTGACACAAAAGTAACCGACTTCATCATTGCTGAAGGCGAGTTAAAGGGTGTTATTACTGATGATAATAAGGAACATTTGGGCATTGGCGTGGTCCTGGCAACGGGACATTCGGCCAGGGACATTTACGAGCTGCTGGATGCGAAAAAGATCCTCATCGAGAGCAAATCATTTGCGATGGGCGTTCGTATTGAGCACCCGCAAAACACCATTGATAAGATCCAGTATCATTGCGAGAAAGACCGTGGGCCATACTTGCCGGCTGCTTCATATAGTCTGGTAACTCAAACGCGCTACAAAGGCATTCAGCGAGGCGTTTTCTCCTTTTGCATGTGTCCGGGCGGGTTCATTGTGCCTGCGGCGACGGCTTCCGGGGAAGTGGTCGTGAATGGCATGTCGCCTTCCCGCCGTGATTCGCCATATGCCAATTCCGGCATTGTGGTTTCGATCGAAGAGCATGACCTTTTGCCGTATAAAGAATTCGGTGCATTGGCTGGCTTGCAATATCAGAAGGAGATTGAGCAGGCAGCTTGCCAGTTTGCCGGTGCCACACAAACCGCTCCGGCTCAGCTGGCTGTGGATTTTGTGAAAGGAAAAGTTTCTTCGCAATTGCGTGACACATCTTACCAGCCGGGCTTGCAGTCTGTTGACCTGCGGGAGATTTTGCCAGCTGAAATTGCCTTTCCACTCAGCGAAGCACTTTCTGATTTTGGGCAAAAAATGAGAGGTTATATGTCTGGTGACGCGCAGTTGATTGGGGTTGAAAGCCGGACTTCCTCCCCCGTACGTATCCCCCGCGAACAGGAAACCTGCGAGCATCCTGAACTGAAAGGCTTGTTCCCTTGCGGCGAAGGAGCCGGTTACGCCGGGGGCATCATGTCGGCCGCCATGGACGGCGAACGCTGCGCCCAGCAACTCGCAAAATTATACGCCAACAAGAAAATCCAATAACTTCGGTATCCGTCGTTGTATTGTTATATTTGCATCAATGACGTTTGGAAGAAATTCCGTATCACACACTATTTTATGCCAGAGATTTTCAGAATGTTCGGGATGAAGTTTTTCTTTTACAGCCTCGAACATTTACCCATCCATATTCATGTCCGCAATGCGGACGGAACCGCCAAGTTTGAAATAAACCCGGTTAAACTGGTTGAAAGTCATGGCATTAAGCCTAAGGATCTCGTGCTTGCTGAGGCGCTCGTTGAAGAAAACAAAGAACTGATCACTGAAAAGTGGCAGCAGTTTCACGGCGAATGAGCATGTTAATTTTCTAACTTTTGAATGATATGAAAATTAAAAACGTATGGTTCGACGACTCGAATATTTATGTTGTTACGGAAAGCGGACATACCATTGGCAATCCACTTGAATGGTTTGCCAGGCTTAAAAATGCAAGCAAGGAACAACGCCAAAATTTTGAGATCGGCCCTGAGGGCAACAGCCTGCACTGGGAAGAAATTGACGAAGACCTGAGCCTGGAAAGTCTTTTCGATTTCAAGCGCGAGCTGCATTATGCCAAAATCTGACACCAACACTCTACTCAACAACCTGCCTCTATGGCCACTTTGGGATCTTTTTCCTTGTTTGTTAATGCACTCACTCAAAAACTGAAATATCCGCTGCCGGGGGAATCAGCGCACCGGATCATGCAGGCTTCTTCAAAGCTCCGACTGACTTTCAAACCCAACGCCCGCACCCGAAAAAGCGCCGTTCTGGTTTTATTTTATCCTTATAAAGACGAAATCTATTTCCCACTGATCCTTCGCCCGGCCTACGACGGCGTACATTCCGGACAAGTGGCATTCCCTGGCGGACGATTTGAAAATACAGACGAAAACCTGATCCGCACCGCTTTGCGCGAAGCGCAGGAAGAAATCGGCTTACGCTTGAATGATGTCAAAATCCTGGGCGTTCTTACCGAATTATTTATCCCGGCGAGTAACTTTTACGTTCTCCCTGTGATTGCCGCAATGCCTTACCGCCCCGACTTTTATCCCGACCCGCGGGAGGTGGAAGATATTTTTGAGATCAAATTAGAAGAAATTTCTGATATTGAAATTATCGGTTCCAGCGATATACAAGTCCGTGGCGAACAGGTTCATGCACCGCATTATATGGTGCAGGGATACAAAATCTGGGGTGCCACAGCGATGATGATCAGTGAGCTTTTAACTGTTCTGAACACGCCGGAAGGTGACCCGGAAAGCTAGAAATTAACGCTTTATTTGCTATATTAGCAGGTAATTCAAATCGATCTTCCGGTCAAGTCTGCGCTGTTCCGTCTTTCTGGAATAGCTCAGCGCTGTATCCCGAACCGGCTGATAACGATTGCCTTACAAATATTTACTGAGTACTTAAAACCTGGTTCCTCCTTCATTTATGGACGAAAACGGAGCTACGCCTGACGTAGAAGATAGCGGATTGCACGATAAACTGCCCATTTCGGGACTATATGAAAGTTGGTTTCTTGATTATGCATCTTATGTAATTCTGGAACGCGCGGTTCCAGCCGTAGAAGATGGCCTTAAGCCCGTTCAAAGGCGCATTATGCACGCGTTGAACGAGATGGACGACGGCCGTTTCAATAAAGTCGCCAATGTGGTGGGTTCTTCCATGCAATATCACCCGCACGGCGACGCCTCCATTTACGACGCCATTGTAAACATTGGCCAGAAAGAATTGCTTTTTGACACCCAGGGAAACTGGGGAGATATCCGCACGGGCGACGGGGCCGCTGCGGCGCGTTATATAGAAGTCCGTTTGTCGCGCTTTGCCAAGGAAATTGTTTTCAACGACGATACAACCGAATGGCAGCTTTCCTATGACGGCCGTAAGCGCGAGCCGGTAACATTGCCAGTAAAATTTCCGCTGCTCCTTTCCCTGGGCGTTGAAGGAATTGCGGTAGGCTTATCTACCAAAATTCTCCCGCACAACTTCTGCGAGCTGATCGAAGCGTCGATCAGCATTCTGCAAGGTAAGGAAGCTACCATTTACCCCGACTTTCTGACTGGCGGGCAAATTGACATTTCAAATTACAATGATGGTCACAGAGGCGGGAAAGTAAGGGTTAGAGCCAGAATTGAGGAAGAGGATAAGAAAATGCTCGTCATCCGCGACATTCCGTTCGGGACTACGACGACTTCCATCATTGATTCCATCATTAAGGCCAATGATACGGGGAAAATCAAGATCCGGAAAGTGGTCGATAACACGGCTGCAGAGGTGGAGATCCAGGTGCATCTGGCACCGGGTGTATCGCCCGACATTACAATGGACGCGCTTTATGCATTCACGGAATGTGAAGTTTCCATTTCGCCCAATGCGTGTATCATCATCGCCGACAAGCCGCATTTTGTTGGGGTAACCGAAATTTTAAAATACAACACAGGCCAGACGGTTCATTTGCTGCAACGCGAGCTTGAAATCAAGCGGTTAGCGTTGCTGGAAAAGATCCTGTATGGCTCTTTGGAAAAAATATTCATCGAAAACCGCATTTACCGGAACATTGAAGAATGCGAAACTTTCGAGGCGGTAATCCGGACCATTGACAAAGGACTTGAACCATACAAGCCGCAATTTTACCGTGAAATTACGGACGAAGACATTGTAGAGCTGACCGAGATCAAGATCAAGCGTATTTCAAAATACGATGGTTACAAGGCGGACGAGTTGATGAAAAAGTGGCAGGAAGAATTGGCTGAAACCGAGGATAACTTGGTGCATATCACCCGTTTTGCAATTGAATATTACAAAGATCTGCTGAAAAAATACGGCAAAGGCCGTGGTCGCAAAACCGAAATCCGGGCATTCAACCAGATCTCGGCGAACATTGTAGCAGCCAATAACCAAAAATTATATGTGAACCGAGCCGAAGGTTTTATCGGTTACGGGCTCAAAAAAGACGAATTCGTAACAGACTGCTCGGACATTGACGACATTATTGTTTTCAAATCCGACGGGAGATGTTTGGTTACGAAAATACAGGAGAAGGTTTTCGTCGGGAAAGACATTATTCACTGTGCGGTTTTTGTCAAAAACGATGAGCGGATGGTTTATAACCTCGTGTATCTGGATGGCAAAACGGGCGTTTCCTACATTAAAAGATGCCAGATCACCGCAGTCACCCGCGATCGTGAGTACGACCTGACACAGGGCACGCCAAAATCCAAGATCACATATTTCACGGCGAATGAAAACGGTGAAGCTGAAATCATTGCGGTGAGTTTATCGGCTCAAAGCAAAGCAAAAGTAAAGCAGTTTGACTTCAATTTTGCAGACTTGCTGATCAAGAACCGCAGTGCAATGGGGAACATTCTGACGAAATATCCTGTCAGGAAAATTATATTGAAACAGGCCGGCCGCTCTACATTAGGCGGCGTTGATATGTGGTTCGATCCGATTATCGGACGTCTGAACCGGGATGAACGAGGAGAATATTTAGGCAACTTCGGTCCCTCCGACAGCATTCTGGTTATTTATAAAGAAGGGTCTTACGAGCTTACGAACTTTGACCTGACCAATCATTACGTCTCTAATGAAGTGGTGTTGGTCAAAAAGTTTGATCCGAAAATGGCTATCACCGCATTGTACTATGACGGCGGCCAGAAAAACCATTTCATCAAACGTTTTAACATTGAGACTTCGACGCGGGACAAGAAATTCTTGTTTATCAGCGATGCCAAAAACAGTAAGTTACTGCTGGCCAGCACCGATAAGCGCCCGAGATTGGAGGTTATCTTACCCAAAACAGCCACCAGGGAGCAATCAAAAGAAGAATATGTGATTGAAGAAATGGTCGATGTGCGCGGCTGGCGGGCGATGGGAAATAAGCTTCCTAATGACAAGTTCAAGGACGTTCGCTGGCTGGAACCGCTGCCGGAACCGGAGGAAGAAGCAGTTATAGCAGAAGTTCCCAATGAGGATGTCTCGGATGAAGACAGCGCTACTGAGGACGTTGGGGGTGAGGAGATTGCCACTGAGGAAGTTGCATATGGAGACATTAAGGAAGCGGAAGCTGCCGAACAAGAAGACAGTGCGGGAGATATTTCGCCAGCGGACGACAAGGCAAAACCAGAGACGGGCGACGCAAAATCTGATACAAAGCCAAAAAAAGAGCCTAAAAAACGGAAGGATGAGAAAAACCAGCTAGGGCTTTTTTAAGTGATTTATCAAAAAAAATAAAAAGAAAATCAGCAACGATGAATGCTGCCCGATGCGTACAGTCTACTAGTATAACATCGTGTACAAAAGACCGGAATATTACAAAGAGTTGGTACATTAGAAGACAACTTCAAGTATACGAGTGAAAAATTTGATTAAAACCATATTACTCTTATTATTTGCGTGCATGGTTTTTATCTTGCTTTGTAACCTCTGGGTGGTGTATAATACAAGGCAGTACAATTATTTTTCAATCGAAAACCTGCCTTCCAATGATGTCGCGTTGGTGCTAGGGACGAGCAAGAAATCCGAGAAGGGGAAGGAAAATCTTTTTTTCAAATACCGGATGGAGGCGACCGCCCGGTTGTTTAAAGAGGGTAAAATCAAGTACATTATTCTGAGCGGAAACAATGATTCCCAATACTATAATGAACCGCTTGATATGCAAAGAGCGTTACTGAACCTGGGAATACCCGAGAACGTCATGACACTGGATTATGCTGGGTTCAGGACATTTGATTCGATCATTCGTTGCAAAGAGGTTTTTAATCAGGACAACTTCACGATCATTTCACAAAATTTCCATAATGCAAGGGCACTCTATATTGCTCATAATGAAGGCATTAATGCCATATCATTTGCAGCGCAGGATGTGCCGGACGGATATTCGCTCCGTACATTGGTGCGCGAGTATCTGGCAAGACCGAAGGCTGTTCTGGACGTTCATATATTGCGTCCCGCGGCAGATGTTACCTCAAACAATGAGATAAGAAAAAAATGAGAAATTGGAATGAGGGAAATGATTCGGCACACGCACCGGTCCAGACATATAGCTTGAAAAAAACATTACTTTGCCTGCTCCTATTTGCATTAGTTTGTACTACCAACTCTTTCTCGCAGACCACTTACACGATCAAAGGGAAGATAACGGACGCGACAACCGGTGACGCCATTCCTTTTGCTAATGTTGGCGTAAAAGCCTCACTTGCAGGTGCTACAACTAATTTCGATGGCTTTTATCAAATCACTTTCACCCCTCCCGCGGACTCGGTCATTGTTACCTATGTAGGCTATGAGAGCAAAAGCAAACCGATCAAACCCGACCTCACTGAGCAAACCATTGACATACAACTTTCTCCGGGAACATTGCAGCTGAAAGAAGTCAGGATATTTGCCGGCGAAAATCCTGCTTATGCCATTATGCGTAAAATTGTTGCAGGAAAAGAAAAAAACAACACAGACCAACTGGACGCTTACGAGTATGAAAGCTATAATAAGATTCAGATTGACATTGATAACCTGTCTGACAAATTCAGGAACAGGAAGTCTGTCAAAAAGATGACGCATATCGTTGATAAATATGATGAGGTGAAGGGGGAAAACGGTGAGACAATCATTCCAATTTTCATATCCGAATCAGTATCAGACGTTTATTATCGCCGTAATCCCAAGAAAAAGAAGGAGATCATTAATAAAACCAAAGTCTCCGGCGTAGGCCTTACCGACGGGAGCCTCGTCTCGCAGTTGATCGGATCGTCCTTTCAGCAGTATAATTTTTATAATAACTGGCTGAATATCTTAGACAAAGACTTTGTTTCCCCCATTGCCGACAGCTGGAAAGTTTACTATGAATATTATCTGTCCGACAGTGTAAAAAACGGCGACCAGTATGATTACCAGATTGATTTTGAGCCTAAACACGAGCAGGACCTGGCATTCACAGGGTCGTTTTGGGTGGATGGCGAAACATATGCGCTGACACAAATGGACGTAAGTGTGGGCAAGCGCGCAAATTTAAATTTCATTGAAAAGATCAAGGTTCAGCAGTCCTACGAGTTTTTTGAAGAGCAAAACGAATGGGTAACGTCCAAAACGCGGGTGCTGATTGATGTAGATGAGCCTACAAAGCAGACTGCCGGCATGTTGTTGAAGTTTTATTCAGCTAATTCAAAATACAAGATCAACAGTCCGCACGATCCCAAATTTTACGACACGGCCATCGAGCTGAAAGAGGATTACATGCAGCATGACTCGGCTTATTGGCAAAAAAGTCGTCCGGAATCGCTAAGTGCGAACGAGTTGCTTTCTTTCCAGCTTGTCGATTCACTGAAAATGCTGCCGGTGGTGAAAACTTACACCGAAATCCTGAATATCCTGGTAAACGGCTACAAGCGCATCGACAAATGGAACATTGACATTGGTCCTTATTTGTATTTGTATGCCAATAATAAGGTTGAAGGCCATCGGTTTAGGTTGGGTTTCAAAACAGATCCCGGATTCAGCAGGAAGTGGATTTTCAGCGGTTATGGCGCTTACGGAACGAAAGATAAGGCTTTCAAATATGGCGCGGGGATGGATTACATTATCGACCGGCAACCCTGGACGATGGCTGGCATCAGTTATTCCAAAGATCTGGAACGGCTTGGTGTTTCTGCGGAGACGATCGGGCCTAACACATTGTTCGGGGCATTTTCACGTTTCGGCGCTTTCCGCAGGGCCTATTGGCAGGAAGACATTTCTGCCTATTTCAAAAGGGAATTGGTGAAAGGATTAACCGGGAGCATCCAGATCCGCCACCGTGATTTCAGGCCGTTATTTCCTTTTACCTATAAAACAAATCCTGAGGCTGGCATTGAATCTCCGGTGAAAAGCACATTTGATATCACTGAGATAAACCTGGAAACGCGGCTTGCGAGCAAGGAGACTTTTTTGCAAAATGATAATGAGCGCATCAGCATGGGGAACGGCAATTCGCCCGCCTTTACATTGCGTTACACATTGGGAATCAAGAACTTCCTGGGAGGAGATTTCAATTATAATAAATTTTCCTTCAACATTAAGCAGAGTTTCCGCTTCGGCGTTATCGGCCGCACTTATTACAATGTAACATTCGGCCTCATTCCTTCCACATTGCCTTACCCATTGCTTTATACGCCGCTAGGGAACGAGTCGCTGTTTTATGTGGATAATGCATTTAATCTTATGCGATACTTCGAATTCATGAGCGACCGCTATGTTGCATTGCGCGTGGAGCACAATTTCGAAGGCTTTTTATTGAACAGGATTCCCGCTATCCGCAAGCTGAAACTGCGCATGCTGGCAACAGGAAGGGTTTTCTATGGCAGCGTTTCGGATGCAAACTTGTCACTTTCGACAACGACGGATGAGTCGGGGAATGAAATTCAGGCATTTAATAAACTCAAAGACAGGCCTTACATTGAGCTTGGCTATGGCATTGACAATATTTTCAAAGCAGGCCGTATTGACTTTGTGCACAGACTCACTTACCTCAGCAATCCGAATGTGACGCCATTTGCGGTGAAGATTTCGTTCTGGTTCAGCCTGTAAGCAGTCAGATGCGTTTCAGATCTTTGGATGCATAAGTTAAATGCACCACCTGCCCCACTTCCATGTCCATTCTGTTTCTGTAAAAGGATAATTGCTCCTTTTTGGCATTAACACAACGGATTTCCCAATGGTTTCCGTGGAACCGGATCGCCTCCACTTTCCCCTGCCATCTGCTCTTTTCCGGATTTTTTGTAGGCTTGATTTTCTCCGGGCGGATATAAAATTGCTTGGAATTTACATCGCCGGTGAGCCAGTTTATATCGCCTGTCAGCTCAGCTACATAACTGTCAACCGGCTGGTTATAGACCTCCTGTGGTGTTCCCGTCTGAATAATTTTACCTTCGCGGAGCACCGCGATCCGGTCCGACCAGGCCAGGGCATCTGCGGCTTCGTGCGTAACGAACACACAGGACATTCTCTGCGCTTTGCGCATGGTTTCAATGGCGCTGGCCAGCACGCGGCGGTTGTGATTGTCCAGGTGTGCAAACGGCTCGTCGAGAAGCAAAACATCCGGCTGCTCAGCCAATGCTTTTGCAATCGCAGTCCGCTGTTTCTCACCGCCGGACAGCAGCTTGGCTTTTTGACTTTTTACAGATTCCAAACCCGTGATGGAAAGCAGTTCAGCAACCTTTTCCTTTCTATAATCTGCATTATAAAATCGCAGCGAGTACGCAATGTTCTCCTCAACGGTCTGATTTGGGAAAAGCTCAAATTCCTGGTGGATGAGCTTGATGGATTCGTGGCCGGGAATGAGCTCGCCGCTCACCGGTTTTAATTGCTCTTCTTTGAAAAAGACTTTACCTTCCTCCGCATCCTGAAAACGTCCCAGGATACGGAGTAAGGTGCTTTTACCCGACCCGCTTTCGCCCAATATACCAAGCCATTCGCCCGCATTGAGTTGTAAATCAATGTTGGACAGAACCGGTTTTAAACCAAAGCTTTTCGTAAGGGATCGCGCGCGCAGGGTAATTTTGTTTTTCTTCATTATGCCCAGGTAATCTTGTTTTCCATAGGCGTGCGACGGGCCGGCGCTTCCGGTGCATCGTGATAGCCCATGAAATACAATCCAAGACATTTCTGATTTTCGGGGATGCCAGCAAACTTGGCCAGAAGGTCGAGCACGCCCGGGCTGCTCCAATAAGAACCAATGCCATAAGCTGTTGCTGTAAGCCACATATTTTGCACTGCGCAAGCCACAGAAGCAGTTTCTTCCCATTCCGGAAGCTTTTCCGGATGCAGTTCAGCACAGATCAGCACCACGACATTGGATTTAAGCACTTTCTCGCCTGCTGCGTCATATCTTGCCTGCGAAAATGATTCGGGAGGCGTCACTGTGCGATATCTTTCCGTGAAAAATCCTGCGAGCTTGTTCAGGCTCTCGCCTTTATAAACTACAAAACGCCAGGGCTCTGTCAATTTATGGGTTGGGGCATAATTGGCATTTTCAAGGATCGTCATCAGGACGTCTTCGGGAATGTCTTTTTTGATATAACTGGGCGGAAAAATACTGCGTCGGTTACGGATTACCTGATTAACTGCCTCAACTGTTTGTTCCATTGCAATAAAATTTACTTCTGATTTGTCAAAAAAACAAAGCTAGCAATCTGTAAGTAAAATTTACCAACATCGTGCACAACTTTGCCGTTAAACAATTAATTTGGGCGGCTCCTTGGTGAAATCTGCTAAATTGGCCTCAATAAATTTCACTTCAACCAACCTGACACAAGATGCTTGTTACTACTACTCCGAACATTGAAGGCAAAAAAATCATTAAGTACATTGGTTTGGTAAATGGTGAAGCCATTATCGGCGCCAACTTTTTCAAAGATTTTCTGGCCGGGATCCGGGATGTGGTAGGCGGTCGCTCGGGCTCTTACGAGCAGGGCCTGCGGGAGGCTAAAAGCATTGCTATTCGTGAAATGATGGATCAGGCGCAAAGATTAGGCGCTAATGCGGTGATTGGTGTCGACATTGATCTGGAAACCATTGGTGGAAACAGCTCGATGCTGATGGTAAGCGCAAACGGCACCGCAGTTTGCTTTGAGTAACGAGTAGGAACAAAAAAATGGCCTACCGCATTACAGTAGGCCATTCCACGTAAACCCTCCTCTATCAGTGTTCGTCAAAAATGTTATTGGGTGTCTGACAGGGCGTCAGTCCCAGGCAACAATTTGCTTGACTGAATACTAATAACTAAAATTCTGTGCCAAATTATCAAACAAAAGCAAACAGACAAAAATTTATCAAAGTTTTTTTAGATTTATGTAGATTACTTACTACAAAAAATCGGAATGATACAGTTATTTAAACCTATCTGAACAATCCTAAAAGGCGTTGCTGTTTAATTATTCGTCAAATCCGGGAATTCATTCCCCAATCTTTTCACCACCTCTATTTTCAGCATATCTGACGCGTCATTTCAATGTGTTCAATGTTGTCTTCAAGGTAAATTTCGCTGGATTGCACGAAGCCGAAGGAGCCGTAGAACTTCTTTAAATACAACTGTGCCCCGATCCGTATGATGCTTTTGCCATACAACAATTCCACCTTTTTTATCGACTCATTCAGCAGTTCGATGCCATAACCCTTTCCTCTTCCCTTAGCAGCAACCGCAATCCTGCCAATGGATGGATACTCGTACGAAACGCCGGGTGGCAAAATGCGAGCGAAAGCCATAAGCTGCCCATCCGCATAGCCCGACAAATGATGTGACTTCTGATCCTTACCGTCTGTATCCAGATAATTACATCTTTGCTCGACCACAAACACCTCATTTCGCAATCGTAGAATGCTGTAAAGTTCGTTTGTATCGAGCTCCTCAAAAGTTTTGAATTTCCAGGCTAATTTTAAATCCATTTGTGACAGTTGTTCTTGAAAGAATATATTTTTACCTGAATTAAATCGTCTTTCATAAATTTGCAGCGAATTAACTACATAACATTTTACAAAGCTAAGCATGGGAAGAGCTTACGAATATAGAAAAGCGCGGATGTTCAAGCGTTGGGACAAAATGGCCAAAACCTTCACAAGGATTGGAAAAGATATTGTCCTTGCTGTAAAAAGCGGAACCGCTGATCCTAATACAAACGCAAGGCTCAGGGTTCTTTTACAAAACGCCAGGGCTGCCAACATGCCCAAAGACACCGTAGAAAGGGCTATCAAACGCGCTACGTCAAAAGACCAGGAGGATTACAAAGAAATGGTGTACGAAGGTTACGGCCCGCATGGCGTCGCGATCCTCGTGGAAAGCACAACAGACAATCCAACAAGAACGGTGGCGAATGTGCGGAGCTATTTCAATAAGCTGGGCGGAAGTCTCGGCACAATGGGCATGCTGGATTTCATTTTTGACCGGAAATGTATTTTTAAGATCAAAAATGCTGGTGGCAAAGATCTGGAAGAGTTCGAATTTGAATTGATCGACGTGGGCGGTGAAGAGGTTTTTTTAGATGAAGAAACCAACCTCATCAACATTTACGGAGAATTCACGGCATTCGGCGCTTTGCAACATTATCTGGAAGAAAACGGTTACGAAATCGTAGAAGCGGATTTTGAACGCATTCCAAATGACACCAAAAAGCTGACCGACGATGAAGTTGCGGAAGTTGAAAAGCTGATTGAGAAGATCGAGGACGACGATGACGTGCAGCGCGTTTACCACAACATGGGTTAATGCTTAATGCAAGGCGATAATCTTGTGTTGTCGTTTCATAAATTCAAATTGGTCGCCGGGTCCTTTTCCCAGCAGCGACGCGCCAACCGGCGATGAAGAAGAGACTGCTATCACGGTCTCTTCTTCTACTTTTACTGCTCCCAGGCTCACAGCGATCAAAAACCAACCCGCGCTGGTTTCCAGTAATGATCCTACTGCTGCCCGCACGGCAACTTCATTATCGTGTATTTTTTCCAGAACCAATCTTTCCAGCCGCACCTGCTCGTATTGCCTGGCGTGCATATTCCTATCCAGTTGCCCCATGGACCGGGAAGTTTCGTATTTATCGCCCATTGAGCTTTTCCCCTGATCATTCGCCGACGATTGCGCAGCTTCCATCGCGTTCCAAGCCACCATCATCCGCTCTTCCAGAAGTGATTTTAGATAAGTTAGTAATGCTGCCTTATTCATTCTGATCCGATTTTTTAAGCTTTCTTCTTCACCGGAAAATCCCCGGTAATGTGCCAAAGATAGTCAGCTGCGATGAAGAAATAGGAAGGGGAAATTTCCAAATGCGTTTTCGCGTTGCCGGGTTCCTTATTATCTTTGCCAAACTTTCTTGAATACCAGCAATGACAAAACTTTCGGTCCGGCACTTACTTGGAATTAAAAACCTGAACGAGAATGACATTCAAACCATTTTAGACACAGCAACTCAGTTCAAGGACGTCATTAACCGGCCCATCAAGAAAGTCCCATCGCTTCGGGACATTACCATAGCAAACGTTTTTTTCGAAAATTCCACCCGTACAAGGCTTTCTTTTGAGCTAGCCGAAAAGCGTCTTTCTGCGGATGTGGTAAATTTTTCTGCTTCCGGGAGTTCGGTCGAGAAGGGCGAAACACTGCTCGATACGGTCAATAACATCCTGGCTATGAAAGTGGATATGATCGTCATGCGTCATAGCAGCCCCGGAGCTCCCCATTATCTTTCCACACGTATCCCTGCCAATGTTGTCAATGCAGGTGACGGCACGCACGAGCATCCTACACAGGCCTTGCTAGATGCATTTTCCATGCGAGAAAAGCTGGGCGACCTGGCCGGCAGGAAAATTGCCATTATCGGCGACATTACACATTCGCGTGTGGCGCTTTCCAATATTTTTTGTTTGCAAAAACTAGGAGCAGAAGTGATGGTTTGTGGGCCGTCCACATTGATTCCCAAGCATTTGGATGAACTGGGTGTAAAAATTAGTCATAATGTAAAAGAAGCGCTGGAATGGTGCGATGTGGCCAATGTGCTCCGCATTCAGCTTGAACGTCAGCAGATCAAGTATTTCCCATCGTTAAGGGAATATTCACTTTATTACGGCATTAATAAAGCCATGCTGGACAGCCTGAACAAAGATATTGTCCTCATGCACCCGGGCCCGATCAACCGCGGCGTTGAGCTTTCCTCCGACGCGGCCGATTCCAGCCATTCTATCATTCTGAACCAGGTCGAAAACGGTGTCGCGGTGCGGATGGCGGTGCTTTATCTGCTTGCCCAGCAATAGCCAAATTTCGATTTCCCCATTTTCCTGCCGCATAATGTGCACGCGAATATATTCCGGCGTGTAAGGGACTATTTTTAGATAAAATTTTACCTTTACCAGCATCCACAAAAACCGATTCTGATGATTCACACGGAAGGAATGCTGCGCGACGATGCACTGAAAGGCAAAACCATTATTGTTACCGGCGGCGGAACTGGCTTAGGCAAATCCATGGCCACTTACTTTTTGAAGCTCGGCGCCAACATTGTGATTTGCAGCAGACGGCTCGAAGTGCTTGAAAAAACCGCGAAAGAACTCCAAGAGAGCACGGGAGGCAATGTTCTCGCTGTGGAATGTGACGTCCGCAAAAACGAGCAGATCGAAAATGTGATCGCAAAAGCCATTGAGAAGTTTGGCAGCGTAAATGGGCTGGTGAATAATTCAGCAGGAAATTTTATCAGTCCTACCGAACGACTTTCCTACAAGGCAGTGGATGTGGTGGTGGACATTGTTTTGCGCGGAACCTACTATTTCACGCTCGCTTTGGGCAAATACTGGATTGACAACAACATTAAAGGAACGGTTCTCAATATTTCAACAACGTATGCCTGGACGGGTTCGGGCTGGGTTGTGCCCTCCGCGATGGCGAAAGCGGGTGTGCTGGCCATGACCAAATCACTGGCTTTCGAATGGGCGGATCATGGCATCAGGCTCAATGCCATTGCACCCGGACCATTTCCTACCAAGGGAGCCTGGGAGCGCCTGTTTCCGGAAGAATTAGCCAAGAAATTCTCCCTTGAAAGCCGCATTCCGCTGGAACGCGTAGGCGATCATCAGGAACTGGCCAATCTCGCAGCTTACTTAATGTCTGATTTTTCGGCCTATATGACGGGTGAAGTCATTACCTTGGACGGAGGTGAAGTCCTGACTGCCGGGCAGTTCAATTTCCTGAAAGAAGTCACTGATGATCAGTGGGATGCAATTGAAGATCAGATTAAAAATGCCAACCGGAACAGCAAGAAACCAGAATAAAAATTTTCTTACCGTTTTATTGGGTAATTTTACCTGTTCGTTCGTTATTTGACAAATGATGAAAACATGTACATGAAAACTACTTTAAGCTTTTATATCTGTTTTTTAACTGCCTCGTTGCTAGCTGGATGCGCGTCCAACAAGCCGATGAAGCAATTGCCCGAAGCCCAGGTCCGCCCCTCTCAGCAATCTGCGCCGGTTAACGAAGAACTCTCCCTGATTGCGATTCAAAGTAAATATCTGATAAAAGACAGCACACAGGCGAAAGTTTACCTTTACGTGGATGCTTTCAAAGGCAAAAACCCCATCGCTCCTGCCGACTTCATTCGCTTATATAACCTCAATTACGTCATTTACTCAGATTACGGAACGAGAGATCGCCTTGGTTATGGCAATGTAAAGCTGGATTCGTCCAATGTTTCCCAGATCGGACAGAAGATAGTGATCTCCTACGATCTTAAAAGCCCGGACAAGGAATATGGTGTTTTGCTAAGTGAAATAAGTCAGACAGGAACATTGAAGAAAGTCCTTAATGATCTCACAATCAGGTTCAAAAAACAGGGTGTTAACGAAACATACGGCATTTACACAGCTAACAGCAATCAGCCGTTGCAAAGGCACTACATCAATTCAAACGAGCCATTTACATTAAAAAAGGCATCCGGCGGAAGTGAGCAATTGCAAGTTTTTTACTACAATCATGATTTTGAAGCGGCCGGGTCGCCGATGAACATTGCTGCAAAGAATGTTGCCAAGTCGCTTGAAGTGGACAGCTCTTTCACAATCAATTCTGACCAGCAGATCACGTTTACTAAGGAAGGTCTCTATAATTTTTTTGCAGATACAACACAATCAGAAGGCTTAGGCATACTCGTTGTCAATGAGCGCTTTCCGAAGATGACACGTCCGCGAAACCTGCTCGGGCCGTTGCTTTACATGAGCACAAACAATGAGATCAACGAAATTAAAAAAGCAGAAGATTACAAAAAAGCACTGGATAAATATTGGCTGACATTGATGAACGGAAATGCGCCTTTGGCACAGCAATCCATTCGTTCGTTTTATGGTCGGGTTGAAGAGGCAAACCAGCTTTTTACAACATATAAAGAAGGGTGGAAAACCGATAAAGGCATGATCTATATCGTGTTAGGGCCGCCGGATAAAGTTCAGCGCAGCAAAGACCGGGAAGTATGGACTTACGATCAACGCGGCAATGCTCAGAACGTCAATTTTACATTTAACAGAAAAAACAATCAATTCGTGGATGATCATTATGAACTGGTTCGGTACGCCGAATACCAGCCTATTTGGTATCCAGTTGTAGAAGCATGGAGAAACGGCAGTATACGGTAAGAAAACCCGCCCCAAGACAGTCCCAGGCCGACATGGTTTTTGGTACGCAATCAGTATTGGAAACCCTTCGCTCAGGCAAGGAAATAGAAAGATTATTCATTCAGAGAGAGTTCGGACTTGCTGAAATTGAGAAACTTGCAAAGGAACTAGGCGTTCCCTTTCAGCGGGTTCCGGTTGAAAAACTTAACCGCGTAACCCGAAAAAACCACCAGGGCGTTATCGCCTTCGTGTCCCCGATCCAGTATATGCCACTTCACAACGTGCTCACGCAGGTTTATGAAGAAGGCAAAACACCATTACTGCTTCTTTTAGACAGAATCACAGACGTAAGAAACTTCGGAGCCATCGCCAGAACAGCTGAATGCGCTGGCGTACAGGCGCTTATCGTACCCACAAAAGGTGGCGCGCAGATCAACGCCGATGCAATGAAAACGTCATCCGGTGCACTGAACTTCCTGCCCGTGTGCCGTGAGCCCAATCTTTACGAGACATTACAATATCTCCGCAACAGCGGTTTGCAGATCATTGCCTGTACTGAAAAAACAGAGAAATCACTCTATGAAATTGATTTCTCAATCCCTACGGTTATCATCATGGGCTCTGAGGAAGATGGGATTTCAAAAGAATTCATCCAGCTAGCCGATTCAGGAGCAAGGATTCCGCTAAACGGACAAGTAGAGTCGCTGAATGTTTCTGTGGCTAGTTCGATTGTCCTTTATGAAGCTGTGAGGCAGCGGATAAAAATCTGATAGAAGAATTTGTCTAAAAGGAAATTTGTTTATATTTGCATAACACCTGAACCGGCATTGGATTGCATCTCCTCTAAGCACGTCAGGTGTTTTTTTATTCCAAAGTCTCCCAGCGTATTGATTCTGTGATTGAATATAGGAAGAATTGATTCTGGACGGTCATCTGAATATTGATATAAGCAACCTTCCCGCCTATTTGCGTTTCAAAAAAGTGATAACCAATCACGTGGTGCTTTCGATGATTTTGGTTCGAAGTAAAGCCTACATAAGTGGCTGTTTTCAAAGAATATTCTAATCCTTGGATCAGTAAAAGGATCTTATCCTCATAAGGATTAAATGGCTGGTTGATACACTCTTTCAGTCCAGCCATATTAAACCTTATTTCAGCATTAAGCTCTGCGCGATAAATCCCAATATTCTTTTCTACTAAATCCGATTTTACTCTTTCTTTTGCTAGTCGCCGAAGGGCATTTAAATCCATCTGCAAGGTTCAATTGATAATGAAACTATCCAGAGGCACTTTGAGTAAAACAGAAAACTGTAAGATGTAGAAACACTTAATGTAGCATTCACTACTGCCGAAAACTCTTCATAATCCACCCACCACCAACTACATCATCTCCTTCATAAAATACCGCAGCTTGCCCTGGTGCGATGCCGTTGACACCGTCGTGGAAGCGGGCGATGATTTTGTCTGGTTCGATTTGCTCGATAATGGCAGGGGTTCCGTCGTGCTTGTAGCGCACTTTGGTGACCGTTTCCAATGGCTTTTCAAGTGAAGCGTATTTCTGCAAATTCAGTTTGCTAACATACATTCCGTCCCTGAAAAGGTCGGGTAAGTCGCCTAGCACCACTTCGTTTGTCTCTTTTCTAATCTCGGTAACGAATGCGGGTTTGCCCAATGCAATGCCCAGGCCTTTACGCTGGCCGACGGTATAGAATGGATAACCTTCGTGCTTTCCTACGATTGTGCCATCTTCAAAAACAAAGTTTCCACCTGCGACTTCCGCTTCTAATCCCGGAATTCTTCTTTTCAAAAATCCTCTGTAATCATTATCCGGTACAAAGCAGATTTCATAGCTTTCCGATTTGTTGACCAGATCAATAAAGCCCCTTTCCCGGGCCATTTCCCGGATTTCTGATTTGTGCAGATAACCTAATGGCAATTTTGTGCGGGCAAGGCTTTCCTGCGAAACACCCCATAGCACGTAGCTTTGATCCTTCCAGCTATCAATGCCTTTGGAAACATAGTAACGGCCGTCATTGAACTGCATATTGGCATAATGTCCCGTTGCAATGTGCTCGCAATCCAGGCGATCTGCACGTTTGAGCAAAGCATCCCATTTAATGTGCGTGTTGCACAAAACACACGGATTAGGCGTGCGGCCTTCCAGATATTCGCCTGTAAAATGATCGATTACATAGTCGCCGAATTCAGCGCGTATGTCTAGGATGTAATGTGGGAAACCCAATTCGACAGCAATAGTCCGTGCGTCGTTGATGGAATCTAGGGAGCAGCAGCCGGTTTCTTTCTTGGTGCCGCCGCTACTGGCATAATCCCAGGTTTTCATGGTCATGCCGATGACCTCGTAACCTTGTTCGTGTAACATAACAGCTGCAAGAGAGCTGTCGATGCCGCCACTCATGGCGACCAAAATACGTCCGTGTTTGCTCATTCCGCGAATCTGCGAAGGTTGAATGCCTTCCGATTTTGTTTAAGTTGAAATTTTTTAACAGCTATTCAGCCAACATTTGTTCCTTATAAAATGCAAAGGTAAGATTTATAATCCGCAGGCCCGCAATTTCACTAAGCATTCACCTGCCGGATGACATTCTTTATATTCAATTCAATAATGTCGGTCATGCTTTCACACTGATGATATTGATTGTCTGAATAATGCTTGAACAGTCCTTCGCGAAGCTGGTGAATGTTGTCGATGGTTGAAATGTTGTCCTTGATCGAAACGTCGCGAAGTTCTTTGAGGCGGTATCTTTCGCTTCGGGCCTGGTACATGATCGACGATTGCTCTTCCTGCTGATATTGCAGCACGGTTTTATCCGTCAGATATTCCATGGCGAGCTCCACATATGGCCGGTTTTCTTTGAAAAACTGGGGCATATACACTTTGATGTTGCCTTCATAAAATTGCTGGTCAAAGTCGATGGCGCGGAGACGGAACTGGAAATCGTCGAAGTCCGGAGTGATTTGCATGACAAAATTGTAGGAACGCATGTCCCCAAGCAGCGTGATCATGCAGCGTTCATTGAATTTCACGAATTCTTTGGCAATCCGGATCGGGTTATAATCGGGCTCGCGTAAACGTGTCCTGGCAAATTCATCACCGGGAATGCCCGCAATGTGCTCTTCGATCAGACTATCGCCATCCACCAGATAATTGACCTGATTTGGAGAAAAAATTTCTTCCAGCTCCAAGCCATAAATCCTGGATGCGTCGGCTTTCTTGACATAAAAATAATCGTAAATGTCATTCAGTCGGTTTACAATCTTGATTCTGAACGGATTGGAATTTCCGAATTTGCAGTAGTCAATGCGGTCGATGTATTTGTGCTCAACAATGCGCAGGTTACCGGATGCTTTCAGCATGGCGTAAGCTTTTTTTAGGCCGTTATGCAACCTGTCGATTTCATGAGGTGGATAGAGCGGACTTTCCCACAGGGTATCCTTTCCATTTTTATCCATGACCGGAAAAGACTCATAAAAATTGAGCAGGTCAACATAGCCCACCGGCAACTTTGCATCGCGCTGGTAAAATCGCAAATATTTCCGCAGCTCCGCGCTGACGGGATAAATTGGCTTCTTCTTTAAAATTTTAACATCACCATGTTCCATAGAGGAAGTTAACATTTTATAATGATTAAATTAGACGTGACTTTCGTTATAGAATTATGGCATTATACGGTTTGGCAGTTTGTGGCGGGAAAAGTTTGCGAATGGGCACGGACAAAAGCCAGCTGCAATATTTCGGCATTCCGCAGGCCGATCGTGTGATTAATCTTCTTTTACCGCTGTGTGACGAAGTCTTTATTTCCTGCAACCGCAAACAATCTTCGATTTTTGAAAATAAAAAAACACTGGCCGACTTACCTGAATTTGAAGACATTGGCCCGATGGCCGCTTTACTTTCAGCATTTAAAACTTACCCGAATGCAGACTTTCTGATAGCAGGCTGTGACTATCCTTTCCTTACGGCGGATGCTCTTTCCGACTTTTTATCCGCTATCCAAAAGGGCACTATTGCCGCGGCTTTTTACAATTCCGAAGAAAAATATGAGCCGTTACTGGCTTGGTATGCGCAGGATGCTGCGCCGCTTCTACTCGAACGTTTCGAGCGCGGAGAACACAGTCTGCAACATTTTTTGAGGGAAATTAATGCTGAAAAATACATTCCAATATCAGAAAAAGTAATGCTCAGCGTCGATTCTCCTGAGGCTTATGATCAGGTTAAAGCGGCTCTCAATGTTCATCATGAAAATTAATTAAATGGAAATCAATGCAATAGCGCAGCAGCGCATAAGGGTGATAACCAGCAGCGGCAGCAATGATGCGGAAGACGACCTGGCTGTGGAAGAACCGCTGGAAATTCAGCTCTCCTACACAGAATCCGGAAAAAAGATCAAAAAAAGTATTTCTGTAACGATGCGGACGCCGGGCAATGACGATGAGCTGGCGGTCGGTTTTCTGTTTACGGAAGGCATTGTTGCAGAAAAAAGCCAGGTTAAGGCGGCTGCAAGTGATATTTTTGACGAAAATAAAGTGATTGTCAATCTGGCCGATGCGTTTGTGCCCGTGATTAATTCACTGGAAAGGAATTTTTACACCACATCCAGTTGTGGAGTTTGCGGGAAAGCCAGCATTGATGCAATCAAGACGGTTTCGGCGTATCAAAATGATGATAACACGTTGCTAGTGAGCAAGAAAGTTATCTTTTCATTGAAAGATCAGCTGAATGTGCAGCAAAGTATTTTTGAAACCACTGGCGGACTGCACGCCTCGGCGCTTTTTGATGTTAACGGACATTTTATTGCCTTGCGGGAGGATGTAGGCAGGCATAATGCACTGGACAAACTGATTGGAAATGCGCTGCTAAACGACCTGCTCCCGCTTGCCGACAAAATCCTGCTTCTGAGCGGACGGGCAAGTTTCGAATTGATCCAAAAAGCGGGGATGGCTGGCATTCAGGTGGTGGCCGCCATTGGTGCGCCGTCCAGCCTTGCTGTAAAACTGGCCGAAGAGAGCAACATAACGCTGATTGGTTTTTTAAAAAATGACAAGTTCAATATTTACTCAGGTTTCGAAAGAATTTCAGAATTATGAAAATACGCATTCAACGCAATTCTGTGCGTTATAGATTGAGCAGGACTGATATCCAAAAACTTAGTACAGAAGGTTATCTCGAAGAAGTCACGCCATTTGGTGATTCTCTATTTATTTATGGCGTAAAAAAATCCGCTGACGTCTCCGAACTCACCGCAGATTTCCGGAATGGTAAGATCTTGTTACACATTCCCGAACAACTGACCGACGGCTGGGCGGACAATAATGTGGTAGGTTATGACGGAGAAATGTTGTTTGGCAACAATGGCAGCTTGAAATTGCTGATTGAGAAAGATTTCAAATGTCTGGATAATGTTACTGAGGATCAATCGGATAATTATGAAAACCCTGCAAAAACCTGTTAACCATGCCGAATGACCAGCGTAATGTTCCCGGGGCTGAAAATCCCGATAAATTAACCGGCCTCAAAAAAACGGAGATCAAGAAAGTGGCGGCCGGCATTCCGGCTGTTGTTTCCAGTTTTCAGAAAACCATTAGCGAGGCAGGTGTGCAGCGTGGCATGAAAGCGCTTTTTAACCTGAATAAAAAAGGTGGTTTCGACTGCCCAAGCTGCGCATGGCCCGATCCGGACGATGAGCGCTCGGGCATTGCGGAATATTGTGAGAATGGCGCCAGGGCGGTTGCAGAGGAAGCAACATTGAAGAAACTGGACGCGACATTCTTTGCTCAGAATTCGGTGGAAGCATTAGGAAAGCTGTCTGATTATGAAATTGGCGGCAAAGGCCGGATTGCTGCGCCAATGTTTCTGCCGCCAGGCGGGAAGTTTTATCAGCCCATTTCCTGGAAAGCTGCTTTTGAAAAAATTGCATTGGAACTGAACCGGTTGGCGTCACCAGACGAAGCCGTTTTTTACACTTCCGGCCGGACAAGCAATGAAGCCGCCTTCCTATATCAGCTTTTTGTACGCGAATTTGGCACCAATAACCTGCCCGATTGCAGCAATATGTGCCATGAAAGCAGCGGCGTTGCTTTGGGGGAATCGCTGGGCATCGGGAAAGGCTCCGTGAAACTCGATGATTTTTACGAGGCTGAGGTCATTATGATTTTAGGACAAAATCCGGGGACCAATCATCCGCGCATGCTTACCGCATTGCAAAAGGCGAAAGCGAATGGCGCGACGATCATTTCAATTAATCCTTTGCCTGAAACGGGTTTGATGGGTTTCAATAATCCGCAGACGGTGCAGGGAATTTTAGGGGCTAATCCCGCACTGACCGACATTTTCCTGCAAGTAAAAATCAATGGTGACCTGGCATTGCTGAAAGCCATCGAAATACTGCTGCTTAAAGAAGAGGAACGCAATCCGGGAATGGTCTTCGACAGAAATTTCATAGCAAATAATACAGCAGGTTACAGCGACTTCATCCAGCATCTGAAAGAATTGGATGCACAGGAACTCGCACGCATCAGCGGCATCTCGCTAGGCCAGATTCAGCAGGTTGCGGACGTTTTGGCCGGGAAAAGCAAGATTATCGCGTGTTGGGCGATGGGCCTGACGCAGCACAAGAATGCAGTGGACACGATCAAAGAAATTGTAAACCTGCTGTTGCTGAAAGGCAGCATTGGCAAACCGGGTGCGGGCACATGCCCTGTACGCGGCCATAGCAATGTGCAAGGCGACCGGACGATGGGAATTTTTGAGAAGCCAACGGACCAGTTCCTGGATTCCATCGAGCGCAACTTTCATTTTTCTCCTCCCAGAAAACACGGATTCGACGTGGTAGAGTCCATTAAGGCCATGCATGAAGGCAGTGCCAAGGTATTTTTTGCGATGGGAGGCAACTTTCTGAGTGCTACACCGGATACAAGATTTACAGCCGAAGCGCTCAGCAAATGCCGCCTGACAGTACACGTTTCGACCAAGCTGAACCGGAGCCATCTGGTAACGGGTGAACAAGCGCTGATCCTTCCCTGCCTGGGAAGAAGCGATATGGACATGCATAAGGATGAAAGCAGGTTTATTTCCTGTGAAAATTCAATGGGCGTAATTCAGCTTTCCAAGGGCGTTTTGCCGCCGGTTTCAGATCAGTTACTGAGCGAGCCGGTGATCATTTGCAGGCTGGCGAAAGCTGTTCTGGGCCGGAAAAGCCAGATTAACTGGGACATTTACGCCGAAGATTATGACGTAATCCGCGCTGACATTGAAAGGACAATTCCAGGCTTTGATAACTATAATGAGCGCGTCCGCGTGCCAGGCGGTTTTTATTTACCTAATTGCAACCGGGACGGGTATTTTGACACATTGTCTGAAAAAGCGCATTTCAACATCGGCAAGCTATTTGATCCCGAACTGAAAGAGGATGAGCTGATGATGATGACCATCCGCAGCCACGACCAGTTCAACACAACGATTTATGGCCTGAATGATCGTTATCGAGGCATTCACAACGAGCGGCGCGTGATTTTGATGAACGAAAATGACATCACAAAACGGGATTTAAAAAGCGGCGATCTGGTGGATTTGTATAACCATTATGACGGCATTGAGCGGGTTGCGTACAAGTTTGTCGTAGTCCCCTACCCGATTCCGGAAGGTTGCACAGCCACTTATTTTCCCGAAACGAACGTCCTCGTTCCTATTAACAGCGTGGCAGACAAAAGCAACACGCCGACTTCCAAACTGGTTATTCTCACAATTCGCAAGCATTTAAGCGCATGAGTCATTAAAACGGAGTTTAAAAAGATTCGACTTGGAGGATGATGCTTTTTGAAACTTAACATTGAGCTAACACCGCTGACCGAAACTAGCTTTAATTTTCGAATCTGCTTTGGACCATGGTTCAGGGTAAATTCAGGTTAATGTGTTCTTTTTATATAAGTCCAAATTTAAAAAAATGAAAAAATTGTTATCCATTGTTGCAGTTGGCTTGCTTAGTCTGACCGCTTTTGAAGGCATGTCTCAAAATAAAAACAAAGTTATAGCGCACCGTGGCGCGTGGAAAAATACCGGCGTAACCGAAAATTCTATTGGCGCATTGGAGCATGCCATCAAACTGGGCTGCTATGGTAGTGAATTTGATGTGCATATGTCGGCAGATTCGGTCATTTATGTGCTTCACGACCATTCGATTAAAGGAACGCATATTGAAAAAACCAATTCCCAGGAGCTTTCCCAGATCAAATTAGAGGATGGAACGGCATTACCAACATTGGAAGCTTACCTGAAAGCGGGCGCAAAACAGAAGAAAACACGCCTGATCCTGGAAATCAAAACTTCTTCGATGGGCAAAGAACGCTCGCTAGCACTGGCTACGAAATGTGTGGAAATGGTAAAAAAATTGAAAGTGGAAGGCATTACGGATTACATTGCCTTTGATTTTGATGTTTGTAAAAAAGTAAAAGAACTGGCTCCGAAAGCACACGTGGAATATCTGAACGGAGACAAAACGCCGGACGAAATTCAAGCCGCAGGACTGGATGGCATCGATTACAACCTGAATGTGTTGAAGAAAAAGCCAGAATACATTGCTGATATCAGAGATAAAAAACTGACAACCAATGTCTGGACGGTGAATGACGAAGAATCCATGAAATGGTTTCTTGAAAAAGGCGTCGATTACATTACTACAAACGAGCCGGAATTGCTTTTGAAAATAACAAAATAGCATGACTATAATGCAAAAAGCGCTGCCCGGAGAAACCTCTGAGCGGCGCTTTTTTATGTCTTAATGTTCACTGAGTCTTAATGCCAGATTTACAAATGTTCAGATCTTTGCAGTTTGCAATTTGCCATTCGTTTCCTGCCACGCCCTGATCACTTGGGTAAGCTGCTTATATTCAATAAGAAAGCCATCGTGGCCATATAACGAATCGATTTCCTGGAAAACAGCGTCCGGAATGTGCCTGGCCAGGAATTGCTGCTCGGATAATGGGAACAGCAGATCGGATTTTATGCCTAATACTAATGTTTTGGCCTTAACCAAGCCCAATGCGTGCACAATTCCGCCGCGGTTCCTGCCAACATTGTGCGAATCCATGATCTTGGAAAGCACCCAGTAAGAATAGGCATTGAACCGCTTCACAAACTTATCGCCCTGGTATTGCTGGTAGGACGATGCCCGGAAATCATCGATCTGATCCGGATTATCACGCGCCTGGGTAAAATTATAAGTGTCGTAATTTCTGTATGACAGCAATGCAATGGATCGCGCGGCCCGCATGCCCATGCTTCCGGCCTCGTCCGTGCCATCATTAAAAGTCGGGTCCGCCTCAATCGCCATCCGCTGCGACTCGTTAAAAGCAATGCCCCATGGCGAATGCAGTGCATTGGAGGCGATCAGGATCAGTTCTTCAAAAAGATCGGGCACTTCCACCGCCCATTCGAGCGCTTGCTGGCCACCTAGGGAACCGCCAATACAAAGCTTTATCTTCTTGATTTCCAGTTCCTGCCGCAGCAGATCCATAGCGCCAACCACATCACGAACTGTGATAGTCGGAAATGATCTGTAAAAAGGTTTATGCGTCCGGGGATTAATGCTCAGCGGACCCGTAGAGCCATAAGCCGAACCCAGGACATTCACGCAAACGATGAAATATTTGGCTGGGTCAAAAAACTTATCGTCCCCTACCAGGCCATCCCACCATTCGGCCGCGTTGGAGCTGCCCGTTAATGCATGACAGATCCAGACAATGTTGTTGTTTTCAGCATTCTGCGTTCCATAAGTGGTGTATGACAGTTCGAAGCCTGGCAATTCACCGCCCATTTCCAGCGCGTAGGCGTAAGGATATTTAAATGTTTTTTGTTCCGCTTGCATAAGTGCCAGAGCACAGGTTTTAATTCAAAAATTTAACAGACTGTCCCGTGGAATGCACAGGGCAGATGCGAGAATAAAGCCATCCGGCTTACGGAAATTTCTAACTGTAAGTTCACGCGAATTGAGTTTATATCTCCTAATAACTTAGGTGGGAATTAGCACCTTTCTCCATTGTGGTAGCAGGTTGCCAGAGGTTCATTGAGCCCATTCTCTCGCCTCTTCTTTATAAATCAATCGCACACAAGGTGAAGCAACTGACTTGATCCTGCAATATTAAGCGCAGATGCCTGAAAATGCAAACAAAAGCACAAATTCTATTTTGCAGGGCATCCAGGGAGGTTTATCTTTGCCCATCCATGATACTGCGTTCGATGAAAAATTACTTGTTCTTCTTTTGTTTTGTTTGCCAAAGTGCCTTTGCCCAACTGCCCGCTCCCGACCAACTTTCCAAACACGTTTACAAGCTTGCATCCGACAAAATGCAGGGCCGCGGAACCGGAAGCAAGGAAAACCAAAAAGCGGCCGGATATGTAGCTGCTCAATTCAAAAAATACAAGCTGCAACCGAAGGGGACCAACGGATTTTACCAACCATTTACGGCCAAAGTGCGGCGCGTGGTTGTTACCGACAGTCTGCGCGAGACGAATAATGTCATCGGCTTTCTGGATAATGGAGCTGCAAATACCATTGTCATTGGCGCTCATTTTGATCACCTGGGGCTGGGCAGACAAGGAAGCTCGAAAGCAGAAAAGCCGGAAGGGCAAATTCACAACGGGGCCGATGATAATGCTTCGGGCGTGGCAGGCTTGCTGGAACTTGCGCGATATTTTTCCAAAAATGATGTCAAAGAACCCTATAACTTTCTCTTTATAGCATTTGGTGCCGAAGAGCTGGGGCTGCTGGGATCGCGTCATTTTGTTAACAATCCTACATTACCATTGGAAAAAATCAATTTCATGACTAATATGGACATGATTGGCCGGTATGATGCCAGCCGCGGCGTTGGGATCGGCGGTTACGGGACCAGTGATGCCTGGCCGGATATATTTAAAGATGTGAAAAGCGATACCAAGTTTTTTACGGACAAGGCCGGAAGCGGCGGCTCGGATCATGGGTCTTTTTATGCCAAAAAAATTCCGGTGCTTTTCTTTCACACAGGCGGCCACGACGACTATCACAAGCCTACGGACGATCCGGAAAAAATCGATTATAATGCAGCTGCCGGCATTCTGCGCATTCATATACAACTCATTGAGAATGCGATGAAACTGCCTAAGCTGACATTTACCACTGTTATATAACCACTCACATTTGTACGGATTCATAGCACCCGCTTTCACGTATGGTTCACCGCATGTTTCACCAGAGGACTTGTATGGGACGCTGTTTCGTGATATCCAGCACAGCCATATTTTTGAAGATTCCAAAACTTTCGCCGACGCGATTCCGCTGGAAGACCCGGTTCTGATCATTGAAAGATATCACCAGGAACAGGACCGGCCCGGATTCGACTTGCAAGCTTTTATCAGTCAGAACTTTCGAATGCCTGCACATATCAAGTCTACTTTTGAGGCCGATAAGAGCTCGTCAACGTCGGAAAACATTGGCAGATTATGGGAGGTGCTCACGCGCCAGCCCGAAAACCAGGAACGTGGCGGTTCCCTGATCCCGCTTCCCTTTCCTTATGTGGTGCCGGGGGGGCGTTTTCGCGAGATTTATTATTGGGACAGCTATTTTACGATGCTTGGTCTGAAAGAATCCGGACGAACGGATCTGATCGAGAGTATGGTCAATAATTTTGCCTATCTCATTGATAGTTTCGGATACATTCCCACAGCCAACCGCACTTATTATCTCACGAGGTCCCAGCCACCGTTCTTTTCCCTTATGGTCCGGCTATACAGTGACATTGCCGGAAATGAAATCCTGAAACGCTATTTGCCTCAACTGCAAAAAGAATATGATTACTGGATGCAGAACGACGGCCCGTCGCACGAGCCATTTACCGCACACCGGCGCCTGGTAAAGCTTCCCAATGGCGCTCTACTGAACCGTTACTGGGATGACAAGGCCACGCCACGCCCGGAGTCCTACCGCGAAGACGTGGAACTGGGCAATGAGGCGCGGGAACGGTTTGGAACGGCTCCGGAGGCAACTTTCAGGCATATCAGAGCTGCCGCCGAGTCGGGATGGGATTTTAGCAGCCGGTGGTTTGCAGACGAAAACGACTTTGCGAGCATTCATACCACAGACATTATCCCCGTTGACCTGAATTGCCTCATGCACCACCTGGAAAAAGCGCTGGCGGAAGCATACCTGTTGCATAACAACACTAAAATGCACCTGCAATATGAAGAAAAGGCACGTTTGAGGGCAGCAGCCATACAGACCTATTTCTGGGACAGCTCGCGGAATTTTTTCATGGATTATGATTTCAAGAAGCAGGATTTCACGAAAGCTGTCACATTAGCAGGCACATTTCCTTTGTATTTCAAACTGGCCACCAAGTCGCAATCACATTATATGCGTGGTTATATCCGGCTCAACTTTATGCGCTCCGGCGGACTGTTGACCACCACGATCAAGTCGGGCCAGCAATGGGATGCGCCTAATGGCTGGGCGCCGCTGCAATGGATCACTTACAAAGGCTTGCGCAATTATAACTTCCACCGGACCGCGGACGAGCTGTGCGCGGAATGGCTCACGCTGGTCGATAAGGAGTTTAAGCATTCGGGCAAATTACTCGAAAAATACAATGTTTCAGACACCAATCTGATCGCCGGTGGAGGTGAGTATGAAGTTCAGGAAGGATTTGGCTGGACCAATGGCGTTTATCTCCGTATGAAAAACCATAAGAGCTAGTTACATATAAACCAGTGTCGAATTTATTATCTGATTCGAATAATAATATTGAAAATTTCCAGAGACAACTTCTTCTAATCGAGAATATTTTTAATACCTTGGTATTGTTAACCCCATTTTTTGAACATGAAACTATCCATATATCAGATCGATGCGTTTACTGATAAACTCTTTTGTGGAAACCCTGCTGCGATTGTCCCTCTGAATGAGTGGCTTCCGGATGAAACAATGCTCAACATCGCTGCTGAAAACAACCTGGCAGAAACTGCATTCTACGTTCCTAATGAAAATGGCTTTCATATCCGCTGGTTTACGCCTTCAGTTGAGGTTGATCTTTGCGGCCACGCAACATTGGCTGCTGCATATGTGATTTTTAATATTCAAGGTTACGAAGGCAAATCGATCCGTTTTGAGTCGCGCAGCGGCGAACTACAAGTGGATTGCAAAGAAGATTGGCTTACATTAAATTTTCCCGTTGACCTGTATCACATCGCCGTGCCGCCGCCTGCATTAGTGGAAGGCCTTTTGGACACGACTATGTTGGAAGTTTATAAAGGAAAAACAGACTATATGGTGGTTTTGGACTCCGAAGAGGTGCTTAAAAACCTGGATTTCGACATTATAGTATTATCAACCATTCCGGCACGCGGCATTATCGTTACGGCTGCCGGTGAGGACGTCGACTTCGTTTCACGCTTTTTCGCACCGCAATCCGGCATAGATGAAGACCCCGTAACCGGTTCTGCACATACAACATTAATCCCTTACTGGGCAGAAAAACTCGGCAAAACAACATTGACCGCCAAACAACTTTCAAAGCGCGGCGGATACCTTAAATGCGAGCTGGACGGCGACCGCGTACACATCGGCGGCCAGGCGAGGCTGTATTTGAAGGGAGAGATATTGATTGATGATTAACTCATCAGCTTCCGCCTCTGCCCCGCATATAATCCACCGATTACAAGCACAGTTCCGACTATTGTATAAATCGTTACCGGCTCGTCCATGAGCCACCAGGCGAAGAAGAAGCCGAAAAGCGGGCATAAAAAGAGCCATAGGGAGGCTTTCACTGTGTCAATTCTGAGTAAGTAAAACCAGCAGATCAGTCCGATGATGGAAACGGCCAGGCTTAGCCAGAGTACCGGAAACCAGAATGTTCCGTCCCAGACAGTGGTTGAGAAATCACTGAAAAGCAATGTTACGGGAAGCAAAAAGACACCCCCCAGGAAAACCTGCCACCCATTGATCAGCAAATTGGGCAGCTCCCACTGAACCGTAGCATAGTAAACGCTGGCTGCGGAAACCGCTATCATGCTGATCAGCAGCAATGTTATCCCTCCTATTGTCGTATAGCTATCTGCCAGTAACGGGTAAGTTGCCACGCCAACCCCTGCCATTCCCAGAATAATCCCTAACCATTCTTCCGTCCGCGGATGCCTTTTGAGCCACCAGGCGGATAACAGCACAATGATCAGCGGGTTAACAGAAACGGCCAGACTGCCGATTCCGGCAGCAGTAAATTTCATGGCGTACACGTAGAGGCCGAGATAAAGCGTTGTATTAAGGAAACCGAATAGCGCAAGCTGCTTCCATTCCTTTTTGTTAGGCATCCGGTAAGACGGATCTTTGCTGAGCAAATAGGAAAAAGATAACAGTAAGATACCAGCAATAAAGAAGCGAACGTTTGCCAATATTAACGGAGCAGCTGACCGGACTCCAAATTTGGTAGCCACAGATGCAGACGACCACAGAATGGAAAAGAGAATGCCAATACCAATGTTTTTCACGCTTTCAAAGAATTATGCTCCAAAAATACACGATGCGTTTCGGGTTCACCCTGCACTTTTTATATTTTTGGGCATGATTGATAAAATAAATGCGAAGTGCATGCTGGTAATTCTTCTTACCGGACTCTATTTCCCTTCTTTTTCGCAAAGTCATTGGACCTACGACTTCAACAATGGCCTTACTCCTATTGAAAATGCCGGCCCGTCCTTAAAAGTGCTCGGGCAGCCTGGAAAATATGTCAAAGAGAAAATTCCGGGTTCTGATGATTTGAGCAGGACCATTTATCAATTCGAGAAAAACAGTGGTTTGCAGTTCAATAATGCGGAGGCCAAAGGTTTTTTGAGCAAATCTTTTACGGTTGAGGTCTATTTTAAAATGGATGAGCTCGACAGCTGGAAAAGGGTTCTCGATTTTAAAAACAGGAAAAGCGACTACGGCAGTTATATATACGATGGCAAGCTCAATTTCTACGATTTTGCGATCGGAGAAAAAGCACCTGTACGGGCAAACCAGTATGTACATTATGTGTACTCACGCGATTTCGAGACCAAGATCATTAAAATGTACATCAATGGTCAATCGAAATTGGAGTTCAAAGATCCGGGAACGGAGGGAATGCTGGATAATGACCAGGTTCTTAATTTCTTCCAGGATGACCTCATCGCTAATCACGAATCCAGTGCCGGCTCCATTGTCCTTATCCGCGTGTACGACCGTGTAATGACGCCCGTTTTTGTAAGAAGAAGTTACCAGACGATCAGCAGGGCGCCCAAAGCAGCGGTGGCCGAAAAAGAGGAAGAAAAGCAACCTGAAGAAAAACCCGCCGTTAAAGAACCTGCAAAAAGAAACACTAATTTGGCGGTTGTAACGGGTCGTGTTTACGATGGAAAGAACTTGAAACCCGTGAATGATGCTGATGTAACGGTCCGCAAATCCAACTCGGATTCGTTGGTGGCATCGACCAAAACGGTTAATGGGATCTATAACTTTGAACTACGGCCTTACGAAACATATCGCATTTCGGCCCAGGCAGAAGGCTTTCAATCCAAAAGTGTATCAGTGAAAGTTTCAAACAGGTTTGAAGAGGTGAAGTCGCTGATCAGCCTTTCGGAATCGACTTACGATACACCGTTATCCACATTATATTTTACGCAAAGCACGGATGTGCTGGAAGATGATGCACTGCGAGGCCTTGATTCGCTTGTTTCTTATTTTCAGAAGCGGGATAATTTAAGGATTGTGCTGAAAGGCCATACGGACAACACCGGCGATTTTGCTAAGAACTTAGAATTGTCGAACATGCGCGTGGCGACTGTTAAAAGTTATCTGCTGGGAAAAGGAATTGACGAAAACCGGATTTCAGGCTCAGGTTATGGTTCGGCGCAGCCAAGCCGCATGAACCAGACAGAAGCATTAAAGAGATCAAACCGCAGGGTGGAAATTTGGGCAGAGCCTATAAAAAGATAAAGCCATCTCACTGAGACGGCTTTATACTGACTATTCCTAAACCCTTAACCTTTTCTTATCTTTTATATCTTTTGCGACTGACTTCGGCGTTTTTTACCGAAAAAATATATCAATGCAAGCGTATCTAAATCTCTTTTTTATATAAAGTAACAATGTTTTGAATAATACTCCAATTTCCTCACTAACTAATTACGGAAACATTTGGCCTATATACGAAGCAAACTAACTTTCAGATTTGCCGGCAAACATTGCTTTTTTACCTCTATTCGCCCTTCTTTTAACTTTTGCCCTATTAACTTGTAACTGAGCGACTAACAGAACTGCGATAATAAATGCAAAGGTAAAAACATTAATTTTATTTCCTTGGATTTATTCAATTTTTATTTCGGCGAACCGTGATACAAATATCTGGATTAGTTTCGAAATTACAAACTTCCTTAAATCGTACCAACAGAATTATATTTGGAATTAACCTTCGTTTTCAAGGGGTATTTTATTATTAAATCTTGCAAATTAAATTTTAACCTTATTAATAATTTGAGAAATAACCAAATTACAGAATATATACAAATCTTGAAATATTTATATATTCTTTATTTAGTACAATCATTGGTTATAATTATTCATTGTCGACTGTATTCCCAAAGTACAAAACGAAAGAACCATATCGCCAGCGTTATCTAAAAATATGGGCAGCTCGGTCATTTCTTCATTGGAAAAAGGTTTTAGCACATAATCTACTTGCCTTCCTCTCGGAAAATTATTTCCTATTCCAAACCGCAAACGGGGATAATTTGTCGACGCCAGCAGCTCCTCAATATTTTTTAGTCCATTATGCCCGCCATGGCTTCCCTTTGGCTTGATCCGCAACGTTCCGAATGGTAGTTGCAGTTCGTCGAGAATGACCAGCAGGTTTTCTTCCTGCACTTTAAACTGATCCATATAATAGCGGATCGCTTTTCCGCTAAGGTTCATGAATGTCGTAGGCTTGATAAAATATATTTGTCTGCCTTTGTGCTTCCACTCCGCCACGAATGCGAGTTTTTCGAAAGAAAATTTAAAATCATGCTGCGCCGCCAGCCTGTCCAGCACCATAAATCCGACATTATGCCTGGTGAATGCGTACTCCGGACCTATATTTCCCAACCCGGCAATCAGATATTTCATTTGTTAAAAGTTTTTGATTTCATCTTCGAGCACTTAATTTAGGCTAAAATTCAGGGAATTTACATTATGCCCCAAAAACGATTAATACTAAGCAGCCCGCTGCTGGAAATCATGACCAGCCGGTTGTGCCAGGAACTGATTGAGAATCACCAGGATTTTGCGAACTCCGTGGTGATGGGACTGCAACCGCGGGGAATACATTTTGCCGAACGCATTATTGCCGAACTGAGAGAACGCACGGGAAAGGACATTCCAATGGGGCACCTGGATGCAACTTTCTATCGCGACGATTTTCGGAGACGCGAATCTCCGCTCCTACCCAATAAAACCAATGTTCCTTTTTTGATCGAAGGAAAAAGAGTGATCCTCATCGACGACGTGCTTTCAACCGGCCGCATGGTTCGGGCGGCGCTTGACGCTATGACGGCCTTTGGACGCCCCAAGACTGTTGAGCTAATGGTCCTGATTGACCGCCGCTACAACAGGGAGATCCCTATTGACCCGGATTATGTCGGCATGCAGGTAAGCACCGTGGAAAGTCAGCGCGTGCAGGTGGAATGGAAAGAACAAGGCTTTGAGGCAGACCATATCTGGATGGTCGATTAATATCAGCGTGGACGAGATGCCTCTTCCTTCGTCGCTTTGCCGATGTCCTCTGTTTTGTAGGTTAATTTATTAATGTAAAAAACCTCACGCCCCTGCCCGATGGTGGACGTGCCCAGGCGCTGCATGCCGTAAGCGAGGAAATACTGTCCATACCAGGGAGATAGATAGCTATCTTCATTGTTAAGCACTTTTTCCTTTTCAGATTTGGCCGTGATCTTGAATTTTTCGCTTTCCACCACAACCTGGTTCCTGCTGATCACCTCTGTATGAATTTCACCTTCCTGCGGATAAGCTAATACAAAATAGTCGTCAACCGGCGTCACCTGGACCATTTCTTGCAAATCGTAACTAGTTAAATCCTTGATTGTAATGGTGTTGTCCCACATAAATTTTCCATTCCTGTCGAAACCGCAGACAATGGCATGCGTGTAACGGTAACCTTCCAGTGATCGCGAAATGTAAGGCCGGGAAATGCCGCCGGTAATGATCGGGCTCGTTGACCTTTGATTAGGATAATAAACCTCCGCTACCAGCACAATTTCATTTTCCGTCTGGATCAGCTCATGAACCAGCAATCTGTAACGAAACTTGTTTTCCTTACCCATGCTTTTCCTCTTTCCGATGCGCTCCATCATTTTCGCACGGCGTTTGGGCTTCATGTAATTGAAGAAATTCTGCAATTCAGAAAATTCTATAAACTGCGGATCGCGCGGCTCATCATGCTCTACGTGCGTGACGTACAAGCCCTGTGAATACTGCGTGCAACCAACGGAATAATTACCGATCAGATAAGAATCGTCTGCATTCAAAGGCACAATCTGGCCGGAGATAAAGCTATATCTGGGATCGCTTAATGTTGTCTTTTTCAATAGCTTCCCATCGTAATTGTACGTTTTGATTTCAAAAACGCAGTTTTTCTTCCGGTAAGCATAAGTAATCACATTAATATAGCCGTCAATTTCATTGATGTCGACATTGTTCAGTTCCGTATTTTTTTCAAAAAGTCCTGGTAAGACGCGCGTTGTATGGTCAAAAAATGAATGGACGATAACCACCGGCCGTGACCTGTAATAACCCGAAACCAATGCTTTGCTTCCAATCACCTTGAACTGTTGTACGTCCACACCTGCTAAAAGATTTCCCTTATAAGTGTCGATAGAACCGTCGCCGTAATTGATCTGCATAAAGAGAAAACGGTCCGTATCCGGCTCAGCAAAAAGCCAGTAACCACTTTCTTCGCCTTTGTAAGCCATGACAGGAATATAGCGAAAATCGAGCTTGTAACTTGTCCGCCAGACCGCTTTTAATGTTGAGTCATACTTCACAAATTGCCATTGCTCATTCCGTGAATTGGACCATTCATTTCCCCTGATCACGGATAGCAAACCTTGCTCGCCCAGGCTAAAAACCTCGAACTGCTCCGTTGAAGTCGGGTTAGCGGGTATTTCCAGACGGTCGGACTGCTGCAATTGTGCGAAGGCACCGGCAACGGGAGTGATACACAAAAAGAGCATGTAGTAAATCCGGTGCCATTGCAAAGAATGGTTATTCATAACTTCTTCCTTCAGGGGTGTAACTCTCTTCAATATTTACCCTAATTTTGCATCAAAAAGGACAACATTGCTATTAATATTATAAATTATTTTAATCAAATAAAAACTTTGGGAAATGTCATTCTGAATTAGAAGAAGCACTTCCATTGACCCCAACATTCATGACGATTGAAGCAATTCTGAAGGACGATATTCAAAAAGCAATCCAGAAGCATTTTGAAGTAACCATTGAAGACATCATTTTACAACCTACAAAAAAGGAATTTGAAGGATTTTACACTTTTGTTACTTTCCCGCTTACCAAGTCCATCCGTAAATCCCCCGCTGAAATGGGCCAGATCATCGGAACTGAGCTCGTAGCGCAATCTTCTGTTGTGGCCAACTTCAATGTGGTGCAAGGTTTCCTGAACATCAGCCTCAAAGACACAACTTGGCTGGAATTGTTTTCGAATGTTTTCAATGATCAGAATTTCGGAACATTCGCGCCAAACGGGCAATCCGTGATGGTCGAATTTTCATCGCCGAACACAAATAAGCCACTCCACCTGGGACATTTGAGGAATAATTTCCTTGGTGATTCGCTATCTAAAATACTCAAAGCCAGCGGTTATGACGTTGTAAAAACATGTCTTGTCAATGACCGCGGCATTCACATCTGCAAATCCATGCTGGCTTACCGCGAGCTTGGCAACGGCGAAACGCCGGAATCGAGCGGGATCAAAGGTGACCATTTGGCTGGGAAATATTATGTGCTGTTTGATAAGGCATACAAAACGCAGATCAGGGAACTGGTAGAGCAGGGAATGTCGGAGGAGGAAGCCACTAAAAAGGCTCCCTGGATCCTGGAAGCGCAAAAATTGCTTTTGCTTTGGGAAAGCAATGATCCCGAAACCGTTGCATTGTGGCATAAAATGAATGGCTGGGTTTACGAAGGTTTCCGCCAGACTTACGATAAAATTGGGGTTGGTTTTGATAAAACTTATTACGAATCAAACACTTACCTGCTAGGAAAGGACATTATTGAAGAAGGTTTACAGAATAATGTGTTTTACAAAAAGCCAGACAACTCCGTCTGGATCGACCTGACCGCGGAAGGACTGGACGAAAAGCTGGTTTTGCGAGGCGACGGCACTTCGGTTTACATCACGCAAGATTTGGGAACCACGGAGCTGAAATACAGCGATTTCCACAACAACCGCTATTTATGGGTTGTAGGAAACGAGCAGGATTATCATTTCAAGGTCCTTTTCGCTATTCTGAAAAAACTCGGCCGCCCTTATGCGGATGGCTGCTATCACATTAGTTATGGCATGGTGGATCTGCCTTCCGGAAAAATGAAATCCCGCGAAGGCACCGTGGTTGACGCGGATGATCTGGTGGAACAAATGATCCAGACCGCCGCCAGCAGAACGCAGGAGCTCGGTAAGATCGATGATTTTGACAGTGCGGAAGCCAAGCAGCTTTATAACCAGCTCGCATTGGGTGCGTTAAAGTATTTTCTTTTAAAGGTTGATCCTAAGAAACGAATGCTCTTCAACCCGGAGGAATCTATTGATTTTCAAGGACATACGGGACCATTTATTCAATATACATATGCCAGGATTCGGTCAATTATTAGAAAAGCGGAGCAGTCAGGCATCCAAGCAGTCATTCCACCCGTAAGCTATACATTACATCCGGCGGAAAGGGAGTTGATCTTTGCATTGTCTCAATATCCGGTGCGTGTGCAGGCTGCCGCCAGTGAGTTCGCGCCTTCGGTGATTTCGCTGTATGCATTTGAGCTGGCGAAGGTCTATAATCAGTTCTATGCCGAAGTGTCTATTTTCTCTGATCCTAATGCAGATTCGGTCAAATTCCGCGTTGCATTATCTAGTGCTGTAGCTGAAACAATTCAGAAGGCTTTGGGGTTATTAGGGATAGAAGTTCCGGAGCGAATGTAGCGAGGCCGGGTGGTTAGGGAAGTTGTTTTGAAAAGCCGCTAAAATGTATCGAATATCCTGTATTTCACTTTTTAATTACATAATCTAACCAATAACCAGACTACAATTATGAGCTTATTAAAAACATTATTTATTATGATCACGAGTTTAATATCCGGCCTTTTCGCCGATAAGTCCGAGATTGCGACAAGACCTGCCCATGACGTTGTTGCTAAGCAAACGCTTTATGATTTCAAGGTTAAATCTCTTGTAGGAAATAAGACGGTTGACCTGAGCAAATACAAAGGCAAAAAAGTGGTGATCCTGAATGTTGCTTCCAAATGCGGCTATACTAAGCAATATGCAGATTGGGAAAAGTTCAACAAGGAGCACGGAGATAAAGTGGTTGTGTTGGGCTTCCCTGCAAACAACTTTGGTGGCCAGGAGCCAGGCACAAGTGAGGAAATCGCAACATTCTGTTCGGCAACTTACGGCGTAACTTTCCCGATGTTTGAGAAGGTTTCCGTTACAGGTGAGGATCAGGCGCCGATTTACAAATGGCTTACTACAAAGGATTTGAACGGCTGGAACGACAAAGCTCCAACCTGGAATTTCTGCAAATATGTAATAAATGAGAAAGGTGAGCTAACCAATTTCTTCGCCTCAAAAATCCTTCCGACTGACCCAGAGTTTCTGACAGCGGTTGGCATTTAAGAAAAGCTTTTTAACTTTCAGGCTGCAAATGTTGCAGCCTGAAATATTTTCACCACATACACATCACTAAGCATGAAAGACATTACCGAAGCTAAGCGTTACATCTCCAACGCAAAAGAGATTCTGAGAGAAAAAGCGATTAAGGAAAATGGTGTTTACAAGGATCGTAAATACGTAAAGATGGCTGGACACACTGCATATGCTGGCGTTTTGGTGGCATTAGATAGTGTTTTAGGAGAAAAAAAGACAAAGACCAGAAAAAGCGTTGAATGGTATCAAAAAGAATTATCAACGACTGACAAGAAAATCCTCTCCTATTTTCTGGCCGCTTATGACACGCTCCACTTGTCGATGAGTTACGACGGAAATTTGAGCGCGGGTGTTTCAACCGAAGGTCTCCAACTTGCAGAAAAAATTATTGACTGGGCGGAGCGCAAAACGCAAGCCTGACATTACCCTACTCTTATTAATCAATGAACCCCTGGATTGAAGCAGCCCGTCCCCGCACATTGCCTCTTGCACTTTCATGTATTTTAATGGGCTGTTTCCTGGCAGCTTCCACGGGAAGGTTCAGCTGGCTGGTTGCGGGATTGAGCGTCTTGACAACAATTTTACTGCAAGTGCTTTCCAATTTCGCCAATGACTATGGTGATGCCGTCAACGGTAAAGACACTGAATTGCGCGAAGGTCCGCGCAGGGCCGTTCATTCCGGGCACATTCAGGCTTCTACCATGTTGAAAGCCATCATTGTTTTCTCAATTCTGGCATTAATTTCAGGAATTTCGCTTCTGATCATCGCCTTGAAAGGCGCTCCTGCTAATGTCTTCTGGGTTTTTCTGGGGATTGGCATCGCGTGCATTATTGCTGCGATTACTTACACGGCAGGGAAGCGTCCATATGGTTATGTAGGATTGGGAGATTTGTCTGTTCTCATATTTTTTGGATGGGTGGGTGTACTGGGAAGCAGTTATTTGCACACGCATGTTTGGGACTGGGGCCTGCTCCTTCCAGCTTCGAGCTGCGGACTTTTCGCCGTTGGTGTTCTCAATATCAACAACATTCGCGACATTGAATCTGATAAAGCGACGGGAAAAAACTCCATTCCCGTCCGCCTCGGACGTGAAAAAGCGATTGCTTATCACTGGACGATCCTGATCATTGGAATGCTCTGCGTTTCGGTTTATACAGCCGAACACTTCTCTGGTTATACGAGCTTGATTTTCCTGCTGAGCTTTCCTTTATTTATCAAAAATGGCCTGGCAATTTCCAGGTTGAAAAAAGCCAGCGAACTGGATCCCTATTTGAAACAAATGGCACTTTCTACATTGCTCTTTGTGATTCTGTTCGGCATAGGCGTTGTTTTGTGAGCCTTGTTATTTAACAAATGGCTTGATCGCATCTCCCAGCATTTTATATCCTTTTGCATTCGGATGCAGTCCGTCGGAAAATAGCGATTCGTCGACTTTGCCGTCTGTTTTTAGAAAGATTTTTCCCGGGTCCAGGAAATTTACATTGGTTTCTCCCGTCAGCTGCGCGAGTTTTTCATTGATCACAGCAACCCGTCCTTCCTGCTGACGCCTCGGATAAATTCCCAGCATGGTGATCTGTGCGTCAGGCTGATGAAACTTGATTGCGTCAATGAGCATTCGCCAGCCTTCCACAATTTCCTCATCCGAATTCAAATGCAGGTTATTTGTGCCAATGTTGACAAAAATCTGCTTGGCTGCATAGCCGTCCAGTTCTCCGTGGTTAATACGCCAGAGCACATTCTCGATCCGATCCCAGCCATAGCCCATATTACGGGCGTTTCTACCAAAAGTATTGTCCCAGGAATCAGCTCCACTGGCCCGTGGACCTTTCGGTACACCTCCCCAAAAATGCGTAATGGAGTTCCCGATAACGACTGTTGCCGGTGGGTTCTTTTTGTTTAGATCCAAGATCTCCGCGTGCCGCGCTTGCCAATCGTAATTATTCGGCTCCCGCATTTGAGTCACCGGTTGGGTTGTGGACGCTTCGCCTTTATATTCATGCAAAATCTGCCGCAAATGCTTCTCGTAACCTTCCGCATAACGCATCATACCAAGGTCATTAGGATGCGTTCCGTCCACCATAGTCTCGATATCCTGTCCGAAATCAGCTTTTGGAATAATGTATAACTGTGTAATGCCCTCCGCTTTGAGCTGTGCAAACGCTTCTTTCAATGTTTCATTTACCTCACTGTAAAAATGCTTGCTTTGAGGGTTCATATCTTCATCCGTGTAACCGGCGTGCGATGCAAGGACTATGGGCGTCTTTGGATGCTTTTTGCGGAGTGTCCGCGTGGTGGCAAGAATCCTGTTTTTTACGTCTTCAATGGTGAGTCCAAGCTTGGAATCTGGCCTTATCGTAAGATTGGGAAGACAATCGAGCACAAATATCTTGGCATCAATTTCCGAGACAATGCTGACCACTTCTTCTTCAAGTCGACCGTTTCCGGAGAATCCGAGATTAATGAGCGGGTGATCCAGCTTGCGGCCCAAAATTGCTGTCCAGGCCATTCCCGGGCGTGAAGCGCATGCGCCGTGTGCGATGGATGTGCCGTAAATGACGATGGGTTTATCTTGCCGGGTGGCAAGTGGTGTGAATTCCGTTCCATCCGGAGTGCCCACTTCCAGCCATTTTACGCTGCTATATAAAGAGAGATAAAGCCTGTATTCCCGTCCTCTCTTGTGATAGGAATCATTGGGCTCCAAGCCTCTGAATGTGTAGGTTATGGTGTCTCCAAAGGCATATTTCCCGGCGCACCAGCGCCAGTCGCCGTCGCTGGAAATGGCGTAAAGATCCACCCCGCTTACACCCGTTGCAGGCATGTGCGGCAACGCGTGCTTGCCGTTCACAACATAGCGAATGCTTATTTCCGATGCATTCGCCCGGAATCGCAGCATTAATCCGGCCGACTGGTTGGACAGTCCCCAAACCTGCTCCCTAACCTGCTTCTCTGCACGTGCCGGCAACCGGTCATAGGGATTTTTAACTTCCTTCGGCCAAGCCTGACCTTCCAAAACAGGGAATGTTGCTGTTTGCGGATTCCACCAGTTTAATTTTGCGGTCTGGGCAAATGTAAAATGGAACGAGAGGATCAGCCCAACAAAGGCTATGGCGGTTTTGAACTTCATATAAAAAGAAAATGGACACTTCTGAATATCTTCAAAAGTGCCCATTCGCAGGTTTCTTACTTCGATGATCGGAATTATTTCACGATCACGCCATCGGCAATAAAGGTCAGCTCATCCTTCGGCTCGGTGATTTTTGCGATCTCTTCCTGACTCTGACCGGCGTCCTTTGCATAATGTTGCAAATGCTCCACCGGGATCGTTTTCTTTTGCGCCTGTCCTTCGAAAACGACCGTTTTGCCCGTTATGTCTTTTGGAACAAAAAATCCGTAATCCTTGAACATTACACGCATTGTTTCACCATTATCCAGCTTCACCGTCATCCAGCACCCTTTAACCTGACAAACAGACTCCACCTCGCCGCTCACCTTGGCTGCCATTTCTTTTTTATCCCCCATTTGCTTAGGCAAAGTGCTGGCCTTAATGGCCTTGCTCTCGGTAATTTCCTTGCCAAAATGGTTTTCGGTTTGCGCTTCTGCGATCAATGTGCCCAGGGCGAGCAAGATGAGCATCATTACTTTTTTCATGTTCGTTATGTGTTTAAGTGTAAGATTATTATTCCAGAACTTCTACCCAGCCTTTGCAATGGTTGCCCTGCGGCGTGTCCACCACATAAAAATAGGTCCCGTTACCAATGCCTTTGCCCCAATCATTTTTATAATCTGCCGTCTTGTAAACCGATTTCCCCCAGCGGTTAAACACTTCAAGCGAAGCCGGCAAAACGGGCACGATGAACAGATCATTCTTGCCATCCCCATTCGGCGTGATCACATTGGCCAATGTAAATGGCGGCGATGCAGTTATTTTTTTTGACGCCGTCAATGCGCATCCCGCACTGTTATAAGCAGTTAATGTGACTGTGTATTCACCCGGCGTTTCGTAAATATATTCATTAATTTCCGGATCCGTGATGGTATTCCCCGTGCCCAGGTTCCATTCGTATCGCTGCGCATTTTTGGTTTGATTGGACAGCGAATAGCTGAAAGGTGCATTACAAGCCCCACCAGACTGATTTATTTCAAAAATAGGCTCATGCGCCCTATCCACCTTCACCGTAATCTCGCGCACAGGCCGGCAACCGTCCGCATAAGTGCCTTCAATAGTGTAAGTGGTTGTTTTTTGCGGCTTCACCGTGACCGTTTTTCCAATGGTTTCTTCCAAGCCCTCTGTTGCCAGCCAGCGATATTTCGTCCCATCGCCCGAAATACTCAGCACAACAGTCGCTCCGGCGCAAACTTCCACATCCGGCATATCAATGAAATCGGTTTTTTTGTCAACCAAAACCTTCATTTTCTCGGTCACCTTACAGCCGCTTGCATTGCTGATCTCAACGGAAAATTCGGCGTCTTCCCGGACCGTTACGGACGGCATAGCTATCGATGCATTGTCCATTCCGGTTGCCGGTGACCATTTATATTGCGTCCCGCCGGAAGCCCAGAGTTGTAATTTCGTGTTTTCACAAACCGTAGTATCCGCCTTAATCTTGCTATTCAGCGTTTCAACGATGATCTTCTTCTGCGCAACGTCCACGCGCTTACAACTCAGCCGATTGTATGCCTTTAATGTAACGGTGTATTCGCCAGGTTTGGTAAATGTATATTCCGATTGATCCTCTTCGCGCGAAAACGTGCTTCCCCCGACATCCCAGATGTAATCCACGCCGCCTTCGCTTGTGTTTACAAAAGATAAGGACAATGGCGCGCAGCCGCGCAGCACGTCTTTGGTGCTTCCGGAATAAACGTCGAAGTCAGCTTTCAGTCGGTCAATGTCTATTTTGAATGCTGCGTTGTTACAATTTTCGCTGTTGTTTGTCTTTGACCAGGCCTGAGGCGTTGCCGGAAAACCGCTTCCGCCGCACGCGCAGGTTGCATGATAAATCGTCCCGTTTTTATCAAACCGGCTCGTTCCGCCATCCACGTGATCTCCCTGGACCTGGCCCGAACGGTCGCGGCTGCCGAAATAGGTGGAATATAGCAGCGATTTTGCGTTTTGTTCGAGAATGGCAATGTAAAAGTTATTTCCGTTGGTCAATGACTGGATCGCGTCGTCGGTAACGACCATATTATTGGTTGTGCTGTTTACATTATTGCCGGTGGACGAATTCACATTGCCGCCCCAGCCCGCCAGGTAAATGTTGCCACATTCGCTCACCAAAAATGCAGTCGGTGAAATGTCCGGAACGCCTCTCCCCGATCCTATAACCGTTGAAAAAATGGTTTTGGACAACGCGCCGTCCAACGCATGTACAAACTGACCGCTCTTCGCATTTTGATAAACACCCTTACTCACCGGATAAGGACCATTCGTTAGTCCATAGACATACACATTGTTAGCCGCATCCAGATCCAGCAAATAAGCGCCATCCTGGTTCGCGGTGCCCAGGTAAGTGGTGCCCGCCAATTTGTCGTTAACATAACGCGCTACAAATCCATCTTCTGTTCCGTTCAATGCTTTTTGATAGGAGGACGCTGTGGTCGGCAGATTCTTGCTTTGGGTGATTCCGGCTACGTAAATGTCGCCTGCGGCCGAAACTTTCAGCGAATATGCGGCATCCCACTCGTTTCCCCCTACAAATGTGCCCCATAGCAAATTATTTAGCCCCGCATTAAACTTTAAAACAACTCCATCCTGCACGCCTGCGAATTTATCCTGCACAGGATTTTTCAGAGGAAAATTGGCCGAATTGGTTGAGGATACGATAAAGACATTATCTTCCCTATCAATGCCTATCTCACCTCTGAATGCGTCGCCGTAATTGCGGATTGTTGCCAGATCGCTCATGCTTACGCCGTCGTTCCCGCTGCCGCCTGCGAAGGTGGAGGCTGCCAGTTGTTTGCCGTCGGCGCTCATTTTAGCCACAAAAATGTCGCTGCCGTTATCAAGATCCAGCCCGGAAATGGGGATAATCTTTGTTCCGCCGCCAAATGTGGTTTGAAATGCGCCCGTTCTCGTTGGAAAGTTCTTGGAAGATGTTGTGCCTAAGATTAGCAATTCCTTTTTGCTGTTGACGATCAGGCTGCTTGGAATGTCGGTTTGGCTGCCGCCGAGGAATGTTGCGTAAATGAGTTTGCTGCCGTCCGGCGTGAATTTCATGATGGAAACGTCTACTAACCCTTCAAATTTGGTTTGAAAAGCACCGACTGTCGCCGGAAAATTGGCCCCAAAAACCGTCCCGCCGGAATACAGATTCCCCTCATCATCATACGTCGCCGTATGTCCCCAGTTGTCCGCAACGGAGCCGGAATAAGTGGAAAAGATCAATTCCGGATCAATAGTGAGCTTTTCTGATTTATTATAAGCTTTGGGAATGCTGAATGTGACCACATTATCGGCAGACAAAAGAAATTTTGAGGAAACTTCAGTTGTCCTCGCATTAACCTGCTGAAAGGAATAGGGTTCCGCTTCTTTAAACTGCCCTATGCTCGTTTTGACAACAATCTGGCCTGTTTCGTTTACGGAAACCTGCTCAGCACCATTGTATTTCATCCGGATTTGCGACGGATCAGCCTGCGGATGCACAATGAATTCATATTTGAGTTTGAATTGATGCAGGTAAACACGCATATCAATCCCCTCATAGATATTTTTATAAATCACCTCCTGAAAACCCTTCACATTACCCGCCCAATGCGCCTCTTCTTTGCCCAGAAAATAATTGAAACCGGTTTCAACGGGTGCATTAGCCTCATATTTGACATTCGCAGAAGCGCCCATAAACTGCACTTCTACACCATGCGCGGCAATGGATTTTTCAACTTCGCGCGCACCATCTGAAGCCACAGGCTTTTTTCCATGATTGGCGGAAACATGGGCGGCATCATATAGTACGTAAACGATTGATTGTTTTTTCAAAAACAGGAAGCCGCCGGGGATTTCGGTGCGGAACAAAATGTCGGATTCCCACTGGCCGCGGTTTTCAATAAAATGCATTCCGGCAGCCAGGCAGTTGCCTATAATGCAGGTTAAAAACACGAAAATTAAGACGACTGGACGTAAATTTCTCCGCATATATGGCTCCGCTGTGTTTCTATTTGAACGCAGAAACTGAGATGATATTTTCACAAAATTCATATTCCTGCTTCACATTCGAGCCCAGCAGAACGAGCTGATTTTGTGTGTGATGCACGACGTGATCGAGATACCAATTGATGCCCGGGACATCCAGATTGGTCGTAGGTTCGTCGAGAAAAATGACGGGAACATCTGACATAAAAGCCAGCCCCAGCTTCACGCGCTGTTTCATGCCGGAGGAAAAATGCCGGAGCGTCTTCCCGCTGGCATGCGGCAATTGTATAAAATCTTCAAAATCTTTGGATGAAATGCCGTTTTTAAATGCCTTGAATTTGCTGTGAAACTGGATCAGCTCGCGCAATGTAAACTCCTCGATCAGTTCGAGATAAGGCGCAGCGATCACCAGATGTTTGTACCAATGGTCGACTTCGATTTCCTTTCCCGATTGATCAATGTATCTGATCGTGCCCTCGGAAACAGGGACAATGCCCGTCAGCAATTGCAATAAGGTCGATTTTCCGCTGCCGTTGGGGCCTACAAATGTGTATTGTTGCCCAGCTGCCAGCTCAAATGTAGCGTTACGGACAATCCATTCCTTGACAAATTTTTTACCTATTTTCTCAACTGATATCTGCACTTTTCAAAAACTTAGAATGATGAAGGCGGTTGGAAAACCTTCTATTTAGCGGCATAATGTTCATATGCCGCCTTCGAAACCTGTGCCATAACCGATTCGATCGCTTTCACCTCGGCTGTGGAATTTGACATAAACAGTACGATAGCGAAACTCTTCCCATTGGCCATTTTCACGACGCCGACATCATTAACAGCCGCCATCATGCCCTTATCGTTCGTGCCCGAAGTTCCTGTTTTATGCGCCACAACGGCTTCCTTCGGCAATTGACCTTTAATCCGGTTCATGCCAGTGGGGCCATCGATCATGATCTTTGATAAAAAATCATGGCTGGATTTGGAAAGATTTTTCCCTTTGTAAAAAATATCAAGCAGTTGCAGCATTGCTCCGGGCTTGCACCAGTTAGTATATTGCACATTCCAATCCTGCCCCATTTGCTCCTCGTTGGCAACAATCGCAATGTCTTTTACGCCTAAACTATGCACATAATCCTGAACGGGTTTTGTGCCGCCGGCCAGTTTGAAAAGAATATCGCAGGCAATGTTATCACTCAACGAAACCATGCTGGCCAGCAAATCCGCAATGGTAAGATCGACATTTCCATCCGGATATTTGTCGCGCAGCGGGCTGTAAGTTTTCAGTTGAACGTCCTCTTTCGTAAGGTGATACTTTTGATCCAATGCTAATTTCCCTTTATCCACCTGATCCAAAACCGCCATCGCGATAGGAAATTTGAAAGAGCTGAGCATGGGGAACTTGTGATCTGCATTTAAAATCAATGTTTCCTTCCCTTCCAAATCCTTAATAGCAACACCCGCTATGCCGTCAATCTGCTTCGTAATACTTTCCAGCTGACTCTTGAAATCGGACTTTTGCGCAAATAATAAGTTGGGTAATACAAATAATGCCGGTAAGAGAATGCGCCGTAATGTCTTTACTTTCATGAATATGGATCAATTGCCTTATTGGAATCTGTTAACTTTTCTCGCTCTTCTTTTCCCTTTCTTCAATGGTCAATCTGACGAGCTCAATGCGCGTGTCCTGCATGGAAACCACCTGGAATGCGTAGGGCGGAATGCTTACGGTTTCGTTCACTTCGGGTAAGTCGCCAAAATTGTCAATTAACATACCTGCTAGTGTGTCGTAATCGCCTTCGGGAAGCTCCCAGCCGTATTTTTCGTTCAGATAATCGAGTTCGTGGCGTGCGCTGAGAATGTAGCTGTCATCATCCAGTTTGCGCTCCGTCCAGTCTTCCGTGGAGTCATATTCATCCTGAATTTCTCCAAAAATCTGCTCCACCACATCTTCCACACTCACTAATCCCGACGTTCCTCCAAACTCATCCACCACCAAAGCCAGACTTCTTCTTTCTTCTAAAAACCGCAGCATCAAGTCGCTCGCGGGCATTGCTTCCGGCACGATCAGAATGGGCGTGATAATGTTGCTTATCTCTTTTGGTTTCTTGAAAAGGGACAATGCGTGGCAGTAACCCAAAACTTCATCCACCGATTCACGGTGCACAATGATTTTGGAGTGACCGCTAGTCAAAAAAGCAGTCCTCAGGTCTTCAATGCTCGCGTTGACATTCACCGCCGAAATTTCTGTGCGCGGGATCATGCAATCGCGAATACGCAAGTCTTTGAAGTCCAATGCATTGATAAACATTCGTTCTTCAATGCTATGGTCGTCAAAATCCGGATCGTCGGCAGAAGCGGCATCGTCGCGCAATGATGGCGACAGAATATTCTCCTTAACAAACGGCTCCACAACCCAGTAAAGCGGCGTGATGACCCATTCTGCAACGCGGACAGGGAACGCCGTAAGGTCCAGCGCCTTCGGAAATGCACGTCCGATTTTCACCCAACTGGAATAACTCGCCATCCAGACCACGATCAAAACAGCGAACATGCCGGCAATCAATGCGCCTTCATGAACGCCAAGATCCACCAACAGAACCGGATAAAATGCCGCTATTGCCCAGAAACAGCCCAATGCAACGGTTAATAACCGGATCATGCGCAATATCCGGCGCCAGTATAATGTTTCGTAAACCTCTTCGGATTTTTCGTGGCGCAACGAATAACGGTCGATTGAAACATCCAGCAAAACAGAGCGCACAGCCCCGTAATAACCCGCCAGGATAAAAAACACAACCGTCAGACCCAGGAATAGCATGCTCATTTTTTCGAAATTTTAACCGGCTTTTCCTTCTTCTTATTCGCATTCATTTCAATTTCCTTTTTAGCTAATAATGACGCCTTTAACCTGCTGAACTGGAACATTAGTAAGCACATAATGGCCAGCAAAAGCAGCCAGTAACTTTCAAACATGGTGGTCCTGCGGAATTCGAGGACCCACATTACAAAAAAGCCCAATGCGAGGGCAATCAGGATCGTCCTGGTCAGTTTGGAATTCATCAATTAATCTTTCGTATCACAATCACGCAGCACATTGTCTGCCATTTCAACATTTTCAAAGATACGCAGATTGCGCCAAAACGATTATACATAGATTAATCTTCGTCACAAAGCATAATATACCGCGCATATTTCCTCCAATTTCTGTAAAATACCTAACTTGCAGGGATTCCTGCACAGTTCATTTTTTATATCTGAATTGTGAAATTTATTCTTGAAAAAATATTCTTTATTACTATGAGCGAAACCACAAAACGCTTTGCGCCCGGTGTTGTAACCGGTGACGGAGTTAGCGAAATTTTCCGCCACGCCAACCAAAATAACTATGCCCTCCCGGCGGTTAACGTGGTAGGAACCAACTCAGTAAATGCAGTTCTGGAAACTGCCAAAGCGGTTAACAGCCCCGTTATCATTCAATTTTCGAATGGCGGTGCAATATTTTATGCTGGAAAAAGTCTTTCCAACACCAATCAGCAGGCTGCGATCGCAGGCGGAATTTCCGGTGCAATGCACGTGCATCAGATGGCAGCACTTTACGGCGTTCCCGTAATTTTGCACACCGACCACTGCGCCAAAAAATTGCTTCCATGGATCGACGGTCTTCTGGATGCAGGCGAACGTCATTTTGATCAGCACGGCATTCCATTGTACAGCTCACACATGCTGGACCTTTCGGAAGAACCGATTGAAGAGAATATTGAAATTTCAGCAAAATACTTCGAGCGCATGGCCAAAATCGGCATGACACTTGAAATCGAACTGGGTGTGACAGGTGGCGAAGAAGACGGCGTTGATAATAGCGACGTTGACAGCTCGAAACTGTATACGCAGCCAGAAGAGGTTGCTTACGCTTACGAAGAGCTTTCTAAAATCTCTCCAAACTTCACCATTGCAGCAGCATTCGGAAATGTTCATGGCGTTTACAAGCCAGGAAACGTGAAATTGGAGCCGAAAATCCTTCGCAACTCTCAGCAATTCATCCAGGAGAAATTCGGCACGGCTGAGTTGCCTGTTAACTTCGTATTCCACGGAGGATCAGGTTCTTCACGCGAAGAAATCCGCGAAGCCATCGAATATGGTGCGATCAAAATGAACATTGACACTGATATGCAATGGTCAACCTGGGAAGGTCTTCTGAAATATTACAAAGAAAACGAAGGCTTCCTGCAAACGCAATTGGGTAACCCAAATGGCCCCGATTCGCCAAACAAAAAATACTACGACCCCCGCGTATGGCTTCGCAAAGGCGAAGAAAGCATGATCCAACGTCTGAAAGTAGCGTTTGAAGATTTGAATTGCATTAATCAGCTGGGGTAATTTTAGCTGAGTTTTGTTGGTATTGAAAGCAACCTGTGAGGGTTGCTTTTTTTGTGTTGCGCGCGACCATTTCCCACACAATTCCGAATAACAAGTCATTCCGACCGGCAGATCAACCATTTTCACCGGCGAATAATTGCGCTTAATCCTTCTACAAGGCGCCACATTTATCTCACATAGATTGCGAAAGAGTTTAAGACTATCCTGTCAGGCTGACTCGTAAAACCTTTTGACATTAAACCTTTCGTATCTATGAAATTTACATTACCCAAAGCAGCTTGCTTTTTATCTTTCATCAATTCATTTATGATGTTGTTAGCAGCAACAATGCTATTTACAGGATGCGAACATGACAGTCGCGTTCAACAAGAAATTGGGCCTGAAAAGCAAGCAGAAATGAAAGAAGTGACATACAAGAATTTGAGTGCACAAATGCACGTTGCATATCCGGAAGCCCTTTTGGAGTTCAGTCCAGGTGATTTGGAGCACATCGCCCTGAATGAAAATCTGATTAGTGCTGCTAACTTACGAACCGTCAAGGGAAATACATTCGACGAAATTGTTGAAGGCGTGCGAAAAAATTATCCCGATTTCGATAACGCAACTCCGGAAGAATACAAACCTTATTTTCCAAAATTATCAACCGAACAAATCATTGAGAATCAAGACGTAGTCTTTCAATATGATGAGAAATTAATGGGCTATGAAGTTGCGATCTCTGTGGCTGCTTCTCGAAGTGGTGGAACTATGCCTAATCTTAGAATTGCATACCAATCAAATTCGTGTGAGGAATGGTACTATGCTGGGCATTTAAGGTTAGACAAGGATGGAATGAAGAAGGCTATGGATTTGGCATATGCTAAAGCTGGTTACGGCACAAACGATAGATCCGACGCGAATAGACATGCGGTCTGGAATGTGTACTTAGGTAAGTATGCGGCTTATAGGTATGGCTCCGTTAACGAGGCAATGGCAGTGGTGCTTGGACTTACAAATGCACACGAATGTGACACACCGCAAAATCAACAGTTAAGCAAAGACATGGATCTTTTTAATAATCTTGTCGGTCTACAATACTTCACTCAGATTGCTCAAAAGTACAAGAAAAATATTTTTGACTACAATGTGAAAGTTACGAAAACAGATGAAGAGATATTCGGTTATATAAATTCATTGAGTGCTCGTATTGTCGCGAGCTCTGCTGAAATTAACAATGGATCGCCACTAAATATTCTGGTAAAGCTATTATGAATACAATGAGAGCATTCATGGCTTATGCATCAACACTCTTCCTATTTTCTTTGATTTCGTCATGCAATGATAAGTTCTATAAAGAAAAATATGATGTAGAAATGTTGTTCACAAACAAAACTGATTCAACAATCGCTGAAATTAAGATTGACGGAGCAAACGGAGCGAAAGTTTGGACGTTTAAAAATGTTCAACAAGGAAAGACAGAAAAGATTATCTTCAATATAATGAGAGAATTAAAAGTTCCAGAAGGCGGCTTTATGTTGACGGCGTCTTTGAATGATACAGATTCAATATATTTGAACACAGGATATTTCACTAATTGGTCCTATCAAGGGCCAATTCCTGCTAAGTTTAATATTTATAAAAACAGAATAGATGAGGTGAAATGATTTTTTAGCCTGATAGGTTTGCTATCAGGCTAAACTTTTACAAACTCATAATGCGATTCCGATGCGCCAATCCCCAAGTTCGCAGCACTTCAATTACCGGCTTCAACGTATGCCCGTACTCGGTTAATGTATATTCCACAACCACCGGGATTGAATCATAAACTGTCCTTTTTACCAGGCAGTTAGCTTCCAGGTCACGTAATTCCTTTGATAACATTTTATCGGTAATCCCGGGGATCTCTTTGGCGATTTGGGAAAAGCGTTTGTTGCCGAAGAGCAGGGAAATGATGATCTGCAACTTCCATTTGCCACTTAACACTTCCAAGGCGTCGCGGACGGGCAAGCGCTATCAAAATGAACATTGACACTGATATGCAATGGTCAACCTGGGAAGGTCTTCTGAAATATTACAAAGAAAACGAAGGCTTCCTGCAAACGCAATTGGGTAACCCAAATCGCCCCGATTCGCCAAACAAAAAATACTACGACCCCCGCGTATGGCTTCGCAAAGGCGAAGAAAGCATGATCCAACGTCTGAAAGTGGCGTTTGAAGATTTGAATTGCATTAACCAGCTAGGGTAATTTTAGCTGAGTTTTGATGGAATTGAAAAGCAACCTGTGAGGGTTGCTTTTTTTGTGTTCACTAAAATCGTTATTGCGGCCTGTTCTATTTAAAACATTAAAGTTGAATAAGGCACTCACTGTTGCTCGCAAAGCTCCGTTCCTATTCCAGGACTTACCTTTTAATAAATAGTATTATTAAAAGGTTAAATAAATGTCGCTTTTATACAAAGTTCACATCGCATCTGCTAGATTGCAACCAAATTCCCAGAATCGTGTCCCAGGAATGGAACCTTCTGCATCCAGCTCAACGCAATCATATAAACAGGACAGAGAGCTTTTGCCATTCCGTCATGCTGAACGCATAATTTGAAATGGGTAAACCCTCCGTTAAACATGTATCATTAATAATTTCTTAATTTCAGTCGGACAGTATGTGCGGTATTGCAGGATTTATAGACTACAAACAAGGATCATCACAAGAAATTCTAATAAAAATAACCAAAGAACTACATCATCGAGGACCCGACGCATCCGGGCATCAAATATTCGATTCTGCTGGTGTACAAATAGGAATAGGCCACCAGCGGCTGGCTATCATTGATTTATCAGATTCCGGAATACAACCAATGCAATTTGGCGACCTTTGGATTGTATTTAATGGCGAAATTTATAATTATCAAAATATTAAAAAAGAGCTGCTCTTACTTGGGCATCATTTTACAGGCCATTCCGATACCGAGGTTATTTTACACGCATTCCAGCAATGGGGAATTTCATGTGTAGACAAGTTTATTGGAATGTTCGCTTTCGTAGTTTACGATGCAAAAGCTCGTACAATACACTGCGTTAGAGACAGGGCGGGAATTAAACCTTTCTTCTACTATTGGCACGACGGCCTGTTTTTGTTTGCTTCCGAATTAAAGGCCTTTCATAAGCACCCACAGTTTAAAAAGGAAATTAACTTTGATGCAGTTGCCGCATTCATGCAGCATGGCCATGTGCCAACACCTCATTGTATTTTTAACTACGCCTATAAGTTACGGCCGGGACATTATCTTAAACTGGACATTGATTCCAGAGCGCTCGATATTTTCAAATACTGGGAAGTTTATAGCGCTTATAATAAACCGAAACTGGATATTTCATTTGAAGAAGCAAAGACAGAAACAGAGAAAATCTTAAAATCCGCATTTGAATACAGGATGGTGTCTGACGTTCCTGTCGGTGTATTTCTTAGCGGCGGATATGATAGTGCTTGTCTCACGGCTATCTTACAGAAGGATCGCAATGAGAGACTCAAAACGTTTACCATAGGCGTTCCGGATATTGGCCTGAACGAGTCGGAATATGCAAAAAGTGTGGCCGATCACCTTGGTACAGAGCATCATGAATATAGCTGCACGCAAAAAGAAGCCCTAGAACTAATTTCAGAATTACCTTATTACTATGATGAGCCGTTTGGCGATCAAAGCGCCATTCCAACCATGTTTTTATGCAAAATGACGTCCGATCAGGTGACAGTGGCTTTAAGTGCGGATGGCGGAGATGAGGTTTTTGCCGGTTACACGCGGTATGAGTATATTATGAAATATGGCAATGCACTTAATCGAATTCCAGGTTTCGCCAGAAAGGGTGTTTCCGATATCATGAATTTGATTTCTGCAGACTACATCCCTTTAATGAAAAATAAGTACAATTTTCATGACAGGTACGAAAAATTCAAGTCCCTGCTGAAAGACCCATCTGCCAAAAATATGATGCTCAGCATTAGCCGGCAATTTGATGAGGAACAAATCAGTGCATTACTGAATAAAAATGTGAATGCGCTTGAAACCTATTACACCAGTGAGGGGCTTTCCAAAAATTTTTATTCTCCACTGGCTTATATGATGGCCGTAGACTATCAGACTTTTTTGTTGGATGATGTTTTACAAAAAGTAGATAGGGCGTCTATGGCATTTAGTCTTGAAAGCAGGGAACCGTTTATTGATCATCGTATCATTGAGTGGGCTGCTCAATTGCCCGATAACTATAAGTATAGTAATGGAGTAAAAAAATACATTTTAAAGGAAATCGTTTACAAACATATTCCGAAAGAACTAATGGACCGCCCTAAAATGGGATTCCAAATACCTACTGCAAATTGGCTGTCGACCGACTTAAAAAACCAAGTACTATATTATTTAAGTGACGATAATATAGCCAGTCAGGGAATTTTTCGTCTTCCTGCTGTACAAAAACTAAGAGAAGGATTTTTCTCCGGAAAAAAGGAGTATGCACACAAAATATGGTATTTGCTTATGTTTCAGATGTGGTATGAGAAGTGGATGGATTGACCATAATCCGCTCCCTATGTGCCATTCCCCACTTTCTTAACACCTCAATTACAGGCTTCAACGTATGCCCATACTCAGTTAATGTATATTCCACAACCACAGGGATTGAATCATAAACTGTCCTTTTTACCAGGCAGTTAGCTTCCAGATCACGTAATTCCTTTGATAACATTTTATCCGTGATCCCGGGGATCTCTTTGGCGATTTGGGAAAAGCGTTTGTTGCCGAAGAGCAGAGAAATGATGATCTGCAACTTCCATTTTCCACTTAACACTTCCAGGGCGTCGCGCACGGGCAGGATGCTTTTCGTGCATTCTTCGTGCGTATGAGCTGTCTTTTTCGTTGTAGTCTCTATTTCTGATGTTTCCATGACTGAACTAATTTAGCTATACTTTGGTATAGTACTTACAAATGTATAGCTTATTTATTTAAGTTTGCATATCAAATTTAAACAAAAGAAAATGAATAACCTGATAGAAGATCTGAATTGGAGATATGCTGCAAAAAGAATGAACGGCCAGACAATTCCGCAAGAAAAACTGGATACAATCCTGGAAGTCATTAAGTTATCACCATCCTCGGTGGGACTGCAACCTTATAACATTGTTGTGATCAGCGATCAGGATACGAAAGATAGGATTTTCAAGGAAGCTGCTCCTCAGCAGCAGATTCCGGAGGCCTCACACTTGCTGGTTTTTGCTGCGTGGGAGAAAATCACGGCACAGCAAATCACCGATTACATGAACCTGATCGCTACGACCCGAGGCATTTCAGTTGAGTCGCTTTCAAAATTTCAAGAAAGTGTCACCGGTGGCATACTGAGTCGCTCTGAGGAAGTTAATTTCAACTGGGCGGCACGTCAGGCCTACATTGCGCTTGGACATGCATTGGTTGCGGCAGCGACGGAGCATGTGGACGCGACTCCTATGGAAGGTTTTAACAATGCTAAACTGGATGAGATTCTTGGTCTGACCGAAAAAGGACTGAAAAGTGTTGTCATTATGACGTTGGGTTACCGAGATAGCGAAAACGACGCTTTGTCCAACGCAAAAAAGGTAAGAAGATCGCATGAAGAGCTTTTTATATCGCTTTGATAGGCCTCTTCTCAGCACCAACCCTGCGTAAAAAGATTAACATTTGAACACTAACCCACTGAAATGATGAAAGTTGAAATATGGAGTGACGTAATGTGCCCTTTTTGTTATATCGGCAAAAGGAAATTTGAAAAAGCACTTGAACAATTCCCTCAGAAGGCTAAGATCCAGGTTGAATGGAAAAGTTTTCAGCTCAATCCGGCTATGAAAACGGAGCCGGGAAAAAGCATTAACGATTATCTGGCGGAGGTGAAAGGCTGGTCGCCGGATTATGCGGCGCAGATGAATGAGCATGTGAGTTCGATTGCCGCTGAGGTGGGGTTGGAGTACAACATGGATAAAGCTGTGGTTGCAAATTCCTTCGATGCGCACCGTTTTGTTCAGTATGCAAAAACAAAAGGCAAGGGCGACGACGCAGAAGAGCAGTTATTCAAAGCTTATTTTACGGACGGCAAGAACACCGCAGATCATGCAACATTGCTTGATTTGGGAACTCAAATTGGACTTGATACGGAAGAATTGAAATCTGTCCTGAACGGATCAAAATTCAGTGATGAGGTTCGAAAAGATATTTACGAGGCACAGCAAGTTGGCGCACGCGGCGTCCCTTTCTTTGTTTTGGACAGAAAATACGCTGTTTCTGGCGCGCAGCAGCCGGAAACATTCTTAGGCGCTTTGGAAAAATCATTTTCCGAATGGGAGAAAACAAACCCGGAACCATTGGTTTCCCTGGCCGACGGCGCAAACTGCACGGTCGATGGTCAATGTGATTAAGGCGTAACGGCAGCGTGGTACGGTTATAGAGAAGAGTCAGCAAGGGCACAAATCAGAAAATTCATCTAATTTGTGCTTATTGCAAAAATTGATGATTTACCTCTATGCGTGTTGCGTTGCTCCTGATCATATTATGTATTGGCTTACAGTCGCAGTTAACCGCAGGCGGGATAAAAGGCCGCATCTCTAATGCAAAAGGAGAAGCACTTTCCTATGCCGGCATTGCTGTAAAAGGCACGAGCAACGGCACCATGGCCAATGAAGAAGGCGAATACGAATTTGCCTTATTACCAGGAAGTTACGAGATCATATTTCAGTTTTTGGGATTCAAAAGTGTTTCAAAAAATGTAACAGTCGGCAACGACTTTACAGAACTGAATGTAGTTCTTGAAGAACAGGCGCTTAACCTACGAGAAGCGACTATTGGAAAGGGCAAGGAAGATCCTGCATATAGCATTATGCGGCGGGCTATCGCCAAGGCGCGTTTTCATCAGCTACAACTACGCGGCTACACGGCAAAAGTTTATTCCAGAAGCACCGCACTGCCCACAAAAATTCCATATCTGGTAGAAAAAAGATTAAAAAAGGAGGGCGTTCAGGAAGGAAAAGCAATTCTTAATGAGAGTGTTGCTGAAATAAAATACCGCCGGCCGGCTAGTTATATGCAAAAGATTATTTCGACACGAAACAGTCTGGATAACAGCATTCCATCTCCCAACGAATATATTTTAGCAAGCCTTTACAGTCCGGAAATAGCCGGAACCATCTCCCCGCTCTCTCCTAAGGCATTTGCCTATTATCGATTTGAATATGAAGGTTATTTTGAAGATCAGGGCCAATTGGTCAACAAAATAAAAGTGATTCCCCGCGCTTATGGGGAAGGTGTTTTTAAGGGAAGCCTGTTCATTTTGGAAGATCGCTGGGCCATTCACAGCTATGATTTGCAAACCACTACAAGCGGACTGAACATTTCTGCCAAACAGATTTTCAGCCCGGTTCAGAATGTGTGGATTCCTGTGAATCAACAGTTTCGCATCAATGGAAGTTATTTGGGCTTTGCAGGAGAATTCAAATATCTGGTTTCCCTGACTTACCAGAAACTGGATATCGATCCGGGCCTGAAAGAAGACATTGTCATTGCAGATCACAAAAAGGAAGATGTGAAGGAGGCAAACCGGAAGGAAAATCTTGAAAAATTGATCCGCGAGCAGAAGCAATTCTCGACCAAAGATTTCCGAAAACTCACCAAGGAATACGAGAAAGAGCAGAAAAAAGAACGCAAAATGGAGGGCGGCAGCGATCGACTGGTGCGCCAGGATTCAATTATTATCGACTCTATGGCTAACAAACGCGACACCACTTATTGGCAAGCACTCCGCCCTATCCCACTGACAAAATCGGAAGTGACCAGTTATGTGCTGCAAGACAGCATTAAAGTGGTAAAAGATGCGATTCGCGAAAAAAGAAACCCCGACTCGCTGGCATTCAGGCCACTGCATTTGATTACAGGTAATACTTATGCGCTGGGCAACAGGCGAACGTTCTATTTCAAAAGCCCGATCCTGTCCATCAGTTACAACACAGTCGAAGGAAATGCTATCAACTTTCTCACCGAATGGGAAAAGAAATGGGGCAAGTCATACCGATTCAGCATTAGCCCGCTCGTGCGCTATTCTTTCGGGCGCAAAAGGGTTTATGGAAACCTGACAACCAACATTGGCAATGACAAATGGAATCTGATGCTATCCGGTGGAGAAATGGCCAGTCAAATCAACAATAACAACCCCATTCCTCCCCTTCCCAACAGCATTGCGGCCAGGTTTTTTGACCGGAATTTTATGAAGCTGTATCAAAAACAATATGGCCGGGCCGAGTTTTCACTGCGCAACATTGCTGATGTTTTTAGTTTGAATGCAGGATTAGAATTTGAGCACAGAAAAGAGCTTTTCAACCAGGAAAGTGCACGTCCTATTTTCTTCTGGAGTCAATATTATTACACACCCAACCGCCCAGAAAACAGGGAATTGCAAAACACCGGCTTCGCTATACACAATGCAACCATTCTGGACCTGACCGCAACCGTGCGTCCGTGGCGGCGTTACCTGATTAGGAATGGTGAAAAACGATATTTAAGAAGCAAAGGACCATCATTTAGTCTTAATTATAAAACTGGTCTTGGATTTGCCGGAGATGTGGATTACTCAATGCTGCAAGGAAACATTCGCCAGAATTTGAGCCTGGGGCCGCGGAGTAATCTTGAATATTACGTAAATGGCGGCGGTTTTTTGAGTACAAAACAAATGTATTTCCCTGATTACCGTCACTTCATGGGAAATGAGTTCTTTTTCCAGTATGCCTATCCGCCCGACCAGTTCCGAATGCTGCAATATTACCGTTACAGCACATCATCCTGGTTTTTCCAGGCGCATGCCACCTGGACTTCGCAGCGATTTGCGCTTACCCGTATTGAAGCACTGCGGATCACAGGCATCTCGGAAACGCTGCAATTGCATTATCTGAGAGTGCCTACAATCCGCAATTACACCGAGGCGGTTTATGGAATTGATGACATCCTTCGCATTATCCGCCTGGAAGCCGTCGCCCAGTTCCACGGCAGCCATTTCAAGGGAATGGGTTGGCGCGTGGGGACTTCCATTAAGTTTGGACGATAAAGGCATTCAATGATGTGCATAAAAAAGGGGCTTTCTCAGTTGAGAAAGCCCCTTTTTACCACTTCAATTTTATCACTTTACAACTTTATCAGCTTTGAACCGCGGCAATTCTTTCGATATAGACGGATAGGAGTTGTTATCCGGATTAATGTCCGCCATTCGCTGACTTGGATCTATGACGATCCTTTCAATGTCAGCAAGATTTCTGTCGATCGTAAATGAATATTCCGGATAAGTCCAGCCCCAATCATTCAGTAATGTGGTTTTGGAATACATTGCTTCTGATTTTTCTCCGCGCATGAGTTCCAGGGGAATGTTGAAGTTTTCCTGACTTCCGTCTTTATAGCTTACCACAACGTCCAATGGCATAGGCATCTGGCCTATTTTTTCCAAAACAACGGTTGTTTTAGCTGCATTGGATACAACTTCCTTAATGCCGTAATCAATGGTTTTGGTTGTTCCTACAAAATCCTCCCAGTACCAATCCAGTTCAAGACCCGATTCCTTTTCCATAATTCGTTTCAGATCATTGGGGTTAGGATGCTTGAATTTCCACTCGTTATAATAGCGTTTCATGCCGCTTTCCAACTTCTGGCTGCCGATAATGTAGCCTAGCTGATTAAGGAAAACTGCGCCTTTGGCATAACTGGCCGTGCTATATGCGCGATTTGTGTTGAAATGATCGGCATGTGTGGTCAATGGTTCTTCCAGACCTGACTTCACGAGATTACGATAACCCGCGGTGCTTCCCCGCTGGGCATCCAGTCTTGAAGGAAACAATTCAGCCATGACAATGTTCTGCGCATAGCTGGTAAAACCTTCGTCCATCCATGCATATTTGGATTCGTTTGTGCCTAATATCTGCTGAAACCAGCTGTGAATGGATTCATGAACCGTTACACTTACCAATCCGCCCAGGTTCTGACGCCCGGTGATCAATGTTGCCATGGCATACTCCATTCCGCCATCACCACCCTGAATTACCGAATACTGCTTGTAAGGATAGCGCCCGAACTTCTCATTCATAATCTTGAAACAACGCACAGCAAGCGGCTCCATTTCTTTCCAGACATTGGCTAATGTATCTGTTTGATAAAAGAAATGCATATCCAGATTGTCATCCACTTTCACGACGTCATGCTTGTAATCACGATCCGCAGCCCACATGAAATCATGGACTTCGGGTGCGATGAAATGCCAGGTTAATTTGTCGCCGGGCTTGTGTTTCACCTCTTTCTGGGTGTAGCCGTGGCCAATCTTATCCGGATTTTGCAGGTAACCACTCGCCGCCACAACATAAGAAGCATCTATGGTCAGTTTCACATCAAAATCACCCCATACGCCATAAAATTCCCTGGCTATATAAGGATTCGCATGCCAGCCTTCGTAGTCATACTCACTCATTTTGGGATACCATTGCGCCATCGAATAATCGATGCCTTCCGCGTTGTCGCGGCCAGTGCGGCGGATCTGAATCGGGACTTGTGCTTCGAAGTCCATCTCAAATGTATGCTGCGATTTAGGAAGGATCTTTTCGTTCAATGTCACTTCCAGGATCGTCCCAACCACTTCATATTTTACAGCCTTACCATTATGCTTTAACGAAAGTACTTTTTCGTAGCCAATTTCAGAAGGGGTTAATTTGGAAATACGGTCTTTTACACGTGGGTCCGGGTCGCTGATGGTGCGGGAGCGAACGTCCATCTGGCTGCCTGGCTGGAATGCATTCAGGTACAAGTGGTAAAAGACCTTGTAGAGCGTGTCGGGGGAATTATTGCTGTAAATCAGCTTTTGCTTTCCTTTATATTGATGCTTCGTGGCATCAAAATCAACTTCCATCTGATACTTCACGCGCTGCTGCCAACGATCACTTTGTGCTGAAACCTGCAAGCTGATCGCAGTCATTGCCAACACGATAAAATTCAACTTCATTCGTACTCTTTTTGGTTTGTTATAATGCAAAATAAGTGTTTTGTTCGGTTTTATCAGGATTGAAAACGTGGGAGGCACTAGAATATTAGGAAGCATCAAAGAAAAAATCGTAAAAATGGGCATCATTCTCCCCATAAAAACAATAACAATTCTTCTATTTTCGCCAAAATTTCATTGCGGATGAAGGTTTTATGGCGTCGGCAGCTTTTGGCACATAATTGGTAAAACTGTTTTCATATTTCATTATGAACTAAAACCATTTGTCAATTATGTTAAGATGGACCGTAATTTTTCTGATAGTTGCCATTATCGCCGGTGTATTGGGCTTTGGTGGAATTGCTGCCGGAGCAGCTGGAATCGCTAAAATTCTTTTCTTCGTATTCCTTGTACTATTCGTGTTGAGCTTAATCAGCCGTGGAGTCGGGCGATCCTGACGATAACGGAACAATATTAAAAAAGCGGACAATTGTCCGCTTTTTTCGTTTGTATGCTATTCCCATTCAATGGTTGCCGGCGGCTTCGACGAAATGTCGTAAACCACGCGGTTAACACCTTTTACTCTATTGATAATGTCATTGGAAACCTCAGCAAGGAAATCATAAGGCAAATGCGCCCAGTCAGCTGTCATTCCATCAATTGAAGTTACGGCACGAAGAGCAACCACACTTTCGTAAGTCCGCTCATCCCCCATCACACCCACACTTTGAACCGGCAAAAGCATAGCGCCTGCCTGCCAGACGTCTTTATATAAATTCCATTTGCGGAGCCCGCCGATAAAAATAGCGTCCACTTCCTGCAAGATCGCCACTTTCTCCGGAGTGATTTCTCCTAAGATACGAATGGCAAGTCCTGGACCCGGGAACGGATGACGTCCTAATATTTTTTCATCAATGCCCAATGTCCGGCCCACAGCCCTTACTTCATCTTTAAACAAAGTATTCAGCGGCTCAACGATTTTCAGTTTCATGAAATCCGGCAAACCACCCACATTATGGTGCGATTTGATCGTTGCAGACGGCCCATTAATAGAAACCGACTCAATCACGTCCGGATATATCGTTCCCTGACCCAGCCATTTCACTTCCTCAATCAAATGTGCTTCCTGATCAAAAATATCAATGAAGGATTTGCCAATTGCTTTCCGCTTTGCTTCCGGCTCCGACAGTCCGTTTAGGGATTGGTAAAAGTGTGATTTTGAATCAACACCTTTGATATTCAAACCCATATCCTGGTAGGAATGAAGCACTTCCGCGAATTCATCCTTACGCAAAAGACCGTTATCAACGAAAATGCAATAAAGATTTGCGCCAATAGCCTGGTGAACCAGCGTAGCAGCAACCGTAGAATCTACACCTCCCGAAAGCGCCATTACCACCTTATCATTGCCCAGCTTCTTGCGAAGGTTTGCAATGGTTTGTTCTACGAAAGACTCCGCTGTCCAATCCTGCTTGCAACCACAAATTTTGGCTACGAAATTGTACATCAGCTTCTTACCTTCGGTCGTATGCGTAACCTCCGGGTGAAACTGAATGCCGTATGTAAGTTCATTTTCAATTTTGAATGCAGCCACTTTCACCGATTCTGTCGAAGCGATCACGTGGAAGTCGTTTGGAGCGCGAACAATGGTGTCGCCGTGTGACATCCAAACCTGAGAAGACTCCGATAATCCGGCCAGCAATGAGGAATCCGTATCGTCAATGACCAGACGGGCGCGGCCATATTCGCGGTGCTGCGAAGGTTTCACATCGCCACCCAGCTCCTGCGCGAGCAATTGCGCACCGTAGCAAACGCCGAGAACAGGCACTATTTTACGGAACTGATCCAAATCTATTCTCGGTGCGTCGGTATCCCGCACGGAACATGGGCTTCCGGAAAGAATTACACCTTTAATGTTGGGAGTGAGATCGGGGAAATTATTGTAAGGATGGATTTCACAATAAACATTAAGCTCACGAACACGACGTGCTATTAACTGAGTGTATTGCGAACCAAAATCTAAAATCAGAATTTGTTCAGTCATATAAATGCTATCTAAAACGCAAATGTAGGGAGATTGACCCAAATCAAAAAACCGGATTTAATCATTCTGCTAGCGGACAAATGCATTATAGACGGGCAAATTTTAACTTTTTCAATGTAAATTTGTACAAACGCTGCGTTCTGTTTACCTTTACGTAAATTTTCAATATATAATTAATATGAATCAAGGAACAGTAAAATTCTTTAATGACTCAAAAGGTTACGGGTTTATTAAAGACACAGAAACAGGACAGGACTATTTTGTACACATCTCCGGTCTTGTGGACGAAGTTCGCGAAAATGACGACGTTACTTTTGATCTTCAGGAAGGACGTAAAGGGCTTAACGCGATCAATGTTAAGCTTGCCTGATAGGGACTTAATATAAAAATGTAAAAACCGCTTCTCGAAGCGGTTTTTTTTGTGCCCTGGTCATTCACAACGGCATTTTACCACTTAAACTTTTTTTCTCGCCGCATGCAACTTTCTTTATTCCCTTTGTATCTATCAAGCAAACAACAGGCACACATTATCCGCTTATGTAACATTAAAACCACTTATGTAATCTAAGGTTCTATGTTATACAAAGTACTTACTTTTACAATGTACCGGAAAGGAAAATAACGCACCCCGAAGCCGGACACTGAACATAATCTATTAGCCATGAAATTCTTATTAAACCTAACTGTAGCACTGCTGCTGGCTGGAACTTTTGTGCAGGCACAAACCACTTCCGTCACTCCCGGCAAGGGAAAAGTATCCGGGGCGATCCTGGATGAAAAAGCCCAGCCTTTTCCGTTTGTCAATGTATTATTGTTAAAGGCAAGCGATTCCACCCTGGTCAAAGGGCTTGCGGCTGACGACGGCGGTAAATTTTTATTCGACCAAGTTCCAGCCGGCAAATTCCTGACGCTGGTTTCGATGGTCGGTTACCAAAAAAGTTACAGCGCACCTTTCAATGTCAATGACGACGCTGTTGCACTTCCCACCATTTCCCTAAAAACCGACACGCAGGCATTGAATGAAGTGACGGTCGTTGCTAAGAAACCATTCATCGAACAGCAGATCGACCGTACGGTTGTGAATGTGGAGAACAGCATCGTTTCTGCGGGTGCCACGGCGCTGGAAGTTCTGGAACGTGCACCTGGCGTAACGGTTGACCAGCAAAATGAGCAATTGAAATTGCGCGGAAAAGAAGGTGTAATCGTTCAAATTGATGGAAAACAGACCTTTTTATCCCAACAAGAACTCATCACGCTCCTGCGCAACACGCCCAGTGATAACATCGAAAAAATCGAGCTGATCACCAACCCTTCTGCCAAATACGACGCTGCCGGAAATTCCGGGATCATCAACATTAAGATGAAGCGCAACAAAAATTATGGCACGAACGGAAACCTTAACTTAGGCGCCGCCTACGCCAAATACGGAAGATCCAACGCCACGGCAACTGTTAATCACCGCGCCGGAAAATTAAGCACATTCATCAGCGGGGGCGCTTTTTTCAACAAAGGATTCAATAACAACGACATTTACAGAAGAATCCCATTCGAAGATAAGGTGACGATTTTTGATCAAAAAACAGAGCGCACCAACAAATCACAATATTATAATGTAAGGGCTGGTGCTGATTACTTTGTTACAGATAAAACAACGGTTGGAGTGCTGGTTTCAGGATTTTATAACAATTGGAGCAACCCTTTCGGACAAACCAACACCAGAATCCTGAATGAAGATTTAAGCCTGCAACGCACATTCAGAACGGATGTTTTCAACGGCGGCAAAATGAACAATGTGAGCGCCAATGCCAATTTGAAGCATCAATTTGACGATAAAGGCAAGGAACTGACATTCGATGTAGACTTTGTCAATTACAGGGGCAGCAAGAAAAGCAACCTGGATACGCGCTATTTCACTCCGCAAGGCCAGGAAGAAACCGGCAGCCGTGAAGCAGTCAGAAACAACATGCCTTCCGACATTAACATTGGCGTTGCCAAACTCGATTACGCACAGCCATTGGGCAAAGGAAAATTTGAAACCGGTTTGAAAACCAGCTTCGTAGCTTCCGATAATGATATGATTTTTGAAACAAAAGCAGACGAATGGGTGCTGGACCCATCGCGCTCCAACCGCTTCAAATACACCGAAAACGTGAACGCGGCCTATGTGAACTACAATGCCAAAATCACGAAAAAACTAAGCTATCAATTAGGCCTTCGTGCAGAGCACACGCATTCCATTGGTAACTCGGTGACATTGAACCAGAAGCGTGACCGGAATTATGTCAATCTTTTCCCAAGCGTTTTCCTGTCGCAGCAACTGGACACGAACAATGTGCTGAACATTTCTTACAGCCGCCGGATCGATCGTCCTAATTATCAGTCGCTTAACCCGTTTGAATTTTATCTGGATCCTTACACATTCCAGCGCGGTAACCCGAATCTGAAACCGCAATACACGAATTCATTCCAGTTGGTCCATGTTTACAAAAGCAAAATCAACACCACGCTTGCTTACAGCCGCATCAAAGACATGATTGCCGATGAGCTTCCTCAACAGATTGCTTCTGAAAATAAAACATTTGTAACATCGGATAACCTTGATAACCAGGACAATGTAAGCTTGACTGTTTCATTCCCCGTCACATTTACAAAATGGTGGAGCTTACAAGCAAATTTCACCGGAGTTTACAACGCATATAACTCTATTTACCTCGATCAAAAGCTGGAAATCAAGCAGGCATCGTGGAATATGTATGCTAGCAACCAATTTACTTTGGGCAAAGGATGGTCCGCTGAGATCTCCGGATGGTATAACAGCAGAGCGTTCTACGGATTATATGCTGCGAACCCGATGGGGATGCTGAACGCAGGTTTGCAAAAGAACATTATGAATAAAAAAGGAACGATCCGTCTGAATGTAAACGACATTTTCTGGACAAACCGGTTCAATGGAACTGCGATTTACAAAGACATCGATTTTAAAGTGAAGTCTGAGTGGCCGAGCCGCCAGTTCAGGCTGACGTTTACTTACAATTTTGGTAATCAAAATGTAAAAGGCGCCCGCCAGCGTAATACGGGTTCTGACGATCTTCAGAAACGTGCCGGTGGAGGCAGTTAAGTTGGAATTCCGGTCTGGGCGGACCCGCCGATCGAGGCATCCGTTCTGTGACCCGTGTTCATAAATTAGTTAGGTTTGTTATGCAGAAAAACCATCCCGCGCTATGCGAGATGGTTTTCTTATTTTTTAACCAAACTGATTTCAAAAACAAAAGCCTAAGCTTCCAATGCAGCTACACCAGGAAGCACTTTGCCTTCCATATACTCAAGCAAGGCACCGCCGCCCGTAGAAACGTAGCTCACGCGATCACCATAACCTGCATTGTTGATCGCAGAAGCAGAATCACCACCGCCAATCAAAGAGAACGCATCGTTTTCTTCCGTTACCGCCACCACTGACTCAGCGATTGCGTTGGTTCCCTGCGCGAAGTTTGCGAATTCAAAAACACCCATCGGACCATTCCAAAGAACTGTTTTTGAGTTTTTAATGATTTCGGAGAATATCTTGATGGTTTCAGGACCAATGTCAAGGCCTTCCCACTCGTCCGGAATTTCGCCGGCTGCAACCACTTCGCGCTGCGCGTCATTGCTGAACTTATCTGCAATCACAGTGTCAACTGGCAACACGAGGTTAACGCCTTTTTCTTTGGCTTTTTTCACCAATTCAAGCGTAAGATCTTGCTTATCAGCCTCTAAAAGCGACTTACCGATCTTTCCACCTTGTGCTTTCGAGAATGTATAGGACATTCCGCCACCGATGATAAGGTTATCCACCTTGTCGATCAGTCGCTCGATGATCAATATTTTATCTGAGATTTTGGCCCCGCCCATGATCGCTGTGAATGGTCTTTCAGAATGCTCCAAAAGACGCTCCGCGTTATCAAGTTCAGCCTGCATCACATAACCGCAAACTTTATCCGCAAAGAATTTGCCGATCACAGCCGTAGAAGCGTGTGCGCGGTGAGCCGTTCCAAACGCATCCATTACCCACACATCACCCAGTTTCGAAAGCTTTTCTGCAAAACCCTCGTCCCCTTTTTCTTCTTCTTTATAAAAACGAAGATTTTCCAATAACAAAACCTCACCTGCATTTAATGAAGCCGCCAGATCCGTCGCACTTTGACCGATGCAATCATCAGCAAACTTTACCGTTTTACCCAGGATCAAAGACAATGGGTTAACCAGGTGTTTCAGGGAATATTTCTCAGTAGGCCCGTCTTTCGGGCGTCCCAGGTGTGACATCAGAATGACAGATCCTCCATCATTCAAAATTTTACTGATAGTAGGAATAGTTGCTTTGATCCGGGTGTCGTCCGTGATCTCGAATTTGTCATTAAGCGGAACATTAAAGTCCACGCGGACTAGGGCCTTTTTGCCGGAAAAATCGTACGAATCTAATGTTGTCATGGGCATGTAAAATTGTTTTCCATAGGCAGCAAATGTAATCCAATTTCTTTATTATATACTATGATATCAAGACAATGCGGCATTTGTAATAAGTATAATGCAATTTATACTATCAATTTTTCTAAAAAATCGTCAATTAACAAAATTTTAATCCTTTTCACAGAAGTTATGCAGAACCGCAAAATCTAAGCCGCATTTCTTTCTTCAAAAAGCTTTATTTTGGTAACTTTAATTTTAAATCGAATCCTTACAATCCGTTTTTATCGAAGTGCTTCCGAATCCATTTGTGCAGAATATCGAGTTTCCGACGGATCTTCCACCTAAATATTACCACGATTATTTCAACTATGTGCTGGAATTTGTCCGGAAGCGCTACGCCCATGTTTTGAACGAAACGGAGACGCGGTTTCTGGATGATTACGATTCGCTTTCGGAAGATGCGCAATGTCTTTTTATTCGTTTCAGCAATCGCAGCAAGTCTTTTTTTCGGGTCAACAGCCTCTCTTATGCTGAGATTAGTGACCTTCCGGCTGTGCTGAATGAGCTTTTGGAAAAAGATTTTATCGAGTCGATTTGCGACGCGCATGAGGGTCGGTTTGCGGAGATCATGGAGCTTTTCACTAAGCCGGAACATTTGCTGTTCACCAAGATCCTTTCCCCCGACATTATGCCCGCTAAAACCATCAAAAAGCCCGATCTGGTGCGCTGGCTGATGCATGAATATGATTTCAAAACGCTTTGCGAGATCATTACGGAGCATGAGCCGGTGGTGAAAGTTTCCTATGAAGCCGAAGTGATGGTGATGAAATTCCTATTTTTCGGGAACCGGAATGCGGATATGACCGAGTTTGTGATCCGCGATCTGGGTCATGTGCGCTTCAATTCCTTTGATGAACAGCATTTGGCCATTCAGTTTGAGACCCGGAAAGATGTAGACGACACATTAATGGTCTCATTGATGAAAGAGACTTTCGACGTGTTGAAAGCCGATCTGCCGCCGGAAGAAATTTTTGACTGGTTTATGAACTGGCATGTCGGCAACGGAACGGGATTAAGTCCGAAAGCGATTCCATCCTTCAATATGTTCATTCTCAGGGTCAGCGCCTGGCTGGAACGGAAGAAAATGTTGTCGCAGGCATTGAGCATTTATCAGTTGACCAATGATGCTCCTGCTCGGGAACGGCGAGTCCGGCTGCTTTACAACCTGGGCGAAATCGACGAAGCACTGGCCTTATGCGAAGAAATCGCCGAAAATCCGCAAAACGCAGACGAGCGCTATTTCAGTCTGGATTTTCACGAAAGAATCAAGAACAAAAAAACCCGGATCGTCAAGCGCACAACCCAGGCGCTGAAATCGGCCGAGGCCATCGAAGTGCCGATTATGTATCGTTACCAGGTGGAACTGGGCGCTATACATTATTACAGAGAGCGCGGTTACCAGGCATTTTTCAGTGAAAATGAGCCCTGGCGGACTTTATTCGGACTGCTGTTTTGGGATGCCATTTACGACACCAATGTGCAGACCATTCACAACCCCCTGCAACGCGTCCCAACCGATTTTTTCCTGCCCGATTTTTATTACAAAAGAGCAGCGCAGCTGAAAGAGCGCCTCGAAGCGGCACATTCCAAGGAGATCATTGAGGAGCTCGTCACGCGTACTTACATGGAAAAATACGGCATTACCAACGTGCTGGTGCCTTGGTACGAGGGTGCTTTGGAAAAAGTGCTCGTATTGATTTCGTTGCTAAGCCCCGAGCAGATCCATCTGGTAATGATGGAAATTGCATTAAACCTGCGGGAAAACACGCGCGGCTTCCCCGACTTACTGGTTTGGAATGAAACCGAATATGCTTTTATTGAAATAAAATCACCTACGGATCACCTGTCATCCAGGCAGTTACACTGGCAGCATTTCTTCAAGGAACATAATGTGCAAAGCCGTATTGTGCGTGTAAAATGGCTGAAAGACGAAGTGTCAATCGATCTCGAAAGTGGCGACAACGGGCAAATGATCTGACGCATATTTCTCGTCAATCACCTTTGTATCAGATCCTTTCAACTTGCTTCCCTGCTTGGACATGATGAAATCAATCGTTTTGTTTGGGGTTTCTACCGGAATGGTGGGTTTGCAGTCAGAGCAGGTTCTGGTGAAATATTTGTCAAAATAAACGATGACCGGGCTTTCGGGAACTGCATTGAAATCGCCGGCCAGGATCATAGGCAATGTTGTTTTGCCTAACTTTTCCATGATCGTCTCTGCTTGTAAAAGACGGTTTGGCTCTTTTAAACCAAGATGCGTGCTTGCAAACATCATTTTTTGCTTGTTAGGCAATGTTACCGTAATCGAGGCGACCGTCCGGTTTTCTTCCGGCTTGTCGGCATGGATCGGCAATGCATATCTTACAGAATCTTCTATTTTGTATTTGCTCAAAACGGCTACACCATAATCGCCACCCTGATGGTCAATGGCTTTGGAAAAATAGAATTGCATGCCGGTTAACGCGGCAAGTTGCTGCGCCTGGTTTTTCCCTTTTCCGGAGCGCTCGGTGTTCACGTCCACTTCCTGCAAGGCCACAAAATCGGGTTTTTCAGCATTAATGACCTTTGCAATGGCTTCCACATCGATTTTATCACCGGCCGACGGCGGGTTACAATGGTGAATGTTGTAGGTCATCACTTTGAATTTGTATTTTTTGACCGGCGGATCGGTCGCAGGCTTGGCGAAAGCAGAGAATGCAAGCAGGATAAGCAAACTAAAAAGGCTATTTTTCATAAAGAATTTAAGGTTTAGGAAATTGCTGAACCAAAAGTAGTGGATAGATTTAAAACCGTTTGCTATCATTACACATCAATTCACAAAGCTTAATCAAATGATAAAGAAATTTCTGCTTACCGCCGCGCTCCTGGCCGGTTTCGGGACGTCTTTTGCGCAAACCAAACCGGAAGATGTGAAGACTTTCACATTGGCCAACGGCATGAAATTCCTGGTACTGGAAGACAAATCGATCCCCAACGCCAACATGTACTTGTTCTGGAAAGTGGGTTCGCGGAATGAGGTGCACGGCATTACGGGCCTCTCCCACTTCTTTGAGCACATGATGTTCAATGGCTCCAAAAACTTCGGCCCCAAGGAATTTGACCGTTTTATGGAAGCCAACGGCGGTTCCAATAATGCTTATACGACCGAAAATGTGACCGTCTATACCGACTGGTTCCAGAAAGACGCATTGGAACCGATCTTCAAACTTGAATCCGACCGCATTGCCAGCCTGTCCATCGACCCGAAAATGGTGGAAAGCGAACGCGGCGTGGTGCTTTCCGAGCGCAGCACGGGTTTGGAAAACAGCAATTACAGGCTCATCGGCGAGCTGGTGCAATCGGTTGCTTTTCAGGAACATCCTTATATGTTCCCCGTAATTGGTTTTGAGTCTGACATTAAAAGCTGGACGCAGGAGGATTTGGAGAATTATTTCAAAACTTACTATTCACCCAATAATGCGACGGTGGTTGTGGTCGGCGATGTAACTTTGGAACAGGTCAAAAAAATGGCCGATCAATACATGGCGCCCATCCCGGCAAGAGGTTTGCCGCCAAAGATCAGAACCGTAGAGCCACAGCAGAATGGCGAAAGAAGGGTAACGGCCTATAAAGACATTGCCGCGCCGAATATTCTCATGGCCTACCACATTCCTGAAACCAAACATGAGGACTTTTATGCGCTGGATTTATTGAGCAGTTTGCTTACTTCCGGCAATTCCTCACGTCTTACCAAATCGCTGGTCATGGACTCAACCCTTGCGATGAATGTTTCCAGCGTCACCGACCAAAGTTTCGACCCAAGTCTTTTTCTGATTTACGCCATTGCCAATAGCAATGTTTCTGCACCGGACCTCGAAAAAGCGATTAGTATTCAAATTGATATGATTATAAAAGACGGTGTAAAAGGCGAAGAACTTCAAAAAGTGAAAAATCAGAAGCTGATGGAATTTTATCGGACATTAGAAACCATTAATGGTAAAGCAAATAGTCTGGGCAGTTATGATGTGTTTTTTGGGGATTATAAAAAAATGTTCGAAGCGCCGGAATTGTATAAAAAAGTGACTGTGGACGACATTAAGCGCGTTGCTGCAAAATATTTTACCGAGCGCAACCGGACGGTGGGTTATCTGCTTCCTGAAAAATCAAAATAGCCAAAACCTTACACCGACATTCATTTATCAAATTGAAATATGAAAAAGATACTATTTGTGTTTCTGGCGATGCTCACGCTTTCGGCCTCGGCACAAAACAACTTTAAAGTGCCGCCATTTGAAAAATTCAAGCTCAAAAACGGCCTGACCATTTACCTGATGGAACAACACGAAGTCCCGCTCATCAATGTCTCAGCTGTTTTTGACGCCGGCGCTATCAATGACGGCCAGCGTTACGGACTTGCGGGCTTAACCGCTGACGCACTGCTTTTTGGCACTGAAAAATACACCAAACCGCAGATCGAAGAAATGATCGATTTCGTGGGCGCGAGCATTAATACGTATGCCAGCAAAGACATGGCAGGTCTGAATTCGTCATTTGCGACCAAGGATCAGGAAAAACTGTTTGACATCATTCAGCAGGTAATTATGCACCCGGTTTTTGACAAAACAGAATTTGAAAAGCACAAGCAGCGCCTCACGCAGGAACTGATCCGGGAGAAAGAAAGCCCGCGCTCGGTAATCAATGCTTACATGAATGAATTCATGTTCAAGGACTTCCCGTACGCCGCACCCACCGGTGGCACACCGGCAACCATCGAAAAACTATCCGCAACGGACGCAAAAGCATTTTACGAGAGCAACTACACGTCGGGCCTCGGCGCGATTGCGATCGTAGGCGATTTCAAAGCAGCGGATATGAAAAAGAAAATAACCACCCTCTTCGGAAGTTGGAAAACAGCGCCTTACCGCATGGTAAAACGCGTTGCCCCCGATCTGGAATTCGAAAAAAGTCGCGTGTTACTGGTCGACAAGCCGGATGCAAGGGAAACTACATTTGTTATTGGTGGAAAAGGAATCGATTATAATTCAGCCGATTACGTGCCGGTCCTGGTTGTAAACACGATTTTAGGCGGACGTTTTACTTCCTGGCTGAATGATGCATTACGCGTCAATTCGGGCCTTACTTATGGTGCAAGAAGCGGTTTTACGCGTTACAAATTCGCAGGAACGTTTGCAATTAGCACATTTACCAAAAACTCAACAACGGTTCCGGCGGTGGATATGGCGTTGCAGGTTTTGGATAGTTTGCACAAAACAGGCATTAATGATGAGATTCTAAAATCAGCTAAAGCTTACGTAAAAGGCAGCTTCCCGCCCGCCTACGAATCCGCGGGAGCGCTCGCAAGGCTGCTGACGGATATGCACTTCTACAACTTCGACGAAAGTTTCATCAACACATTCCAAACAAAAGTAGACGGGCTGACCACTGAAAAAACAAAAGAGATCATCGCCACTTACTTCCCGAAAGACAAGCTGCAATTTGTGATGGTAGGCAAAGCGGACGAGATCCGCGAATCAGTCAAAAAATATGGTGAATTAACCGAAAAGCAGATCAAGGCAGACGGATTTTAGTATAACCAGCGTTCTTTTAGCTTTTAAACGAACATTAACCATTCTATAAATGAACAAACTACTGAAAACCTGCCTCTTCGCAGCCGCAGCCTTTACAAGCCAGACCGATCTGTTGGCGCAGGGCAATGTCTACACGAACCCGATCGGCCTGCAAGCTTACACATTCCGGGGGAGCTGGGATAAGGGGATTGAGGCTACTTTGGATACGATCAAGTCTTTGGGCGTGACGGAAATGGAAGGCGGACCGATAAAAGGCATGACGAACGAAGAACTGCGCAAGCAGCTTGATAAGCGCGGCATTAAAATGGTTTCCATCGGCGCCGATTACAACAAACTGGCCGAAAGCAGCGCGCAGACCATTGCCGATGCAAAAGCACTGGGCGCAAAATACGTGATGGTCGCCTGGATTCCTCACAAAGGCAAATTCGATCTCGAAACAGCGAAAAAAGCAGTTGCTGATTTCAACAAAGCCGGGAAAGAACTGAAAGAAGCCGGCATAGAGCTTACTTACCACAACCATGGCTATGAATTCGAGCCTTACGAGGACGGAACATTGTTTGACTATCTTGTCAAAAACACAAATCCGGAATACGTAAACTTCGAAATGGATGTGCTATGGACTGCATTTCCGGGACAAGACCCAGCGAAATTGCTCATGAAATATCCAACCCGCTGGAAGCTGATGCACTTGAAAGACCTGAAAAAAGGCGTAGTAGGCAACCTCTCCGGCGGAACGCCAACAACCAACGACGTGGCATTAGGAACAGGCTCCATCGACATTCCAGCCACACTGAAAGCAGCGAAGAAAGTTGGGATCAAGCACTATTTCATCGAGGATGAGAGCCCTTCATATTTGAAGCAAATCCCTCAGACCATTGCTTACATTAAGGGGATTAAGGAGTAAGAAGTTGATAACCCTGTCACCCTGAGCGGAGCCGAAGGGCTGGTACTGAGGCGGTCGAAGGGCTGGTACTAACGAAGGCGCCTTCGTTAGTACCGGCCCTTCGTAGCTTTGGGCCTTCGTTAGCAGCGGCCCTTCGTAGCTTTAAACCTTCGTTAGTAGCGGCCCTTCGGCTCCGCTCAGGGTGACAAGGGGGGTTAACATCTTACCAACCCGGGTTTTGCTTTAATGTTGGCGTTTTTTGCAGCTCGTCTTGCATAATTGGGAACAGATAGTGCCTTGGTGCTACAAAGACGCGACTCTCTATGAAATAGCGTTGCATTCTGTATTTTTTGCCGTCGACTAGAATCTTTCCCGCCGGATCTTCTACCGGCTTCATGCCATTGATCATTCGCTGCGTCTTGGGATAAGGCCAGGCTTTTTGCGAGCGCTGATCGTTTGTGCTTCCGGCACTTTGCCAGGCTTGTTCTTTGGCGATCTCCTTGGGTGCGCTTGGTTCCAGATAAAGGCGTGTAGACCATATCCGGTTATTTTCATAGAACAATTCGACCCTTCTTTCCCGTTTGATATACTCGTCCATCAGCGCTTTGCTTGCTTTTGCTTCGGCGGGAATAGGCGCCATGAATGATCTTTTGCGGACGCTATTCAGCAGATCATAAATCTCTGCATTGGGCCCGGCGGTTTCGTTTACGGCCTCGGCATAAATGTAGATAAACTCGGGCAAGCGCCATACAGGCGGGCCGCTGATGGAGAAACTCTTATCCCGGTTCCAGGATTCCCGCAAGATTTTTCTCAGGAAATAACCTGTTGTCGTTGAGTTGGTTGCACCCACTTTGTCGGCGCCGGAAGCGGTGTTGATCACTTTTCCTTTGAATGTTGAGCCATGGTAAACAATGTCCCTGTAAAATCTTGGGTCACGTTTTACGCTTTCGTAGGGGTTACCATCGTCATAGCCGTCTTTTTTTGCGCGGGTAGCGTAAACCGGATAGCCAAATCCATCGGGGGCAATGTATTCGTACTCATCCACCTGCTCCTGAACGGGCATCTGGCGCGAGCTTCCGCCCCAGCTCGGCGGATAAATGTCACCCTGCCAGTTGTTATCTTTATCACGTGTCACAAAGAAAACAGCTTCGTTCTGGAATGCTTCCATATTGTGATACAAATCCCAAAGCCGGGCTGGGACCTTGGAATTGTTATTGTTCACGCCAGCATCATCCCGAAAATCCGTTGCGTCGTGGCCCTGATAGAGCGAATAACGCTGGCGACCCTCCACTTTGAAATCAATAACCGCTTTAGCCGCCGCTTTTGCTACGTTCCAGCGCTCGGGCTTATACGCATATTCAGCAGCAAATGCACGCGTATCATTCGGGAAGGTGCCGCCATTCCACATGGGGGTTGCTGCCATCCAGGCCACAATGGCCTTTAAACCCAGGCAAGCACCCTGATCTACTCTTCCAAAGTCGGCCCCGCCCCAGCTGGGAGGCACCAGCGCCATCGCAGAATCGCAATCCTGATAAATTTTTGCTGCAATGGAATGAAAAGATTCCTGTTTAAAGTCCTTTGGATCCGTGGTGCCTATGGTGCGGTTCACATAAACCACCTCTCCATACATGCGGGCGGCCAGATAGTGGAAGTAAGCACGCAGAAAATACGTTTCACCCAACCGCTTATTCAGATCTCCCGCTTGCAATGGGTTATCAGGCGTTTTGTATTTCCGGACGCCTTCCAGGATCACATTCGCCTTGCGGATCCGTCCGTATAAATCCCACCAATATTGCCCCCGGCTGCTCCCGGCAGGCATGACGCTGGCATTCCAGTCGCCATTGTTGAATTTGTTGGTAAGGCTTCCTTCTGCTGTGGAGCCTTCTGCTTCGTCGGTAACAGGCGCGGTGGAAAAGTGGGAGAAAAATACGAGCGGGCTGTTGGAGCCTTTTGCATTGTCGTAGAGATCGGTAATGAGCTGGTTTGTTTTGTTATACCGGGTAAAAACCTGCTCGGCATCCAGCTGGTCATCCGGCTTTCTGTCCAGAAAATCTTCCTTGCAAGCCGAAAGCAGTGCGCAGGCGAAGCAAAGGATGGTGATATATATTTTTCTAGTTATCATAAAATCTTTGGATAAAATCAGAATGTTAAATCAACGCCAAAATTCAAAACCTTCTGGATCGGATACCAGTCGCCAGTCCCTTCCCTTGTTTCCGGGTCCATATCCACTTTTTTCAGCCCGTCCCAGGTCATCAGGTTCAGGCCCTGCGCATAAAACCGAACTTGCTCGATACCGATTTTGTTAATGGCGGCTTTTGGCAAATTGTAGCCCAGCTCAATGGTTTTGAGCCGGATGTATTTGGAATTATATAAAAACAAGCTGCTGTTACCATTCTTGTTATTGCTATGGTCGCCGAAATGTAATGCGGGATAGGTCGCTGTTTCCGCCGTTTCCGGTGTCCAGCGATCCAGATGCATGGGTTTCACTTTTCCATATTTATCCTGGTTAAACAAAGGGAAATCGTAAACAGCCGCACCCGACAACTGCACAGAAGCACGCGCAGCGCCCTGGAACAGCATACTGAAATCAATACCTTTGTATTTGGCTCCCACCGGCAATCCAAACATAATTTCAGGATTTCGTGGATTGCCCATAGCCGTGCGGTCGCCGAGATCGTCGATTTTCCCGTCCCCGTTCAAATCCTTATACACGACATCGCCGGGACGCAATGTTCCCCACGACTGGTAACCACCACCAGAGTTCATTGCATTCAGCTCATTAGCCTCTTCCTGGTTTCTCACGAAATGGTCAAAGGCATAATTGAAATGTTCGCCGATGCGTTTCCCGGTGTTAGCCCTGCCGGACATTGCGTAAGGGATTTCATTCATAAACACAATGTTGTTGCGCGCGAAGGAGAGATTGGGACGAATAAAATACGTGGCATCCTTCCCGATGCTGCCAGACCAGCCTACTTCCAGGTCAAAACCGCGGTTATTGACAATCCCTGAGTTAATGTAAGGCGCATCCTTTCCCACTATGTCCGGGAAGCCAAGCTTATCGCCGCCGCCCATGTCTGTGATAATGTCGTAGCGATGCTCGTGAAACAGGTCCAGTGTAACCGTAAGGTGTTTCAGGAATGTTGCATCAATACCAATGTTGGCTTTTCTGGCTTTTTCCCAGGTCAGGTCCGGATTGGCCAGGTCGCCTTCGTAGAGGTAACCACCTGCACCAGAACCGAAATTGTCCGTTCCAAAATTGTAATCATGCTCTCGACCGCTAAAATATTGCAGATAAATAAACCGGCGGTCATTCGGAACACGATCGCTGCCAACCAAGCCATAGGAGCCTCTGATCTTAAAGGAATTCAGCCAGTTTTGCGTGCTGCTCATAAACTGTTCTTTGGAGAGCACCCAGCCTGCCGAAACAGAAGGGAAAAATCCGTAACGTTTCCCTTTTGCAAAGTTTTCGGAGCCATTATACGCCGCATTGAACTCGAAAAGATAGCGATCGTCATAGCCATAAGTGGCCCGGGCTGTAATGCCCTGGTAACTAAACGGCACCTGGTTGTTAATGATCCGTTTGGAGCGGTTTACGAGCACCATTCCCGTGACATCATGCATGCCGAAATTGCGCAGGTAATCCAGCTTAGCCTGGACATAAGAGCGGTTTTCGTTGTCCTTATTGTCGAACTGGTTGCGGATTGTCTGGTCAATGTCATACTTGTTTCCCGACTTGTATGCACCCGTGTAGATCCCTGGTTCCCTGTAAATATCACTTCCCTGCTCCGGAACAAATGTTGCATAGCCCGGATATTCGCGGTAACCTTCGGAATAGGTTGTCACATCGCGACGGATCCAGGCTCCGTCGGACGCATCATATGAAAAAACGCCGTCAATGGATAAGCCTTTTGTTATGAAATCCAGCTTATGCCCCAACGAAAACGAGCCGTTGAGATACGTGTTTTTATCATTCAAAAACCCGGTGCGACTCAGCTCACCGAGAATGTTAAACCTGTAAATCTGATCACCATACAGCATTCCAAGCGGATTATTAGCTTCAAAAACCCGGTTCGCAGTATTTCCATTTGGTTCTAATGTAATGGGCAGATAAGAAGGCTGCGTATTGGCCATTTCCACGATCCTTGCTGCCGATGTTCCCGGCGCATTGCGGTCTGTGATCCGGGCACCAATGTCCAGTCTGGCAAAAAAGTTATCTGTAATGTCTATATCAATATTAGAACGGAAATTATAGCGCTTGAAAACGGCCTGGGTGTTGTTCGGGCCCATATTCGTGTGCTTGTAGTTTCCATCCTGCTGAAAGTAATTGGCCAGAACAAAATATCTGGCCCTTACTGATCCACCGCTAATAGACAAACTATAATCATGCTGCACCCCTGGCTTGAATGCGTAGTCGAAATAATTCCAGTTATACCCTAATCCATCCGAGTTGTCACCCTTCGCTTTCCGGAAATTGGTAATGGCGGATTCTGAAAAGAGATTCAATGTCGATGGGTCCGCATCCGGGCTGTCGTTCCGGCGGGCTTCGTTGTATAACATGGCATAATCCGCCGATCCCAGGTAAGTCGGGAATTTTACAGGCTGGTTGACTCCGACCGAACCTTTAAAATTCACGGTCGCTTTATCCTGCACTTTTCCTCTTTTTGTTGTGATCAGAATCACACCATTGGCCCCCCTAACCCCGTAAGGAGCTGTTGCTGAGGCATCTTTGAGAATTGTAAATGTTTCAATTTCCGATGGGGCCAGATAATCCATGCTTCTCTCCAGACCGTCGATAATCACAATCGGGGCCTGATTTCCATAAGTAGCAGTGCCGCGGATAAAAATATCACTCCTGTCCACACCTGGCTCACCGCCGCCAAACTGGTTGGCAAAAAGTCCCGGAAGCCGTCCCGCCAGTGCATTGGTAATGCTCGCTGTCGGGCTTTGTTTCAAATCTTCTGTGGTAATGGTGGCAATGGAACCCGTAATGGTGGCTTTTCGCTGAGAGCCAAAACCTACGATCACAACTTCTTCGAGTCCGCCCAGGTCCTCGTCCAGCTGGATATTCACAGCCGTTTGCGTGCCGACAACCAGTTCCTTGCCCAAATAACCGATAAAGGAAATCACCAGCACATCCCCCTGCTCCGCTTCAATGCTGAACTTGCCCGTGGCATCCGTAGACGTGCCTTTATCAGTTCCTTTGACAATCACGGTTGCTCCCGGCAACGGCCCGCCCTTCATGTCCTGGATTGTTCCAGTAATTTCGCGGATCACATTTGCTACCGGCGCCTCGGGTGCAGGCAATGATTTAATGGCGGCAGATTTTGATTCTTCATCCTTTTTGAAAACGGCAATTTGTTTTCCAATGATTTTAAATGTCAGATCAGTGCCTTTCAGCGCTCGTGTCAGAATGGCGGGGACGGTTTCGTTTTTTTGGTTAAGATTGAGATTCCCTTCACCGTTTTCCGAAAAAAGGCCGTCCTTATAAAAAATCCGATAATCGGTTTTTTCCTGAATCAGCTTAAATAACCCGCCCAGATTGCCGTTCTTGATCGCTACATCCATCCTGCTTTTCTGCGAATAGCCTGTTGCATGAACGCCCATCATTCCGATCCATAGTAGTAGAATCGTCAGCTTCATAATTCTTAGGAATTTTTTTGGGAATAATACACCCGGAGGGCAATGCCCTGAATGGTCAAATTTTTTCATAAATTTGATACGACTTTTGTTGATACAATGGTTTAAAAATCACTTGCTTGCCGGCAAGTGTGACTATCGGAAGACGTTGCCGCGTCTTCCGTTTTTGTTGTTCTCATAATGCTTTACCTGAATATAAACCTCCTTTCTGTTTGCTGATATTTAAGTGATGTGGATACGGATATAACGTCCAGAACCATGGCCAGATCATCCTGCAAATCCAGTGTTCCCGAGAATGTAACGTGCTTTGCCTCTGCGCTGCCCAGCGAAATATCGGCCTTATAATAGCGCGAAAGCTTTTTGAGGATGTCCCTAAGCGGTGCTTTTCTGAAAATCAGATAGCCCTCTTTCCAGGAAATGTAAGGCTCAACATCCACGCCCGCCGTTTGCAGATCATCCGTTGCCGCATTGTAAACAGCCATCGTCCCGGGTGTGAGCTTTTTGTTTTTCGTGTTGAATAAAGATTTTTGATTGGCCGTCAGCTCAATGCTTCCTTTGACGAGCACGGCTGCTGTCTGCTGGTCATCGTCATAAGCACTCACGTCAAACTCGGTTCCGAGAACCTGCACTTTGATGTTCTTGGTATGCACATAAAATGGCTTTTCGGCTGCGTGCGAAACGGAAAAATAGGCCTGACCTTCGAGGTAAACCTCCCTTGTGTCGCTGTCAAACTGAGCTGGATAAACGAGGCGTGAACCGGAATTGAGCCAGATTTTGCTGCCGTCGATGAGCGTAATGGTCGACCTTTTACCGTAAGGGACCGTTAATGTGTTGAATTCTTCTTCGGATTCAGCCACTTGCTGTTCCACCACGGACGACGAGTCGATCTGGATTCGAGAACCGTTTTGCTCATAGATCAGGTCTGAATTCTGTTCGGAAAGATGAATAATCCGCTTGTCCGCGAGCTGCAAGCGCGTTTCTTCTGTGTCAGCTTGGATTTTGGAAGCCACTTCTTCCATCGCCGATCCTGTATTTTTTTGCATGAGCAGGAAACCTGCGCCTACTACCATTAATAAGGCCAGAGATGCTGCAACTGCCAGCCATATGCTGCGGACGGGCCGCTCGCTTTTTTGTGCGATTGTTTCCTGAACGCGCATCCGCAATGCTTCTTTTTCGGCAACAGACAATGCTTCCTCCCGCAGGGAATGCATCAAAATCTTTGTATTAGCAAGAATTTTTTGCTCCTCTTCCGTCAGTCCGGCCGATTCAGATTCGTGCAAATCCTGGTGCTTTCGTAATCTTCTTTTCATTTAAGAACTTGTTTGACATACAAGAGAAGACTTTCGACGTCATATAGACTCCGAAAAAGGATTATTTTAACAAAAAGAAGAAAATATTTTATACCCAGTACAAAAACAGGGCAATGGAGCTGAATTCCAGCTTGCCGCGAAGCTGTTTGAGCGCCCGGTAAATGAAGGTCCGGCAGGTAGGAACAGAAATTTGCATCATGGAAGCGATCTCCTCATAATCCAGGTCCTGATTGAAGCGTAAATACAGGATTTCCCGTTGCCGCTCGGGGAGTTGATTAATTTCCAACGCCAGATGATCCAGCATTTCACGCTGTTTTTCATCCACAATGATCTCATGTTCAGCACTGAATGCAAATGCATTAATGCCGAACGTTTCCTCTGCCTGCCAGCTGTTGAAGTTCAGCAAGCTCGATTTCCGGTGCGCGGCGTGCAGTTTTCTCCGAAATGATTTTAGTAAATAAAATTTCACATTAACCTCCTTCGCCAGACTTCCGCGATAGCTGTGCAGGTCTATGAAAAGATCGTGGATACAATCTTTAACAAGATCACTGTCAGCCGAATATCGCATTCCGAACTTATACAGAACGTCTGTATAGGCATCGTAAAGCTCGCTGAATGCCGAAGAACTCCCGGAAATAAATCGCTCCCAAAGGTCATTTCCCGGATCAATGTCTGTCATACCAGAATGTCAAAAATGCAAGTCTGAAAATATTGAACAAAGGTGTAATGTATATATAAAAAACATTCCCTGCTGTATACGTTTTCCAGTTCATGCTGTGAGATCACTTGGCAAGTCTGCGGATAGTTTTTACTTTGCACCAAAAAAGTATTTTATGGAACCAGCATTATTAAATCAAGTCCCATCGCTGGATTTGGCCGATTTTACCTCAGGAAATTCCGAACAGAAAAAGCAGTTTGTAGCAGACCTGGGTGAAGCGTTCAACAACATTGGATTTGTAGCAATAAAAAACCACGGACTCAGTGACTCCCTGCGGAATGAACTTTACGAAACCGTGAAGGCGTTCTTCTCGCTTCCTGATGAGGTCAAGAAAAAATATGAGTTTGCCGAGCTCTTCGGTCAGCGCGGATATATAGGAAAAGGAAAAGAGACTGCTAAGGGTTTCAAAGTGGCCGATTTGAAAGAATTTTACCACATTGGCCAGCCCGATCCCATTGGCAGCATGCCCTCCAATGTTTTTCCTGCCGAACTTCCTGAATTTGAAAAACATACATTAGAAGTTTACCGGACATTTGAGAATGCGGGGAAAATGCTGCTACGCGCCATCGCTATTTATCTCAATCTGCCTGAGGATTATTTTGAAGACAAGGTCAGAAATGGCGACAGCCTGCTGCGGGCCTTACATTATTTCCCAATCCCAAACCCCGAACTCGTGCCCGAAGGAGCCGTGCGTGCTGCGGCTCACGGCGACATTAACCTCATTACATTACTAATGGGCGCCAGCGCAGAAGGCCTGGAAGTGCTTCGCCGCGACGGAGAATGGATTCCCATCACCGCCCTTCCGGATCAGATCGTGGTCAATGTGGGTGATATGCTGGACAGGCTTACCAATCATAAATTGAAATCGACCATTCACCGGGTCGTGAATCCGCCACGTGAGAAAATGGGCACTTCGCGTTATTCCATCCCGTTTTTTATGCATCCTCGGGCCGATATGGATCTCACAAGTCTGGATAGTTGTGTTTCGCAGGAATTCCCTAAACTGTATACCAATATGACAGCGGGTGAATTTTTGGATGAACGATTGAGAGAACTGGGTTTAAAAAAATAACCTACAAAAACCCTTGGCCCACCCTCCTATCCGCCGCTTTCGCTACATCATTTACCTGACGGACATCCTCTTGCTGTCCGTGACGGCATTTGGAGGCCCGCAGGTGCATTTGATGATGATGATTGAGCGGCTGGTGCGGAAAAGAAGATACATTACTGAAGAGGAACTGCTTGAATTACAGGCATTATGCTCGGTTTTACCAGGTCCCAGCTCCACGCAGACTGTTACGGCCATCGGACTGAAAATCGGTGGACAACCGCTTGCTTATCTAACACTTATCGTCTGGTCGCTGCCAGCTATGATCCTGATGACGCTGGCGGCAATCGGCATACATTATCTGGAACGCAACTCGATTTCTCTGCAATTCACGAAGTTCGTAGGGCCGATGGCGGTAGCTTTTTTAATGTATGGCGCGTCGTCCATTGCCAAAAAAGTCATTCATAATACACAAGGCTGGTCGTTTCTGGTAATTGCCACGATTCTGGCCTACATGTATCCGTCCCCTTACATGACGCCCGTGCTCATTGTCAGCGGCGGCGTTGCGGCTTCCCTCAATTTCAAGAAACACGAGAAAATGGAGCGCGGCCCGATCCGCATTCTTTGGCGGCCCATTATTTTCTGGATCTCGGTCCTGATCGCGGCTGCGATTGTGGGTAAGGTCACGAATTCTCTTCCTGTGCGGCTTTTTGAAAACTTTTACCGGAACGGCAGCCTGGTTTTCGGCGGCGGGCAAGTGCTTGTCCCGATCCTGTATAACGAGTTTGTAGAATTCAAGCATTATCTCACCGATCAGGAATTTCTGGCCGGAATGGCGCTTACCCAGGTCGTGCCGGGACCTGTTTTTTCCATTGCCACATTTGTCGGAAGCATTTCGCTGCAATCAGCAGGCATTACCGGACAGATTGTTGGCGGTTTCGTTGCAACAGCCGGGATTTTCCTTCCAGGCACATTCTTCATCTTTTTCGCCTACCCATTCTGGGACCAGCTCAAACGTTACCGCGGCATCCGGGCCTCGCTCGAAGGCATCCACGCCGCCAGTTGCGGCCTCACCATCGCAGCCGCCATCTCCCTTTTCCAACCCATGATGAGCAGCACTCAACCAATGCTAACCGTCATCGCCACAATTTTAGTCCTGACTTTTTCAAAGGTGCCGTCATATGTAATTATCGTCGCAGGGCTGGTGTTGGGGTTGGTGTTTTAAGATGCGTTCGCCAAACATTTAGCTAGACAATAGTTTCCATTGGATTAGTCAATTGGTTTTCCAAACTTTGGAAGCTGATTCCTATTCTGTCCCAATTCATGAAAAAAATCGCCTTTCTGCTCGTTTCCCTTTTCTCACTAATCATTTGCAGTGCTAATTCCCAGGCACAAATTGCTGCTTCCCCCACATTTTTGAATCAAAATCAAACCAATGCTTCGCGGCAGTGGGTGGATTCGGTTTTTGCTACGCTTACGCCGGATGAGCGGATTGCGCAGCTGATTATGGTGGCGGCGGTTTCGGATGTAAAACGGGCTGTTATTGATCCTAAAACTAGTAATCCGGCTGTGGTGGAGAAGCTGATCCGGGAAAATAAGGTGGGTGGGATCGTATTCTTTCAAGGCGGGCCGGTTCCCCAGGCGCAGCTGACGAATTATTATCAGTCGATTTCAAAAGTGCCTTTGCTGATTGCAATGGATGCGGAATTCGGACTTGCTATGCGGATTGACAGCACGGTGCGCTATCCTTATCAAATGACATTGGGCGCAATCCAGGGTAGTAATGATCTGATTTATGAGATGGGCGCACAGCTCGCCAAACAAGCTCGGCGCCTGGGTATGCACATTAATTTTGCGCCCGTTGCCGATGTTAACAACAATCCCGATAACCCGGTGATCAGCTTCCGGTCTTTTGGAGAAAACAAATACAAAGTCGCAGATAAAGCCGTGGCTTATATGAAGGGAATGCAGGATAACGGCTTGCTGACCAGCGCCAAGCATTTCCCCGGACACGGTGACACGGGCGTAGATTCGCATTATGATCTTCCATTAATTTCGCATAACACAACCCGGCTTGATTCTCTCGAACTATATCCTTTCAAAGCGCTGATCGCGAATGGCATTAGCGGGATGATGATCGCACATTTGAGCATTCCGGCGCTTGATACGACCAAAAACCTTCCTTCAACCCTTTCAAAACCAATCGTTTCTGATCTTTTGAGAAAACAGCTTGGGTTCGATGGCCTGATCTATTCTGATGCTATGAATATGAAAGGCGTCACCAAGTATTTCCCGAATGGTCGCGCGGATGCTATGGGCCTTGAATCAGGAATGGACTTGCTGGAATTTACGGAGGATGTTTCGAAGTCAATCGCTGAGATCAAGAAAAGCATTGCGGAAGGAAAAATAACGCAGGCGGAAATTGATGCGCGCTGCAAAAAAGTGCTGCAAGCCAAGGCATGGGCCGGCCTGAACCATTATAAGCCGGTTGATCTCAACAATTTATACAAAGACCTGAACCCAAAAGCTGCCGAACTGACAAACCGCCTTTTGACCGAAAAAGCATTAACCGTCCTCAAAAACGACAAAGATTTATTGCCCCTGCGCGACCTGGACACGTTGAAAATCGCTTCCATATCCTTAGGCGCCGACACCATTACAACATTCCAGAAGACATTGGGCTTGTACACAACCGTCGAGCACTTTCAGGTTCCGGCCAAAGCAACTGAGGCGCAGATAACCGAATTGCGGGAAAAATTGAAAGCATTCAACTTGTTATTGGTAGGCGTGCATTTGGGTAGCATTTCGCCACGGACTAATTATGGGCTAACAGAGCAAATGAGTGCCGTTTTGCAGGAGCTGATTGCTTCTGACAAGGCAGTTGTGTCCATTTTCGGCAACCCTTATTCTTTAAACAAAATACAAAAGCTCGAGAATGCGCGTGCGTTGTTAATGGCCTATCAATTAACCCCTTACACACAGGATCTTTCTGCACAACTGATCTTTGGAGCCATCCCCGCCCAGGGAAAATTGCCTGTTACCGTAAATGCACAATTTCCTTATAATGCAGGCATTGAAACTCCTGCCATTGGCCGATTGAAATACACAATCCCGGAAGAACTCGGACTTGATTCTGAGATCATTACATTCAAAATAGACTCCATTGCAAATCTGGCGGTTACGCAGAAAGCAACGCCAGGCTGCGTGGTGCAGTTGGCAAAGGACGGGAAAGTGTTTTTCAGAAAAGCTTATGGAAAACATACTTACGAAGGCAATGCGAATGTGAAACTGACTGACCTTTATGACCTCGCTTCCGTGACGAAGATCACAGCTTCCACATTGGCCCTGATGAGCCTTTGGGACGCTAAAAAGTTTGATCTGGATGCGACAATGAAGGATTACCTGCCCGATTTTGAAGGCTCCAACAAAGCAGACCTGCAATGGCGCCGCGTATTGACGCATAGTGCTCGTTTAAAGGCATTTATCGTCCTTTGGAAAGAAGCTCAGAATGCGGATGGATCCTGGAAAAAGAAGACATTCAGCACAAAACAGTCAAAAAAATATCCGACTTCGGTAGTTGGCGACAGCCTCTTTATCTTCAAGAACTACGACAAAAAGATTTTCGAAGCCATTCGCAATTCTCCTCTGAATGAGAAGGAAGGCTATGTATACAGCGATCTTTCGTTTATTCTTTATCCTCAAATTGTAAAAAGACTTTCAGGCGAGAATTTTGAAGATTACCTCAAAAACCACTATTACCATAAGCTGGGTGCGAACACATTGACATTCAATCCAAAGCGTTTTTACAAGTTGCAGGACATTGTAGAGACGGAACGCGATACGTTTTTCAGAATGACGCAATTGCATGGCCAGGTTCATGACGAAGCGGCGGCCATGTTAGGCGGTTTGAGCGGACATGCGGGGTTGTTTGGGGATGCCAATGATGTGATGAAAGTTTGGCAAATGTATTTGCAGCAGGGTTATTACGGCGGTCAGCAGCTTTTGAGCAAGGATGCGCTGGTTGAGTTTACGCGTTACCAATATCCTGAAATGGGCAGTCGCCGCGGGATTGGGTTTGATAAGCCTTCGTTTAAATACACCGGCAATGCACCTAAATATGCGAGTCCGTCCAGCTTCGGGCATACGGGTTACACGGGCATTATGACCTGGGCGGATCCTGCGTGGAAGCTGAATTATGTGTTTCTTTCGAACCGCGTTTACCCAACAAGAGAGAATAATAAAATTTCGCAACTCAACATTCGCACGGCCATTATGGACGTGGTTTACGAGGAATTGCTGAAAAAAGTAAACCCCGTAACGACCGCCGGGCTCTGAGAACTTCCTACATTTGCAGGATCCAACATTGATTCATTATGGCCATGCAGTATCGGTTTGACAAAGAAAAAGCTTCGCGGCGACCCGGCGTCACGCCGCTGAAAGATGCCATTGACCAAATGCTGGAAAAGTATCGTTTACGGAACCGGTTTGATCAATCGTACGTCGTTGCACATTGGGAAAAGATCATGGGTTCTGCAATCGCAACCCGTACAAAAACCGTTTACATCAAAGAAAAAACGCTTTTCCTACAAATAGAATCTGCACCGTTACGCAACGAACTCTTCCGCGCCAAAGGAAAAATCATCGAACTCATCAACCGGGAGATGGGCTCGGAGTTGCTGGAAGAGGTTGTGTTTATATAGGGCAAGACATTGTGTCAGTTACATAGCATTCAATAAGTTAATGAACAAAATCAACCTCCCTCCTTTCCTCAAATCCGGTGATAAGATTGGCATTGTGGCGCCGGCTAGTGTTTTGAATTATGATGACCTTTTGCCGGGGATCGCTGTTTTTCGAGACGAATGGGGGCTTGAAGTGGTGGAAGGAGAGACTTTAAAAACGGCTTCGAACCAGTTTTCTGCCCCGGATGCCGTGCGTCTTGCCGATTTGCAGGCGATGCTGGATGATCCTTCTATTAAGGCTGTGATTGCTGCCCGTGGCGGTTATGGCTGCTCCCGGATCGTGGATCAGCTTAATTTTGATCAATTTCTTAAAAATCCGAAATGGGTTGTGGGATTCAGTGACCTGACTGTGATCCTTTCCCAGATATTTGACCTGGGTTATGCGAGCCTGCATGCGCCCATGGGCAAGTCTATTACGACGGACGGGGCGGAATTGGCGAAAGAGTCACTCCGGCAAATGCTGTTCGGCGAAATGCCTCATTATAAGATTGATACCCATCCTTTAAATCAAGAAGGAATCGCTAACGGGCAGGTTGTCGGTGGCAATCTGTGCATTTTGGCGCATTTGATCGGCTCGCAAACCGATGTAAATACGGATGGAAAAATCCTCTTTATTGAAGACATTAACGAATATCTCTACAACCTGGACCGCATGATGATCCAGATGAAACGGGCTGGTAAATTTGATAAATTAGCTGGCTTAATTGTCGGGCAATTCACTGATATGAAGGACAATACGAATCCGACATTCGGTAAAACATATTACGAAATCATTCACGAACACATTGCTGGGTTCGATTATCCGGTTTGTTTCAATTTCCCTGTGGGTCATGTCGGCGATAATCGTGCGATGGGCGTTGGTATGGAGGCTGTTCTCAATGTCACAAGTGAGGGAGTTTCCTTCCAATTCGAAAATTCCGCATTCTGATCATTCATGGATACATTTAATAATAAGGTTGTCTGGATAACGGGCGCATCGTCAGGAATCGGAGAGGCTATGGCGCTTGCATTTGCAAAAGAAGGCGCCAGGCTTGTGCTCACGGCAAGGCGCGAAGACGAGCTCCGGAGGGTGAAAGAAATAACAGGCCTACCAGAAACATCCGTTCTGGTGCTACCCATGGACGTAACCCAGTTCGACAAGGCGCAAGGCGCAGCTGAACAAGTAATTGCGCATTTCGGACGGATTGACGTAATGGTTCACAATGCAGGGGTTAGCCAGCGTTCCTATGTCAACGATACGGCGCTGGATGTTTATCAGAAACTGATGAATGTGAACTTTTTTAGTACGGTGGCCCTGACTAAGGCCGTTTTGCCTTATATGATCAGGCAAAAAAGCGGGCATTTCATTGTGATCAGTAGCGTTGCCGGGAAAATAGGTACGATTATGAGATCGGGTTATAATGCTGCCAAACATGCATTACATGGCTTTTACGATTCGCTCAGGGCTGAGGGTTATAGTGATAACATTAAAGTAACGACGGTTTGCCCGGGCTATATCCGCACCAATATTTCGCTGAATGCGATGGATGCTTCGGGTAGTAAATTCGGCAAAATGGATTCCAATCAGGCGAAAGGAATTCCCGCAGAAGAATGTGCACGCAGAATTCTCGATGCAGTTAAAAAGGATAAAAAGGAAATCTATATCGGCGGTTTCAAAGAAGTGGCCGCTATTTATTTAAAGCGTTTTTTACCAAATCTGCTTTTTGGTCAGGTCCGCAAGAACATTCCGGAATAAGGTGTTTACTTGCTTTTTCCTTTCTTAACATCACTTGATTTGGCCATTTGCAAATAATCTGTTGCCAAGCGGCTTAGCGAGCGAACTCCTAATACAAGACTGCTCTCATCCACATAAAAGTCGGGCGTATGGTGCGGCGCAGCTTGCTCTACGGCCTTTCCCTTCGGCATACCGCCCAGGAAGAAGAAGAATCCGGGGACTTTTTGCTGAAAATAGGAGAAATCTTCTGCGCCGGTTTTGGCTGGGATTAAGTTCACATTGCTTTTTCCGGCTACATTTTCCAAAGTCCCGATCATTTTCGCAGTCAATGCCTCGTTATTGAATGTGACCGGATACATGACATTAATGTTCACCTTGGCCGTTGCGCCTGCACTTTCTGCAATGTTGGTTGCAATCTCATTCATCCGCTTGTGCACATACGTATGCATACCTTCGTCGAACGTGCGGACCGTGCCGATCATTTTGACACTTTCCGGAATAATATTCTGTCGGATGCCACCATTGACCGCGCCAACAGTTACTACGGCGGGTGCCTGCGTTAGATTGAGGTTGCGGCTTACAATCGTCTGCAAACCCATGATGATCTGCGAAGAAGTAACGATCGGATCTATGCCGGACCATGGATAGGCACCGTGTGTTTGCTTTCCTGTTACATCAATGCTGAAAAAATCAACCGCCGCCATGGTTGCTCCCGGCTTGTAAGCGATTTTACCAACTTCTATCAGCGCATCAATGTGAAGCCCGAAGATCGCTTCAACGGCCGGATTGTCAAGAACACCCTCTTTAACCATCAACTTGGCACCACCCTCCTCGCCTTCCGGCGCGCCTTCTTCGGCTGGCTGAAATATAAATTTGATCGTCCCTGGAATGTCATTTTTCATCCCGGCTAGCACTTCGGCAACACCCATCAGGATCGCCACGTGTGTATCATGCCCGCATGCGTGCATGACGCCTGTTTTCTGGCCATTGTAATCGACCATAACCTTCGATTTGAATGGCACATCCACACGCTCGGTGACAGGCAGTCCGTCCATATCCGCCCGCAATGCTACCACAGGACCTGGTTTTCCACCTTTCAGAAGCCCCACAACACCCGTATGGGCTATGCCAGTCGTCACTTCTATGCCTAATTGTTTCAAGTGGTTTGCGACTTTCTCAGCGGTTTTAAACTCCCGGTTGCCCAGCTCCGGATTTTCGTGAAAATCCCGGCGCCATTCCACCAGCTTTTTTTCCAGCGATTGTGCCTTCTGGTCGATAGAGGCCGATAAATTGGACTGCGCATGGGCTTGCAGAACAGCGATGATAAGTGCGATGGAAAGTAGTGTTCTTAGCATAAATGAAAGGTTGAGATATTTTCAATTATTAGAATAATCCAAAATAAAAAGAATTTAGTTAACGGCTTGGAACGAATAAATTCTAAAAATAAATAATTTAGATTTATTCTTGTTAAGACAAACGTATAACCCTAGCGTCAAATTAGTTTGCTATTTATTAATCTTAAAACTGCTGACCGGTAATGATACGAAAAAGTTAATAAAAGCACCATATTGTTAACAAATATATAATAGTAACTGGTTTTTCACATAAATCAAACATTTAAAAAATGGCAAAAAATGTGCTATTCCAGGTATAATATTTGTCAAAAACACAGTGGACACCAAAGTTTATTTTGAAAAATTGCAATTAAAAGGTTGTAATGGTTAAACTAATAATTATTTTTGCAACATTATGTTAACATAACAATTCTAACTCTTTTAACACGTATGAGGAAGACTCTATTAACCCTACTGGGATGCTTGATGCTATTGACGGCACAGGTATTCGCCCAGGATCGCGCCGTGACTGGTAAAGTCAGCGCCGAAGATGGCTCCGCACTGCCAGGTGTGAACATTTCTTTGAAAGGTACTAATCGCGGTACTACCACCAATGCCCAAGGAGAATTCTCGATCAATGCTGAATCGAATTCGACGCTGGTATTTAGCTTTATCGGTTTTCAGACTCAGGAAGCCGCTGTGGGAAGTCAGACAACCATTAATGTTTCGCTTAAGAATGATGTAAGCCAGTTGCAAGAAGTGGTTGTAACGGCATTAGGCCAGGAAAGAAAAAGAAATGAACTGGTGTACGCAGCGCAGCAGGTTAACGCTGAGCAAATCACGCAGGCGCGTAACCCAAGCGTAATGAACGCACTGGCCGGTAAAGTGGCTGGTTTGGACATTAAAACAAACAATAACATGGGTGGATCGACCAGCGCGGTTATCCGTGGTTTTAAGTCCATTACCGGTAATAACCAGGCTCTTTGGGTTATCGACGGTGTGCCCGTTTCCAATGCCAACACAAACACTTCCGATCAGCAAACAGGACGTGCAGGAACTGACTACGGTAACGCCGCAGCGGATATCAACCCTGACAACATTGCTTCTGTAAACGTTTTGAAAGGTGCTGCTGCAACTGCATTGTACGGTTCACGCGCATCCAACGGGGTGATTTTGATCACAACCAAACAAGGACGTAAAAACAGCTTCGACGTAGTTGTGAACAGCGGTGTTACCTGGGGTAAGATCGACAAAACAACTTTTGTGAAGTATCAGAAAGAATATGGTGCGGGATATGACGGGGACCGTGCAAAAACGCGTTTTTACCGTGGTAACCTGGGTTCAGGAGAAGGAAACATCACATTGTTTGATGCGGATGCTTCTTTCGGTCCCAAGTTTGATCCTAGCGTGATGGTTTATCAGTGGGATGCACTTGACCCTAGCTCACCAAACTACCAGAAAATGACGCCATGGGTTGCTGCTGCAAACGGACCGGACGCATTTTATGAAACAGGTGTAAACTCCAACCAAAGCGTAAGCATCACTGGTGGAGGTGATAACACAACTTTCAAAGTTGGTTATACAAGAAATGATGAGAAAGGTGTGCTTCCAAACAGTAAGTTGGGCAAAAACCTTTTCAACTTCTCAGCAAGCTTCGACCTGACTAAAAAACTGACGGTTCAGGCAAACGCTAACTACTCGCAGATCAAAGGTCTTGGTCGCTACGGAACAGGTTATGATGGTAAAAACCCTAACCAGCAGTTCAGACAGTGGTTCCAAACAAACGTTGACCTTCTGGAGCAAAAAGACGCGTATTTCAGAAATGAGCAGAATGTAACGTGGAACTGGGCAAGCCCAACAAGACCATTTGATACAAACGGCCCTATCTACTCTGAAAACCCATACTACTCCCGCTACCAGAACTACTCGAACGATACACGTGACAACTTCTTCGGATACGCACAGGCTATTTACAAACTGGCGCCGTGGGTTGACATCACAGGTCGTTTCGCTTACAACGGAACACAGGATTTCCAGGAGGAAAGAATCGCATTCAACAGTTCAAGCCCTGCGGAATACAGCCGCTATAACAGAGGTTTCAACGAAACCAACCTGGATGTAATCGTTAATTTCCGCAAAGCAATTACGAAGGATATCAACTTCTCTGGTTTGGCGGGTGGAAGCATGCGCAGATCCAAGTTGAACGCGTTAAGAGCTAAAACGAATGGTGGTATGGTTGTGCCGGGACTTTACTCCCTGCTTAACTCTATCAACGCGATCGAAGCTCCTTCTGAAACTTATCAGCGCATTGGTGTGGATGGTATCTACGCACAGGCTTCTTTTGGCTACAAAGATCTTGTTAACCTTGACCTTACAGCAAGACAAGACAAATCTTCTACGCTTCCGAAAGACAACAACACTTACTTCTACCCAGCGGTAGGAGCCAACTTCAACTTCTCTAACCTGCCAGGTTTCAAATTCGACTGGTTGACAATGGGTAAGTTGAGCGCTAACTACGCGGAAGTTGGTAATGATGCTCCTTGGGGAAGTGTTTTGGATGTTTATGACAAACCAACCGGTATCGGATCCACTCCATACTTTACATTGCGTAACACGAAAAACAATCCTAACCTGAAATCAGAGCGTACAAAAAGCTATGAATTCGGATTGGAAACAGCATTCCTGAATGATCGCGTAGGTTTCAACTTTACCTACTACCGTTCACAAACACTTGATCAGGTTCTTCCTGTATCTGTTTCATCTGCGACAGGATTTGCTTTCAAGTATATCAACTCAGGAGAAGTACAGAACAAGGGTATCGAAATCTCTGCTTATGTAACGCCTGTTAAAACTCCTGACTTCTCATGGACGGTGAGCGCAAACTTTGCACGTAACAGAAACGAGGTTGTTAGCTTGTACGAAGGTGTAGAAAACGTACCTGTTGCCAGCTTGCAAGGTGGAGTTTCCCTTAATGCTGCTGTGGGACAGCCATTTGGTATCATCCGTGGTACAAACTTTGTTTACCACAAAGACAACGGCCAGAAAGTGGTTCGCTCAAACGGTACTTACCAGGCAACTGCAAGTTCTGCTGAAATCATTGGTAACCCTAATCCAGACTGGATCGGTGGTCTTAGCAACAACTTGAAATTCAAATCGTTGTCACTGAGCTTCCTGCTTGACATTCGTCACGGTGGAGATGTTTGGTCACTGGATCAGTGGTATGGAGAAGGAACAGGTCTTTATCCTAACACAGCTGGCTTGAACGAGCTTGGCAATCCTAAAAGAGATCCTGCTTACAACTACGACGCAAAAGGAAACAAGCTGGGCCTTACAGACAAGCCAGGTGGTGTATTGTTCCCAGGTGTAAAAGCTGATGGAACGCCTAACGATATCAGAGCTGAAAACTCAGATGGTAATGGCAATACAGCATATGGTTACCCAACCAACCCTCCGCGTGCCATGTACATCTACGATGCGAGCTACATTAAACTGAGAGAAGTTGCGTTGACTTACTCTATTCCACAAGAATTCGTTTCCAAACTACGCGCTTTCAAAGGAATCGACGTTTCTGTAATCGGACGTAACCTTTGGATTATCAGCAAAAATATGGACTATCAGGATCCGGAAGAAGGCTTGGGCTCAGGCTTGCTGAATGGTGCTGGTGGATACCAGAGTGGTGCATATCCAGCTGTAAGAAGTTATGGTTTCAATGTTAAATTCCGTTTCTAAAATATAGTATGAAAAGATTAATCATTTTCTTTCTCCCGATCCTGCTGATGACCGCCTGTGTCGACAGCTTGGACGACTACAATGTCGACCAGAAGCGCCCTTCGGAGGTGCCACCGGTAACTTTGTTCTCTAATGCTCTGAAAGGGCTTGCTGATACACTTACCAGCCCTAACGTAAACGTAAATAACTATCGCTTATACGTACAGCAGTGGGCAACAACCACTTATCTGGATGAGCCTCGTTACAATGTAACAGCGCGTACAGTTCCTCAGGCTTTCTGGCAAGGACTTTACAAAGGTGTAATTTCGGACTTGAACGAAGCACGCAGATTGCTGAATGCTGACGAATTCATCCTTCCTGCAAACAGAGACGTGCAATTGGCACAGATCGAGGTTGTAGAAGTGATGGCCTGGGCTGCACTTGTGAACACTTTCGGCAACATTCCTTACACGGAGTCTTTGAACCCGGATAATGTGTTGCCTAAGTATGATGATGCAAAAACAGTATATGATGATTTGCTGGCTCGTCTGGACGTTGCTATTCCAAAATTCACTGCACCGGGTACACCATTTAGCGATGGCGACCTGCTTTATGAAGGAAACAAAGCTCAGTGGGCTAAGTTTGGCAATTCATTGAAACTGAAACTGGCAATGATCATTGCGGACAGCGATCCTGCAAAAGCGAAAACACTGGTTGCACAAGCTGCTCCGAATGTTTTTACGTCAAACAACGACAACGCTGCATTCCCATACATCAGCACGCCTCCTAACTACAACGTGATTGCTCAAAACCTGAACCCGTTGTATTCAAGCCGTCAGGATTTCGTAGCTTCTGCTACACTAGTGAATCCTTTGAAAGAACTGAAAGACCCAAGACTTCCTGCGTTTTTCACTCCTAACGAAGATGGTGAATATGTAGGTGGAGCTTATGGTTTTTCTAACACATATTCCGCTTTCTCTCACGTAGGTGACAACATTATCGAGCCGGATCTGGAAGGAATATTGCTGGATTATGCGGAAGTTGAACTATTGCTGGCTGAGGCTGTTGAAAGAGGCTTCATTACAGGTTCTGCTGCAACACATTATAACAAAGGTGTTGGCGCTTCTATCGAATACTGGTTGGATAACATCGGCACTCCTGCTGCGGAAATTACAGCTGCAACAACTGCATTTCTTGCACAACCAAAAGTAGCTTACGCAACCGCTGCTACTAACTGGAAAGAAAAGATCGGTTTCCAGAAATGGCTTGCATTGTACAACAGAGGATGGGAATCATGGGTTGAATGGAGAAGATTGGATTATCCAAAATTACTTCCTCCAACAGGTGGTAACGCCCCTGCCGGCCTTGCTATCCCTGTAAGAATGATCTACCCGATCAACGAGCAAACGCTGAATGGTGCAAACCGCGAGTCGGCTGCAACAGCAATCGGTGGTGACCTTGTAACGACTAAATTATGGTGGGATAAGTTCTAATTAACTTATTGACGTCGATTAAAAAGGGGACATTTTGTCCCCTTTTTTTATGCCTTAATGCCAAGATAAGCCGCAAACATGCCTAAAATTCTGGACATTATACTATTTGTAAAATTTTCTCAGTAAAAACCGCTTTACGAACAAATTTTAATCTAGAAAAGGGTTGTTATTGGTTGCAATTGTCTAAACAATAATTATTTTTACACAAGCATTTTTTTATAACAAACCTAACTTAATGAAACGAAATCTACTACTCTTCTTGGGAGGGTTGCTGCTGCTCTGCAGTCAGGCTTTCGCCCAAAGCAGGGAGGTGACCGGGACGGTTACTTCCAAGGACGACGGGTCACTTCTTCCCGGCGTATCAATCAGAATTGCCGGAACTAGTACCGGAACACTATCCAATGATAAAGGCGAATACAGCATTAATGCGCGCCCGGGTCAAACACTCATCTTTTCTTTTGTCGGCTTCCTAAACCAGGAACTGAAAGCACCTGCATCCGGAACACTGGATGTTGTTTTGGCACTGGATGAACTGGCGCTGAATGAAGTCGTAATTACTGCCGGCGGTCTTACGGCGCAACGCCGCGAGCTCGGAAACCAGTCTACAACGGTAAAAGCGCAGGACATTGTGCAGGGCAAGCCTATCAGCGTCGCGGCCAGCCTTGCAGGACGTGTTCCGGGATTGCTGGTAATGGGCGTAAGCAGCGGGGTCAACCCGAATTATCGTCTGGTACTTCGCGGAAACCGTTCGTTAACCGGTAATAACCAGGCACTTGTGGTAATTGACAACATTATTTCAACCAATGATATTCTTGGCAATCTTAACCCGGAAGACATTGAAGACATTCAGGTCCTGAATGGTGCAGGCGCAGCCGCACTATATGGATCCGATGCTTCCAATGGTGCCCTTATTGTAACTACTAAAAAAGGAAAATCGGGTGTAACGCAGTTCAAAATTTCGAACACGACTACATTGGAAAAAGTAAGTTTCCTTCCGCAGTTGCAAAACGGATTCGGATCCGGAACAACGCCTGATGATGTCCCTTCTTACACACCTTACGAAAACCAGCAATATGGTCCTGCATACGACGGTTCAATGGTAGACATTGGTAAGCCGTTGCAAGATGGTTCCATTCAGAGAGTTCCTTATTCAACCAAAAATTTCCGCGAGGATTTCTGGAATACAGGCGTTGCAAATCAAACAGATTTAAGCGTTACATCTGGTGATGAAAAAGGCACATTCTACTTGTCAGCACAGTATTTTGACCAAAAATCAACTGTTCCTTACGACAAATACAAGCGTTACAGCGTGCGTGCAAACGTTGTTCGTCATATCTACAAAAATCTGACGGCATCGTTTAATACTAACTTTATTGCAGGTCGTACTGCACAAAGCAGCAATACAGGCGCAGCTTATGAAAACCTTCTAATGTCGCCGGGCCAAGTGGACGTTACGAATTATGAAGATTGGCAGAACAATCCTTACGCAAACCCGAATGGCTATTTCAACGAATATTACCAGAACCCTTACTTTACATTGTCAAACAACCGCTGGGATCAGCGCAATGACTATCTGCAAGGGAATATGGAATTGAAGTGGAATCCGGTGAAACCCTTGACATTCACGTATCGCGTAGGTATGAGCGGCCGTAATTTGTCAGGTAAGGTTTATACAGGCAAATTCACCTACACAGATTACACAAAAAGCATCTCAGGAAGCTCAAAAACGGATATTGCTGGCTCAGTTGTAGATTACGCAGGTTTCACTACACAGTTTGTAAACGACTTTTTGGCTGAATACAGAACCAATCTTACCCCTAATTTTAATCTGAATGTTGCCGTTGGAACTACGGTTCGCGAAAATGCAACAAAGGCAATGGGTGTTGTTGCGAATGGTCTTGTTATTGACGGACTTTACAACATCGGTAACAGCTTAAACCCACCGATCGCCAACGAAGGAAATTACAAAGCACGCCAGATTGGTGTGTATGGAGAAGCCCGTCTTGGTTTCAAAGAATTCCTTTACCTGCACGTGACCGGAAGAAATGACTGGCGCTCGATCCTGGCGAAAGAAAACCGCTCGTTCTTCTACCCTTCTGCGGACATTTCCTTTATCGCTAGTGACGCGATCCCAGGACTTTCGAATTCTGAATTCCTGGAAAGCTTGAAGTTCCGTGCGGGTTACTCGCAAGTTGGACAGGTTAACCTTGGTAACAACAGAGATTTTGGCCCAATTCCATTGAACAACCTGGGTGCTTATTCTTTGAGCAGCACATTCTCGCAGGCTTTTGGCTATCCATATACAAGCGGTGCCGGATTTGTTCAGGATAACGTGCTTGTTTCCGCGAATCTGAAACCAGAGATCACAACAGGAATTGAGGGTGGTATCGACTTTGAATTCCGTCCATGGAGCATTGGTGGTGGGCTTACTTTTTACAAAACCAACACCGTTGACCAAACCATCACCGTTTTAATTCCAAACTCTACGGGTTTCGGATCATTAAGAACGAACATTGGAGAGGTTGAAAACAAAGGGATTGAAGCAACATTGCACATTACCCCGATCAAAACTGCTTCGGGCCTGAAAGTTGACCTGAGCGCCAACTACACTTACAACCAGAATGAAGTGCTTTCCTTGTCTGCACAATCAAATGAGTTAAGTGTTGGTTCTTCCGGAACACCGGCAAAGGTTATTGCGAAAGTAGGCTCTCCTTTCCCGCTTCTTCAGGTAACGGATTACAGACGCGATGATCAGGGAAGAATTATCGTTGATCCAAAAACGGGTTATCCTTCGACTGATGGTACTTACCACGATGTAGGCATTACCAACCCGCCGCACATCCTCGGCGTAAATGGAGGTATAACCTTCAAAAAGTTAAGACTGAACGTGCTGTTTGAATACCGCAACGGACATTACATCTACAACTCAGTTTCAGGTGGATTTGACTTTTCCGGCGCAGGTGTTCGCACAGGCTGGTACAATAGGGATCGTTTTGTAATACCAAATTCATCATACCAAAATGCGGAGGGTGAATATGTTGAAAACACAAACATTGCTGTAAGAAGCGGTGGTGCTGACTTTTGGACGGATGCAACAAGAAACAGGGATATCGGCCGGAACTTTACAAACTCGGCAGGTTTCTGGAAACTGCGTGAGGCTTCGATTGGCTACGAGCTGCCAGCCGGATTGCTTGATAAAACAAAAGTGATCAAAGGTGCAAGCGTGAGCATTCAGGGAAGAAACCTTTTCATATGGGCGCCAAAATCAAACCTCTATACCGATCCTGAGTACAGCTCCAATGGTGCAGATAACAACGCGGTAGGATTTACCAGCCTTGGACAAACACCGCCGGCGCGTTACTTCGGTGGCACATTATCCTTAACATTCTAATTCAAACAATAATGAAAAGATATAACATCAGTTGGATGCTGGCAGTGCTTGTCACGGTCCTGTCATCTTGTAGTGATTATCTCGATATCAATACCAACCCGAACCAGGCTACAAGCGTGCAACCCTTGCTCGTTCTGCCTGCTGCTATCACCGGGACGGCTTCGGTATCAAACCAGTTTAACAGTTATGGCTTGCATTTCGGCGGCTATATGGCCAATGCAGGTGGTTTCTCGGGTTTTGGTAATTTATTCAACTATCAGATCATCCCGGCCGACTACAATGCACTGTGGGTGAATGCTTATGACAACCTGAACGATTACAAATATGTGATCGATAAGACGGAAGGCGATGATACGCAGGCTTATGCCAGCGCAGCAGCACAGATCATGGTCGCTTACAACTTCCAGAAATTGGTGGACGCCTTCGGTGACGTTCCTTATACGGAGGCCTTGCAAAACAATGCAAACCTGACCCCTAAGTATGACGACGCAGCGACGATTTATCAGGATCTTGTAACGAAGCTTGACGAATCGATTGCAAAGATTGACGGCGCAGAATTCCCAACCGCACTCAATTCCTCTTCCGATCCAATGTTTGGCGGAGATATGGAGAAGTGGAAGAAGTTTGCCAACACGATCAAGCTTCGTATTCTGATCCGCGTTTCGGGCGTGCCTGCACTTTCTTCCTTTGTAACTACGAAATTTGCTGCACTGGATAAAACAATCGGATTTATCACCGACGATGCGATTATTAATCCGGGATATGTGAAAGACAAGCCAAACCCACTCTGGAATTCCTGGGGATATCAGACAACGGGTACGCTTGCCAACTCTTCCCGCATTCCAACAAAATTTGCTTTTGGATTTTACAAGGGCCAAAAGCTGACAGACGAAGGCAGGGGTTCCGTTATTTACAAAAACTTTGCTACGAATACGCCGGTTAACCAGCTTGGAAACGAAGTGGATGCGCCGACGATTGTAACCAACTATTCTACCTGGTATACCGGAACTTTCAGCAGTGCATCCAGCATTAGCAATGCACTAGGTGTACTGAAGGGACCAAGCCAGGGACAAGTGGTGATGCTGCTGGCAGAAGCGCAATTTTTGCAGGCAGAAGCAAGGCTGAAAGGCTTTATTACCGGTGACTACGTGGCAAGTTTTGATGCTGGTATCACCGCATCTTACACTTATCTGTACAAAGACGTAACCAATGTAGTTGCAGCCGGCAAGAACGTAGCTACGGACGTAGCTGGTTATAAAGTTGCTAACGCAGAAAGCTATTTGGTTAACATCAAACTAGCTACAACACCCGCACAACGTCTGCAAGCCATTATTACCCAAAAATGGATTGCGGTGAATATGATCAACTCAGAAGAAGGTTATAATGAGTTCAGAAGAACGGGCTATCCGGTTACCCAGCCAACCGGGGATGGTTATCAAAACATCGCGTCTTTGCTGTCGACCTCTACGCGTCCTGACAAGCTTCCTTCCAGAATTCTTTACCCAACTTCCGAGCAATCCTACAATGCTGGAAATTACAGAGTGATTAACCCATTTACTGATTTGATCTTCTGGGATCCTAACTGAAAAATTTGATATGAACTATTCAATAAAAATAGCTGGCCTTTTCCTGTTTGGGATGGCCGTAACATCCTGCCTCAAAGACGAAATTAGCCTGGATCCGGACACATCGACGAATGTGGTCGAGTTTAAAAACCCGTCCAGCTTTATATCGCCAAGCGGAAGCACGTATTCGTTGTATACCCAGGCTTTTGATCTTGCAGACGAAAATGAATATTCGGTTACCGTAAGCTATTCCGGCGCACACGTTGCACCTGAGGATATCAGAGTGACCATCGGCCTGGATACTGCTGCCATTACGCAGTATAACACGGAGCAAGAAGAGCACTTTGATTTGATCACTCCGGATTTGTATACAATCCCATCGGAAGTGGTTATTCCTAAGGGACAGCGCACTGCAGTCGTTCCGATCAAGGTTAAAAGCTCCAAATTTGATTTCAGCAAAGCTTATGTCCTGCCCATTTCTATCAGATCAGTTTCGACAGGCACTGTTAGCGGTAACTTTGGAACTATCCTTTTGAGTCTGAATGCAAAAAACAAGTATGATGGTAATTACACTGTCACTGCAACAGCTCCTATGGTTGATAAAGCAAACGAATTGCTGTCAGGTTATTACCCACTGAATTCCGACCTGCATACAACCGGTGCAAATTCAGTTGTAATGTACTGCATCACTTATCTGGACGGACTCGAAGGGCACCCGATCAAGAGCAAGAATGCTGAAACCGGCGCTATTACAGATTCTTACTACGGAAGCTTTGCTCCTGTATTTACAATGGATGCAACCGGCAAAGTGATCAGCGTAACTAACTTCTACGGACAGCCAGCCGGTAACGGGCGGTCTGCCAGACTTGATCCGACAGGTGTAAATAAATTTACAGTGAACGCTGACGGCAGCAAAACACTGGAAGTAAAATATGTAATGCAGCAAGCAGGTCCAACTGACAGAACATTCTTCAGTGAAAAATGGACATTCCGCGCGCCAAGATAATACACTTCCTTATTACGTAATAGTTTGAAATTAGCTGGTCTGTCTCGGGCCAGCTAATTTTTTTTATGATTGAATTTTTTAACTTTGGAAGTTATCCTATCTCAAAACAATGGAATTTCTAAAAAGCCAGCGCCTGAACAACCTCAAATATGAGATTCGCGGCGCTACGTATCAAAAAGCATTGGAGCTGGAAAGCCTTGGTTATAAAATCCATAACCTGAATATCGGCAACCCGGCCCCGTTCGGATTTGATTCTCCGGACGAAATTGTTCACGATATCATCATGAATCTCCGCAATGCGCAGGGCTATTCAGATTCCAGAGGATTGTTTGCGGCCAGAAAGGCAGTTATGCATTACACGCAAACAATTGGTATACAAGATGTTGAAATCAATGATATTTTTATAGGCAACGGTGTAAGCGAGCTGATCCTGCTTTCCATGCAGGCATTGCTGAACCCTGGCGACGAGATCCTGGTGCCTTCACCGGATTATCCGCTCTGGACTGCGGCCATTGCATTGAGCGGAGGCACGCCCGTACATTACGTATGTGATGAAGAGTCGGACTGGAATCCGGATCTGGACGATTTGGAAAAGAAGATCACTTCAAAAACCAAAGGGATTGTCCTAATTAACCCGAATAACCCGACAGGCGCTGTTTACGAAAAGGATGTGCTGATACGCATTGCCAGAATTGCAGAAGAACACGGCCTGATCATTTTTTCGGATGAGATTTATGACAAAATCCTTTACGATGGAGCCGTACATTATCCGATGGGCACGCTGGTAACCGAAACCCTTTGCGTTTCCTACGGTGGCCTTTCCAAGAATTACCGTTCTGCCGGTTTCCGTGGCGGCTGGATGATTTTAAGCGGTGCCAAGCAAAAAGCCAAGTCCTATCTTGAAGGAATTCTGCTGCTGGCGAGCATGCGGCTTTGTGCCAATGTGCCCACGCAATATGCCATTCAGACTGCATTGGGCGGTTATCAGAGCATTAAAGAGCTGGTTGCCCCTACCGGCAGGCTGCACAAGCAGATGAACCTTGTTTACGACCGGCTGACTTCCATTCCCGGCATAACCTGCGTAAAACCGAAGGGTTCGCTATATGTTTTTCCAAAAATCGATCTGAAAAAGTTTGGCTTGAAAACAGACGAGCAGTTTGTTTATGACTTGCTGAGCGATCAAAAAGTGCTTGTAGTGGCCGGAACAGGCTTTAACTACATTTCCGATGATCATTTCAGGATCGTTTTTCTGCCAACAGTTGATGAACTGAACCAGGCAATGGACAAGATCGAATTCTTCCTTGAAAATCACCGCATTCTGTCATCCAAAACCGTAGAAGACGTCATTGCCTGATTACCGCATTAACCTTTACTAACAGCAGTTTTTGTCACATTAAATGTCCCTAGAAAATATTTCCAACCAGGAAGCCAAGCGGCAGCGGCTGTTTTTATTGCTCTGCGGAATTTTTTTGACAAATGCGCTGATCGCTGAGATTATAGGGGGAAAGATATTTTCGGTAGAAACGCTGCTCGGCATTGCGCCGGCGCAGCTGCCGATCGGAGGACAAAAGCTTGATTTCAACATGACGGCCGGTGTGATCAACTGGCCCGTCGTTTTTATTACTTCGGACATTATCAATGAATATTTCGGCAGAAAAGGGGTGAAACGCATCTCATTTCTGACCGCCTGCTTCATTGCCTACACATTCATTACGGTGCTCGCGGCGACAAATTTGCCCCCGGCGCAATTCTGGCTGGACATTAACAACACAGACAAAGCGGGCAATGTTTTCAATATCAATGATGCATTTTCCAAGATCTTTAACCAGGGACTCGGCATAATGATCGGCTCGATCGTTGCGTTTTTGCTGGGACAGTTGCTGGACGTTTCGGTTTTTTCCTGGCTGCGCAGAAAAACGGGCAGCAAATACATCTGGCTCAGGGCAACGGGTTCTACCATGTTTTCACAGCTGGTGGACAGCTTCGTGGTGATCACCATTGCCTTTTACGTATTTGGAAACTGGGACCTGAACCAGATATTTGCGGTCGGCACCATTAATTATTTATACAAAGGCGTTGTCGCGATCCTGCTGACGCCGCTGCTCTACGTTGCCCATTATTTTATCGATGGCTATCTTGGCAAAGAATATGCGGAAGAGCTTTCGCATAAAGCTGCTCATGAATAAATGGCGGAACGCCGATACTAAGCCGGAACATTAATCTGCCGCCTGAGATTATCCAGCATGACGGCCGTCGCAATGCCTACATTCAATGATTCTGCCTCTCCTACGCGCGGAATTGTAATTTTATTGGTTACAAATTTTTCAATCGCATTGCCAATTCCATTCGACTCGTTACCCATGACAATGTAACCTCCGGATTGGGCAAAATTAAAATCGTAAAGCGATTCGCCACCCAGAAAAGCACCTATTACCGGTTTTCCAGCAGCATTTTCGGCCAGGTAGGAAGTCAGGTCTGTGTAAAACAGATTAATCCGCGTAAATGAGCCTTTGCTGGCAGCAATCACTTTGGGGTTATAAACGTCCGTTGAGTCATTAGAACAAATGATTTTTTTGATCCCATACCAATCCGCGATTCTGATGATAGAACCGAGATTTCCAGGATCGCGGACATCGTCCAAAACGAGCACATATTCTGAATTCGCGGGAGACAAAAATTCATTTTGCTTCGTTTTAGCAACAGCCAGGCAGGAATCGTTGGTTTGAAAAGATCCAAGACCTTCCAGTTCCTGCATCGTTACCGTTTCTGTGATAGTTTGATGCCCGCTTAAAATACTTGCGTATTTTTGCTGAAATTCCTGCGTTATTAACACAAATTCAATGTTAAAATCGGAATCCAGCAATTCCAGCACACTCTTGGCACCTTCCACAATAAATGATTGGTGAAGCTGCCTGTACTTCTTGATTTTAAGCGAGTTAATATACTTTATACGATTTTTTGACAGCATTGAATATTAATTGTAAGATTACATATAGCTGGTATTTTTTCCTGATTTTTGTGGGATTGTCGTCTTGTGCGCCCAAGCCCGCCTCCCAATCCAAGAGCTATTATCTTGGCAATTCTTCCATTAAAGGCAATGAGGTCATTAATGATTCCGAACTGGATGCGCTCATCCCTCAAAAACCGAACAGACGCCTCCTGGGCCTGCCTTTCTTTCCTTATGTTGGCCTTTATCGCTTTGGTGAGCTCTTTTACAACCGGGAAGAAAAACAGCGGAAAGTAATTGAAATCACACAAAAATATCAAAATGAATCCCGCTTAAACGAAAATTCTCCACGGAAGCTCGAAAAGATTCAGCGGCGCTACGCAAAGAAACTCGAAAAAGCACAGGCACGTGTGGACGAAGGAAATTTCTGGATGCGCGTGCTGGGTGAAGCGCCCGTGTATTTCAATGCAGCCGAGATCACTCAGAATGCTGAGAAAATGCAGCGATATCTTTATAACAACGGCTTTTTCGAGGCATCAGTTACCGCGAAACCGGATACAATCATTAACCGGGTCAGGGTCAACTATTTTGTAACGGAAAAACGGCCGACGATGATTCGGGACATTGAATATCAGGTCCGCAACAACATGGCCGACAGCATTATCAGCGCCAGCAATAAAAACCCGGCGCTGCAATCCAAAAAACGTTACGACGGCGATGCGTTTGAAGAGGAGCGGATCAGAATTGAGACGTTGCTACGGAACCAGGGTTACCTCGGTTTTTCACGCCAGAATGTTTCTTATCTGATCAACGACACAATCACGAATGCCGCCACGGACACTTTTTTCAAGTCGGTGGATGTGAAAGTAAAGGTGGATATGCCGGGTACGATCAAGAACGGGGAACGTTACAAGATCAATTCCGTGCATTTTGAAGTGTTGCCGCCTTCTGGCTCCGCGGATTCTGCTTATGCACGAAAAGACACCGTCAATTTTCGGGGGATCAATTATACTTTTTCTGATAAAAGGTTTGCAACCCGGATTTTAGACAGCAAAATCCAGGTCAGGCCGGGTGCTATTTACAGCCAGCAAAAAGAACGCGATACGCAGCAGCAACTCTCCCTGACAGACCAGTTCCGCTTTGTGAATTACACCTACACGCTAGATTCTACCGGAACTGGCGTTAACAGTTACTTTAAAGTAATTCCGCTCGAAAAATATCAGATTTCCACTGACATTGGTTTGAATGTGATCCAGCTGCAAGGGGCACCGGGGCCGTTTGCCAACCTATCCTATAAGATCCGCAATGTTTTCAACGGACTCGAAAACTTCGAAGCCAACCTCCGCGGCGGGATCGAGCTTGTTCCCGGATTTTTGGGCAACAGCTCAATTTATCGAAGCGAGGAAATTGGATTAAACACCTCCTTAACCTTTCCAAGACTGCTTACGCCCGGGAGTTTGCTGCAAAAACAAACCGCAGGCTACAACCCGAGAACTCAGGTTGGATTTGGCTACAATTACATCAACCGCCCGGAATACACACGGACGAATGTGAAAGTGGCAATGACCTATTCCTGGCAGCCAACGAGCAAAACATTGTTCAACCTATCGCTCGTTGACCTCAACATTCTCAACACTCAAAACACACGTGCAGATTTCCAGGCGTTGCTCAAAGACCTGCAAAACCAGGGAAACAACCTTTATACCAGTTTCAGAAGGTCGTTTGTATCTGATATTAATTTCAATTTCACTTACAACACCAATGCGCTGATAGGACCTCAGAAAGATGCACATTACTTCCGCGTGGCGGTGGAATCGGGCGGAACGTCGCTGAATATTCTTCCCAAACAGGAAAATCTGATCAAAACCGTGTTTGGCGATAGCCTACAATTTTATAAATATCTGCGTTGGAATGCGGATTATCGCCGTTATTGGGCAACCGGCAGACGTTCAGCCTTTGTGGCAAGGGTTAATGCGGGCGGCATTTACAGTTATGGCGACAACAAAGTCCCGCCTTATGAAAAATATTTCTTTGCCGGCGGCTCCAACAGTCTTCGCGCATGGCTTCCCCGCCGCTTAGGACCGGGCCGTTCAGTTCCCAAGAAAACACCAACCGGCCTGACCATTGAATCGCCGGGTGAATTTTTGTTGGAAGCCAATCTGGAATGGAGGGGTTATCTGGCCAAGTTCTTCGGTGATCTCAATTATGCGGTGTTTTTGGATGCGGGAAATGTCTGGAACCTGGGAGGCGACGCAACCGAGTTACAGAAACTGGAAGCGGATAAATTTTTAAAAGACATTGCCATCGGAACCGGCTTCGGGATCCGTTATGACCTCTCCTTTTTTATCCTTCGCTTCGATTTCGGGATCAAGGTCTATGACCCTGCATTGCAGCGGTTTGTGTTGGATGAACTACAATTCAACAAGCTTTTTAAACGTACGCAATCCAATTTCCTGAACATTAACCTCGGCGTCGGATATCCTTTTTAAGGTTTTTTATGACTGCTGCTTAGTATGACAGTTTGTCAGTTTTTACCAGATTCTTTCTATATTTGTAATCCCGAAACTTTAAATCGGCAGTCCTATGCCGTGAGTTTCTTTTGAAAATTTGTTAAATCCCTTCCATGGAAAATAGAATTGCAGAGACTTTGAAAATATTGACTGAGGAGGACAAAGTTGCCTGTGAGACAGTCCGTATTTCCGAAAATGAGCCGGCTTTTAACAAAAAATTACTTTTCATTGAAAGTTACGGCTGCCAGATGAATTTCGCAGACAGCGAGATTGTGGCTTCCGTCATGCGTGAGGCGGGTTTTGCAACCACTTCCGACGTTGATAATGCAGATCTGATATTTTTAAACACCTGCGCCATCCGTGACAATGCCGAGCAGCGCGTCAGGACGAGATTAAGGCAGCTTAATGTTATAAAAAAGAAAAGGCCAGGCACATTAATCGGTGTGCTGGGATGTATGGCAGAACGCCTCAAAGCGAAATTGCTGGAAGAGGAAAAGATGGTTGACATTGTCACCGGACCCGACGCATACCGCGATCTGCCCAGATTAGTGGAAGAAGCGGAGACGGGCCAGAAAGGTGTGAACGTATTTTTGTCAAGAGAAGAAACCTACGCCGACATTTCCCCTATCCGGCTGAATTCTAATGGCGTAACTGCATTGGTCTCCATTATGCGCGGCTGTGACAATATGTGCAGTTTTTGCGTAGTGCCTATGACGCGTGGCCGGGAGCGTAGCCGTGATCCTTTCTCGATTGTAAAAGAGGCGCAGGATCTTTTTGATGATGGTTATAAGGAAGTTACGTTGCTGGGCCAGAATGTGGACAGCTATAAATGGCAGGCGCCAAACAGCGTCACCGCCATCTCCACCAATGTTGATAATGGCACATTGGAAACCCAGGTGAACTTCGCACAATTGCTGGAAATGGTGGCGCAGATCAGCCCGGAATTGCGGGTCAGGTTCAGCACTTCGCACCCGAAAGACATTACGGATGAAGTGCTTCATACCATTAAAAAGTACGACAACATTTGCAAATACATTCACCTTCCGGCGCAGCATGGCAACAGCCGCGTGCTGGAAATGATGAACCGGACTTACAACCGCGAATGGTATCTCGAAAGAATCGACAGCATCCGCCGGATTTTGGGTGATGAATGTGCCATTTCCCATGATATGATCGCCGGTTTTTGTTCGGAGACGGAAGAAGAGCACCAGGATTCACTTTCGCTGCTGGAATATGTGCGGTTTGACTTCGGTTATATGTTTGCCTATTCCGAACGTCCGGGAACATTGGCTGCCAAGAAGTACGCGGATGACATTCCGGCGGACATTAAGCAGCGGCGACTTGCGGAAATCATTGATATACAACAAAGGATTTCCCTGGAACGCAACCAGAAACTGATCGGCACCATGCAGAAAGTGCTGGTTGAAAACACTTCCAAGCGGTCTGTAAATGACTTTACAGGACGCAGTGACCAAAATAAAAGAGTCATATTCCCCCGCGAAAATTTTAAGGTAGGCGATTATGTCGACGTTTTAATTACAGACACGACCGCTGCGACGCTTCGCGGTTACGCGGTTGAAAAAGTACCCGTTTCATGAATCCAGCTGAAATACAAGCAATAAAGAACCGTTTTGGAATAATAGGAACTTCCCCGGGACTGAATCACGCGATCAACGTTGGTGTGCAGGTTGCTGCCACAGATCTCACCGTGCTCATCACCGGCGAAAGCGGCAGTGGAAAGGAGTCTTTTTCCAAAATTATCCACAGCCTCAGCTCCCGCAAACACGGGCCTTTCATCGCCATCAACTGCGGTGCCATTCCCGAAGGAACCATTGATTCAGAGCTTTTCGGGCACGAAAAAGGTGCATTTACGGGTGCATTGGATTCCAGAAAAGGATATTTTGAAACAACGAATACAGGGACCATTTTCCTGGATGAGGTTGGAGAAATGCCCCTGGGCACGCAGGCAAGGCTTTTACGTGTCCTGGAAAACGGAGAATATATCCGGGTAGGATCTTCCAAAGTTCTGAAAACCAATGTGCGTGTTGTAGCAGCTACCAACGTGAATCTGCTGGACGCCGTGAACAATGGAAAATTCCGCGAGGATCTTTACTATCGCTTAAATACCGTCCCCATTTACGTTCCGCCTTTACGGGATCGTGGTGAGGATATATTGTTGCTATTCAGGAAGTTCACCAACGATTTCTCGGAAAGATACAGGACAAAACCCGTGCGATTGGATTCAGAAGCACGTGACTTGCTGATGCAATATGCGTTTCCCGGCAACATTCGCCAGCTCAAAAATATAGCCGAGCAGATCACGATCCTGGAAACTGATAAAGAACTGCCGATTTCCCGCGAAACATTAAATAATTACCTGAATCCCGTCCAGCCAGCAGGAAGAAAAGCGCTGATTACCTTACGTTCCGGTGAAGATCCGGCAGGCAGCTCGTTCTCTGAAAGGGAATTGCTTTATAAGGTGCTCTTTGATATGCGCAGGGACATGACAGAGCTTAAAAAGTTGGTCCGTAATGTTCTGGAAAACGAAAAGTATGGAGGCGAAATCCTGAAAGACCATCAGGAATTGTTCAGCTCATTGAACACGGCTGAGCCCGCAACACATTCGCACACGCCTAGCCTGGAACCCGCACGCCTGCTTTCACCAGTGCCTTCGCGGACGGTTGATCTGGACAGATATTCAGACGAAAGAAGTGAAATTGAAGACGTTATGCACGTCACGGCTGAGGAAGAATCCTTGTCGCTCGAAGACAAGGAAAAGGAAATGATCATCAAGGCATTACGGAAGAATAATAACAAACGAAAATACGCTGCAAGTGCATTGGGCATCTCGGAACGGACGTTATACAGGAAAATTAAGCAGTATGACATTGAAGAATAGAATAAAAAGCATTTGGATAATGCGCGTTTCGATGAACACCAAAAGGTTGCTAACCCTCTTTTTTGTCCTGCATTGCTCCGTTTTCATGTCGGGCTGTGGCGTTTATTCTTTCACCGGGACCAATTTGTCTCCGGATATCAAGACATTCAGCGTGCTTAATTTCACGATGGGGACCGCAGGTGGACCGTCGGATCTGCCGCAAAGACTTACGGAGGAATTGAAAGAATATTTCCAGCGAAACACGAGCTTGATCAGTCAGCCTGGTGGTGGCGACCTGGTTCTGGAAGGTTCTATTACAGGTTACGACGTGCTAGCGGCCGCTCCTACCGCGAATGACCAGGCCGGCTTGAACCGTTTGAATGTCACTGTTCAGGTGCGTTACACCAATGCAAAAGACGAAACCAAGAATTTTGACCAATCTTTCACTTACTATGCCGACTTTCCTCAGGATCAAACGCTTAACCAAAATGAAGCACGGCTTCTGCCTACTATCCGGGAAAATTTAGTGCAGCAGATCTTTAATAAATCCGCCGCAGACTGGTAGTAGATTATCGTTTTGTCTAACTTCAATTTTTATTTCAACTTTCAAGGCCCATATGTTCATCATTGAAAAGGAAGCTTTCAGCAATCTGGTCAAACATCCTAATGCAGCAGGCACGGAGGTGATCGAAGCGCTCGAAGCGACGATAAAGACATTTCCTTATTGCCAGATTTCCTATTCTTTATTGGCGAAGGCATCCAGTGTTGCAGGAACAGAGAAATTAGATGAAACCCGTCCGCGGGCGGCGGCTTACGCACTGAGCCGGGTTGCATTACAGCAGCTTGTAGAAAGTGACACGGAGCGTTACGACGCAACGGTCAACATTGAAGAAGTGATCGAGGCACAGGAAAAATCGGTTCCGCAGAACGGTGAAGATGTCCTGATCAGCCTGGTGGAGCAAGAGGCAGTAAGCTTGCAAAACATTGTTTCCGAAGAGCAGAAAAGGCAGCAGCAGATTATCCAGGGTTTTATGAAAAAGAACCCGCGTATCATTCGTCAGGATAACAATCTGGAACCTGTTGCTGTTGATGTCAGCGGGCGCGTTGCAGAGTCGGGCGCGGGAAGCATTGAAACCGAAGCTTTTGCAAAAATATTGGTACGACAAGGCAAGATTGAAAAGGCAATTGACCTGTATCAAAAATTGATCTTGAAAAAACCAGAAAAAAGGAATTACTTTGCGAAAAAATTAAGCGAGTTGTATAGGTTGTAAAAAATCACACATTCACTCATTCTATCATTCAAAATTAAGAAAAGGCATGTATTTGGGTTTAATTATCTTGGTTGCGATCATCGCTGTTTTGTTGATCCTGGTTGTATTGGTACAAAATTCAAAAGGAGGAGGACTTTCCAGCGAGTTTAGCGGAGCAGGAACCACCCAAATGTTCGGTGTTAAAAAGACAACCGATTTATTGGAACAAATCACCTGGGGACTTGCAGGCGCCGTTATCCTGATTTCCCTTGCTTCATACATTATTGTTGGCGGAACTGCACAAACTGGCGGCATTAACAGTGTCAATGTGGATAAGGCTCAGAATACGGTAATTCCTGGCGGAAACATTGCTCCTGCACCAGCTCCGGGAGCGGCGGCTCCTGCGGGAGGCGAAGCAACGACGCCGGCTGCTACACCAGCAGCACCAGCGGACAGCTCAAAATAAGATATTTAAGACATTAAAAAAGGCTCATGATTTGCATCATGAGCCTTTTTTGTGTTCGGGCATTTAATTAAGCAATGTTCATCTGCTTCAAGATCAGCTTCTTGGCAACAGGCAAAAGCGCCTCATGCAAAGGATAATCGTATTTTGACTCAACAATATAGGTTGCAGGATTAGGCAGGGATTTGTTCTTTTTGGTAAGATCAACTTTGATCTGAGAAACCGTATTTCCTAAACCAATTCGGACGGTATCCACAAAAGTCGTTTTGAGATAACGCTCCTTCATTTCATTATAAAGCGCCAGCTGATATTCAAAAACACTGACAAGGGGCTGGAATGTGTGCAAAAAGAGCAGATAACCCTCTTCCAGTCTTAGTGGCACAATGCCAACAGGCGAAATTTTTATATTCTCCCCCACTTCACTGAACCGCTCAGCGCCATGCTCCAGCGAACGCGAAAAACGCGGAATGGCGAAGTCGAGGATGTAATTCAGCTCTTCCAGATAAGGGTCGTCATGGTGCGTTTCTTCATATTCCAGTTTCCAGGTCTGCAAATTGACGCCCGTCACATTTTTTGGGAAAGACGTTTTGATCTCCCTTTTGGTGGCGCGGATGTGGATGCAGGAATCAAAATGAAATTGCAGATCTGGCAGATGCGGGTGGAGCTTATGCTGTGTAAACTGGCTGTCAATATGCTGCAAATAGGCCTGCAACACATATTTTTTGTACTCAAAATCAAAAATTCCTTCTGTTAACCAGTTCTTTTGGAGGTTTTTCATGGGATTCGAAATTTGGTGCCGATAAAATTTAAGCATTTTCACTCGCTAAACAATTCTTATGCCGTGCATGACATTATAATTGCTTCTAATAATTATATAACGGCAGGGTTCGGTACAAATTTGTCACACTTGCCGGAAAAAATGTCAGCCGGAACTTGCTGGCATAGATTGTGCTTACTTGTTTCAGTCAAATCTATTACTGACAATCAAAAAACAAACGTTTAATATTTATGTCAACTTTAGCAGAAATACAAGTGAACGTACAACCTCTGGCTGATCGTGTTCTTGTAGAACCAGCCCCAGCCGAAGAAAAAACAGCATTTGGTATCATTATCCCTGATACTGCAAAGGAAAAGCCTCAACGTGGAACTGTTGTAGCAGTGGGCCCGGGCAAAAAAGACGAGCCGATGACCGTTAAGGTAGGTGACACCGTATTATACGGAAAATATTCAGGTACTGAATTGGCGTATGAAGGCAAAGATGTGCTGATCATGCGTGAGTCTGACATTTATGCCATCATTGGTTAATTGTTATCAAGTCCTATTCAATAAGTTTAATCAAGAAAATCAAAACGATTAATTAGTATGTCTAAGAAAATTTTCTTCGATACCGAAGCTCGTGATAAAATTAAGCGCGGTGTTGATACATTGGCTGACGCCGTTAAAGTAACATTAGGACCACGTGGTCGTAACGTAGTTATCGATAAGAAATTCGGATCGCCTAGCATCACAAAAGATGGTGTGACGGTTGCAAAAGAAATCGATCTGAAAGACCCTATCGAAAACATGGGTGCTCAGTTGGTGAAAGAAGTTGCTTCTAAAACTGCTGATTCTGCAGGTGATGGTACAACAACTGCAACTGTTTTGGCTCAGGCTATCTATTCAATCGGTGTTAAAAACGTAGCTGCTGGTGCAAATCCAATGGATTTGAAACGCGGTATCGATAAAGCTGTTGCTGTCATCACTAAAAATCTTGAAGGACAGAAAAAAGTAATTTCTACTTCAAAAGAAATCGCTCAGGTTGCAACAATCTCTGCTAACCATGACGAAGAAATCGGTCAGATGATTGCTGAGGCGATGGAAAAAGTAGGAAAAGAAGGTGTTATCACTGTTGAAGAAGCGCGCGGAACAGAAACTGAAGTTAAAACTGTGGAAGGTATGCAGTTTGACCGTGGTTACCTATCTCCATACTTCGTAACAAACACTGAGAAAATGGAAGCTGATCTTGAGCGTCCATATATCTTGATTTCTGAGAAGAAAGTTTCTTCAATGAAAGAATTGCTTCCAGTTCTTGAAGCAGTTGCACAAACTGGCCGTCCTTTGCTTATTTTGGCAGAAGATGTTGACGGAGAAGCGCTTGCTACATTGGTAGTAAACAAAATCCGTGGCGCCTTGAAAGTGGCTGCTGTAAAAGCTCCTGGTTTCGGTGACCGTCGTAAAGCAATGCTTGAAGACATCGCAGTAATCACTGGAGGACAAGTGATCAGCGAAGAACGTGGTTTCAAATTGGAAAACGTTACTTTGGATTATCTTGGAACTTGCGAAAAAGCAATTATCGACAAAGACAACACAACTTTGGTAAATGGTGCAGGTAACTCTAAAGATATTCAGGGCCGTGTAAACCAGATCAAAGCGCAGATCGAAAATACAACTTCTGATTACGATCGCGAAAAACTTCAGGAACGCCTTGCTAAATTGTCAGGTGGTGTAGCTATCCTTTACATCGGAGCTGCAACTGAGGTTGAAATGAAAGAGAAAAAAGACCGCGTTGACGATGCATTGCACGCAACTCGTGCTGCTGTTGAAGAAGGCATCGTAGCTGGTGGTGGTGTGGCTTACATCCGCGCAACTGCTGCTTTGGAAGGCATGACAGGCAACAACGAAGACGAAACAACGGGTATCAATATCATCCGCGTAGCTTTGGAAGCTCCTTTAAGAACAATCGTTTCTAACTCAGGCCAGGAGCCATCCGTAGTTGTTGCGAAAGTGAAAGAAGGAACCGGCGCTTACGGTTACAATGCGAAGGACAATGTTTACACAGACCTTTTGGAAGCTGGTATCATTGACCCGAAAAAAGTATCTCGTCTTGCGCTTGAAAACGCAGCATCTATCGCAGGTCTGTTGTTGACAACAGAATGTGTGATTGCTGACGAGCCAGAAGAAGCTCCTGCTGGTGGCGGTCACAGCCACGGCGGCGGAATGGGCGGAATGATGTAATATCATTTTGTTCAGACTGAACATTATAATGCAAAAAATAGCCGTCCGGAAATTCCGGACGGCTATTTGCTTTTACAACATTTATGAAAAACTTCTTCGTTTAGACGAATCAGTTTCAATTAAGTCACACATTTATATAAAAATATTTTTACGGCTGCATAAAACCATCCTGCATCACCAGTCTTCTATCCGCCATAGCAGCCAGATCTTCGTTATGCGTAACGATTACAAATGTTTGTCCGAACTCGTCCCGCAACTTGAAGAACAACTGGTGGAGTTCCAATGCATTATGCGAATCGAGGTTACCGCTCGGTTCATCCGCGAGCACGATGGACGGTTTGTTTAAAAGTGCTCTCGCAACCGCAACGCGCTGCTGCTCACCACCGGAAAGTTGTGAGGGCAAATGATTGGCTCTGTCCTTCAAACCAAGCATTTCCAGCAATTCTTTTCCTCTTTCCAAAATATCTTTTTCATTCATCGAACCATTGATATAGCCCGGCATGCATGCATTTTCCAATGCAGTGAACTCGGCAAGCAGGTTATGAAATTGGAAAATGAAGCCTATCTTTTCGTTACGAAAACGTGCGAGGTCTTTGTCTTTTTGTGTAAAAACATTTACGTCTTCGATAAAAACAGAACCTTGCTCCGGCCGGTCTAATGTTCCCAGAATATGCAGAAAAGTACTTTTGCCTGCGCCGGATGGCCCTACAATGGCCACCACTTCACCTTGCTCGACTTCCAGATCAATCCCCTTCAACACTTGTAAAGAACCATATGTGCGCCTGATCCCGCTCGCCCGCAGTAAATTCATATTATGGAGAAGATAATTGGACTGAAACCTACGCCCGTTTTGATTAATTCCTTAATTTGCCGTGAAAATACCAATTTACTTTTATACTCATGAATATTCACGAATATCAAGGCAAAAGCGTTCTTAAAAAATACGGTGTGCGTATTCAGGAAGGGCTCGTAGCCGACACTCCGGACAAGGCAGTAGAAGTTGCGCGTGAGCTTAGCCAGCAGACTGGTACCAAATGGTATGTAGTAAAATCCCAGATCCACGCAGGTGGACGTGGAAAAGGCCGCATCGTTGGAACAGAACAACGTGGCGTTGCCCTTGCGAAATCTGTTGAAGATGTGCGCACCATATCCAACAATATTTTGGGAAAAGTCCTGGTTACACACCAGACTGGTCCTGATGGCAAGCGTGTTAACAAAGTGCTTATTGCCGAAGACGTGTATTATCCAGGACCAAGCGAGCCGAAAGAATATTATCTTTCTATTCTCCTTGATCGTGGCCGTAACTGTAATGTAATCATGGCCAGCACTGAAGGCGGGATGGACATTGAGGAAGTTGCAGAGCACACGCCTGAGAAGATCATGAAAGAGTGGATTGATCCAAAAGTAGGCTTGCAGCCGTTCCAGGCGCGTAAAGTTGCTTTTGCTCTGGGTCTTGAAGGCGATGCGTTCAAAGAAATGGTGAAATTCATCACTTCCCTTTACAAAGCATACATTGAAAGTGATTCAGCGATGTTCGAGATCAACCCGGTTTTGAAAACATCTGACAATAAAATCCTTGCCGTTGATGCGAAAGTTGATTTGGATGACAATGCATTGTATCGTCACCCGGAATTAGCTGAAATGCGTGATACGAACGAGGAAGATCCTTTGGAAGTTGAAGCAGGCGCAAACAACCTGAACTATGTAAAACTGGACGGAAACGTTGGTTGCATGGTAAATGGTGCTGGTCTTGCAATGGCAACAATGGACCTTATCAAGCTTTCTGGCGGTGAGCCTGCGAACTTCCTGGATGTTGGGGGTGGCGCAAACGCACGCACCGTAGAAGCAGGTTTCCGGATCATTCTGAAAGATCCTAATGTGAAGGCAATCCTGATCAACATTTTCGGTGGTATAGTTCGTTGCGACCGCGTTGCAGCCGGTGTTGTAGAGGCTTACAAAGCCATCGGCGAAATTCCAGTTCCTATCATCGTTCGTCTGCAAGGAACAAACGCTGAGGAGGGAGCCCGCATCATTAATGAGTCTGGACTTAAGGTTTCTTCGGCTATTGAGTTTAAGGAAGCTGCTGCGAAAGTTTCAGAAGTTCTGGCTGAGCTGGGGGTTTAAGAGACGTTAAAATAAAATTGAAAAGGAAGCCTTACCTGGCTTCCTTTTTTTATACCCCTGTCACCCTGAGCGGACCGGGCCGCCGGGCGGCCGAAGGGGGCGTTATCATCTAGGTAGTAACGCCCGACCTCCCCTGTCACCCTGAGCGGAGCCGAAGGGCGTCATCACCTAGGTAGTAGCGCCCCTTCGGCTCCGCTCAGGGTGACAGGGCTGGGAACATTCTGCTTGAAGCATCCAACAGGCCTAGCCCAATAACACCCACAACACCATCACCACCAAAAAACTAACCAACCCCTGCAATCCCGTCAAGATCGTATGCGTGCGGTAAGTATCCCTCGCTGAAATCCCTGTAAACTGCGAAACGACCCAAAACCAGGCGTCGTTGGTGTGGGATACGGCCATGGCACCGCTTCCTACTGCCATGACAACTAATGTAATTTGAATGGGTGTAACGAAGCCTAATGAGGCTAGCAATGGTGCCAGAATGCTGGTTGTCAGCACCATCGCGGATGTAGTTGAGCCTTGTGCTGTTTTGAAGAAGGCGGCGATGAGGAAGGCGATTACCAGGAGATAGGCGCCGGACATTTCGTTGTGGAGCAGCCATTCGCTGACCATGTCTTTTAATGTTGTTTCTTTTAAGATCGCGCCGAAGGCTCCGCCTGCTCCTACCAGCACCAAAGTTGTTCCGCAATGTTCTATTCCACTTTTGAAACAGGCCATCATCCTTTCGGCGGCGTATTCCGGGAAAAGGGAGTAGCTGAAAAAGATGGCGATAAGGAAGGAAACCAGCGGACTGCCGAAAAAGCCCAGCCATTTTATCCAGGTTTCCGGGAAGTCGAGAATCCTTGCAAATGAAGCTAGGGTAATAAGGATAATGGGCAAAAGAATTGGCATGAATGCTTTCCACGCAGGAGGCAGTCGGCTTTCGTGAATGATGATGGGTGGCTCTACGGCTGAGTTTTCTGTGATTTCTACATTTTTTGCAAATTTTCCCGCGAACCAGGTCGAAAGGAAAAGGCTGGGAATGGAAACGACCAGGCCTATCAATATGACTAATCCCACAGAATCCGCAATGCCGAGGTTTCCTGCTGCGGATAACGGGCCGGGCGTTGGCGGAACAAGTGTATGCGTCGCAAAAAGACCGCCTGACAATGATAATGCAATGGTTACCAGCGGCTTACCAGTTCGTTTGGCAACAATCTGATTCAGCTTATGCAGGATAATAAAACCCGAATCACAAAAGACAGGAATCCCGACGATTCCACCAATCACTGCCATTGCAAATGCAGGGCGCTTTTCACCGAACAACTTTAATATCACATCTGCCACCTTAATCGCAGCACCGGATTTGTCCAAAATTGCACCGATCACACAGCCCAAAATGACCATTAACCCGATTTTAGACATTAATTCCCCGAAACCCTTTCCAATCGTTTCGGCCAGCTTGTCGATGGGCAGACCGGCGAAGATGCCCACGCCGATTGCAGCTAACAGCAAGCCAACCAGCGGGTGCATTCTAAGCACCGTAGAACTTAGTACAATGAAGACAACGGCCGCAAGAACAATGAATATGATCATCGGAGGTCTGGATTTACAGCAATTTCATGACAGCCTCATCCCCCATTACCGCGTTGGCCGGCCGGGGATGCGCCGCATTGAAAACTTCCAGATCTTTCTGTTCCAGCAGTTTGGAAGGTGTTTCGTCAATCTTACCTTGTGAATCGGTGACGGCTTTCAAATCCAGCCCAAGCTGCTCTGCCATAAAAGTATACATGGCATTCCGCTTGGAAGGACCGTAATCATGCTTTTCGTCAGGTAAATGCACATTTTCGACCAGATCTTTCTTGCCGTATAATCCGTAAATGCTTTGAATGAAAGGAAATTCGACTTCCGGCGTATTCTTGGTCCAGTCGCCGCCGTCAGACACGAGCAGCATGGGCCTCGGGGCGGTTAGGGAAGCTATTTCAACATTATTGGTCTGGTAATCGCCCTTTTTATGAATGGGAAGGCCGCTTTCACAAACGCATCCGCCAAAGAAGTAAGATGAGACCATCACGACGGGTGCAATGACCTTAACGCGGTCGTCCAGTGCAGCCAAAAGGAAAGTTTGCGTTCCCCCACCCGACTCGCCTGTTACAGCAATCCTTTCAGGGTCAACGCCGGGTTGCGCCATTAGAAAATCCAGTGCTCTTACTGCATTGATCGTTTGCAGTTTAAGCGCTTTGGGCATTTTATGTTCGCAATATTTGGAATCTCCCTGCCCTACCATATCCAGAACAAACACAACAGCACCCATGCGCGCGAGCGTTGCGCAACGTTTTTGCGTTTGTTCCCTGAACCTGCCATGCGGATTTTCACCGTGTCCATGGGGACAAAGAATGCCTGCGTAAGATTGCTGCTCTTTTAATGGTTTGTACAAATTACCGGTCACGTAAATCCCTGGCATGCTTTCGAAAGCCACATTCTCGATGGAGTAACCGTCCATTTCTTTTTTACTGTGAATGATCGGTTTTGAGGTCGGCTTGGCGGGCATAGTCTGCAAATTCATCCCTTCACGGATCTGCTTTCGGATGGCTGCTGCGCGTGTTTCCCATTCAAGTTTCGTTTTGACGGCGTGTTTTTCCAGAAATTCCTTTCCTTGCGCCTCGGTAAAATAAGCACCCTGGCATAACTCTGCCTGCTGCGCAAACAATGTGGCAGACATACAAAAAGCACTTAACATGCACATTAAAACAACTTTCATAACCCAGCGGAAAGAGATTGAACGGATTTTATTACGAAAGAGGAAAACCAGCGGTGCTTACTGTTTAAATCACCTCAGGGAATGGCCACCCTGATGTATTCCTTCAAAATGTGCGCTTCAAGTTTCCTGACCATCCCTTTGTACTCCCCGTCTATCTGGAAATGTGCTTCTTTGTCGGGGCATTCGATGGTGGCCTTCTCAACGGAAATCACGCGCATAATCTCGGGATTGAAGTCGGTGCTGCCTGCCAGGATCTTCGCGGTTTCTATGAAGTCCAGTTTTTTGGCAATAACGAGTTCGAAAAACCCATCCGACATATCGCCGGTAGGGTTAATGGTAACGCCAGTCCCGTATTTCTGCGCATTGGCGATAATCACAATAAGCGCTTCGGTTTCAATCACTTCATTGGCTGTTGTAATTTTTACCAAAAAGTTTTCATGCTCGCTTAATGTTTTCAGCATTTCACGTGCGTAACCCAGTTTTCCGCGCGTATCGCTGCTTTCATAATTTTTTACCAGCAATGCATTCAATCCGATGTCGCTTAAATGCAGACTGATTTCATTATTGATACAAACCGCATCAATACCAATGATCTTATCCCCAAAAGCCACCTCAACTGCCTCAGCAATAGACCCGGTAACCCCGAAATCCATAGCAAGTCCGTTGGCCGAGCCCACCGGGATAATGCCCATCACCACATTAGCACCCTGGACTGCTTCGGCCGTCTGCGAAATAGTGCCGTCGCCACCCGCAACCAGCACACGTTCAGGCTTAATGTTGATGACCATTTCCCGGATCGTTTCCAGATCATGCTCGCCGGTTGTTGTATAGATACGCAAATCATAACCCTTTGCCGCCGCCATCTCAATTACCTCTTCAAAAACCACATCCTTGTTCACATCACCGGATATGGGATTTACAACCAACAAAACTTTTCGTTCTGAAAACATATTGTCTAAATTAGGGACTTCAAGTGTACGGGGATAAAGATAGTTATGAAACGTTGCGACATAAAATTGTACCGTGGATATGCCAATAAAAATGAGCTGGTGGTGTTTGGGCATATCGTCAAAAAATATCCCTCAGGTGATCGAAAATATACAAGAAGCGGGTTCAGATACGCACGGACGATCATTGAGCTCTTTTCTGTTAAGACCATTCCATTTTTAAAAGTTGTGTTCAGGCTGGGCGATATTACCGCCGAAGCGACGGCTGAGGCCGATGGATATTTCCGTTTTCAGGTCCCGCTTACGGAGCCAATGACCAGCGGGTGGCATACTTACGAGGTTACCGTTGACGATGAGCTGAACGGAAAGCGATATCAGGGAAGCGCGCAGGAAGAATTTTTCCTGCCTTACAAAAGCTCCTATGGCATCATTTCCGACATTGACGACACTTTTCTGATCTCACACAGCCGCCGGTCTTTCCGGAAACTCTTTGTATTGTTGTCCAAAAACGTCCAGGCTAGGAAACCGTTCGACGACGTCGTCAAGCATTATCAGCTGCTGTCGTTCGCCAGCCGCACGCATCCGCATAAGGACAGCAACATTTTCTTTTATGTATCGAGCAGCGAATGGAATCTGTATGATATGATCGTTCGCTTTGCAGAGCTTAATGGCCTGCCAAAGGCTGTTTTGAAGCTGCGGACCATTAAGTCGGGACTGGATGATTTTGTTTCCACGGGCGGCGGATCTCATGACCATAAGCTGCGCAAGATCCATAACATTATCAATTTCTATCCCGAGCTGCAATTTATTTTGTTAGGCGATGATTCTCAGAAAGATCCGGAAATTTATGAACAGATCTGCCGGGATTTTTCTGCCAATATCCGCGCGGTTTACATTCGGCAAACCCGGCGACGAGCAAAACCAGAGACGACCTTGAACCTTAAAAACATCCAGGAACTCGGCATTGATGTTTGTTATTTTGCGCACAGTAACAAAGCCATTATCCATTCCCTCGACACAGGAATTGTGTTTCAGGCACCCATTGAGGCCATTGCGCCCATTATTGAATCAAAAGATCTCCTGCAATGAAAAAAATCCTGATTATTGAGGACGATCGCCGGATTGCCCAGAACATTTTCCGCGGACTGGCCTCCGAAAACATTGAAGCGGAAATTGCCCACGACGGCATTACGGGAAAGCAAATGGCTTTGGACAAAAAATTTGACCTTGTTCTGCTGGACGTAAATTTACCGGGAATGAATGGTCATGATGTTTGCCAGCAGATCCGGATTTATAAGCCGTCGCTGCCGATCATTATGCTTACGGCTTACGGAGAAATTGAGGATAAACTGGAAGGCCTGGGACGCGGAGCGGACGACTACATTGTTAAACCCTTTGATTTCAGAGAATTACTCGCAAGAATCAATGCAGCATTGCGCGTTTCGGAACTGATCAATCCGGAAAATACGGACAAAGTGCTCCGGATTGCGGATCTTGAAATGAACCTCGGGACCAAGCAGGTGAGCCGCGGCGGCAATATGATAGACCTTACTGCCAAGGAATTTGCCTTATTGGAATATTTCCTTTTGCACAGAGGCAGGGTTGTGTCAAAAATGGACCTGGCCGAGCACGTATGGCACCTCAATTTTGATCCGGGTACGAATGTCGTTGAGGTGTATATCAATTATTTACGCAAAAAAGTAGACAAAGACTTTGCTACCAAGCTAATTCACACACGGCCCGGCATGGGCTACATTATGAAGGAAGAATGACCCTGAAAATCAAGAATCGCATTGCTCTTCAATTCACGCTCCTCGTGGCGGCGATCTTGCTATTGTTTTCAATCACCATTTACAGCGTTTCCGAACATTACAGGCAGGAGGAATTTTATGACCGCCTGAAAAGCCGCGCCCGGACTACTTGCCGGCTGCTCGTAAAGGTTAAAGGAATTGACAAACATTTGCTGAAAGCCATTGACCAAAACACGCTTTCAGAAATGCTTGACGAGAAAGTGCTGATTTTTAATGCTGATAATGAGCTGATCTATTCCAGTGTGGATGATAAACTTTTGTCTTATAAAGCCTCGCTGCTGGATGAGGTCCGGGAAAAGCAATATATCGAGTTTCACGAAGGTGGAAGCGAGGTCATAGGTCTTCTGTATCAGGAGCAAAGTGAGCCGTTAACCGTGCTGGCGTCGGCATATGACACTTTTGGGCATAGCAAGCTCACCAATCTCCGCGAAACACTGGGTTGGGGCCTTTTAGCCGGCATTGCGGTTACTGTCGGGCTGGGGATATATTTTGCTGGAAATGCATTGCGGCCTATCAGCCGGATCAATCATGAAGTTTCGCTCATAACGGCCCAAAACCTCTCCCAAAAACTTGATGAAGGCAACCGAAAAGATGAGATCGCGCAGCTCGCGATTAATTTCAACACGGTGCTTGTGCGCCTTCACAATGCATTTGAACAGCAAAAAAGCTTCGTTTCACATGCTTCCCACGAGTTGCGGACACCATTGGCCGCCCTGAAATCCGAAATCCAACTGGGGCAGCGGTTTAATAAAAATAATCCCGACCTCGACGAAGTTTTTGCCAACCTCTTTTCCGACACGGAAAGGCTCATCAGCATTACCAATAACCTGCTTTTCCTCGCACGCTCCTACGAGCATTCGGGACAGCTGAAAATGGCGCCTATCCACATTGAAGATCTTGCTTTTGCGGCTAAGGAAGAATTGTTGTCGGCCAACCCCGATTACCGTGTTGAAATTGACTATGAAAACATCCCGGAGGATGAAAATCAGACTGTTATCGAAGGAAATGAAGAATTATTGAAAAGGGTTTTTTCCAATTTGCTGGATAATGCATGCAAATATTCTTCGGATCACCAGGCTAGGATTCTGATCTCGTCCGACAACAAATCGTGCATTGTGAAGTTCAAGGACCAGGGCATTGGCATCAGCCCCGAAGACATGCCGCATATCTTCAATCCTTTTTACCGGTCGTCGGATGCAACGACTGTTCCCGGTTTCGGAATAGGCCTCTCTATTTGCCAGCGTATCATTGATCTGCACCACGGAACGATCTCCGTCACGAGCGAGCCAGGCCAGGGAAGTGAATTTCAGGTGCGTTTAAACCACGTATGAGCCTGTTTCGGCCATTCTAATTTTTTTCTAACTTTATTTTAAGGCTCCTGTAATACCGGCGTCGGAATATCGCATCATTCTAACACAGAAAACATGCGAACTTATTTCACGACGATCCTCCTATTCCTGGCAGTTCAGCTGCACGCACAGGACACATTGAGGCTTTCGATCAAACAGGCCGACAGCCTTTTCCTTCAAAACAACCTTGAAATTCTTGCCGAAAAATATCAGATCGATATAGCCAAGTCCATTGAGATCCAGGACAAGCTTTGGAATAATCCCACATTCGGCGTCGAAATCAGTGCTTATAATCCTTCTCGGGGTTTTCTGGACGTAGGGAACAAGGGCCAGAAAGCATTCACTGTTCAGCAGCTCATTACCCGGGCCGGCAAACGGAATAAGCAGGTGGCATTGGATGTGGAATCCACCAGGAAAAGCGAATATCAGTTTTTTGATCTCATCAGAACATTAAAATTTGACCTTCGCCAGATCTTTTTTGAGTCTTATTATCTGGAACAGACCATTGCATTATACGACACACAAATCGCCTCGCTCAACACGACCGTAAGCGCATTTGACAAAGAATATAACCGGAAAAATATCTCGCTCAAAGAAGTTGTCCGCCTTAAAGCCCTCCTCTTTCAATTGACCAATGATCGTGCTGACATCCTGTTCGAACTCCATGATAATCAGCGCGATCTGCGCACATTATTGAATGTTGACCAGCCTGTAAAGTCGGTTGTGGATTCGGCAGACGTTCGTCGTTACCAGCTTAGCCAGTATAATGGGGCTGCGCTGAAAGCGAAGGCGATGGAAAGCCGCGCCGACCTGAAAGTGTCGCAGTCGGAAGTGAAACAGGCCGAATTGAACTACACCTTACAAAAAGCGCTGGCGGTTCCTAACATTCAGCTGGGTGCGGTTTACGATCAGGCGAGTAATTACGTGAACAATTATGTAGGCGTTTCGGCCACGATGGACCTTCCTTTTTTCAACAGGAACCAGGGGAACATTAAGGCTGCGAAAAGCAATATCAGTTATTTCAAAACGGCTGAAACGGCCAAAGTGAACAGCATTAACAACCAGGTTGACGCCGCATTACAGAAGGTTAATGTGGCTGAAAAGGCTTACCAGGGCGTAGAAAGCCAGTTCTCGGATCAGTTCCAGCTCCTTAGCAAAGGCATTTACGACAATTTCCAGAAAAGGAACATTACCCTCCTCGAATTCATCGATTTTATAGAAACCTACAACGAAAGCATCAAGGAATATAACCGCCTGCAAGCCGACCGCATCAAGGTTTACGAAGAACTCAACTTCGTAGTCGGTGAAGAGCTTTTTAACTAATCGAATTTATCACATCATGGCAATTGCCACTAATATTTTTCCAATGAAAAACTCTCTGAGCATGGTTCTGCTGGCCGCTGCGGGCCTATGGCTGACCGGATGCAATACTACAAAAGAAGATCCCGAAGAATCGAAGGCCTTTATGCTTTCGGACACGATGATGAGCCGGATCACGCTCGATACGGTGAAGACCGAGCCGGTCCGTAACGAGCTGACACTGGTTGGAAAAGTTGTTCCTGATGAAAATCAGGTAATTAAGATCTACCCCTTGGTAGGCGGCAATGTGGAAGAAGTCGACGTGGAATTGGGCGACAATGTTCGCAAAGGCCAGAAACTGGCTACGATCCGTTCGGGTGAAGTTGCTGATTTTGAAAGACAAATGATTCAGGCACAATCCGATTTGCTCATTGCCCAAAAGAATTTGTCGTCTACCGAGGATCTTTTTGAGAGTAAGCTGGTGCCAGAGCGGGACGTCATTACGGCGCGCCAGGTGGTAGACAAAGCGCAGGCGGATGTGAGCAGGGTGAAGGAAATTTTCTCGATCTATGGTTTGGGGAAATCCACAAACTACACGGTTAAGTCGCCTATCAACGGTTTTATCATTGACAAAAGCGTGAACCGCGGCATGCAGCTGCGCTCGGATAATGCAGAGAGCCTTTTCACAGTCGGGCAGATTGCAGATGTGTGGGTAATGGCCAATGTGAATGAGAGCGACATTCCCAGGATTAAACTCGGAATGCCTGCTGATGTGCGTACGATCAGTTTTTCCAATGAAGTTTTTAAAGGAAAAGTGGACAAAATTTACAATGTCCTCGACCCGGATACAAAAGCGATGAAAATCCGTATTCAGCTGCAAAATGTAGGTTTAAAACTAAAACCCGAAATGCACGCAACGGTCAACCTGAACTTTGAGGAAGGCGGAGAAATGCAAGCCATTCCATCCCAGGCTGTCATTTTCGATCGTAGTAAAAACTGGGTCATGGTCTATCACGGCCGGTCCAACATTGAAACCCGTCCCGTCGAAATTTACCGCTCCCTGGCCAACAGGACCTACATTACCAGCGGCCTGAAACCCGGCGAAGCCATTATTTCCAAAAATCAGCTTCTCGTTTACGACGCGCTTAATGATTAATGCTGAATGAGTGAATGAGTGAATAGAAAAAAACATTCAGTCATTCACTCATTCACTCATTCACTCATTCAAAATTCACTCATTCACTCATTCACTCATTCAAAAATGAATAAATTCATTCGGGGAATTGTGGGCTTTTCTTTGAAAAACCGCTTTTTCATATTCTTTATGACCGGCCTGCTGATCATCGCAGGGATCGTCAGCTATCGGGACACGCCGTTGGAAGCGTTTCCGGATGTTACTAATACACAGATCATTATCGTTACGCAATGGAACGGACGAAGCGCAGAGGAGATTGAGCGGTTCGTAACCGTTCCGATTGAAGTTGCGATGAATTCGGTTCAGCAAAAAACGAATGTGCGCAGCACAACAATGTTTGGTTTGAGCATTATCAAAATCATTTTCGATGATAATGTAGAGGATTTTTTCGCACGGCAACAAGTTAATAATCAGCTCCGTAACATCTCGCTCCCCGATGGCGTCGAGCCGGACGTCCAGCCTCCGTACGGACCGACTGGTGAAATTTTCAGGTTTACATTGAAAAGTAAAGATCGTGACAGCCGTGAGCTGCTAACATTGCACAACTGGATCATCGACAGGCAATTGCGAAGCATTCCCGGCGTTGCAGACGTAGTTGCGTTTGGAGGTAGAGAGAAGATCTACGAAGTGCAGGTTAACCCTACCAAGCTCGTTAAGTACAACATTACGCCGCTGGAAGTGTATCAGGCAGTAACGAAAAGCAATGTCAATGTGGGCGGTGATGTGATCGAGAAAAACGGGCAGGCTTACGTGGTACGCGGGATAGGTTTGCTGAACTCCATTCCTGATATTCAGAACATTATCGTCGAGTTCATAGAGGATAATCCGGTTTTGGTAAAGGATGTTGCGGATGTGAAGGAATCGGATATGCCACGTGTGGGCCAGGTTGGGCTGGATGGGAACGATGATGTTGTAGAAGGCATTGTGGTGCAGCGTAAAGGCGAAAATCCGAGCGAAGTGCTGGCGCGTATAAAGGATAAGGTTGAGGAACTGAACACAAAAATTCTCCCGCCGGATGTCAAAATGGTGACATTCTACGACCGTGATAACCTGATCGAGTTTTGTGCGCATACCGTAAAGCATAACCTCATTGAGGGCATCGTGCTGGTAACCGTAATCGTTTTCCTTTTCATGGCCGACTGGCGCACGACGGTGATCGTTTCCATCATCATCCCGCTCGCGCTTTTGTTCGCATTTATGTGCCTAAAATTGAAGGGAATGTCTGCTAACCTGCTTTCAATGGGGGCGATTGATTTTGGGATCATTATCGATGGAGCCGTTGTAATGGTCGAAGGGATTTTTGTGGCGCTGGATCATTTGGCGCATCGCAATGGAATGGATCGGTTCAATAAGTTATCAAAGCTTGGTTTAATCAAAAAAACGGGTGGGGAGCTTGGTAAGGCCATCTTCTTCTCCAAGCTGATCATTATCACTGCGTTGATCCCGATTTTCAGTTTCCAGAAAGTAGAGGGTAAAATGTTCACCCCACTTGCCTATACGCTCGGATTTGCCTTACTAGGCGCATTACTTTATACATTAACGCTGGTTCCGGTACTTTGCTCGATATTGTTGAATAAAAATGTCCGGGAAAAGAGTAATCCGGTCGTTCGTTTCTTCGACAGGACGGTTACCAATGGTTTTGAATGGTGTTATAAACGGAAGAAGTTAAGTCTGGTATTTGCCACTGTTTTCCTGGGTCTCAGCTTGTTTTCAGCCAAATTCCTCGGAACCGAATTCCTGCCGACACTGAACGAGGGCGCATTATGGGTGGAAGCGAAAATGCCGATGAGCAGCTCTCTGAACGAAACGATCAAAATGGTGACCACGCTTAGGGCCAAATTGAATGAATTTCCGGAAGTGAATGGTGTATTATCCCAAACAGGCCGTTCCAACGACGGAACCGATCCGTCCGGTTTTTACTACGTTCAAATGCAGGTTAATCTTAAACCAAAGGACGAGTGGAAGCGGAAAATCACCCAGGATCAGCTGATTGAAGAAATGGATACGAAGCTGAAACAGTTCCAGGGTATTAATTACAATTATTCTCAGCCGATCATCGATAATGTGGCGGAAGCAGTTGCAGGGATGAATGCGAGCAACGCGGTCAAAATCTATGGGGACGATCTCGAAACACTGAATGCAAAGGCAGACCAGGTTTTGGAGGCAATCAAGAATGTGCCTGGGATCAAGGATGTGGGCATTTTACGGAACATTGGCCAGCCAGAAATCAGCGTAATTTTACACGACCACAAAATGGCTCAATATGGTGTAAGTACAGCTGATGCACAGGCAGTTATTGAAATGGCTATCGGTGGAAAAACGGCTTCGATCCTGTATGAAGGCGAACGGAAATTTGACATTCGTCTGCGCTACGAAGAGCAATATCGCCGTACGGTGGACGACATTCAGCAACTCATGGTGCCCACGCTTACCGGCGGAAAGATTCCGTTGAAAGAAATATCATCCATCCGGACGGTTACGGGTCCCGCATTTGTATACCGGGACAACAACAAACGTTTCATAGGCGTCAAATTTTCGGTTCGCGAACGTGACCTGGGAAGCACCATTGCGGATGCTCAAAACCGGGTAAAACCATTGCTCAAAAACCTGCCTAAGGGTTATTCCGTGAACTGGTCAGGAGAATTTGAGAATCAGGTGAGGGCGACGGCTCGCCTGGGACAAGTGGTCCCTATCAGCCTTATCGGCATTTTTATACTTTTGTTTATCATGTTTAATAATGCAAAAGATGCCGGTTTGGTCTTGGTCAATGTCCCTTTTGCACTCATCGGCGGCATTCTGGCGCTGCACGTTACGCATATGAACTTTGGGATCTCGGCAGGTGTAGGCTTTATCGCATTGTTTGGTTTATGTGTACAAAACGGCGTTATCCTGATCTCAGTTTTCAACAAAAACCTGGCAGCAAGGATGTCGCTGGATGAAGCGATCCGGGAAGGCGTTAAGTCCAGGATCAGACCGGTGATTATGACCGCATTAATGGCCGCAATCGGCCTGCTGCCCGCTGCCACGTCCACCGGAATCGGCTCGGAAACCCAGAAACCGCTGGCCATAGTTGTCATAGGAGGCCTGGTTACCGCCACTGTGCTAACGTTGCTGATCTTCCCGATTATTTATGGGTTTTTTAACAGGAAAAGTGGAGTGGTGAGGGGGGGTTAGGAGGTTTAAGTTAGGAGTCACTCCTCCTGTCACCGTGGGGGGCCCCGTGGGGGCGTTCGTGGTGGGGGGACCCCCCCCTTCGGCTCCGCTCAGGGTGACAGGGCCTTCGGCGGCCCGGTGGCTCAGGGTAACAGGGCCTTCGGCGGCCCGGTACGCTCAGGGTGACAGGGGCCACGTGCTTACTACTTCCCGTTCTGAAACGTGATCGTAAACGTCGTCCCCGTCCCGATTTCCGATTCTACGTCGATGCGGCCGTGGTGGGCGTGGATGATGCTCATGGTTGTGGATAAGCCGATGCCCATTCCGTTATTTTTTCCGGTAAAATATGGCTCGAAGATCTTTTCCATGTGTTCTTCACTGATACCGCAGCCGTTATCCGTAAAAATAACCTGGATGTTCTCTCCCTGGCTTTTGGTAGTAATCCTCAGAATGCCCTTATCCTCTTCCATCGCCTCAATGGCATTTGTAATAATGTTCAGGAAGGCCATTTGCAGGGAAACAGGATCAAGCGGCAATGCCATTTCCTCTTCAGCAAACTGGTTGACGATCTGAATGCGCTTCAGCTGGACCCGGTCGAGGGCAGCGCCGATAGCCTGGATGAGAACGGTGTGCACGGAGCTCGTAACGAGCTCTATATCAGCCGAGCTGGACGGTTGCAAAAGCTGCGATATAAGGTCATTGATCCGGTTGCAATTCCGTTTAATGATCTGTGTATAAAACTTCTGGTCTTCATCAACCAACTCCATTTCCAGCTGTTCAGCGGAAAGGTTAACATTGGTTAGCGGATTCCTGACTTCATGGGCAAGCATTCTTACCAAACGACCTGTAACGGCCATTTTTTCGGAAAACAATCTTTCTCTTTCGGATTGCTTGCGAGCGGTCATATCATGCAGCCTGCCTTGTATATACGGGTGATCGTCGTCCACTTCCAGCGTTGCTGAAAAGAGGCAATATTTCTTGTCACCATCTTTGGTCACCAGCCTTACTTCAAGATCGTGGATCGGATGGTCTTTTATATTGTTCCAGAATGAATCAAACTGCGCGTCTTCCAGCAATTCAAGGATATTTTTGAGCCGGAGATCGTCTTCGGTATATCCCGTTAATACGCTGGCCGAAGCGTTCAGATCAATTATGTTCCCGGCAAGGTCACTGATGAACAGGAAGTCATTGGATTCTTCAAAAATCCTCCGGTAACGGCGTTCACTGTGTTTCAAAGCTTTCAGCACCGAAGTTCTTTCCAGTGCATACCGGATACTTCTTTCAAGCTTTTCGGAATCCAGCTCGCTTTTGATCAGATAGTCAGCTGCACCCAGCCTCAATGCTTCTACGGCGATTTTAGTATCCCCTTTTCCTGTAAGCAGAATAATCGGTTCTTCACATTCAAACTGACAGGCTAATTCGATCAGGTCTATCCCGGTGCTTTCACCTAATAAGTAATCAAACAGATACAAATCGTATTTGTGATCCTTGATATGCTGCTGTGCATCCCTGAAAGTGGAGCACCATGTTATATCAAACTTCCAGTTGACCAGTTCCTGAAAATATTCACGTGTGAGGAAGTAATCATCCTCGTCGTCATCAACCAGGAGGACCCTTATTAATTTTGTATTCATTCTAGTTTATAGCTCAGCGTAACTCAACAATTAAATGTCAAACTGTTTCATCTTATTGTAGAGTGTCTTCCTGTCAATGTTCAACAGCCGCGCTGCTTTACTTTTATTAAAATTAACATCCCGAAGCACCTGCATGATCATGTCATACTCGGCTTCATTGGCAACTGTTTTCAGGCTGGGCTTGGAATCATCGCCGTCCAGTGTTTCCATTACAGGAGCTGCTATGCTGGTGGTTGCTGCCAATGTTACAGGCTCCTCGTCCAGGTCTTTCAGCTTTTTATAATTGACAATTTCAAAAGGCAGTGATTTCTCCTCGATCAGGTCGCCATCGGAAAGCAGCGTAGCGCGTTTGATGACATTTTTCAGCTCTCTCAGGTTACCCGGCCACGAATAGCTCAGGAAATCGTTCTTAACATCCTCCGAAAACCCGCTTACATTCTTGTTCAGCTCCACATTGGTAGTATCCAGGAACGTGGTTGCAAAAAGCATCAGATCATCTTTTCTGTTTCTTAATGCCGGCACTTCGATAGTAAATTCATTAAATCGATAGTAAAGATCCTCCCTGAATTTCCCGTTTCTGGCCGATTCAAGCAACCTTTCATTACTCGCCACAATGATCCTTACATCCAGATCGATCTCCTTTGATCCGCCGATGCGGCGCATCTTACGCTCCTGCACTACACGCAGCAATGCCACCTGTATTTCATAAGACAAATTGGAAACTTCATCCAGGAACAATGTACCGCCATTCGCCATTTCGAAGTGGCCTATCTTGGTATTCAATGCACCTGTAAATGATCCCTTTTCGTGACCAAAAAGCTCGCTGCCGGCCAGTTCCTTAGATATGGCACCGCAGTCCATCGCTACAAAAGGCATATCCCGTCTTTTTGACCGGTTATGGATTTCTGCTGCAATGGCTTCCTTTCCAGATCCGCTTTCTCCGTAAATGATAACGCTGAAATTAGTAGGCGCAACAAGGTCAACCTGGCGGAAAAGATTATCCGAGACTTCACTCTGACCCATTACATAACCCGCTTTGGTCCGCGAGCTCATCTTGCGGGCAGGTTTTGTAGTTTCGGTAGATCCTCCGCTTGGCCCGGACGCAACCGCTGTATATTCAAATTCCTCGTTCTCTCTGGATTCCGCGTCAGCAATGGCCTTTTTCACCGTTACCAAAATTTCGTCCGGAAACAATGGTTTGGTGATATAGTCATATGCTCCTAGTTTCATCACGCTAACCGCCACCTTAATGTCGGAATAGCCGGTTATGATGAGCACGGGCACATTTGGACGCTTTGCTTTGATGGCAGTGAGCAATTCTGTTCCGGTGATGTCACCCAAACGGAAGTCGGTCATAACCAAATCAGGCGAGATGGAATCGATCAGCGCAAGGCCGTCTTTACCATTCTGTGCAGTTTCAACTATAAAGTCATTCTTTGATAAAAATCTCTTCAACAAGAAGCAGATATCTGCCTCATCATCAACAACAACAATTTTTTTCATGCCAGGTTTTTAGGGCTAAATCCAGTTGGTTTGTAAGCTGCTTAAATGGTTACTCTTAATCTTGCAGTCGGGATATTTAATTGTTCCCGGTATTTCGCAACGGTCCTTCTAGCCACAGAATAGCCTTTTTCAGAAAGCATGTCTGTAATTTGCTGGTCGTTGTATGGATGTCTTTTGTCTTCTGCTCCTACGATCTCCCGGATCGCCTCCTGAATTTCGCGGTTGGAAACCTCTGTGCCGTCCTCATTGGTAACGCCTTCTGTGAAGAGGTCTTTGAGCAGCACAATCCCGAAAGGCGTCTGAACGTATTTATTCGTCGTTACCCTCGATACTGTCGAAATATCCATACTGATGATCTCGGCAACGTCTTTCAGGATCATGGGGCGTAACTTCTTGATGTCGCCCGTTTGGAAATAGTCGTATTGCAACTTAACGATGGCCCTTAATGTGCTCAGCATTGTGTTTTCACGCTGCTTGATCGCATCAATGAACCATTTCGCCGAATTCATCTTATTTTTCAGGAACTGGTTCGTTGCCTTATCGTTCTTTTGTTCGGCCATTTGGGTAAACAATTTGTTCAACCGCAAAGCCGGGCTGTTACCCCATGTAAGCTGCACTTCTATATCGCCGTCCTCCGTATACCGAAGCATAAAATCCGGCTTAATGCTTTCATTCACGATGGAATCATTGCGGAGGCCGGATGCTGGTTTTGGATTCAATGTGGTGATCAGCGCGATGGCCTTCTTCAACGATTCCTCGTCGAGGCCGGTAATGCGCATGATCTTGTCATAATTTCTTGAACCCAGCTCATCAAACGCATCTGTAACAATTTTGCAGGCCCACTTCCAGGTATCGTCCTGGTTTTCGATGCGGCCAAGCTGAATCAGCAGACATTCCCGAAGATCGCTCGCCGCGATTCCTGCCGGATCAAGCTGCTGAATGATTTTAAGCATCCAATTGACCTCTTCGGTGTCAATAAACATGCTGTTGGCAAAGGAAATATCATCGGCAATTACATCGCTCTCACGTCTCAGGAAACCATCTTCGTCCAGGGAATCCAGAATAAAATCCGCAATCAGCTGCTGGCGTTCGTCCAGCCTCAGAAAATGTACTTGCTGTTTAAGGTCGTCCCGGAAGGAAATTGTTTCCACCATAGGACGTGTGTAAAGCTCATTATCAGGCGACTGGTTGTTGGCATAAGTCTTATAATCCGGAACATCATCGTCCCTGAACTCATCCCAGTCGTAATAATCCTGCATGGTATTATCATCGCCGGTTCCGGTATCGGCAGGATCTTGAAAGTCGTCAACAGTATCTTCCGAAGCATTATCGTCCTTACCCTCCTCTAAAATAGGATTTTCTTCAAGCTCCTCTTTAATTCTTTGTTCAAGCTCCATTGTTGTCAAATGCAGTAAATTCAGCATCTGAATTTGCAACGGAGAATATTTCAGGGTCTGTCTTTGCGTCTGCGTTTGTCTTTGCATATAGCAACCAAGGGTAAATAATTAGAATTCTTAAAGTTTAAATTTACGACTCTTTAGCCAATATCTGCAACGAGCGGGCCGATTCTAAATATTGCGTACTTATTTCCACATTCTGAGTACAATTATTCAGAATGCTCGACGAATAGACGAACATTTGTGCTTCTTACTATTTTCAGAACACCGGCGTAGCCGTATTGAACAGACCTGGTCAGGCTAAACGTTACAACATATTTATCTTTTGACCAAAATATCTAACTCCCATTCTCTCATTAAGTTACTACGAAAACCGGGTGAAAAACCAGAGCAGAATTCCGGGAACCCAGACTTTAACCATAACAAAAGAACGGACAGCCAACGATTTCATCAGTCCAATCGCGAAGAGGCATATCAACCAACTTTACAAAATTCTTGCCGCGGTCTGTTTGCAAAAAAAGAACCTTTCAGGACTGAAAGGTTCTATACTTCTAAGGAAATTGTAATTTATTAAGCCACATTAACAGGCTTCTCATCGGTATTTCTTTTTACCCAGCGAAGTCCTTTGAGTAGCAACTCCCTGCCTTCCGGCACACCGTGCTTCACGATTACATTTTTAACGATCAGCGGCACCACGTAATTAAGTGGCGGCGGCAGGCGACGCAATGCTGTTTTGGCAAGAATTGCACTTACGCCCATCTCAATACTTTTGCCTGAGCTGCTGTTCGGTCCTGCAAGAAACATGTTCTTCACATAATTGACAGTGCTCTCAATAGGTGTAGAAGTTTCCTCTTTCCCAGGGTTTGCTGATGAATATTTCATGGTATGATGAAGTGATAAAATTTCCGGCAGCTTACACCACCGGAAAAGATGTTATTGATATCTGTTGATTTCTTCTTTTGCAGTGTTCGAGTATTCTTCTGCCTTGTCGAAAGCTGCGTTTTTATATTCTTCGCCTTCTTCCTTGATCTCTCCTGCTACATCAGAAGCCTTTTCTTTGCTTTTTTCGAGCGCGTCGATCAGATCAGATGCGAGGCTATTCGTTTTTTTCTTGATTTTCTTTATCGTCTTGTTACCGTCTTCTGGCGCAAATAGCAACCCGATTACTGCTCCAACCGCTGCTGCTGTTATGATTCCCCAAAATGCTTTATTACCATTCATGATTTTCTTCTTTTAATGTGAAAATTTCATTTACCCTCCACCATCCCCAAATCCTGTACCAGTAATTGGCTTCATAGCAAACGGGATAATCGTTCTACACATTACATGAAGCACCATCAACTTTCATTACCAAATCTATCTTAAACGCCTGCTGTGCCTCTCAGATGGCAGGATTATTGTAAATACGGCTTCTGTATGCATGTTTTAAAACAACCTGGAATACTTTTAAAATCTACCTTCCTTCAAATGACTAAAAATTCTATTTCTGACACATCGCTATGAGAATTGTAATTATTGAAGATGAAAAGGATCTGGGTGTGTTGATGCGCAATTTTCTAGTGAAACAGTTACATATTAAGTCTCCGGAGGCATCCATAAAGGTGGCTGCTTCGCTTACAGAAGGCTTTCAGTGTATAGTTGAACTTAATCCTGACTGGATTTTCATCGATAATAACTTGCCCGATGGAAAAGGAATTAATGAGATTCAGCGCATTAAGACTTCCATAATTGTTAGAGACACGAAGATTGTAATGATGAGTGCTATGACAAATCTGCGTGAGGAAGCTTTCAAACAAGGTGCGGATTACTTCCTGGACAAACCGATCAGTTTCGTTGAAGTGAAGAACCTGTTTGCCAATTACAGCAACGGTCACGAATAAGTATTGCGTAAGATTAACAGTAGAGAATATTGCGTATAGTGTGGATTTGCACGATAAATACGTAGAAATTAATTCTCAAATAGCATTTTACTAATATTCAGGAAGAATGTTGGATTAAAATAAAACAGGGCATTTTGTCCCTGATTTCCCCCGCGATCCAGGCAGTTTTACCTTCTGACTTTTGTAGCGGACGTGTTTTTTCTTTTCCTTCTCGCCCTTTTTCTTCTCATAAGGAATCATCTTAAAATCGTATTCCGGTATAAAATAGTCTTCCTTGTACTCAGCAACGGGAAGCGGCATGTAATGTCTTCCAGGAAAGGTTAGCACATCATATTCATAATCGTAGAGATATATCGTCACAAAACCGTCACGGCTGTATTTTATCCCTATATCCGAAAACGGGCTGTTCTCATCGGCTGACGCCACGAGCCGCATCATTTCCTTCTGTTTTCCTTTGGCCAGAATGGTCATATTATACTGAAAAACGCGATGCAGCGAATCAATTTGTAATGCAACGCCCAGATAATATTTAGCCTCCTTCATCTTGTCTTTGCCGGCATACATGACCGCCGTATTATTCAATGCGCTTTTGTCCTGATAGGCCTGGTAACTCAGTTTTGCCTGATCGAAATTGTCGAGATAACGATATACATTGCCTTGGTTCACATTGTAAAATTTCCGGGAAGGCGCATTATCGAGGGCAGTTTTAAAATCGTTGTAAGCTCCGTCATATCTTGCATTTGCCTCATTGACCTGATGCCGCTGTTCATGCCTGTTTCCTATATACGCCTGAATGATACCATGGTTATTGTGTAAAAACGGCAGCTCAGGCTTTTCTTTGACCAGACTGTCAAACAACGCCATTGACTTATCCAGCTGGTCATTTTCAAGCAACACGATCCCCCATCCGTTCTGTGCGTTCACATTGGCGGGATTGAGTGAAACCGCTTTCTTGAAAACCTGATATCCCTTTTTATACATATCAAAATGCATGAGCAGGTTTCCATAATTGCTCCACATCAAGTCATAACCTTGCTCATATACGAGCGCTTTCGATAAGAACTGCCCGGCTTCTGAATAGCGCTTCTGGTCAATCATGATGCTGCTCATGCCGGCCAGCGCCTCGTAGCGCGTGGGATCCAGCCTGATTGCCTTGTTGAAGTCGTCCTGGGCTGGATTAACCTGTTTCAGATAATATTCGGAGAATGCTTTTGTCACAAAAAGATCTGCAAAAAACTTGTTATCCTCGTTCAGGGCGCTCTCTGCTTTCTTGAAATCTTTCAATGCCAGGTCATACTTTTTTTGCCCGTAATAGGAAACTGCACGACCCAGGTAGGCTGGTAAATAAGTCGAGTCCTTTTTTATAACCCGGTCAAAAAGTGTGAATGCTGTCTGATATTCATGTTTTGAAAGGTGCGTATTAGCTATTCCCGATTGCAGCGCAGGCGTTTCACGTTTTAATGTTGAGGCCAGCTTATAATAGCGCTGCGCTTCACTGATCTGCTTTAAACCATAAAACGAGTGCGCCATTCCCAGATAAGCATCGCCCCGGAAAGTGCGGTCATCGGTTTCAAGATATTTTTCAAAAACAGCCTTCGCCTGGCCAAACTGATTGAGTGATAACAACGCATTGGCGTAGCGGATCTGCGCTTTCAGATGGTTTCGTGAAACCTTTTCAAAATCTTTCACCGCTTTCTTTTCATTGCCCGTCCGCATGAGCATATCGCCCCTTTGCAAGCGGTAAGCCATTTCATCTTTCTGGCGGATGGCCGTTGCCATTTCATCCACAGCCTCGGGAAGCTGGCCTTTGTATTTGTAAACCATTCCGAGATTGTAATTCCACTTCCCACTGGTGTTTTTTGCGTTGTTACCATTGGCGAAGCTTAATGCATCGCCATATTTTTTCTGCTTACCATAGGAAACCAATGTGTTCAAAATGGCCTGCGTGCCGCCGGGCGCATCCGTAAAGTCATTTCTTGCAGCGTCGTATTTGCCGGACAACATGCCAAAAAGCCCCCTGTTATAATGTAAATGCGGATCCTGGCTGCTCAGATCCAGCTCTTCCATAATGTGATGTGCCTTTTGAAAGTTGCCGAGCAACGCGAGAATAACGGCCTCATTGTTCATGCGCTGCACAGAATCGGATGGCTGAAAAGCCTGTTTGTGATATAGCGCGTAGGCGGCTTGTAAGTTGCGGAGGCCTCGCTGGTAAGTGTCTTCACGAAGCAGCGCAGGGTTATTTTCCTCGAAAGACCGATTAAAAACGGGAAGCAGCTCTTTGACTATTCGCTGGCATTCACTGAAATCCTGTGCTAACGTAACGCCGGGAGTTAAAAGCGTCAACATCAACAACATACCTTGGAGAAAAAACAGGCGGATCTTTTGTAGCATTACCAAAAAAGATGGCTCAAAAGACCGAACCTACAAGTAATGTTTCAGATTTACAATAATTACGGTAGCCGATTAATAGAATCCGCTAAAAATATAATTTTTTCAATAAATAAGATTATCGAAATCAGAACTACTTTTACAAGGTTCAATTCGTCCTACTGCCGGGTGATGTAATGTTTTCTAAATGTGCCGCTGGTAACCCGAGCCCCAACTAAAAACGCCCGGACGGATTCGGGGCATATTATTTCAAATTTAATATCTTGCAATAGTAAGTTTTGCCAGGTCCAACTTTACAGGTCCCGTTCAGGGTGTTACAGGAGGGTTTGGTAAATGTGTTTTTTATAAATAATTCAACTTGATATGCCCCCGGTTAATAAAGATAAATTCATAGTATATCAGGTATTTACCCGCCTATTCGGGAACCAGTGTGCGACCAACAAACTGTATGGCTCCATTGAAGAAAATGGCTGCGGAAAGTTTAATGATATCACCGAAACTGCGCTTGCTGCTCTTACTGATTTTGGCATTACGCACGTGTGGTATACCGGTGTGCTGGAACATGCGACATTGACCGATTACAGTGAATTTGGAATAAATGCCGACCATCCCCTGATCGTAAAAGGAATCGCAGGCTCACCCTATGCTGTTAAAGACTATTACGACGTAGATCCGGACCTCGCGGTGGACGTTAATAATCGAATGCAGGAGTTTGAGCAGCTTGTTCAGCGGACGCATGACAAGGGTTTGAAAGTGATTATCGACTTCATTCCTAACCATGTTGCCAGACAGTATTTTTCGGATGCCAGGTCTTCGGACGTCAGGGATTTTGGAGAGGATGACGATAATACGGTCAGTTTTAATCCAAAAAACAACTTCTATTACATTCCCAACCATGATTTTGTGGTCCCTGAGGGTCATAAGCCGCCCGTCGAGATTACTGCCCCATATCATGAACGGCCGGCCAAAGCAACCGGTAACGACGTTTTCCAGGCACAGCCAAGCCAGTACGACTGGTATGAGACCATTAAGCTGAATTATGGTGTGGATTATCAAAACGGCGGATTGCGCTATTTTGATCCTATCCCCTCGACCTGGCTGAAAATGTACGATATCCTCCGCTTCTGGACCGAGAAAGGTGTAGATGGTTTTCGGTGCGATATGGCGGAAATGGTCCCGGCTGAGTTTTGGGCTTGGGTTATACCAAAGGTTAAGGAGCTGAAAGACAGTGTTATCTTCATTGCCGAAATCTATAATCCTGCTCAATATCATCATTATATCAAGACAGGAAAGTTTGACTATTTGTACGATAAAGTAGGCTTATACAATTCTTTGCGGAGCCTGATGGAAGGCCATGGAACGGTGGAGGACATTACGCGCATATGGCAGCAGGAATCGGGCGATATCAGTGAAAATATGCTCCGGTTTCTTGAAAATCACGATGAGCAGCGCATTGCGTCGCGATATTTTGCCGGCGATCCGTGGGCAGCGATTCCAGCTATGACATTGAGCGCTACATTGCATACAGGTCCAATGATGATCTATTTCGGCCAGGAGCTGGGGGTCAATCCCGTGGAGGCGGAAGGTTTCCAGGGTGAGGACGGGCGCACGACCATTTTTGATTATTGGGGCGTTACCGAATTCCAGCAATGGGTCAATGGCGGGAAATTTGATCTGGAAAAACTCACTGCAGACCAGAAAAAATTGCGCGCTTTTTACGAAACGCTCAACCACTTTGTCCGTGAAAACGAAGCCGTTTATGCCGGATCGTTTTACGATTTACAATATGCGAATGTCGACGGCCAGTCTCAAAATTACGACAAAGGGCTGCAATACAGCTATTTGCGTTTCACTGAAAATCAGAAGCTGCTTTTTATTTATAATTTTGATAAAGAAAAAACCGTTGAAACAACCGTTAAAATCCCACAGGACGCCTGGGAAAACTTTCTGAAATTGGGCAATACGGCGGCTTACAGATTGAAACCGGTTTTCCCGACATTCATTCCTTCTCCAAGCCTGAGGACCAATGAGATCACATCTACGGGTGTGCAGGTGGGACTGGCGCCCAACTCTGTTTCGGTATATGAAATTGAGGCAAAATGAGCATGGTCAAAGCTGGAATGCTTAAATTTGATTCAGGCAAATGGTTATTTGACAGTTATAAAGCGTAAACTTTACGCAAAAAAGGAAATTTCAGCATGATCAGAATTATTGTTCTATCCATTTGTCTTCTTTCAGCAACCGGTTCATTTGCACAGCTCGCTGTTCAAAAGGTGTTTGCACAGAAAATGGATTTACCGGAGAGCAGGGATATCGGGACGCAGGTTTTGCGTATGGGTGAATCGTTTCTGGGAACGCCGTATGTTGCGGGAACATTGGAAGGAAATCCAACAGAACGGCTTGTGTGCAAATTCGATGGGCTGGACTGCACTACCCTGGTGGAAAGCGCTGTGGCTCTGGCCATCGCCAAAAACGAAAACCCTACTTACGAAGGGTTCAAAAACGAGCTGACCAAATTGCGTTACCGGGACGGCGTTATAGACGGATATCCTTCAAGACTGCATTATGTGCTCGATTGGATGTATGAGAATGAAAAGCGAGGACGACTTGAAAACATTACGACCAAAGTTGGTGGCGTCCCGTTCAGGAAGGAAATTAATTTTATGTCCAATCATGCGAATCTTTATCCCTCTATGGCTGAAACGGCTGTCTGGGAGAAAGTGCGTGAGCAGGAAAGCACCATTAATACGCGGGAGCACAGTTATATCCCAAAGTCGGGCATCCATAAAGCGGAGCCTATGCTGCACGATGGCGACATTGTTGCATTTACGTCCTCCGTGGAAGGCCTTGACGTTAACCATATGGGGATCATTTCCAAAGTAGGCAGCCGCGCTTACCTGATCCACGCATCGTCTACGGGCAAAAAGGTGATTATGACCAGTGTGCCGCTTGCGGAATATGTAGCTTCGGTCCCCAAGCATACGGGAATGATCGTAGCGCGTCTCAACGATATCTGATCCAATGAATGAATTTTTGAATGTGCTCGATTATCGGAATTTGCCGTGGTTAATCGTGCTGGTCGCGACTGTCATTGGTCTGATATGCAGCGCAATCGTTATCAATCTTATCAAAATCACAGCTTCAAGGAAGGAATGGCGGGCAGTCAGGGCGATTAAAGATAACCTTACAAGCGTGCTTTATTTCTTCATTCCGCTTGTCTTAATCACCGCCTCGCTTAAAACTTATTCTTTCGGCAATAAGGAGTATTACTGGACCTTCACGATCAGTAAGGTGATGTTAATCGCAGTGACAACGTGGCTCATGACGCGCATTGTCATCATTGTCGAAAAAGTGCTGATTGACCAGCTGGATTTCACCTCGCCGGACAACAACCAGGCGAGACGCTTGTTCACTAAGATCAAGTTCGTGAAGCGCATTGTGATTATCCTGATCATTATTATAGGCGTTTCTATCCTGTTGCTGAGCTTCGAAAGCGTGCGGCAATATGGGGTTGGTATCCTTACGTCTGCGGGTATTTTCAGTGTAATTATTGGTTTTGCAGCGCAAAAATCGCTGGCTAATCTCATGGCCGGAATTCAGATCGCATTCACACAGCCGATTAAGATCGATGACGTTGTTATTGTGGAAGGCGAATGGGGACGCATTGAAGAAATTAACTTGACCTACGTGGTGGTCAACATCTGGGACCTGCGAAGGATTGTCCTTCCGATCACTTACTTTATTGAAACACCATTCCAAAACTGGACGCGCAATGACAGTGCGCTCGTGGGAACCGCTTTTTTCCACCTCAACTATCTGACGCCTGTCCCGAAACTCAGAGAAAAGCTGAAAGAGATCCTGGATGAAACACCGCTTTGGGATGGCCGTTCATGGGCATTGCAGGTAACGGATACGCAAGGGCAGCTCATGGTAGTGCGGGCCATCATGTCGGCCCGGAATTCTTCCCAGACATTCGATTTGCGCTGCCTGGTCCGGGAGAAAATGATTGAATTTATCTCCCAGGAATATCCGGAAGCATTGCCCAGCCACCGGATTGAAGAAGCGCACAAGCAGGAAAATATGCTGCCCGAAACCAAACTCAACAGATAAAAACAATGGCCTCCGGAAGATCCGAGGGCCATTTTTTTCTTACTACTCACCTAACTCAATTTAACTTACCACTGCGCGGAATAGCTAATGAATGTTTTCTGCTACAAATGAAATTTAACCGGGTTAAATGCACATTAATACCGAATTAAATATCCGTTAAAAAGGAGGGAATTTCAGAATGAATGTTGTTCCTGAGCCCATAACTGACTCAACCTCAATGCTGGCACCCTGCATGTTTATAATGCGCTTGGTCAATGCCAGTCCGATGCCATAACCTGCCTTACTGATTGTGGTGGCACTTCTGTAAAATGTGTCGAAAATATAAGGAAGCTCGTCGGGCGCGATGCCTATGCCCACATCTTTGAAAAAGATTTTGATCAGGTCCTTATGGATTTCCAGAAACACATTCACGGTCCCATCATTGGAATATTTGCAGGCATTGTCCATGAGGTTCATGAATGCTGTTTTGAGCAGGCTTTCATCGCCATACCGCTTCAATTGCTCCTCATCATCGGGGATGTTGTCGTAGTGAATGTGCACTTTGTAACCCGGATTCTTCTGCTGTACGGATGCTTTTGCCTGCCAGAGAACTTCATCCACCCTTATTTTTGAGAATGTTACCCTGAATGCGTGTTCTTCCGTTCGGGCCAGTTCCAGGAGCCGGCTCACCAGCTCATTCATTTCCCGAGCCTCAGACCAGATTCCTCTTAATGCATCTTTATATTCTTCCGTAGGCCGGTCCTTCATCAGGCTCAGCTCGGCCTCGCTCATGATCAATGCAAGCGGTGTGCGCAGCTCATGCGATGCGTGGGAAACGAAGTTTTTCTGTGCAATAAATGCTATCTCCAGCCGGCTCAGCATCTGGTTGAATGTCTGCGCGAGTGCGGCCAGTTCGTCCTTTTCCCTTCCTACCGTCACTTTCTCGTGCAGGTTGCCTGCCGAAATGTTGTTAACCTGTGAGATAATGTCGGAAACGGGTTTAATGGCATCATTCGCAAACTGCCAACCAGCCACGCCTACGAGAATAAGGGATAAAAGCCAGCCTATCAAAAGTATTTCACGAAGCCGTTTCAACTGGTTCATTCCCGGAAAATCATTGGCCACGGCCATCACAACCCAGGGTTTCCTGTGATCCTGTAAAACGTGCCTGATAATGATAGCCTCTTTGTTATCATGCTTGGTGCGGATCTCCTTCCCTCCCCGGGCTTCTGCCAGTATGTTTTTGGAAAGGGTAAATTTCTCGTCCCCGCTTGTAAATATGAGTGAATCCGAGCCGTCGTAGATGGTTATTTCTTCATTCAGCAGAATGGCATTATTCGCTTTTTCAATTTTTTCAATGTCCGCCTTACTAATGCCCTGGCTCGCTTCTACCAGCTGGGCAATGGTCTGCCCGCGTTCGTTCAGAAAAGAATAGAATTGTTTTTCCCTGTACTGATCGTAAAAGAAGTAAATGGCGATGCAGAACAATGCCATGATGGAGCCTACCAGCATGGTAAAAAGCAATGTCAGGCGCGATTTAATGTTCATTCTTCCTTGAAGATGTAACCCATTCCTACTACGGTATGGATCAGCTTGGTAGGGTAATCTTTGTCTACTTTCTTTCTTAAAAAATTAATGTAAACATCAATTACATTGGTTCCTGTATCAAAGCGGATATCCCAAACCTGCTCGGCAATGTCTACACGTGAAACCACGCGGCCTTTGTTCCGCATGAGATATTCGAGCAGGGCAAATTCCTTGGCAGTAAGGTCAATGCGGTTTCCGCCGCGGCGCGCCACTTTTTCATCCAGATTCAGTTCAAGATCAGCCAGGCTGAGAATCTGATTGGACTGCTCGCGGTTGCTGTTTCGTTGGGACAAAACCTTGATACGCGCGATCAATTCCCTGAATTCGAATGGCTTGACAAGATAATCATCACCGCCTGCTTCAAAGCCATCCAGCTTGTCATCAATGGTTCCCAGTGCAGTCAGGAAAAGAATGGGTGTGGCCAGGCCGTCGTGACGTAGCTGGCGGGCGAGGTCGTATCCGTTTAGTAAAGGCAGGTTAACGTCAAGAATGATCACGTCAAAACGATAGTTAGCGGCCATTTTCTTGCCTACCTGCCCATCATATGCCAATTCAACTTCCCAAGACTGTTCTTCAAGGCCTCGTTTGAGGAACCCGGCGAGTTTGGGTTCATCTTCGACAATCAAAATCTTCATATGAGTGGTGAGCAATTTTATTTGCCAAATGTTGCACAGAATTTCTCTTAAAAAAAGGCTGTCCGAAAATATCAGGCAGCCTTTTCGTCTATATCCACACCATTAGAACGCTAGCAACCAAGTGCATTCCGTTCTATTATAATGCAAAATATATATTATTTATTATAAAACATAGGCATTAGACGATTTTGCAAAATTAAATGCAAGTGTTTCAGTAATAATCAGTTCCATTATCCAACTCCGAGCGCTCGTCAAATGCACCAAAGTCGTCTTCTTCCAACCGCATTCCTTTCACCGCTTTTTTGATCAGTCCGATCTGCCCAGCATGGTATACATCGTGCTGGATAACTCCGTGAATCAAAGTATAATAACTATAATCACGACCCGGAACGAACTCTTCGAGGAAGCTGTCACTTTCAATTTTTTCAAGCTCCGAAATCAATTCTTCCTGCGAAAGGCTGAGCTCCATTTGAATGGCTTCCCACTCAAATTCGTCAACCAATGGGAATTTTTTCCAGTCCTTATCCTGCGTTTTAATGTCAAACTCAGCATCTCCCTGTATTTTCCGAACGGCAAAAATGCGCCACGTGGTCATGTGATAGACGATCTCTGCAATCGAATGTGTATTGGTGCTCAGCCTTACTTCCGCCATTTTGGGTGTCACGTCACGCAATGCTTCCACCACAGAAGGCCCATACCATGCTTCCTCACTTTCGTAGGTATCGTTAAGTACATCTATAATCCTTAAAATCTCTTCTTTTGTTTCCATATAAAATGAATGTGTTTGTGCGATGTTAAATGATTTTCGGTTTGCTGCAACCAATTTAGTTTTTTAATAGTCCTGAAAGATATCTGCAACGAATAAAACTAAAAAATTGAGCTAAGAAATTACCTAAAATAAAATGTTCAATTTCAAATTTCGTTTAATTATCATATTTAAATATAAGAAGGAAACATGTTAAAAAAAGCTTCATTGTTCATACTCATGGCAGGAATAGGAATGATGTCCTGCTCCAAAGATCCTATCAGTGATTTATCAACGGAAGAAACCCTTGTTTACATAACAAATCACGATAAAGCGGCTAATTTCAATCAATACAAGACATTCAGCATTGTGGACTCGGTGCTGGTTGTGGAAAACGGACAGACGGGAACCGCATTAAGCGAGCTGGACCGGGACGTTTTGATCCGCATTATTTCCAACATGGAAAAGCTGGGTTACAAGTATGTCAGCCCTAAAAGCAAGCCGGATATAGGCATCAACGCCAGCTGGATTTCCAACACTTACCTGAATGTGGTTTCGCAGCCAGTATCATCATACTATGGCGGCTACTGGGGCGGCGGCGGATATGGTTACGGCTATCCGAATTACTATCAGTATTATCAGACCAGCGAAAGTTACTGGCTTATTTCCATGCTCGATTTCAAAAACCCGAACACTGTGGATAAGACTTTTAAAGTGGTGTGGGACGCGCAGATCCGCGGCGCAGGAATAGGTGACAGACAATTTGTGGACACAATGGTTGACTCGATTTTTGGTCAGTCAGGTTATTTAAAAATTAATTAAAATGAAGAGAATCATCATTATAGCCCTTTTTGTCATTGGTGCTTTTAAATCATATGCGCAGGAACCGGCGCCAAAGCTTTATACACTCCCCTCTCCATTTGAACGCTACACCCATTACCTGGCTACCGCGAGGCTGATGGGCGCAACGCCACTGGGATCATTTGCGGATAATTACATCGATAAGGCTTCTTTTCAGAACTACTCGCTCTCTATTGAATGGGTTTTAAGAAACTCGCCAATCTCCGTCGGCGGTGAAATCGGCTCGACTTACTTCGAAAAACGGATCCCGAGAGCATTATATCAAAATGGCGAAGAGGTCCTTTCGGCAGTGCAGACGCGCACCATTTCGCAATATCCGGTCGAAATTTTCGGGAATTATCACATTCTGCCAAGAAATTCGAGCATACAGCCCTATGTGCAGGTAAGCGGTGGGGTCAGCATTCTGGACTACACTTTGTTTTACGGCAATCTGGCGTCTCAGGATCAGAAAGTTCGTCCGAAATATGGCATTGGAGTAGGGTCAAAATTCCTTTTCAAACGCGACGGGGCTTTTGGCCTGGACGTTCGGGTAAAGTATGATGGCGTTTCTTACAAGCACGAATATATCGATAAGGGGATTTCATCTGTGAACGGGTCGATTGGTTTATTCTATCGGTGGTGGTAAGTTTGCCTGATCCTTTCCATCAATCTGAATAATCTGTGCCCAATAACAACCGTATTTTGTCAAAAACAACGTTCTTCTGGATTACCGCAATACTAGTTTTCATGACGGGATCCGGTCTTTGGCTCTGGAACCGTTTTGGCCCGTCTACCAGCCGTGATTATCCTCAGAAAGTAGAAGCATATCCTGTTGCCCAAACAATCGATTCTTCTTCTTCGGCCTGCGACCTGGTGATAAGGCGTTATAAACAGATCGGGAACGAGGTGCAGTTCGAACTTGCTGCCAATGTGGGTGGCCTCACTCCTTACAATGTTGAAATAACGCAAAAAGGTAAGGTTCAGCAATTTAAGGAAGTGCCGCATCGCTTGGGCATATGGCTTTCAATCCAACAGCTGGATCTGGAAACGGGCCCGGCTACCATTAAGATCATAAGCTTAGGACAGCCGGGGTGTGAAACTTCGGCTTCTTTTAATTTTGATAAATCCAGAAAAGTTGAGATCCTGGATGCAAATAACTGGATCAGGAAGGGAAGTCAGGACAACTGGCTCGATGTTCGCCCGGTTATCGTTAATGGAAAGGTGCATTTAAAAGACTTCGGTAACTATGAAGACGGCCGCACCAAAGTGATCATGATTGATGGCATTGAAGTGAAAGGGCTGGAAAATGGCATCGAAGTGAAGCCCGGTTATTTATACTCCATCACTGCACGCTGGATCGACGCGCCGTATAATGATTGGTGGAACAAAATGCGGAATCGCTCCATACGGCAACAAAATATTTGGGTCTCAGGCAACTCGAAATCGAAAGAGGATACAAAGCTCACTCGGATTGAAATCCCGCAATGGTTCTCTCCTTCGAAAACGATGAATGTGGATTTCGACACAAAATTCCCTGAATTTGAACCTATTAAGGGAAAGTTGGTGAGTCAGTATCGACTCAATAATTACGTTCCCGACGAGAATTATTTCAAACGCGGCATTACTTTCCTTTACGGCGGCAAGAATACGCCCTACCAGCGGATGCATTACACGGTCACGCCCAACTATTTTGCGGATCGGGATGAAAAATGGTTTTCTACATTATCTAAAACAGATGTGGAAGTGTACGCCGGCGTTCCAAGCTTCGGTTTATATGCCCTGGACTTTGAGTTCTGGAACCAACATTATATTCCGGAAGTAAAGCAGCGGCTTATATGGCTGGTGAAGGCGATCCGTGAACGTAATCCGAACATGTATTTACTGGATTACTGGGGTGGCGGTGCTTACACTAATCCCCATATCAACACCATGGGCGGGAAAAGTCCGAAAGAGCTCATAGGCGATTACAATGATCCCAAGCCAAACAATTCCAATTTCGAGCCGTTGCCGAATGGAGAAAGTTTTCATAATATCTTCAATGCGACGCCTATTGACGTGTACCCGAAACCCATGTTCGCCAAAGATGAACAGGGAAACACGCCGAACAATTTTGTGCTTTTATCAGCGGTCCATTCCCTGCGGATCAATAAGCTGATTCCTTATCAAAAGAACAATAAATTCATTTTTTACGGCTGGAACCGCTATATGCCGCTCCACCATGACCCGATTATTCCCTGGAACTTCCAATTGACGGACCCAAAAGGTGAATTGGTCATGAACCAGCTTGAAACCATGCCCGCGAGCCAGGCATTGAGCATGTCGCTATTTTCACTGATCCTGTTTGACGGCTACTATTTATGGCACGACAGCGGCCCGAGCGGCAACGATCCGGATGGATATAAAGTGGGTGGCGACGCCTCGCCCTGGGGATTTGAATGGTATCCTGCCAATGGCAAGACGCCCGTAACGGAAATCGGCAAAAAGCCCCGTGAAGGCGACGCCGCTTACTATTGGGATTACCCTACCGAATTTTATTCGCTTGGAAACTGGATGGCAAAGCAGGTGGAAGACGTAATTGTTGACGGTAAAACCCAGGATCTCACTTTTCAGTTGAATGGAAACTGGATCGAGCCTAAGAAAGAACAGGTTTTACTGGCCATTGACCGGAAAGAGCCATTTATAACCTCCATCGTAAAAGGAAATCAGATTGTAGTGTTGGGCGTCGATTCGTTCCAATCCCCTACTGCCAGCCGCATGGTAAAAGTGAAGCTGCCGGATGGCTCCGAAACCACTATTGAACTTTATGGAAACTGGCCTTCACTTTACAGAGGCACATTAAAATAGAATAACAAAAAAAACAATTGCCTGGGGTTTAAGCCCCCGGCAATTGTTTTTTTGTTTATGAAACTCTGATGTAGCTGCCGAGCCATTTCAAGTGCGACCCGTATTTGTGCATTACTTCCTGCACAGGCGGATCATCCACATGTCCCAGGAACTCTACCAGAAACCAGGCTCTGAATGTCGACGTTCCTCTTACCGGACGGCTTTCTATTTTCGTGAGGTTAATTCCCCTGTCATTAAAGTCTTTCAAAAACTCGTATAAAACACCCGGACGGTTTGTGTTGGGCAAATTCGCAATGATGGTTGTCTTATCATCATCACTTTTAATGTTCACAAAATCTTTTGCTAAAATCAGGAAGCGTGTCCGGTTCTGGTCGCTGTCTTCAATGTTATCGTAAAGAATCGGAACGCCAAAGAGCCTGGCGGATATAGAAGAGCATATAGCTGCCGAATCCGGTTCCTGTGCTGCCATTTTCGCAGCCTTCGAAGTAGATTCCACCGGGATCAGCTCGATATCCATGCCTTCCAGATACTCGCTGATAAACTTTCCGCATTGCCTGAATGCAATATCCTTGGAGTATATACGCCTGATATTTTTAAGGGAATCGGATTGCGATGCGAATGTGAAATGCACTTGCAGCAACACTTCCGCTACAATAGAGAGATTTTTCTCCCGCAAAAAATCGACTGTTTCAATAACAATTCCTTCCTGGTTATTCTCGATAGGCACAACCCCAAACTTGGCACGCCCCGTTTCTACACTTTCAAATACAGAATGAATGGTAGGCAACACGAGATATTCACTCATCCCACCAAAACGGCTCTCGGCAGCCTGATGCGTAAAACTGCCTTCCGGCCCCAGATAGGAGACTTTTTCGGGCAATTCCAGGTTACGGGAAACCGCGAAGATCTCGAAGAAAATGGCATCAATCGCTTGCCGGGTAAGCAGGCCATCATTGCGTTTTTCAAGCCGGTCGAGGATCTGCTTTTCCCGTTCGGGACGGTAGATGATAGACTGGGACGAACGTTTCAGATCTCCTACTTTTTTGACGAGCTCCATACGCTCGTTCAAAATGCCAAGCAGCTGATCGTCAAGCGCGTCTATTCTGTTTCTTAGGTCTTGTAATTCCACTAAATGGTGATTAATATGTATCGAAAGGTCCGGTCAGAATTTAAAGACCCGACCTTCCGAATATTACTTTTATGACTTCAAAGATAAACAAAGAGAGTCCTACACTGCCAGTGCAAGTTCTTCAATGTTCTTTTCCGTCTTCAAATTATCAATGATAAATCGCTGACGTTCAGGGGTGTTTTTACCCATGAAATAACTCAATAATTTCTGAATCGAAGTTTCCTTTTGAAGGATGACCGGCTCCACACGCATATCTTCACCGATAAATTTCCCGAACTCGTCCGGCGATATTTCACCAAGCCCTTTGAAGCGGGTAATCTCAGGTTTATTGCCCAGCTTGTTCACTGCCTGCTGCTTCTCTTCCTCGCTGTAACAATAAATGGTCTCCTTTTTATTCCTAACCCTGAAAAGCGGCGTTTCCAGAACAAAAAGATGCCCGTTCCGGACAAGGTCGGGGAAGAATTGCAGGAAAAACGTCATGAGCAGCAAACGAATGTGCATACCGTCCACGTCTGCATCCGTTGCGATCACGATACGGTTGAAACGTAGGTTTTCCACGCCGTTTTCAATATCGAGCGCATGTTGCAGCAAATTAAATTCTTCATTTTCGTAGACAATCTTTTTCGTTAAGCCAAAGCAATTCAGTGGCTTACCCCGTAAACTGAAAACAGCCTGCGTCTGAATGTTCCTGGATTTCGTGATCGAGCCGCTTGCAGAATCTCCTTCCGTAATGAACAATGTGCTTTCATAACGCAACTCATTTTTAAGATCTGTTAAATGCAAACGACAGTCTCTCAGCTTTTTATTATGCAAATTTGCCTTCTTAGCACGGTCGTTGGCCAGTTTCTTAATGCCCGCCAGCTCTTTCCGCTCCCGCTCGGACTGTTCAATGCGCTTTTTCAATGCATCCCTTGATTCCGGGTGCATATGCAGGTAATTATCGAGCCTTTCTTTAACAAAATCATTGACGAACGTGCGCACCGTTGTACTATTAGGGTCCGGCGTGATCGTATTTGATCCTAATTTAGTTTTGGTCTGCGACTCAAAAACCGGCTCCTGTACCCGGATCGCCACGGCGGCAATGATGGACGAGCGAACGTCTTCCGGCGCGTAATCCTTGTTAAAGTGCTCTCTCACCGCCTTGACAACAGCTTCCCGAAACGCCGCAAGGTGCGTTCCGCCCTGCGTTGTGTATTGCCCGTTTACAAAAGAATAATACTCTTCCCCATATTGATTACCGTGGGTCATAGCAAATTCAATGTCCTCTCCTTTCAAATGTATGATGGGATAGCGCAACGCCTCGGGATCCGATTTGCTTTGCAGCAGGTCCAACAGCCCATTCTGTGAAATATATTTCTGTCCGTTGAAATTAATGGTCAGGCCGGCATTCAGATAGCAGTAATTCCAGATCATATTATCCAGATACTGAGGAATGTAGCGAAAGTTCTTGAAAATCACGCCGTCAGGTTCAAAAGCAATGTGCGTTCCGTTCCGCTGGTTAGTCTGTATTTCTTTGGATTCGTTAACAAGCGCTCCCTGCGCAAATTCAGCGTTTTTGCTCTTCCCGTCGCGGAACGACTGGACTTTAAAATATTGTGAAAGTGCATTCACCGCTTTTGTCCCAACGCCATTCAATCCCACTGATTTCTGAAAAGCCCCGGAATCATATTTTCCACCTGTATTGATCTTTGAAACACAGTCTACAACCTTTCCGAGCGGAATTCCGCGGCCATAATCGCGCACCTCCACGCGGTGCTCCGAAATTTTAATTTCTATGGTTTTTCCGTTGCCCATCATATGTTCGTCGATGGAATTATCGACGATTTCTTTCACTAAAACGTAGATACCATCGTCCACCGAAGATCCGTCGCCAAGCTTACCAATATACATCCCTGGCCTTAATCTGATATGTTCTTTCCAATCGAGTGACCTTATACTATCCTCATCATACTGCACGTTGGTACTTTCCATAAACTATGATCCCTTTGGAGGCTATTATTGATTTTGAATATTGTATTTTAATAATTTAAGACATTTGTCGTTACCCTGTTATAACTTTACACGAAAATAGCTTGGGCACGATTAATAGAAATTCTTTAAAAATAGGAAAAATCTAATTTACTTTGCCATGTTATACACGTCCAAATATTAAATATGCTCATATCCAAAATTCAAAAACACTAGTCTTATACAGAGTTTTAATGAATTGCAGGCATTTCAATAGTACAATATTACTTCATATGAACAGATTCAAATTGGCAAAAAGTTATAAAAGTATACTTCCTTATCTCCTCTGTTTATTCATTTCCTTACCAACCCTGTCCCAGGTAATCCCTCAATCCTTCCCTACGGCTCCAACCGGTGGTATACCACAAGGCAGCAGCACGACCGGGACGCCACGCGGAACAACCGGTAATGCGGGCAATGCAGCGAACCAAGGCAATGCAGGAAACCAGCAAGGAAATCAGTCTGGCCTGAGCAATCAGCAGCAACAGCAGGCAAATCAGCAAAAGGCTAACATTCAACGTGATAACCAGGGAAAAGTCCTCGGCGGTCAGAACGGGCAGAACCAGGATGCTGGAAATCAGGGTAAGTTAAACGACTCCACATCTGCCAAACTTCCGCCTGTGGATGCAGAAAAGGAAGCATTTCGTCAGAAGATCTACGGATATTCGCTTTTTGCCAATAAAAGTCTTGATCCTATTCCAAATTTGCAGATCGCAACGCCTACAAACTACATTGTTGGCCCTGGCGATGAGCTTAAAATCTTCATTTACAACTACGCAGAAAGCACTTACGAGGTTACTGTTACCAAGGACGGCTTCATTTCGCTGCTGCGGGTTGGTAACGTATATGTGGCCGGCCGTACAATAGAAGAGGTCCGCAAGATATTAATTGACAAGTTCTCTAAGTTCACGCCCGGCTTGATTGGCAGCGGCGGCGAAACAGCACGCACCAAATTGATGGTAACCCTGGGCGATGTACGCACAGTAAAGGTCTTTGTAACAGGGGAAGTCATTAATCCGGGAACCTATCAGGTGTCCTCATTATCGTCTGCATTCAATGCCCTTTACCAGGCTGGCGGCCCGAACGAAATTGGATCTTTCCGTGATGTTCGTGTAGTGCGTGCCGGTAAGGTTATATCGCATATTGACATCTACGATTACCTTGTTAACGGTAAAATTGACGGTGATATCAGGGTTCAGGATAATGATAATGTTGTTGTTGGTTACTATTTAAAGAGAGCTGAGATCGCAGGAATGGTGAAGCGTCCCGGCATTTACGAATTGAAACCGGAAGAGAAGCTAGGCGATATGCTTCGTTATTCAGGTGGTTTTAATGATAAAGCCTACCGCGCAAGACTTAAAGTACAAAGGATCACTTCAAAAGAACGCAAGATCCTGGATGTTGCTGAGACGAATTATGAGTCTTTTGAAATCGTAACAGGTGACTCGGTTAATGTTGAAACTGTTTTAGACCGTTTTGAGAACATTGTAACAGTTGAAGGTGCGGTAATGCGTCCTGGTGATTACGCTTTGGACAACAGCCCGTCATTAAAGCAGCTGATCGAGAATGCGCAGGGCTTGCGAGAGGATGCGTTCGTGGGACGTGTAAGCGTTTTGAGAACACGCCAGGACCTGGTTTTAGAAAGCATTTCTATAAACTATACGGATATTTTAAACAATGTCACGCCTGACCTGATCTTAACCCGATTGGACAGGGTTATTGTTCCTTCCAAATTCGACATGGCCGAAACAGCTTATGTAAGTGTTAACGGTGAAGTCAATAACACGAAAATCGGCGAAAACGAAGGCAAGTTTCCTTATACAGTGAACATGACGCTGGAAGATCTGCTGGTGCAAGCAGGAGGCCTTAAAGAATCAGCTTATACTTCGGAGATTGAGGTTATCAGAAGAAAAAGAAACAGCATCGCAGGAGCCGCAAACGCACAGATTTCAGAAGTTTTTAAATTTGATGTAGACCGCGACCTTTCACTTAACAGCAAAGGAAGCAACTTTACATTGATGCCGTTTGACCAGGTTACGGTGCGCAAATCCCCGAACTACGTGGAGCAACAAAGCGTGTTCGTGGAAGGTGAAGTGCTTATTGCAGGTCCTTATACCATTGTTAACAAGAACGATAAGATCAGTGATGTTATCAAAAGAGCAGGCGGCTTAACCGAACTGGCATATCCCGAAGGCGCAACGCTGCTGAGAAGAACCTTGGTAAGAGAACTGGACGAGCCAACGGACTTTGATCAGGCGGAACAAACTGAAAAAAGCATTAAATCAGGGACGATTATCGGTGATGTTCCGAACGTAAAAGAAGAGTCAATCGGGATTAAGTTGAAAAACATCCTGAAAAGCCCCGGGTCGTTTGAAGACCTTATCGTTCAGGAAGGTGACATTATCCGGATACCGAAGCGTTTGGAAACAGTTCAGGTTAATGGTTCTGTCCTTTACCCGACAACAGTCAAATATGGCAAAGGAATGGCGTTTTTGGACTACATTTCACAATCGGGTGGTTTCACGACACAGTCATTGAAAAAAAGCTCTTATATCAAATATCCAAATGGAAATGTCGACAGAACAAGGAGATTCCTGTTCTTCAATGTATACCCGAAAGTTGAACCCGGCTCCGAAATTTTCGTTCCGCTGAGAGCTGCTCCTGCATTGAATCCGCAGCAGGCACTTCAGACCGCAACGGGTATCTTAGGTTCCGTAATGAGTTTAATTTTAGCAGTCTTGGCTTTCCGATCAATCAACTAATGTCAACAACGACACTACATCCGCAACAACAAGTGCCAGAAGATGAGTTGACCCCGAAAGAGGTTATCGAAAAAGTTCTGGTCGTGAAAACAGCGATTCTCCGTAACTGGAAAATGCTGGTGCTATTGCCTCTCCTTGGTTTTGGGATTGGATATGCTCTGGATACATTCATTGATAAACCGAACATGTACGAAGCTGAGGTTGTTTTCAATCTTGGTACAGGCCAGCAATCATCGGGTTTCGGCGATATGGCTGGGTTATTGGGGCTTGGAAATGCACCTGATGCTAACATCTTTACCGGTGAAAACTTCTTTTATTTCGTAAAATCCCGCCCGGTTCTGGAAAGAAACCTGATGAAGGAAGTGGAAGTGAACGGTCAAAAAATGATCCTGGCAAACTTCTTCATTGATTCAAGCGGGATCAAGAAAAAGGAATGGGAAGAAATTCCGCAAAATCACAACTTCCATTTCACCAGCCGTGATGTTAAGAAGCTGGATATGAGGTCAAGGAGAATTTTGAACGAGCTGGTTATCAAGGCAGCAGGTTCAACCGAAATTGCTTCGCTCGATCGGAAATCCTCTTTCATCTCGCTGTCAACCAGTATGGAAAACGGCACGCTGGCCGGACTTTGGGTGACTAAGCTTCTGGAAACTGTGGAAGAAATGTACACGGAAAACCAAACCCAAAAATCGCGTAAAACATTAAACCTCCTTCAACACCGCGCCGATTCCCTGGCAGCTGTATTGGGCATCGCCGAACACAAGCTTGCACGACAATTGGATTACAGCGCGCAGATCATGCTGCCGGAAGCGAAGATTTCGGCCAACAGCATGGAAAGAAAGTCATCCTTCCTGCAAACGCTTTACTATGAAGCAATGGGAAGCGCTGAAAAAATGCGTGTTACAATGGTTCGTGAAGCACCATTGTTTACAGAAATCGAAGGCATTAAGGTGCCTTTGGATATCAAAGCAGAAGACAAAAGGAATGCAAAAATAGGCGCGTTGGTGGGCGTAATGCTCGCGCTGATCTTTATCTATTTCAGAACGGTATTTGCAACTCCAACAGTAGTAGTAGTAAAGCAATAAAATGGCATCTCAGCACTCAATTACCATAAAGGCAGGCGGATCCGAAAAGGATTACTGGAAAGATCTCTGGCTCAACAGACAGTTACTCTGGATTTTATCAAAAAGAGACATTTCAGTTCGTTACAAACAAACCCTGCTAGGCGTTGCGTGGAGCGTATTAAGGCCAATTATGACGATGACTGTAATGGTTTTCGTTTTCAGTTATCTTGCTAAAATTAAAAGCGATCCGGGTGTTCCTTACCCGTTGATGGTTTTGAGCGGTCTTACGATCTGGACATTTTTCGCGAATACATTTACGCAGATCAGCAGCAGCATTCTGATCAATTCCAATCTGGTCTCCAAGGTTTACTTCCCCCGCTTACTGATGCCACTGAGCTCGATAGCGGTTGGATTCGTTGACTTTATGATCGCTTTCGGGATATTTTTGATCATGACGATTTTCTTTAAGCACCCCATTAGCTGGAACATCATATTTCTTCCTTGCTTCATTTTACTTACATTTATTACAAGTTTGGGTTTTGGCCTGTTCTTTGCGGTGCTAAATGTACGTTTTCGGGATATCGGTCAGTTAATTCCATTTTTAGTACAAGTTGGAATGTACGCCGTGCCGGTCGCTTACAGCAGCACGCTTGCACAAGGCACATGGTTTGAGAAATATTATAACTTGAATCCGCTGGTTGGTATCATCGATGGTTTTCGCTGGTGCTTACTGGGTGACAAGGCTTATTTCAATCCCCAGAGTCTTTACTCAACAACAATAATTTCCTTTTCGATAATGATATTGTCTTTGATTTATTTCCGTAAAAAAGAAAAAACTTTCGTCGATCATATCTGAAATAATTACCTTTAGGCATGCCTGTAATCGTAGCTGAAAACATCAGCAAGAAATATATTATAGACCATCAACGTAAAAATGGTTCTCCAAGCCTGCGCGACATTGTTTCCGAAAAGGTTGACAAGTTGTTCTCACGCAAGCAGGATAATTCCGACTTTGCCGAGAAAGAAGAGTTTTGGGCATTGCGGGATGTGAACTTTTCCATTGATCAGGGCGACCGCATCGGTATTGTTGGCCATAACGGCGCGGGAAAGTCGACCTTATTGAAAATCCTCAGCCGCATTACAGAACCTACCACAGGCCAGATCAAAATTGACGGTCGTATTGCCAGCTTGCTGGAAGTAGGGACCGGTTTTCACCCGGAACTAACCGGCCGTGAAAACATATTTCTGAACGGTGCCATTTTGGGCATGGCTAAGAGTGAGATCCGTCAATCATTTGACGCCATTGTTGACTTCGCTGGTGTTGAAAAATTTCTGGATACACCTGTTAAAAGATATTCCTCGGGTATGTATGTGCGGCTTGGTTTTGCGATCGCCGCGCATCTTAATCCTGAAATCCTGATCGTTGATGAAGTTTTAGCGGTTGGTGATACAGAATTTCAGAAAAAATGTCTCGGTAAAATGCGAGATGTTTCCGAAAGCGGAAGAACATTGCTTTTTGTGAGCCATAACCTTACCGCCATTCAGGCGCTCTGCAACAAGTCCTTTTACTTTGAAAAAGGAATGTTGATCGATCAGGGTGAAACAACGCATATCGTTACCAATTACCTCAGCAAGGTTTCTCATAAAACCTTGGAAAAGCATTGGGACAACATTGAAAATGCACCCGGAAATGATCAGGTTCGCGTGAAAAGGTTTAAGCTTTTCCCTGAATACCAGGACGACCTGAACCATATTGACGTTCGTACGCCTATCAATTTTCAATTTGAATTCTGGAATTTGGTAGAAGGCGCGAGCCTGAACCTCAGCATGCATTTGTATACGTTTACAGGTGAGTGTATTTTTAATGTAGGTACACAGGCTGAAACTTTCTCAAAAGGGTTAGTAAGCGGCGTGTGTGAGATTCCAGGCCATTTCCTGAATGACGGTTCTTATGTGGTTTCTATGATGATCGTAAAGGACACCAGCACCGTTCTTTACAACATGGAAGAAGCTTTAATTTTTGATATTGAGGATTATCGTGAAAATGTAACCTGGTATGGCAAATGGCCCGGATATATTCGCCCTCAACTTAATTTTTCCATTCGCCAAACTGAACATGTAGTGAATGATTAACGTCACTAAAACCTTTTTACCAGACCAGGAGAAATATCTGCAATATGTTCGGGAAATTTGGGAACGCGGATATCTTACCAACAACGGACCGGTTCTTCAGGAGCTTGAAGCAGAACTAAAAAAATACCTGGGGGTAGACCATCTCTATTTTTGCGGAAACGGAACTATCGTCCTTCAAATTGCGATTAAAGCGCTCGAAATCACCGGTGAGGTGATCACAACGCCGTTTTCATACGTGGCAACATCCAATGCAATCCTTTGGGAAAATTGCACGCCCGTTTTCGTTGACATTGATTCTAAGACATTCAATATAAATCCGGCACTGATCGAGGCATCCATTACGCCTGCAACGACCGGGATCCTGGCAACGCACGTTTATGGCAATCCATGTGATGTAGAGGCCATTGAAGTGATTGCTAAAAAGCACAATTTAAAAGTGATCTATGATGCCGCTCACGCATTTGGCGTCACCTATAAAGGGAAATCCTTGCTTTCCTTCGGAGATCTGAGCACTTGCAGCTTTCATGCAACCAAGGTTTTCCATACAATTGAAGGCGGTGCATTGATTTCCAATCATCCTGAACTTGATAAGAAACTGCACCTTTTGCGCGCATTCGGACATCAGGGCGATGAACATTATCTTTACGCAGGGATCAATGGTAAGAATTCCGAATTCCACGCAGCGATGGGATTGGTAAATCTTCCGCTTGTGAAAGACATTATTGCTGCCCGCAAGGAAGTTTTTGATGCTTATGACAGTCTGCTGAATTGGGACGTATTATATAAGCCGGTCATCAGTAAGGACATTGAATATAATTATGCTTATTACCCGGTTGTATTTCCTTCCGAGCAGGTTATGTTCCGCGTTATGGATGCATTGCGTGAGGAAGATGTTATTCCGAGGCGTTATTTTTATCCTTCATTAAACACGCTATCCTTCATGCCGAGGCAAATTGCCTGCCCGGTTTCGGAAGATATCGCGTTAAGAGTGTTAAGTTTGCCTTTATATGTAGGCCTTCCGTATTCGGACATCGAACGGATTTCCCGCATCATTAATGGTCATTTATCACCAGAATAGCATGAGTTTTGTTTACTGGCTTGCGTTCCTGCTGTTTATATACAGCATCAGTTTTGTTGCTAAAAGGATAGCCCAGCCTTCATTGGCAGAGTGGCTTATCGTTTGTTTCATGCTGTTTGTTGGAAGCATCATTCCCGCAGGTTTCGTACTTTCTGCATTAGATCTTACCGCACAAACCTGGGCATGGATAGGCGCTACATTTGTTGCTTTGGGCTTGCATTATTTCATTTGGAATTCACTCCTCGCGGCCCAGCCCTCCTACTCCATTCGCTCGGTTATTTTTAACCGGACTGAAACTTTCCGTTCGTGGTCCAAAGAGCTGTCTGTTTATCTTAAAACGATATTCTTTTTCATGTTTGGGACCATTGCGGTAATTGCAGTGACCAACTTTATCCTCGTTCTTTTTACAGCGCCGAATGAATGGGATAGCATGACAGGCCATTTAAATCGTGCGATCCGCTACATTCAGCGCGGCACGATGGCACATTTCGGAGGGACGAACTGGAATATGGACACGTATCCGAAAAGCCTTACGACCATTCAGATTTACAGCTATCTGATCAGCGGAAAGATTGAGAATGCATTCAAACTGATTCACCATACTTCTTACTACATCACGCTCGTATGCGTGTTTGGAATTGCGCAGCGCATTGGCAGAAATTTGTCGGCAAGCTTCTTCTGCGCACTGGCTTACGGGATGTTCCTGAACTTCCTGATGCAGGCGGTAACGACAGAAACAGACATTGTTCTGACCGCCTACCTGAGCTGCCTGCTTTACTTCCTCTTCACTTATTACAGCACAAGAAACACCAAATATCTGTATTTGTCGGGGCTTGCATTCGGCATTGTCTTTGGCCATAAAGTGACATTTGCATTGTTACTGCCATCGGTCTTTGTGATCATGCTTTATACGGTGTTCCTGGCGCCCGACCTGAAAGTGTTTTTCAACCGGTTTATAAAACTTGCCGGCGCGATATTCGTTGCTATGCTCGTTTATACATTCCCGACAGGTTACATTAAAAACATCATGGTGTTCGGGCACCCGATAGGCCCGCCTACCGCATTGAAACACCAGTCCGTGGAGCGTTTTGGGTCGTTACCCAATCTTTTCGAGCAGGGAAGCCGCAATGTGGTCCGGTATACTTATGAGTTTTGTAACCTGGATGGCATACGCAATGCGCAGTGGGGATATGATTTAAATACATTTATCCGCAAACCGCTTGTAGTTCTGGAAGATAAATTACGCATGCGACTGGACGAAGAAACGGAATACGCGATCGTCCCGTTTTCTTTCCAACGACGTTTTGATAACTTCAATGCGAACCCTTACTGGGGCGTATTTGGTTTTGCGCTTATATTACCACTGATCTTTTTGACGCTAATCCGGGTTTTCCGCTCGCGGGTGCACTGGTTTCTGGCGCTGGCATTCTGTTTACACTTTGCAGCCATTTCCTACTCTGCCGTTTACGACCCTTTCAAGGGAAGATATTTTATAGAAACAGGCTTATTCGGCGTCCTTTTCTTACTGCTTTTATTTTCAAACCATCGTCTATCGATCCTTAAACCACGCAGAAATGTCTGGAAAGGATACATTATGGTTGTTGTAGGACTGGCCTGCGTTTCGGCCGTCATGTCGGTTTATCTTAATATCCGGTGCCTGCCTATTGCGGCTTATGGTTATAAATCTGCACTTCAAACCGATAGGATTCAATTGCAGACATTTGCCCGTCCCGACATTACAAAGGCTTATCAGACATTTGATTCCATCGTTCCCAAAGACGCGACCGTTGCCTTAGCTACGATCAATGACGACTTTGAATATCCGCTTTATGGCGAAGATCTTTCGCGCAAACTGGTCACTATCAACCCGTTTGAACAAGGTTTAAAACCGATTCCCAAAGATGCTGACTATCTGTTTTATGCCAAAAGCGTGATCAATGACACCAGCCGCATCAAATCTTTGCCCACAGACATTCGTTTAGGAAGCGATACGACAATCACCAACGTGGCGGTCAGGGGTGAAGATTATTATCTCAGAAAGCTTAAATAGCAATCCATGACCATCGCCATTATGCAGCCCTATATATTTCCATATATAGGCTATTTTCAGCTGATCAACGCCGTTGATAAATTCATTATTTATGATGATGTGAATTTCATTAACAAAGGCTGGATCAATAGAAATAATGTGTTGGTGTCCTCCAAGCCGCATCTTTTTACAATTCCACTGAAAGATGCAAGCCAGAATAAGCTGATCAATGAGGTCGAACTTTCAAGAAGTGAGCCCTGGCAGAAGAAGTTTCTGAAAACCATTCAGCAATCGTATCAAAAAGCCCCCAATTATCAGAAGGTTTTTGTTCTGATAGAAGAAATTGTAAATTTAGATGTTCAAACCATATATGAACTAACTTTTCAGGCCCTGAAAAGAACCTGTGCGTATATGGAAATCACGACGGAGATTGTCCCCTCGTCCACGATATACCAGAACACACATTTGAAAGGTCAGGATAGGATTCTGGATATCTGTAAGCAGGAAAATGCCAGCCATTACATTAATCCGATTGGAGGAATGGAATTGTATGACAAAGCAAAATTTGAAAAGGAAGGGATAAAACTTGACTTCATTAAAAGTGTTTCGAGCCCTTATCCCCAATTTAAAAATGCTTTCGTACCTTGGCTGTCAATTATAGATATCCTGATGTTTAACGACCCGGCGGACATTAAGGAACATTTAAAGGCTTACGAACTGATTTAAGATGGCTAAGGTTATCGTTTTTGGAATACTCGACACAGCAGAACTGGCACACTATTATCTGACCCACGACTCAGAACACGAAATAGTCGCTTTCACTATCCACAGGGAATACATTCAGGATGAATCTTTTAAAGGACTGCCTGTTGTGGCCTTTGAAGACGTCGCCACCCTTTTCCCTCCTTCTGACTACGCGTTTTTCGCTCCTATGACCGGCAGAAATATGAACCGGAACCGGGAAGGGATTTACAACGAAGCAAAATCAAAAGGCTACCAATTCATCTCATATATCAGTTCCCACGCCACCATCTTCGACAGGAGCGTTATCGGCGATAACTGCTTCATCCTGGAAGACAACACCATTCAACCTTTTACGACGGTTGGAAATAACGTGGTGATGTGGAGCGGAAATCATATCGGTCACCATGGCCAGATCAAAGACCACGTATTTTTCACTTCCCATGTAGTGCTTTCGGGCCATTGCGTGGTGGAGTCCTATTCTTTCTTTGGCGTCAACAGCACAATTCGTGACTATACAACGATCGCCCAGGGAACTTTGGTGGGTATGGCTTCTGCCATCACCCGCGAAACCGAAGAATGGGGTATTTACATTGGTAACCCTGCGAAAAAAGTGCCGGGCAAGAAAAGTTTTGAGGCTTATTGAGCGCCTATCCGGGAGAGGAATGTAATCGGGTAAACCGAATTTGAGACAGTAATTTACTGGGCAATGGAGCAGAAGAAAATCTTATTTGTGAGTCATGATGCCAATCGGGCAGGAAGCCAGTTATTGCTGTTGCAACTGCTCAGGCTATTGAAAGAACGGGGCGTTCCCATGCATTTGTTGCTTTGCAGTGGCGGAGAGCTGGAAAAAGAGTTTGAGGCGGTTGTAAGCATTACGCGACTGTATCAGAATATCAATGTAACGACCACCCCGCTTACCGGGAAACTGCTTAAAAAAGTCCCTTTATACAAATATTACCAGCAGCATTCAGCCCAAAAAATTAACGAAAGAATTGCTGCAGAGCTCTCGCACCAGAACATAGGGCTGGTTTTTGTTAATTCAATTGCCAATTCTGCGGTTTACTGCGATTTTCTAAAATTCCTGCACCATTTGCCGCTTGTGACATTCGTGCATGAGCTCGGCATGGCTGTAAAGCTTTATTCGCATGAAAAGCAACTGACTTTCATGCTGAAAAAAACCGGACACCTGATTGCCGTTTCGCATGCAGTGGCCAATTACTATATTGGAAAGTACAATTACCCGGAAAGTCAGGTCAGCACGTTCACTTTAATCGATCACGAGCACATTGACCGGAAACTGCAATCTGTGCAGCGCGACATTCTTGAAAAAACCTATAATATTCCGCAGGATGCTATTGTGATCGGCGGTTGCGGAAATGCCGAATGGCGCAAGGGAAATGACATTTTCAACTGGATCGCGAAGCGCGTTATTCATAAGACAAGCCCCCTGCCCGTTTATTTCGTATGGGTTGGCGCAGGTCCCCAGCACGAAATTTACGAGCTGATTGAAAGCGATATTCGTCTTATGGGGCTGAGCGACAGGATCATTCTCATTCCGCCTACGCCGCGCGCGCTGGACTATATCAACCGGTTTGATGTATTGCTGCTGAGCTCACGGGAAGATCCCTATCCGCTTGTCGTTCTTGAAGCCGCTTTACAGGAAATTCCGGTGGTGTGTTTCGAAGATGCCGGCGGCGCACCCGAACTGATCGAATCGGACGCAGGATTCGTAGTTCCTTATATGGATATATCTGCTGCATCTGAGGCAATCATTCAATTGGCGCTCGATCCTTCACTTCGCGAAACGCTGGGTCGCGTTGGCAGGAAAAAAGTATTGGAGCGGCATAATACGGACAAAAGTGTTGCGAGCGTCGAAGCCATCATTCAAAAATATTTACCCTTACCGGTTTCGGAAAAGCAAAATCAATGACAATTGCCTTCACAATTTGTTCCATTAATTATTTAGCGCAGGCCAGGACGTTAGGCGATTCACTTAAATCCACCAATCCCGACGTCCTTTTCTTCATCGGGCTGGTCGATTCCCTGAAAGGTGTTGTTTTTGAAAAAGGATACAATACTGATTTTCCAATGATCGAAATTGACAAGATCGAGATCCGGGATTTTCAGGAAATGGCTGACAGATATAACATTACCGAGCTTAATACAGCGGTAAAGCCTTTCTACTTTACTTATTTTTTCAAACATTATCCCGAAGCACATAATGTCATTTATTTCGATCCGGACATTATTGTATTTCAACCATTGACGGAGCTGCTGTCCTCACTATCCGCTCACAAAGCGGTTCTGACTCCACACATTAACACGCCCATCGAAGACCAGCTTACGCCCAACGAGCTTCACCACTTGAATACAGGCGTCTATAACCTGGGTTTTGTGGCTTTCAGCAGGTCGCCCGAAATCACGGCATTTATCAATTGGTGGGAAGAAAAATTGCGTTACGAATGCCTTATTGACCTTTGTAATGGTCTTTTTGTAGACCAAAATTGGATGAACTTTCTGCCAATTTTTGTTCCTGACACACATTTGGAACGAAACCCGGGCTATAATGCAGCATACTGGAACTTGCACGAAAGAGTATTTTTGGAATCCGATGGCACGTTCTTCGTTAATGAAACCAATCCGTTAATTTTCTTTCATTACAGCGGTTATGATCCTCAGAAGCCGGCTGTGTTGTCCAAATATCAGGATCGCTTCGAATTATCGGCCCGCCCTGATCTTACGGCATTGTTTGATTTATATCGTAACAGCCTACTGACCAATGGTAATGCTTATTACCGCCAGTTTCATTGCGCTTACATTAAGCCAACGCCGGTCCGTCGCTATCAGCGGGTACGCAAATTGCTGAAAATGCCTATTAATTATGTCATTGATCAGCTGGAAACAATCTGATGAAAGAGCTTGTATCCGTTATTGTGCCCATTCTGGATCCGCAGATCAATCCCACCGAAGAGCGGCTTTTGCATCACTGCCTCAACACGCTGGATAAATATCCGGTCATTTTCATCACTTTTGAAGGCGCCGATCTATCCATCGTGAAGGAGCACAATGAAGATATAGACGTTATTTATTTTCCAAAAAAATACTTTCAGTCCAGATCTGCACTCGCGGGATTGCTCTTAATGGAAGATTTTTACGACCGTTTCAGCTGGTGCGACTTTCTGCTGATCCACGAACTGAATAGCTGGGTTGTGCGCGACGAGCTTTATTACTGGTGCAAACAAGGTTATGATTATCTAAAAGCCGGACCACTCGAAGACGACAATATCAAAAGGCTGGCAGGAGTCGTTTCCCGGATTTCCGGGTTGAAAGAAGACGAAAAACGACTGTTTGGTCAAGCATATGCGAACAATGGGATTTATCTTTGCCGCATTGAACGCATGATCAGTACGATCAAATCAAAGCAAAAAGAGGTTTACACGTATCGGCACAGCGACAATTTCCTGCACGCCGACTCTGTTTTCTGGGATCTGGAAGCGAACCGTTTCTGGCCACATTTAAGGAAGCCTACGCCCATCGTTCGGGATCATTTTGCGGTGGACGCAGCCAATATCAATTTAAACAAAACGTTACCTTTTGCATTAACCGGCATTTTGAAGGAAAATATTCATCATTTGCCTTATTTCAAATCATTGCCGGAAGCGGATTAATTGCACATGAATATTATTTATACGGTTTGTAACAGAATCAACCTTGCCCATGCACTTGCTTTGGCGGACTCGGTTCTGCTTCACCAGCCGAACCATACTTTTTACTTAGCCTGGGTCGATAATGTGCCCGTACAAGTTCCTCCGCACGTTAAATTACTCACCATTGAGCAAGCAAAAATCCCAGCCTGGGAAAGTATGAATGCCAAATATTATCATTTTGAATTACTCGCAGCCTGCCGTCCATGGTTCGCATTAGCACTGCTGCGGCTGCATAGCGAATGCAAAAACCTTATCTTCCTGGCGCCGACTGTCCTGTTGGTTAAGCCGTTCGGGGAAGTGATAAATGATGCCTCGGAAATTCACCTGACCCCGAACATTCGAAAGCCGCTTGCGCCTTCGAAGTTGCTGGATGACAAGCGGATTTTGAACATTGGCATGTTCCATTCGGGCAGCTGGATGTTGAAAGTTGGTGAACAAACAACTAAACTGCTTCGCTGGTGGGCCGAAAGGACCATCGACCGGGCTGAGTTCGATCTCTGCAACGGCAAGAATATGGATCAATTATGGCTTAATTATACATTGGTCTGGATTCCTGAAACAACTCAGATTGCGCATCCGGGCTGGCATTACGGGCTGCATTCGATCCTTAATCACGAGCTTCAAAACAAAAACGGAGATTATTACATTGAAGGGGAGCCATTAATCTCCCTTGATTTTGCAGGACTAGACTATTTTGATCCCGTGTGGTCAAATCATATTGGCCTAATGTCTTCAAACAGAGCATTTCACGCGTTATTTGATAACTACAAAAAAACGCTGACTAAGTATAAGCATTCACTTCCTGCCGATCGCATGCCTGGCTTTGGCAAGCCCGCAAAAATCAGGGAGAACAGGATTTTAAGAAATAACATTGCAGCAAAATTGAAATCAATTACTGCATTCATTGACCAGTTTTAATTAACCAGCCGAACCAGGACTATATGCACTTCCTAAAAAAAATGACGCAGGACTTGCGGAGTTTTCTATCTGAACTGAAAATCAACGGCACTCAGAACACGGCTGATCAGCAGGATTATCCCAAACTCACCATCATTACGCCTTCCTACAACCAGGCCGATTATCTGGAAAGGACAATTCTGAGTGTTTTAAACCAAAATTATCCTAACCTCGAATACATTATCGTAGATGGAGGCTCCACGGATCACAGCGTTGAAGTGATCAGGAAATACGAAAAATATCTCTCCTGGTGGGTTTCTGAAAAGGACAGAGGGCAGGTGCACGCGATCAACAAAGCGCTGGAAAGAGCAACGGGAGACTACATTGGCTTCCAAAATTCCGACGATGTATATTTTCCGGACACGTTTGCTCGTTTTGGAAAAGCGGCCAAGAGCCAGGAAGACGATATCATTTATGGTGACCTGTATATGATCACCCCGGATGACGAAGTGACAGAAATCCTGAAAACAACGTCATACAGCTTTGAATGTCAGATATTGGAAGGAATGCAGATTCATAACCAAACACTTTTCTTCAAACGGGCATTGGTAGAAAAATACGGCAAATTCGATGAATCTTACCGGTTTGCCTTCGACTATGAATTTATCACGCGTTACACATACCAGAAATCGACAAAAGTGCGGAAAGTGGAAGGCTTAGGCGGGGCATTGCGCGTGCACCCTGATGCAAAGTCATCTACGATCGCATCTGTTGGAAAAGAGGAACATACCAAAATTCAGAAATTGTACATTTCAACGAACGGTTCAGCAGCTCTCAACAAAATAAGGTATCTTTGGTGCCGAGTTCGTAAAATTCTCTATTTCGCGGTGCGATTAGATTTACAATATATCCGTTTCAGATTTTCCAGATGAATTGGAGTCTACTAAACATAGCCACAAACTTTAATAATCTCAGATATTCCGTTGGCATCGCGATGATGTTCAATGGTTTTCCGCTGATATTTTTTATCCGCGATACGCTGGGAATCGGGCCGGCAAGTAGCGTTTTCACCGCCATTTTCTTTTCATTGGCGCTCACTATGATGGTGCCTATGCACCTATTCAAAAGACTTTACAAGCCAAATGTGATATTGTTCAATCTCGGTCTTGGCTTCCTGCTGCTTACATTATATTATTTCTTTTTTATTAATAAACAGGGGAAAGCGGTTGCGGATATTGGCAACTACGTGTTCATTTTCGGCTTTCTCGTTCTGCTGCTCCACGTTCCCAATGATGTCAAGGAAACGTTGGTAATGATCCTGTTTCTGATGTCATTATTTACCAATATAACCCTTGTCTACTCCATTTTGACGGACCCCAACTGGACGCCGGGAATGCGTGCTGCGGTAAATTTCGCCAACGAAGGAGCGCAACCCGGAGGAAATCCGCACATTACGGCCCGAAATGGCATCATTTGCATGTTAACCGGGATGGTCATGCTGAACCGGACACCGGGGATCATTACGAAATTATTTCTATTCTTTTCGGTCCTGTTTGGCCTTGGTGTTATTGTTATTTCACTTGCCAAATCCAGTTATCTGGCTGTCGGGCTGATGATAGGCGCTTATTTTGTTTTGCATTTTAAGATTTCCAATGTGTTTACTGCCATAGGAAGTGCTTTTAAACTGCGGAATATGGCCTTCATCATTTTGATATTGATCGGGCTCAGGTATTTTTTAATCCGCTACGGCAACATTCTGGATATGCTCCTGGGTTATTGGGACATGTTCCAAAATAGGATTATGGACGTAATTTTTACTTCAACCGGTGTCCGGATAACGGATACAGCTGATACGGATGCTTCCGCAATGGGGCGCGTGGGCGGTTTTGCAGAGTTTACAGAAACATTCTTTTCCTGGGATGTTTTCCTCGGCCGGGGCTTTAAATCGGATTATCTGGATATTCCGCTTCTTGAATCCTGGGTAAGTCATGGGATTTTCGGGTTTGTATTTTTCGCAGGATTCAATTTCTTCCTGTTCATTTACGCCATGCGCGAAATCAAGAGATATACCAATCCGCTGACAACATTCCTGGCCTATTTCTTTCTGTCTTTAATGGTGCTGCTGTTCACCGGTGGGAGGCCTTTCGACATTGCATTCTGGTTTCCTTACCTGGTCATGATCCGTTTTTTGGGAATCAAATATCTCGACAATATTTCCAGAAGGCCGGTTGCAGCCCAACTTACAACGGTTACCAGCTAATTCCCTTTTTTACAATAAATCGTCATGCTGCTTTTTTCATAGCCATGTGACGAGAAACCCTGCTCATGAGAGACCGCGTTGAACAATTAGATGGATTAAGAGGCATTTTTTCTATTCTCGTAATCGCACACCATCATAATGCGTTCAAGGAATCGGTTTTTTACAACAACTTTTTTGTCATCAATTCCAGCCTTTTTGTTGACTTTTTCTTTGTATTAAGCGGTTTCGTGATTGCGATGAATTACGTGAACAGGATCAGCAATGCCAGAGACTTTGGCACATTCCTGAAAAAGCGATTCATAAGGCTCTTCCCGCTGCTGTTTTATACAGAGGTCATTTTTATAATCGCGAGTCTGATCGGCGAAAACAGCCCGATGAAAAATGTGGGCGAACTTGGCTTGCGCTATTACGCTTATACGGCCTTTGACACCCTTACTTTCATGGGTTCCGCACCTGTTTTCGGCTCCTGGGTCAGCAATAATTATCCCGCCTGGTCCATATCGTCTGAAATGATCTCCTATGCGGTCTTTGGGCTGGTTATTCTGTTGTTACCAAAAATAAAATACATCTCCTTTGCCGTAATCGCCTTGCTTTCGGGCCTTTTTATTATTTCAAAAGGTGAATATTTGCTGGCTTACGACTATGGCTTTGTCCGGGGATTGCTGTGTTTTTCGCTGGGCATCTTTACAAATCTGTTGCTTAGTAAGCGAACATTCAGCCTGTCTGCGTTCGAAATCCCCTTCCTGATATTCCTTATTGCTGCCATGTATTTGGTACATCATTGGGATTTGAATTTATGGAAGCTTGTTTTTCCTTTCATATTCGCCATCGGGATCATTATTTTCGCGAGCTCCAAAGGCGTTGTAACGCAAGTGCTTAAAAGTGAGCCATTTCAGTATTTGGGTAAAATATCCTATTCCATTTATCTCAACCACGCCATTGTACTAATTCTCGTGAATGTGGTTCTTTTTCGGGCACTGAAATCGCCCGTTAATGAGGGCATGATCGCCATTTCACTAGTGACTTCTATTTCCCTGACGATCCTTTATTCTCACTTTACATATGAATTTATCGAGAAAAGGGCTGGGAAACTTTTGAAGAAAATCCTGGAATGAAAATTGATGAAGGCAGGTAAACCTTTCATGCTATTGAATGGTTATTCTAACAAACCAAAGCAGAAATCATGGCCACATTTTCAGAACTTATCCAAGGTAACAAGCCTGTGTTAGTCGATTTTTCAGCCGAATGGTGCGGACCTTGTAAAATGATGAAGCCGATTTTAGAAAAGGTGAAATCAGAACTCGGCGATTCCGCAACGATCATTAAAGTGGACGTTGATAAGAACAAATCAGCCGCTAATGCTTACAAAATCCAGGGCGTTCCGACATTGATCGTTTTCAAACATGGCAAACCCATGTGGAGACAATCGGGCGTTGTTCAGGCAGACCAGCTGAAATCCATTATCCAGAAATACATTTAATTATCAACCCAACTCCGCAGATTTTGAGAGGCAGCAATTTAGAAGTCATTGAAAACAAAGATTTCAGCATTGAAGAATTAACTGAAACCAGTTATGAACAAGTCAAATTCCTCAACTGCACATTCTCCGATCTTTCAGGCATAGACTTTATTGATTGCGTTTTTCAGGATTGCAATATGAGCAATGCAGGCGTTAAAAACTGCAAGATCTCTGACATTGAATTTATTAACTGCAAGTTGTTGGGAATCAATTTTTCAGAATCCAAAGATTTTGCCTTTGCAGCTAAATTTGAGAGCTGCATCCTGGATTATGCGATTTTTGAACAAAAGAAATTGAACAAATCCGCGTTCAGCAATTGCAAAATCCACGGCGCAGATTTCACGCAAGCCGACCTTTCAAAATCAAAATTCCATAATTGCGACTTCTGGGACGCTGTTTTTGCCAACACCAATCTGGCAGGCGTCGACTTTTCTAGCTGCAAGAATTTTACCATTGACCCAACCAGCAACAACATTCGCAAAGCCAAGTTCCTTTCCTCCGATCTGGCTGGCTTGCTGACCAAATTTGACATTATTATTAAGTAGCATTTTGACCGCCTGAGCATTTTTTGTTTCTTGACGGCTCAAAATGACCCTTAACATTATGTCACTTCAATTGTTTGCCGAAACCGTTTACACCGGCCAGGAAATTCTAAGAAACCAGCTTATACAAGTCCTCGACGGCCAGATTGCCGGCATGGAATACGCAGAACCAGACCCGGCCGTTACACGCGTCGCCAACCTCGCACCCGGCTTTTTCGATAGTCACATTAACGGCGGGGAAGAATTCTATTTTACCGAACGTGCTGACGAAGAGACGATTGACGACATTTACCAGGCCAGCGTCAAAACCGGAACGGCCTATGTCCTGCCAACGCTCATCACATCGCCTCAGGATAATATTTTAAAAGGAATTGAAGCCACCAGAAATTACATCGCTAAAAACCCGAATTCCGGCGTTTTGGGCATGCATTTGGAAGGCCCGTTCCTGAATCCAATCAAACGCGGCGCGCATTTGGCAGGCTATGTTCGCAAACCTACCGACGCTGATTTACAGGAGATTATCACCCACGGAAAGGACATTATCAAGCTCATCACGATCGCGCCTGAAATGTTCACGACAGATCAGATCCAAATGTTGCTGGAATCCGGCATAACCGTCTCTGCGGGCCATTCCAATGCCACCTATGACGAAGCTACGGCTGCATTTAACCAGGGGATTCAGTTGGTAACACACTTATACAATGCGATGTCAGCATTCGGTCACCGCGCACCTGGCTTGGTAGGCGCCACATTTGACAACGAGAATGTATACGCCCCATTAATCATCGATGGCGTGCATTGCGATTTCGGCGCGGCGAGTGTAGCTTATAAGATCAAGAAAGACAAGCTGTTCCTGATTTCGGACGCATTGTTTTTGGGAGAAAAAGTGACCGAATTCAAGTGGGGTGAATTTGATGCCTATTTGAAAGATGGCCGCTATACAAATTCGGACGGTAACCTGGCAGGAGCCACCATTTCACTGCCGGATGCAGTTCGTAATGCAGTGAATGTGATTGGAATCCCCTTGCAGGAAGCGATTGAAATGGCCACGATCAGACCAGCGCGTGCATTGGGATTGGAAAAGCAGATTGGCAGCATTGCCATCGGTTACCCCGCAACATTCACAACATTTGACAACAACCTCGAAAATTTCTCGGTTTTGAAAATGTAATGTTACAAAACCAGCATGCCACCGGCGCGAAGCTGCGTCCAGGTCATGGAAATCATAAATTCCTCGAAGCTGCCCAATCCGGCGGCTTCGAAATCGTTTCTCAATCGCTCCAATGGGTAAGCTTCTGCATTGGAAGACAGTAGCTTAGGCATCATTTCCACCAGCCACTCTCCTATCGCCACGTCAGTTTCAACGGCCCATTCTTTCTTCTTGTTATAGAAAACCAATTCAGCGATCTCGTAGACCTTTTTGCCTTTTTTTTCTTCAAAAACAGACATTTCGGGCAGGCTTCCCAGCCAGGTAACTACGGCATTCGGCCTGTTTGCCAGGTCAGGCAGCTCACTAATGCTCTTTTCAATGTAATTAGGCGGAATGGAAGTGGGCGGCACTTTGAAGTCGAACCACCGGGAATGTGGAAAATCGAGGCAGACGCCGTGCATATAATTGAACAGCGATTTCCGCAAACCCTCGCCAAACAAATCGTGGTTCGCGCCCGAGGGATCATCGTGTTCCAGGTCATTATTCGCGAAATCACCAACATTCGGCCCGATCCGCATCACATCAAATTCCTCCGGGTGCAGTCCCACAGGACTATGCGCCGTCATCGCAAACCGATGCCAAAAGCCTGATTGCACGATGCCCGCCCGAAACAACTGCCGCACCATTTCAAGCGAATCAATTGTTTCCTGCGCCGTTTGCGTCGGAAAACCATACATTAAGTATGCATGCACCATAATGCCCGCCTGCGTAAACGCATCCGCCACGCGCGCAACCTGCGCAACGGTAACGCCCTTCTTCATGCGCTCCAAAAGCCGGTCAGAAGCCACTTCAAGCCCGCCGGAAATGGCAATGCAGCCCGAAGCTTTTAACAGCAGACAAAGGTCGTGGGTAAAATTCTTTTCAAAGCGAATGTTCGTCCACCAGACAACGGTGAGTTTCCGTCTGATAATTTCCAGGGCCAGATCCCGCAGCAATGCCGGCGGCGCGGCTTCGTCTACAAAATGAAAGCCATTTTGCTGCGTTTGCGCAATGATTTCTTCGATCCGATCGCAGAGTAAAGCGGCCGTCATGGGCTCGTAACGTCTGATGTAATCGAGTGATATGTCGCAAAACGAGCATTTGCCCCAGTAACAACCATGCGCCAATGTAAGTTTGTTCCAGCGTCCATCGCTCCAAAGCCTGTGCATGGGATTAACAATTTCAATCACCGACAAGTAATCGTGCAGAGGCAGATCGCTGTAATCCGGCGTGCCCGTATCGCGCTGCGGCACATCCTTTTCCTTTGCGCCATTATGATAAACGACCACGCCATCGACGCTCGAATAAACACGTTTCAGCTGCGAAATTTCCCTTTCGCCATCCAGATATTCCAGCAGCGAAAGCAAAGGAGCTTCACCATCATCCAGACATATAAAATCGATGTAATTAAAAACCCTGGGTTCTTTCAATGTGCGCAATTCCGTGTTCGGAAAGCCGCCGCCCATAACGATTTTAATGTTGGGATAATGCTTTTTTAAATATTGCCCACATTTAAAACCACCGTATAAGTTTCCCGGAAAAGGCACAGAAATGCAGACAATGTCAGGCTGGTATTTTTGTATTTTCTGTTCCAGAACATCGGTTAAGGTCCTGGACAACAGTGTATCCGGCGATTCCAACGCCGCTTCCATTTCATCAAAACTCGTTGCAGACCTCCCCAACCGTTCTGCATATCGGCTGAAACCAAAATGCGGATCAACAGCCTCCTGGATCAGATCGCCGAGATCTTCGAGATATAATGTTGCAAAATGCCGCGCCTTATCATGGATTCCCATTGTCCCAAATGCCCAATCCATATCTTCCAATTGCTGAAAACGGCCCGCTTCCGGCAAATAACTGCGGTCACAAATGCTGTGGGCTAATGTTGGGTTTTGGTTTTTGAGAAAGCGGATGACAGGATCAATGGTGGTGATATAATCATCTTTCAGCGAATAAATCCGGAAACTATTCTCCGTAAGCGCTATGTCCGAATCATCGAGCTGCGCAAAAAGCGTCTTTAACCCCTTCGAAGAAAATAACTCCAAAATCACATCAATCCCCAGATCCGCCTGATACGACTCCCTACCCAAGGTGTTCAAAAACCCTTTCAGATAAGCCGTAGCCGGATAAGGCGTATTCAACTGCGTAAATGGCGGCGTGACAAAAAGCGTTTTCTGCTGCAAGGTGACTTTTAGTTATTAAGCGGTGCAAAGGTACGACGCTAAGACAAAAAGATCATCAACAATTTATAGCCCGATTCCCTGGGATTCTAGTATCTTAAACGTCTCAACCATTACCTTTCCACATGCCCGGCGTCCTTTTACGATCCTTTTTGAAGATTACTTTTCTGTTCGTTTTCTCGGTTTTAAGCCTGACCCTTTTCGCCCAGAAAAGCAAAACATACCCTCCATCCCCTTTTCCTGACCGTGTTATCCTGGGTTATAAGGGTGCCCCGGCGACTTCGCAGGCTGTGAACTGGCGGACGGATTCGACGGTTGCGAAGGGAATTGCGGCGATTCATGAAGCGGATCCTTCACCGGATTTTGTGCCTAATGCAAAGATTGTGAATGCGCTGACTCAGGCAGTTAAGTTGGATGGAAAGCTTGTGCATTATCATGAAGTGAATTTTACGGATTTGAAGCCTTCCACGCAATATGTTTACCGCGTTGGCGATGGGGAGAATTGGAGTGAATGGTTTCATTTTACGACGGCTTCGGATAAAAATGAGCCGGTTTCCTTCCTTTATTTTGGAGATGCACAAACGGAAGTGCGCTCGCTATGGTCACGGGCCATTCGCGGTGCCTACTCGACATTGCCGAAAGCGGATTTCATGATCCATGCGGGCGATTTGATCAACCGATCCAATGAAGATCACGAGTGGGGCGAGTGGTTTGAGGCAGGTGGCTGGATCAATGGCATGATTCCCAACCTTTCGACGCCCGGGAATCATGAATATTTTAAAGACACAGATCATGATTTGAAAGTCTCCAAGCATTGGCGTCCGCAATTTGCCTTGCCCGAAAACGGGCCGGAAGGAATGATTGAAACTGCATATTACATTGATTATCAAAACAACAGATTCATTTTCCTCAACTCCGAAGAAGCCGATAACAGCATTCGCGCGATGAACCGGCAAGCGGAATGGTTTGAGGAAGTTGTAAAAACCAATCCAAACCGCTGGACGGTTGTGGTGCATCACCATCCCGTTTATTCCACCAAACAAGGCCGCAGTAACGACCGCTGGCGCAGGAAAATGGAGCCGCTTTACAAGAAGTACAATGTAGATATCGTGCTGCAAGGGCACGATCACAGTTATGGTCGTGGCCTGAATATGCCCGTGGGCGAAAGCCGCCAGACACCGGATGGACCGATTTACGTCGTTTCCGTCAGCGGACCGAAAATGTACGACATTGGTTTGCAGGACTGGATGGACCGCGCGGCTTCCAACACGCAATTATATCAGGTGATCACCATCGATTCGGCCAAATTGGCCTTTAAAGCATTCACTGTCAATGGTGATCTGTACGATTCATTTGAGCTGAATAAAGATAATAAGGGCAAAAATACGCTCGTGGAATTAGAAGGCACATTGCAAATGAAGGAAAGACTGGAACTGCCGGAGCGTTATATGAAGACATTCAAAGAGGCTGATCTGAAGCATTATAACGAGCGGTTCCAGGAATACAAAAAGAGAAAAGCGTTGAAGTGAGAAATCGGCGTTTTAATGTTTGCAAACCGGAATTTTGAAGCTATTTCCTGACAGCCCAGAAAATGGCATTCTTGAAAATAGTTTTATAAACATCACTTTCAAACAACACCGGCGAATGTCCCATGAAGATGTAAACATTCTTCGCCTTCACTTTCGTATTAGACCAAATGACCGGATGGTCGCCCATTTTGACCTTTGAATCAGGCGAATAGGTGGATTCATCAACGCTCGCGAGCACATCCACATTAGGCCGCGGGCTTTTGTCATAAATGTACCACTCCTCCTTTTCAACCAAAAAAGATGCCGGAACGCCTTTCATAACCGGATGATTTTTCTTCTCAATATTCACAGTTCCCGCCGCAAAATCGGCAATGTAATTTTTGTAACGAATGCCGCCCATAAAATCTGAAAACCAAGGCCATATTTTATAACCATCAAACTCACCAAGTAATGTGGCATGATGAAACCCGATCCAGCCGCCTTTTCCTTCATTGATATATTTTTCAAACGACGCGGAAGCTTCCGGTTTCCAGGCATAAGGAACATAATCGAGTTGAATAATTAATTGATAGTTAGCAAGATAGGCCTCGTTAATAGGATCTGTGTTATCAATGTAATCAATAGTAAAATTCTCCTTGGCAGCCAATGAATCCAGCCAGATCCGCGCCCGTTTCGAATATTCAATGTGATGTCCGCCCGGCTCAGCCATGGCTAAAACCCTGAACTGCTCCTTTTTCGTTTGTGCAAAAGCTGCCGTGGATGCGACGAAAAGCAGGCACGCGATCAGATATGCGGGAAATTTCCCGGTGAACATTTTCATGATTTACAGGTGTTTAGGAATCAAAACCGTCCTTATTTCAAGACGGGCAATAAGATGCTGCTGCTGTATTGTGCGTTATGGTGAATCGTAATTTTTGATTTTTGAAAATCCGACTCACTGGCTTCAAAAATGTTCAGGAATTTCTGTGGGTTCCTGTCTACCAGCGGAAACCAGCTGCTCTGGATCTGCACCATAATGCGGTGGCCTTTTTTAAATGTGTGCGCCGTTTCGTTGAGCTTTACCGTCACTTTTTCCACTTTGTCTTTTGTAAAAGGCTCCGGTTTTGAAAAGCTGTTGCGGAATTTTCCACGAAGCACTTCTGCCCGCACCATTTGCTGGTAACCGCTCATATCCACTGCCTTATCACCCTCTTTAGCACCAGGAACCGACGTGTTGGCGGGCCATACATCAATCACTTTTACAATAAAATCCGCGTCAGAGCCAGTTGTCGAAACCATTAAATTGGCAATGATCTCGCCGGTTAATGTCACATCAGTTGTCAAAGAATCTGTTTGAAAGCTAAGCACGTCCGGCCGTTTGGAGGCAAATCGCTGATCTTCGGCCATATATGCATTATTCCTGCGGCTGCCCGTCACGCTTGTGTAGGGAACCGGGTTGGCAGGATCGCTCTCATACGCCGTTTCACCTATTTTTGTACTTGGCTTAGCTGTTGTTAGTGAACCTTTTGCATTTAAATAATAGGGCGTCGGCTCACTATTCTTCGGTGGCCAGACATCATAATTTTTCCATTGATTTGAACCCGTTTCGTAAACCGTCACCTCGGGCTGATCAAAGCTGCCTTTTCCTTTGAGATAAAAATTAAAAAACTTCGTCTCGATCTCTTCCTGGAAATATTTGTTCAAATCGCCACCAAAATCATATTGCGCGAACGACTTCCATTGCGGCGCAGCCCAGCCGCCATGCGTCCAGGGGCCCATCACGAGGCGATTATTGTTGCCCGGCGTCTGCTTTTCGATGGCCGCATAAGTCTTCAAGGCACCATATAAATCCTCCGCATCAAACCAGCCTCCAACAACGAGCACAGCAGGTTTAATGTTTTTCAAATGCTTCTTAATGTTCCGGCTTTCCCAAAATTCGTCATAAACGGGATGTGCCACCGTTTGCCGCCAAATGCTGTTGGGATCCGAAAAATAGGCGTCTGTATTGGCTTTTTTCAAAGGACCGAAGTCAAGAAAATATTTGTAAGCATCCTTATATTCCGCATTGAAAAACGACTTATAATTTTCACCATCCGCGCTTTTTGGACCATCAAAACCGCTATAAAAACCAAAGTTATCCATCAGGAAAAATGCGCCATTGTGATAGCAGTCATCGCCGATAAACTCATCAGACATAGGCGCTTGCGGAGAAACGGCTTTCAATGCAGGGTGCGCATCGGGCAAGGCGGCAGAGGAATAAAACCCAGGGAAGGAAATGCCTGATTGACCCACCTTACCATTGTTTTTGGTGTTTTTCAAAAGCCATTCAATCGTGTCATATGTGTCGCTCGATTCGTCAACATCCTTATTGCCCGATTTCTTCTCAATGGCAGGCGTCATCTCCCGGAAGGTGCCTTCGCTCTTGTAACGGCCACGCGCATCCTGGTACACGAAAATGTATTTTTCACGCATTAAATAAACGTTCGGGCCGAGGCTGCGGCGATATTTATTCACGCCATAAGGCCGCACCGAATAAGGCGTCCGCTGCATAAGGATCGGGTAAGCCTGGGACGAATCTTTGGGCGCATAAATAGCCGTAAAAAGCTTCACGCCATCACGCATGGTGATGTATTGCTCGGTTTTAATGTAATTTTCCCGGATCCAATTTGTATCGGGAACCGCCTGATTTTGAGCCTGACAAATGCAGGTGGAAAGCAGCAAAATGAGCAACAGAAAACGTTTATGCATGGCTGGCTGTTAATGATGAAAATATAGTGACCAAAAATACAGAAGAAAGTGTTTGTCAAACATAAAACTTTTTACCTTCCCGTTTATTTGCATTTCCCCCGTCGATGATCCGAATTCTTAAAAAATCCCTTATGATATTATTTATTTTGCTGGCGTTGCTGGTCTTTGCCAGTTACATTTTTATGGAGCGGCCGCAGTTTGGCCGACAACCCTCTGGAGCGCGTTTGGAGCTGATCAAAAAGTCCCCGAATTACAAGGATGGCAAGTTTCAAAATGAGAGTTACACGCCTGATTTGGCAGAAGGGTCCAGTTATTCCAAAGTGCTCATCAAATTCTTTTTTGGCAAAAGCAAATACAACATTCCGGGCGCAACCATTCCTTCCCAAAAGATTGATTTACTGCATTTAGACCCAAGTGAGAACGTTTTAGTATGGTTTGGACATTCTTCCTACTTCATGCAGATCGATGCCAAAACATTCCTAGTCGACCCTGTTTTCAGCGGCAGCGCCTCCCCCGTCCATTTCACAACGCCCAGCTTTAAAGGCACCGATGTGTATGATGTTGAGGATTTCCCGAACATTGATTACCTGATGATTTCGCACGATCACTGGGACCATTTGGATTACCCGACCATATTAAAACTGAAAGCCAAGGTTAAAACCGTCATCACGGGCCTCGGCACAGGCGAACATTTCGAGCGTTGGGGTTATAAAACAAGCACGCTGATTGAAAAAGATTGGAACCAGGGCGCAGATTTGGGCGTCGGGTTCCGGGTTGACATTACGCCGGGAAGACACTTTTCAGGCCGCGGCCTGAGCCGTAACAAGGCACTTTGGGTCTCGTTTGTACTGCAAACCCCAACCATGAAAATCTTCATCGGCGGCGACTCCGGCTATGACCAGCATTTCAAAAGGATCGGTGAAAGATTCGGACCATTTGACCTCGCCATACTCGAATGCGGCCAATACAACGAAGCCTGGAAATACATCCACATGATGCCCGAAGAAACCGTAACGGCAGCCCACGAGCTGAAAGCTACCAAACTAATGCCCGTCCACTGGTCTAAATTCTCCCTCGCCCTCCACGACTGGAACGAACCCATCCAAAGAGCCACCACCGAAGCAAAAAAACAAAACATGCCGCTGGTAACACCCATGATCGGACAGAAAGTGAATTTAAAAGGGGACAATGTCTTCACCGAATGGTGGAAACAAGCCGCGCTGCAACCGGAGGATTAACCAGCTCTGCCGCAGGGACAATATAGTTGTGAATGTTGTAGGATGTTTTTAAAATTGAGTTTCTGTACGTAAACACTTGAAATTATGACACAGGAATTGGTTGATAAGGTTAGGGCTTATGTGAAGGCAAGGCGGATAGAACTCGAAAATTCACCTAATGCGGCTGAATTGGCTAGGGAACACCTTCGAAAAATCGGTTATCTTGATCAAAACAATGAAGTTAGTGAGGCTTACAGAGGTGGAGTTCCGGAGAATCGGAACGAAGCTACGAGCTCCATCTGACTAAGACTTTTTTAATTCGCACACTATAATAATTAAATGCACCCTTTTCATTACTGTGACGTAACAGTCTATGGCTTTCACGGCTGTAATGTCAACGTCAAAAATCAGATTCTTAGCGGCGCTGTAAAGTTTGAAAAAAGTGCCAACAGATATGACTGGCTCGGTTCAGGGGTGTATTTTTGGGAAAATGATTTCCTAAGAGCACTAGATTGGGCCGAAGATATGCATGGCAAATTTGCGGCGGTTATCGGAGCAAGAATAAAGCTGGGCCGCTGCTTTGATTTGTCTAATTCTTTTGCAAAAAACCTTCTCAGGTTTTCCTATGAGGATATGCTTGTTGAATGGCGCGAGGCAAACATGCCTCCGATAAAAAACAAGCCACATCCGAAAGGAAAAGGCAATCACCAAGATTTCATCCTCAGATATCTTGATAAAGTAATCATCGAAAATGCATTGGTCTTAGCAGATATGCAGGAACCGAATATTCGCTACGATACCGTACGCGCACCGTTTCAGGAAGGCTTTCCAGTCTATCCCGGCAGCGCCTTCCGCGAACACGATCACATTCACTTATGCGTCCGAAATCCTGATTTGTTGATTGATTTGTTTGATCCGGAAGAGCTGGAGTGATCAAGCCAGAACAACCTCTTTCAACTTTTCACCCAGATCATGAATAGCATCTTCTAATTTCTTTGCTTGCTGTTCAGAAGGGAATTTTGTTCCTGCGACATAGTGTCTTACCAACGATGGATTAAGGCCCGCTCGCTTTGCTAATGCCCCAACTTTGATGTCATCAAACAATTCAAAAAACGCACTCAAATCGTAGGCATAATCGAAGGTAAAATCGGATTTCTTAAGATTTTGCCAATCGGCATTTGATTTGCCTTCGTGTTGAATAAAGTCTTCAAGTAGATCTCTCAGATTGTCGGTAATCTCAGCCACTGTGCTTCCGCTTGTTACAGGCAAATAGTCTGGCACATTCTCTATGCGTCCCCATAATTCGTTATCGCCTTTTTCTATGATGATTGTCAGTTTCATGTTTCAATTATTAAGGCCCGCTTGTTTCAAAATTTTCTTTAATGTCCCAATTGGGATATCCTTATGGCCGTGAAAAGCAACAGGGATTGTTTCGCCACTGTCTGGATGCTTAAAAATTCGATGACTTCCACGGCTTCTGACTTCCATCCATCCACGCTGTTCGAGCAGGCGGATCAATTCTTTTGCATCCATTGTATAGTGTGTTAAAAAAACAAAGGTCGCAAATTTGCGACCTTTGTCGAATATCTAGGTAATTTTTTTCGGGAACCACAATCTCATTGTGACATAGAAACTACTACGGCGCCTTCACCATTCACAAAATGCCTGATATTCTCCCGGCTAACATTTTTTTCCGCCTGCCACAGATCGTAATTTTTTTGCAAGTTTAACCATAGCTCAGCACTTGTATTGAACCCTTCGGAAAGCTTAACTGCCATTTCTGAACTTACTGACGCCTTTTGATTCAATATCGCTGAAAGCGTGCTTCTGCTAATTCCCAGCCCCGCAGCAATTTCAGTAATAGTAAAAGCCCTGCCCGACTCCTCGTGCAAACCTTCTATCATCCCTGCCAAAATCGCACCCGGATGAGACGGGCGCATTCCTCTTTTTAACATATGAATGCTCTTAATGATAGTCAAGATAGTTTACATCAAACACATTTCCATCAACAAACCGAAAAATGATCCGATAGTTTCCGCTTACTCTTATTGAATAGAAGTCTTTGAATTCACCGGTTAATTTATGCAACCTGTATCCTGAAACGTTCAACTGCTCAATTGTTTCAGCCACGTCTAACAAAGATAAAATTTCCCGAATTCGTTCCACCAGATGTGGAGGCAGTTTTGACGAGTTATCATCTTCAAATAGAAGATGTAAACCCTTATGCTGAATGCTTTCAATCATCTTAACAGTGCCAAACTCTCAGATAAAATCTTGAAGTAAACAGCGCTGATGCACATTCGGGTAGTTTTGATATCATATATATAGTGTGTCTAGTTTTTGTAAATATCGTTAATCTTTCCTCAACTCCGCAACCTCCCTCTCCAACTCGCGAATCCGATCCTCCTGCCGCAAAGCCTTCCGCTGCAATTCGATAAATTCATCTTTGGTAATCGTTATTTGATTTGAGAGTTCGGCTTGCTTTGTAAAAATCGGCTCATCACCGCCCTCGCCTAGTAATAACCAATAAGGATTTACCTCGAAGGCCTTTACAATGTCGGCGACGGCATCAGCAGTCAAATTTCCACTTCCCTTTTCAATTCTGTTATAGGTCGCCTGCGGGACATTAGCCTTTTTTGCAAATTGAACTGCGTTAATTTGCAAAACTTCCCTAAGCTTTTTTAGCCTGTCAATCACGGAAATTTATTGATTTGATTATAAATATATTCATTTTGGTAAATAATATTATCAAATTGACTATATTTGTGTAGCATTATCTGATTAGCACAATTTACACATATTATACAAATGGAAATAACTAGATTACCGATTAAGCAACGATTACTTATTCGTTTTCGCAGGGCCAAAGAAATGGCAGGTCCAAAATGGAGAGACAAGCTGGCTGAGCACAACCAGTTTTTTGATACGAGAACTGGTGAAGCTTACATGCGTTCAGTGGCTCAGGCGCTTTCCGATCCGAGACGTGGCGATGTGGACCGGATTGAGCATGTTACTTTGGCTTTGGAGGAGATTCCGGGGATTAGTAATGTTCGTATTTAGTTAATGCTCCGAATCGGGTAAAGCAAACGCCAGACAACAACAAAAAAACCGCCCTAAAATAGGACGGTTTTTGAAGTTTCTGAAAGCGCATTCCGCGCGGTTATGTGACCCATAGGGGAATCGAACCCCTGTTTCAACCGTGAAAGGGTCGTGTCCTAACCGCTAGACGAATGGGCCGACTGGTCTCCTACTTCGCGCGTTTTTTAAGCACTTTCTTTCACTTTTCGTTTCCGTTTTCCGAAATCGTGGTGCAAAGATGCACGACCGGTTTTTAAATTCCAAACTTACAAGAGAAATAAAACGAAGTTATTTTACACTGTCCTGATTTCCAGAACATTCAATCCAAAACTTTTTTTTATTCAATATCCCATGCCGTTAAATTGAGGTAACTTTCTAATTTTGGAATCCTCGTTTTCCATTTCATTTCCTTCAATATATGTTAAAACGTTTCTGCTGGTCATTGCTGCTGCTTTTTTCCCAATTCGCAGTGGCGCAAAATAAAACGCCGGACGAATTCCTGGGTTTCCCGCTCGGCTCTAAGTTCGCATTTCATCACCAGATCGTTGATTACATTAAGTTATTGCAATCGCAAAATGCAGACCGGGTGAAAATCGTCCAATATGGCAGCAGCAACGAAGGCAGGCCGCTGATGGTGGCATTTATTTCCTCGCCGGAGAACATTGCGAATCTGGAAAAGATCCGCACAAACCATTTAAAGAGCATTAAACTCCTGGATGGCAAACCGGATGCCGCCACGCCGCCGATCGTTTGGATGAGTTATAATGTGCATGGAAATGAGTCAGTTTCGGCGAATACGAGCATGAAAGTGGTTTATGAGCTGCTGAATAAACAGAATACGCTGACACAGGATTTTCTGAAAAATATGGTCGTGATGATCGATCCTTGCATTAATCCGGATGGGTATGACCGCTATTCGCAATGGTATAACCGCGTGCAGAATGCGACACCGGATGTAACGCCATTTGGGCTGGAACATGACGAACCCTGGCCTGGCGGTCGTTTTAACCACTATTTGTTTGACCTCAACCGCGATTGGGCGTGGCAAACGCAGAAGGAAACGAAGGAACGCATTGCGCTTTACAATCAATGGATGCCGCACTTCCATGCCGATTTTCATGAAATGGGCCACACCAGAAGCTACTATTTCCCTCCTGCTGCCCGTCCATTTCACAAGGACGTAACTGCGTGGCAAAGGCAGTTTAATGATTTGATCGGGGAATATTGCCGCAAATATTTTGATAAAAACAACTGGGCCTATTTCACCCGATATAATTACGATCTCTTTTACCCAAGTTATGGCGACACCTGGCCTACGGTCAATGGCGCAATTGGCGTGACTTATGAGCAAGGCGGCGGAGGAAGGGCTGGATTAGGCATTGAGCGCAAAGACGAACATGATACATTGACGCTCGCCAGCCGCATTTCCCATCATTATGCGACGAGTCTGGCCACGTTGGAAGCGGTGCTTTCACAAAAGGAACGCATTGTTTCTGAGATGATTAAGTTTCATGAAGATGCCTTAAATGCGCCTGCAGGTTCTTTCAAAACCTACATTGTGAAGGCCAAAGGAAATGAAGAGCGGATTCGTTCTTTCAGCGAATGGATGACGCGCCAGGGCTTTATTTATGGCATTGCTGGTAAATCTGCATCCACAAAAGGCACGGAGCTGACGACATTGATCGAGCAGCCCGTAAAAATTGAGAATAATGATTTGCTGATCAGCGCCTATCAGCCTAAATCGAACTTGCTGAGAATTCTCTTTGAGCCCAAACCGGTGCTGGAAGACTCTGTAACTTACGATGTTACGAGCTGGGGACTTGCTTATTTGTATGGTTTGAAAGCTTATGGATTGAAGGAAAAACTGGCTCCGGCAGCGTATCAGTCAGAGAAAATTGAAAATCCGATTCCGTCGACTTCACCTTACGCTTATCTGGCCCAATGGTCTGAGGTTGAGCACACTGCGTTTCTTGCAGAGTTGCTGAAAAACGGAATTTTGGTCAAAAGCTCGAATATTCCGTTTGAGATGAATAAGTCGAATTTTGAGGCTGGGACATTGATTATTCCTAAAAAAGGAAATGAAAACCTGGCTTTCGATAAACTTGTCACTTCTATTGCAAACAAACACTTTGTCAAGCTTACGCCTGTGCAAACGGGTTATGTGAGCAGCGGCGCGGATTTTGGAAGCGATTACATTGTGTCGCTTAAAGCGCCAAAGGTGGTTGCTGTGACGGGTGAAGGCATTAGTCCGACTGCTGTCGGCGCTGTGTGGCATTATTTCGAGCAGCAGATCGGTTATCCGGTGACGATGGTGAATGGTTCGCGGCTTTCCACATTGCCCTGGAATGAGATCGATGTGCTGATCCTTCCTGACGGCCGTTATAGTGACATTATCAATGACAAACAGCTAGAAGCTTTACAAAACTGGATCCGGAATGGTGGAAAACTCATTGCTATGGAGCGCGCAACTGATGTTTTTGTTGGAAAATCGGGTTTTAATCTGACCAAAAAAATGTCGGACAGAAAGAAAGATTCCGACACATTTAAAAAATACGGCGATCAGGAAAGAGAAGACGCTGGCGACACTTCGCCGGGCAGCATGTTTCAGGTGACGATGGACACAACGCATCCGCTGGCATTCGGCTGCGGAAAGGAATATTTCACCCTCGTGCGGGACGCCTACGAAATGGATTACCTGAAAGACGGCTGGAATGTGGGTTACCTCACCGAAACGGGCTACAAAGCTGGATTTGTAGGCAACAAAATGACCGGAAAGCTCAAAAACACATTGGTCATGGGCGTGCAGGACATGGGCCGCGGCCACGTGGTTTACCTCATGGACGACCCCGTTTTCCGCTCCATGCTGTATAGCGGGAAGATTCTGTTTAGCAATGCGGTGTTTAGGTAATTAGAAATAGCGAACCGCCAGTTCATAACCCCGAAGCCCCAACCCACAAATCATTCCCTTACAACGCGACGTCAAATAGCTATGGTGGCGGAAGGATTCTCTGGCGTGGATGTTGGAGATGTGGACTTCTACGGCCGGAGTGGTTACCGCGGAAAGGGCGTCGGCCAAGGCGATGGATGTGTGTGTGTAGCCGCCCGCATTGATCACTATGCCGTCGAATGTGAAGCCGACTTCGTGGATTTTGTCTATTAATGCGCCTTCATGATTGGATTGAAAATAATGCAGTTCAGTGTCCGGAAAAAGACCTTTCAGTGTTTCGAAATAATCCTCAAATGATTGGTTACCATAAACGCCGGGTTCGCGTTTGCCTAAAAGATTCAAATTAGGGCCGTTCAGGATCAGGATCTTTTTCATTCAATAATCAGATTAACAGTTCTTCTATGTGGCAAAGCTACATCAAACATTTTAAAAATTATCTTCGGCTGGAACGCTCCCTATCGGGCAATTCAGTGGAGGCTTATGTGCGGGATGTTGAGAAACTGGAAGAATATCTTGAATTGGCAAAAATCGATTTGCCCCCCGCGAAGATTACGGAGGAACATTTAACGGCTTTTCTGAAATATCTGTCCGAGCTCGGCCTGGCGGCACATTCTCAGGCGAGGATGCTTTCGGGCATTAAAGCTTTTTTCAAATATCTTTTGCTGGAAAATGAGATCACCGAGGACCCGACCGAACTCCTGGAATCCCCTCGCCTGCCGCGCAAGTTGCCCGATGTGCTTTCCTATGAAGAAATTGAAACAATGTTATCTGCCATCGACCATTCCACGCCGGAAGGAACGCGAAACCGGGCGATTATTGAAGTGCTGTACAGTTCGGGATTACGAGTTTCAGAATTGACTGGCTTGCAGCTTACACATTGTTATTTCGACATTGGCTTTCTGCGGATTTTAGGAAAAGGCGATAAGGTAAGACTGGTCCCGATTGGCAAAGAAGCCATTAAATACACCCAGATTTACCTCGAACACGTCCGCAACGACATTGCACCGGCCAAGGATGCAGAGGACATTGTTTTCCTGAACAGAAGAGGCGGTCAGCTTTCTCGTGTGATGATTTTTATAATGATCAAGGACATTGTGGAAAAGGCTGGAATCCACAAAAATGTGAGCCCGCACACATTCCGTCATTCATTTGCGACCCATTTGATCGAAGGTGGCGCGAGCTTGCGCGCAGTGCAGGAAATGCTTGGGCATGAGTCGATTACGACCACGGAAATCTATACGCACCTGGATCGCGATTATCTCCGGCAGGTTATTACAGAATTTCACCCGCGAGGTTGATTACTTCACTTCTTCCAGCAGCGAATCCAGTAAAAGCGAATCAGAGTCCGGCGTGGCGCCTGGTAATGCGCGGTTCAGTTGCTTGGGCTTGTTCCAGGGAGCGGTTGTACGGCTCGACATGTCGTAGGAAATGTATACGAAGAGCGCAATAAAAAAGACGGTTATGGCAATGAAAATGCTGCGGTTCTTGTTTGGTTTGTCCATTTTACTCAGCTTCGCTCACTTGTTTTGGTGTTTTGTATAAAGTCAGCTGCCCGGTCTTTGCCGAAAGCTCTTCCCATTTTAGGCCTTCAAATTCAATGATGGCAACGCTTCCTTTCTTCATCGAACCTAAATCCGCTCCGGACATATATTCCGCAAAATGGCTGATATCGGGATTATGGCCAAATAGCATCAGCTTTGAAAAGCTTTCCGAAACAGAATTCAATGCGTTTAAATAAGCTTTCGGCCCGCCATCGTAAAGGTCTCTGTCAGAGATCAGCTGATCCGTATTCAAGCCCAACTTTTCCGCGATAATTTCGGCAGTCTGGTAAGCTCTGGGAGCCGGACTAGAAACAAAAATATCAGCACTAATATTGGCCGTGGCAAGCCATTCCCCCATCTTCGCCGACTCGCCCAGTCCCTTGTCATTAAGTTTTCTGTCAAAATCCTTGATCAAAAAACTATGGTCCTCAGCGGTGGCGTGGCGAACGAGAATTAGCGTCTTTTTCATTTTTCTTTTTTTTCCAAAATTACAGATATCCTGCATTTAAACCACTTTGCAGGGACACGAAAATCAGCCTGAATTTTTTGCCACTTAGCGAGCTCATACAACCTTTCGACATTAATTATTCTACAATCCGCGACAATTAATCTGTATTTTTGTTTCTTACATACCTATGAAATAAAACCCACTAGCAAGCATCTCATGTTACAATTCTTTAAATATGTCCTGGCCACTTTTGTCGGCATAATCATTTTTCTTTTCGCTTCCTTTTTCATCCTTGTGGGTATCGGTTCCATGCTTTCGTCAGATGACGAGGTCGTTATAGCAGAAAAATCTGTCCTTAAATTAGACCTTAACAAACCGATACAGGAAGTAGGCGTCGAAAATCCTTTTGCTGAAATCGGCGGGCCGTTTGGTGGCAATGAAAATGCGGTCGGACTGAAAGACATTATCGAAGCCTTAAAAAGCGCTCAGAAAGACGATAACATCAAAGGCATTTACCTGAAAACAGAAGGACCGGAAGCCGGATGGGCAACATTGGAGGAGATCCGGAACCAACTTTTGGAATTTAAAAAATCGAAAAAATTCATCGTTACTTACGGCGAATCTTACTCCGAAAAAGGCTATTACATTGCTTCAATAGCCGATAAAATTTACCTGAATCCTGCGGGTGGCATGGAATGGAACGGTCTTTCAGCCGAATACAGCTTCTTTAAGGGCACTTTTGACAAGCTGGACATCAAGCCATTGGTGTTCCGGGTAGGTGAGTTCAAAAGCGCGATCGAGATGTTCTCGCGTCAGGATATGAGCGATTCGAGTAAAAAGCAGTCTCTCGAATTAATTACAGCCATTAATGGCAATTTTCTTAAAAATATATCTGCCTCCCGTAAAATTCCGGTTGCTGAACTAAAAGGACTTGCCGATTCCCTTGCCGTTGACAATCCGAAAGCTGCATTGAAATACAAATTTGTGACAGATCTGGGTTACCAGGACGAATTGGAGTCCTATCTGAAAAGGGATTTGAAAATAGAGGATAAGAAAAAGATCACTTATGTGGGTGTAGATAAATATCTGAAAGGCGGCAGCAAGGTTGATGAGGGGGATTTTAACAAACGCATTGGCGTGCTTGTAGCGGAGGGAGAAATTACTTCCGGCGATGGCGGCGACGATAATATCGGCTCTGACAAATTTGTAAAAGAACTGAAAGAGATTCGTGAAAACGACAAAATCAAAGCGGTCGTGATTCGGATCAATTCCCCTGGCGGAAGCGCGCTGGCCTCTGATGTCATGTGGCGAGAAATACAAATTACAGCCAAAAAGAAGCCTGTTATTGCTTCCATGTCTGATGTGGCAGCTTCCGGCGGATATTATATGGCTATGGGTTGCGACAAAATTGTGGCACAGCCGAACACCATAACGGGTTCAATCGGGATATTTGGCTTGATTTTCAATGTCTCGGATTTCATGAATAACAAGCTTGGGGTAACATTTGACGGCGTGGGCACCAGTCCGCATGCTGACTGGCCTACTGCAACCCGCGACATGACGGAATTCGAAAAATCAATGATCCAAAAGAGTGTCAACGAAGGTTACGAGACATTCACCAAAAAAGCAGCAGCTGGCAGAAAAATGTCTGTTGAAAAACTAAAAAGCCTGGCACAAGGACGCGTTTGGTCTGGTGTTGAAGCCAAGGAAAACGGCCTAGTGGATGTTTTGGGCGGTGTGGATGATGCCATCAAAATTGCTGCAAAGGCGGCGAAATTGGGTGAAGGCGATTATCGTGTGCGTTATTATCCTGAAAAGAAAAAGCCATTTGACGAGCTGGTAACCAAAATGATGGGCGATGAGGAAGAAAAAGCATCGACAAAGGCACTTGGTGAACTTGCTCCATATGTCAAAATGTATAAAAAGCTTTTGAACATGGGCGGAACACAAACCAGAATGCCTTTCGAACTTGTAATTCGCTAAGCGTTTCTGTTAATCGACGATCAGCTCACCGGTTTCTTCATCAATTTCTTTTCTGACAATCAGTACGGCGTGTTTATTGGGAGCAATTCCTACGCCGTCCTGTTTGGCATAAACCTTCGTAAATTCTGCTCCAAAATAAAGAATAATAGAAGAATAGTAAATCCAGGTCAGCAGGATAACGATCGAAGCGGAAGTGCCGTATGCTGCACCAAGGTCAGACTGGCCCAGATAAAAACTGATCACAAACTTGCCTATCAGGAACAGAATAGCCGTAAAAGTTGCTCCTACCATACACTCCTTCCATCTCAGCTCGCCATCCGGTAACACTTTGAAGATCACTGTGAACAGCGCAGTAATAATGGTCAGAACCAGCGCCAGGTTTACAATGTAGAAAAGTATGACAGAACCTTCTGAAAAGTATCTTTCCAACTGATTACTCAGCACATCAACCAAAGCACTTGCACCCAGCGACACAACAAGCAGAAAGCCGAGCGTAAGGATCAGTGAAAAGGATACGAGCCGGTTTTTAAGATATTGAAGCCATCCTTTTTTTGGTTTGGATTTGATAGCCCAGATGTAGTTGATCGAATCCTGCATTTCGGCAAAAACCCCCGTCGCACCAACCAGCAATGTTCCGATCCCTATCGCCGCAGCCACACCGGACTTGTTGGAAAGCTCTGCGTTTTTAAGGATTTCCTGCAATTGCTGAGCTGCACTCGCGCCTACCAATCCTCTGATCTGGTCAAACAACTCACCTTGAATGGCATCCCGCCCGAAAAAAATGCTGAACACCGAAATGATGACCAGCAACATGGGAGCCAGGGAAAATATCGTGTAGTAGGAAAGAGCTGCACTCAGTTTCAGCCCGTTATCATTCATGAACTCACCGAAACTTTCTTTGAGGATGGAGAAATACAGCTTTACGTTTTTCATACGATGTTTTACTAATTCAATATTACTTTCGAATCAGCAAACAGAAATATCCATGCCAAAGCAGCAATCTGAACGGGCTTATAACAGCAAACCGGCGAGCGTCGCCGACATGTAGGAAGCCAATGTCCCACAAATGAGTGCTTTAAATCCCAGCCTTGCCAGGTCGGCGCGGCGTGACGGTGCGAGTTCTCCAATCCCTCCTACCTGAATGGCAATGGAGCTGAAATTTGCAAAACCGCACAATGCAAAACTGGTGATCACGATGGTTTTATGATCCAGTGTCTCCTTCATTTTCACGAGATCAAGATAGGCCACAAACTCGTTGATTACCATCTTTGTCCCCATTAACGAGCCAGCAGCCTCGATATCCTTCCCGGGAACGCCCATGGCCCATGCAAAAACGGAGAAAACTTTACCAAGCACAAAGTTGAAACTCAACTGTGGAAAAGCAAACAAACCGCCAATCAAGCCCAGCAAATAATCGAGCAAGGCAACCAATGCGATAAAGCCGATCAGCATGGCTATGACATTAAAACCAACCTTCAAACCCTCGCCTGCTCCCGCTGCGATGGCATCCAGCAAGTTTGCATGCGTTTTCTGGATTTCCAGCTTTACGACGCCTTTTGTGTTTGAAGTCTCCGTTTCAGGAAAAACGATTTTTGAGATAACCAGTGCACCCGGAGCAGCCATTAAACTGGCAGCGATAAGATAAGGAGCCGGAACGCCCAATGAAATATAAACAGCCATTACACCGCCCGCTATACACGCGAAACTTCCTGTCATAGAAGCCATTAACTCGGAGTTGGTCATGTTTTTCAAATAAGGCTTAATCATAATCTGTGCCTCCACCTGACCTACGAATGTGCTGGCAACATTGGAAAGAGCTTCTGCACCACTTACACCCATAAGCCAGTAGACGCCGCGCGCGATGACAGATACCACGCGTTGCATAATGCCCAAATGGTAGAGCATATTCACCAGAACGGCAACAAAGATGATAGTAGGAATTACTTTAAAGAAGAACACAAAGTCATTTCCAGGACCAAATGCACGTTGCATCAAATCGGGACGAACGAGCGTTCCGAATACAAAATCGGCGCCCCTGTCGGAGAATGAGAGTAATTTTTGAACTTTATCGCCCAGCCATTGAAAGATCCGCTGGCCGGTTTCGGTACGAAGAATAAATACAGCCAAGCCAAATTGAAGTCCCAACCCCACGCCTACTGTCCGGTAATTAATCGCCTTTCTGTTATTCGACATTGCGAATGCAATGCCCAGGATCAATATGATACCCAGCAGTCCCGTAAATCTTTCCATAAATTGTTAAGTCGCCCTTTGCCAAAAGGTGCAAAATAACAACAAATTAATTGGAAGATGCGAAATGTGTAAAATATACAGGATTATGCCGGAGATTATTTGGCAGCGATAATGGCCTCAGCCGGCATGGCCAGTTTATCGGATTGTCGATGTACGATTTTCCACTCATTATTTTCCCGGCGGAAGACAATCGTAACATTCAGGTCAACTTTAATGCCATCTTGAAGTGTGTAATGCTCTTTTTGAAGAACATATCCCTGCTCAGGGCCAGCTTGACTAGCGATTTTTTCTAATTTGAAGTTGCTATTACCAGCCATTTTCTGAACAAAGGAATCCAGACTTTTTTCGACCGATTCCCAACCTTTGTATTCCTGTCCATCCATTGCGCAAAAATTGCTTACATCTTCCGAGTGCGACCAAAGCGATTTGTAGATGGAAGCCCGGCCCTTAGCAAGCTCTTGGTTGCCTTCCTGTAATTTCAGCACGGCTTTATCGAATGCGCCGGATTCCTGACCTATATTTTTAACTGAATGAACCTGGGCGGGGTTTAATGTTGAAACTTGCCCGCGTGTTTTGGTTCTGTATTTAAATGAGGAGGCAATAAGGATGAGTAAGATGAAAACGGCGATATTACGATTCATGGCTAACAGACTTTAATTCTAACTCGAATTATAAGACAAATATTCACTGTAGAAAACTAAGAAAATAGCGTATTAATACCTGTTTCCAGCACATCATGCTCCTTAATTACGTGATTTGTTCAAAAAAAGTATACAGCGGACAAATAAAATGGGAGAGCAGGTTACCCCACTCTCCCAATCGAACCTTAAACATTAAACTTTTTAGTATCCCAAAACAGGAGATAGCCACTTTTCAATTTCTTCCAGAGGCATATCTTTTCTCCTTGCATAATCCTCAACCTGGTCTTTAAATATCTTACCAACAGGGAAATAACGGCTGTCCGGATGCGAAAAATACCAGCCGCTCACGCTGCTTGCGGGATACATGGCATAGCTTTCCGTCAATGTAATGCCGAGCTGTTCTGCTTCTAAAAGATCGAAAAGCATCCGCTTTTCTGTGTGGTCCGGGCAGGCTGGATATCCGGGTGCAGGACGAATGCCCATATAGCTTTCCTTAATGAGGTCTTCGTTGCTAAATGTTTCATTTTTGGCATAACCCCAAATCTCCTTCCGAACGCGTTCATGCATTAATTCCGCCAATGCTTCCACCAAGCGATCCGCCAGCGCCTTCACCATAATGCTGTTATAGTCATCATGGTCCTTTTCATATTTATCCAAAAGCGCTTCGATGCCGATGCCCGCAGTAACTGCAAATCCGCCTATATAATCGGTTTTTCCCGTTTCAAGTGGTGCAATAAAATCTGATAAGCAATAATTGGCCAGATTAGACGCTTTTTGAGACTGCTGACGCAAATGATGTAAAACCGCCGCCGTATCCGCAACAAGCTCCCCTGCATTGAGATTCTCCGTTGCCGGTTGACTGATCAGATATTCGATATGTTGATGTGAGCCATGCCTTTCGCAAGACACTTCGCGGCTTTGCTCTTCAAAATGATGCAAAACAATGTCATCCTGAATTGAATTAGCTGGCCAGAAACCGATTACCGCCTTCGCTTTAAGCGTTTTATCCCGGATGATTTCGCCTAGCAGCACCGCAGCATCCTCGTATAGTTTAACTGCTTCCGCTCCAACAACTTTGTCTTCAAAAATCTTGGGAAACTTGCCGTGTAACTGCCACGTCTGGAAGAATGGTGTCCAGTCAATGTATTTGGCAATGTCATTCAAATCATAGTCATCATAAACCCTTGTTCCCAAGAATTGCGGCTTGGTCGCCTGGAAGCTGGTCCAGTCAATTTTTGCTTTATTTTCTCTTGCTTTTGCAATGGGGACATGCGCTTTTTCTCCCCCGCGTTTGGCATGGTCGACTCTCAGCTTGGCGTATTCAGCCTTAATGTCTGATAGCACATCAGCCTGACTCTGATCACTTTGGATCAGTTTACCAGCGACCGGAACAGATCTGGAAGCATCGAGAACATGAATAACCGCACCGGAATAATTCGGGTCTATTTTAACTGCCGTGTGTATACGCGAAGTTGTTGCACCACCGATCAAAAGCGGCATTTTAAAGTTTCTGCGCTCCATTTCTTTGGCCACACCAACCATTTCGTCGAGCGAAGGCGTGATTAATCCTGAAAGACCAATAATGTCCACATTATGCTCAATAGCGGCGGCGAGGATCTTATCCGTAGGCACCATTACGCCCAGATCGATAATTTCGTAATTGTTACAGCCCAGCACCACGCCCACAATGTTTTTGCCAATGTCGTGAACGTCGCCTTTTACTGTGGCGAGCAATATTTTTCCGGCTGAATTATTGCCCTCACTTTTTTCCGCCTCAATGTAAGGTTGCAGATAAGCAACCGCTTTTTTCATTACACGAGCTGATTTCACAACCTGCGGCAGGAACATTTTTCCTTCGCCAAAAAGATCACCCACAATGCTCATTCCGTCCATTAACGGCCCTTCTATCACTTCCAATGGTCTGGCAAACAAGTGTCTGCATTCCTCTGTATCCTCATCAATATAATCCGAAATCCCTTTTACCAAAGAATGCGAAATGCGCTCTTTAACCGGCAATTCTCTCCATGAAAGATCAGGACCGCTTTGTGTTTTTCCTTTGTCTTTTACTGTCTCTGCATAAGCAACAAGGCGTTCGGTTGAGTCGGCGCGACGGTTAAGCAGCACATCTTCAACCAGTTCGAGCACATCTTTCGGGATTTCATCATAAATGCCAATTTGCGCAGCATTAACAATTCCCATATCCATTCCGGCACGGATTGCGTGGTATAGAAATGCCGTGTGAATGGCTTCACGCACCGGTTCATTTCCCCTGAAACTGAAAGAAACATTGGAAACACCACCCGAAACTTTCGCATGCGGAAGATTTTCCTTGATCCAACGAACAGCATTGATAAAGTCAACCGCGTAGTTATTATGCTCCTCCATTCCGGTTGCAACCGTCAGAATGTTCGGATCAAAGATGATGTCCTCAGCTGGGAAACCAACTTCTTCTGTCAAAATGCGGTAAGCCCTTGAACAAATTTCAATGCGCCGTTCCAGGTTATCAGCCTGGCCTTGCTCGTCAAATGCCATCACAACAGCCGCCGCGCCGTAGCGAAGCACTGTTCTTGCGGATTCCTTGAATTTCTCCTCGCCTTCTTTCAAAGAGATCGAGTTAACGATCGACTTGCCCTGCACACATTTCAATCCCGATTCTATCACTTCCCATTTCGAAGAGTCGATCATTAGGGGCACTTTGGAAATATCAGGTTCAGAAACAATGAGGTTAACAAAGGTCTTCATTGCCTCCACGCCGTCGATCATCCCTTCGTCGAGGTTGACATCGATCACCTGCGCACCGCTTTCGACCTGTTCGCGGGCGATGGCAAGTGCTTCGTCGTATTTGCCTTCACGCACGAGCCTGGCGAATTTTTTTGAACCGGTTACATTGCAACGCTCCCCAATGTTCACAAAATTGCTCAGCTTATTGATCTTAACCGGCTCTAAACCAGATAGTTTCATCACTGTTTCGCTCTGCGGCAATGTTCTTGGGCTATATTTTACAGATAGGTCCGCAATCACGCGGATGTGCTCCGGCGTCGTTCCGCAGCAGCCACCGATAATGTTGACCAGATTATCTCTCAAAAATCCATCAACCACTTCGCCCATCTGCTCGGGAGACTCGTCATACTCACCCATTTCATTCGGCAAACCTGCATTCGGGTGAGCAGAAGTAAAAAATGGGGCCTCTTTCGCCAGAATTTGCACATATGGACGCATCAGATCGGCCCCTAATGCGCAGTTCAAGCCTACTGAAAGCAATGGTAAGTGAGATACAGATGTCAGAAATGCTTCTGTCGTCTGCCCTGATAATGTTCTTCCGGAAGCGTCGGTAATTGTTCCCGATATCATGATCGGCAATGCTTCGCCGGGTTTATTTCTCCATGAATCGAGGCGCTCTATTTTACCATTTTTAGCATCAACGAAAAATTGATCGATAGCAAAAAGTGCAGCTTTCGCATTCAATGTATCAAATATGGTTTCAACGAGCAGCAGATCGCAGCCGCCATCCGTAAGACCTTTAATTTGCTCATAATAAGCTTCAACGAGCTGATCAAAGCTAATCGCCCGATAACCCGGGTTATTAACGTCCGGCGAAAGTGAAGCCGTCCGGTTGGTAGGTCCGATAGAACCTGCAACGAAACGCGGCTTGTCCGGATCTTTTTCTGTGAACTCATCCGCAACTTCCCTCGCAAGGCGCGCAGACTCAAAGTTCAGTTCATAAACCAATTCCTCCATGCCGTAATCGGCCATGGCAATGGTGGTTCCTGAGAATGTATTGGTTTCGGCAATGTCTGCCCCTGCCTCAAAATATGCAGCGTGAATGGCTTTTATAATGTCAGGGCGTGTTAGTGAAAGCAGGTCATTATTCCCTTTTACATCACGCGGCCAGTCCTTGAAACGCTCGCCCCTGTAATCGTGATCTTCCAGCTTATACCGCTGGATCATCGTTCCCATCGCACCGTCCAGTACGAGGATACGGCTTTTCAGGATTTCACGGATGTCTGCGTTTTGCGTTGCTACCATTGTGTTGTATTTCTATTAGCTGAATAATTTTAAGCGGAAGGATTCCAATGTCAACTGGAAAGCAAATTTAACCTAATAGATGTTTTGTTCAAAAAAATCAAAAAGTTCAGACTAATAGTCTACGTCCATTCCAATCGACAAATTATTTATCTATATTCGATCAGTTCAAAAAGTAATTAAAGATATTCTATCTATGTATAATCCCGACGAAACAGATGCTAAAATCCTGCATTATCTGCAACAGGATGCGACCTTGAAAACAAGGGAATTGTCGGAAAAGTTAAACCTATCTTATACGCCTGTCTATGAACGCGTTAGGAGACTGGAAAAGGAAGGGATTATTAAGAAATATGTTGCGCTTGTAGATCGCGAAAAGGTAGGCAAGAAGTTGATGGCTTTCTGCAACATTGCTTTGAAAGAACATTCCAAATCGATGGGGGAAAAATTCGTGAAAGCTGTTGTGGCCATGCCCGAAGTGATGGAATGCTTCAACATTTCGGGTGATTACGATTTTTTGCTTAAAGTCGTGGTGGATGATATGTCGCAGTATCAGCAGTTTTTAATGCAAAAACTGGGTTCGCTTGAAAATATCGGGAGCACGCACAGCCTGTTTGTCATGGGCGAAATCAAAAATTCTTCCGCACTGGAAATGCACGTCCAGAAAAAATAAATACGGCACCAGAAATTCCAGGCCGTATTCCAACTCACCCCTAACAAATTTTTTAATGTCTTTTGAATGTAAGGACATTCTCTAACTATTTACGTTCCTCACAAAGCAGCTGTTGCAAAATTTGCCACTTTTTTCGCCAGGAAAAGGGCTTTAACATTTTTTAAGAATCTTCACAAATTTAAATGCTCAACTTTTGCAACAGAATTACGGCAATATCCGTAATCCTAATTAAGCAATCAATCCCTGACAATCTGATCCTCTAACTTTGCTCTTCGGACGAAAAATATCTTTTAACGAAAACGACTTTGAGACCGTCGTCGCTGCGTGCATTGCTGGTAACAACCAGGCGCAGAGACATCTCTATAAACAGTTTTTTGGCTATTCTAAAAGCATTTGCCTGCGTTACACATCGACAACCGAAGAGGCTGAGGAAGTTTTGAACGAAGGCTTTTTGAAGGTTTTCAATAATTTGGGTAAATATGATTCCAATCACCCGTTCAAGGCCTGGCTGAGAACGATCATGGTGAACACGGCGATCAGCTATTACCGCAAGCATAAGAAGCATAATGAAGATATGGTTTCGCTGGAAGATGCTCCATATCCGAAATTTGATGAAGATATTATCGGGCAGATCACCGCAGATGAGATCCTGGAACTGATCCAGAAAATCAAGCCGGTTTACAAGAATGTGTTTTTACTTTATGTAGTCGACGGCTACAACCACCGCGAAATTGCAGATTTACTACAAATAAATGAAGCCACTGTACGCTCGCATTATGTGCGTGCAAGAGCGCGTTTGCAGCATTTGATTAAACAATATTACCCAAATCTCTATCCAAGCGATTGGGCCGTAAAGTCATTAAGAGGAAATGAAAACTAATAGATTTGAAGATACTATACGCCGGAAATTAGAAAGTATAGAACCAGACTTTCAAGAGAAGGATTGGGCAAAAATGCAAAATTACATGCAAGCCCACAATCCTCCCACTTTTTGGCAGCAGCACAGTTCCTGGATCGGTTACGCCGCCGCAGCTTCGGTTTCGACGGTGATGGCTTTTATGTATGTGAGCCAGCGCACGCAAAACTACAACCTGACGGCAGACGTCAAAAACCTGCAACACCAGATCGAGGCGATCAAAAATATACCTTCTGAAAAAACAGACACGGTGTATTTAATGCAAAAGGCAGGTGATTCTGGTGAGTTGGTCGCGGTTTCGAAAGAAAATCTGACTCAGCAAAGCCAGGTCGATGCCAGGCTTGCCGCCGAGCCTGAAGACGTGCAGCAGCGACTTGCAGAGCGTAAAATTTTAGTCAAACCAAATGCGGTTTTTGCAAAGCGTCAATCATTAATTGCTGAAAATGCATCGGTTGCAGACAACGCAAGTATTGCAGACAATGAACTGGTTACCAACCATGCGAATGGAGGAAACGGATCCGTAACTGACCAACTGACGGTTCCATTCGAAGCACCATTGGATATGCAGCGTGCCATCGCATTCAGTAACGGCAGCTCGCAGGCTTATAAAATGAAGTATAACCTGGTAAACCGCATTTCTTCGCGCCAGTACAAACAGGCGCTTCTTGCCCGTAATGCGAACACATTGCCTGTCGCTAATGCAGTGAAAGGCACCGAACAGGTGGCGCAGGCCGAAACGGTCATCCCAAAACTCGACTTGAAAGTGCCTTACAGATTCGGTGTAGGTTTTCAAACAGATCGCGTCGGTAAGGCGAAAAGCGTTTCCGGAGAAGTTCTGGTCGGAAGAAAATTCTCGATTTCTGCCGGGATAAGCTGGCTGAAAGTGAAGCCGATGGAGTTTTTCAATGAGAAATTATTCCGGGAAAAAAGCCGCCGCGATTTCCGCGAAAGCCTTCCCGGCGAAGTGCCGGCGGCATTGCACGTCTATAACATTAAGGTTGATCCTACGGTTGTACAAATTCCTTTGACCGTTGCCTTCCGGAACAACATGAAAGACAACTGGGCCTATTATGCGGGCGCAGGCACCAACATTACCGTTTCTGCAAAAGAGAAGATTACATTCGACGCCAAGTCGCCAAACCTTGCGTACCTGAACCAGCATTTCGAAGCCAAGTCGGATGTACCATTGATTAATTCTGTGAATCTAACGATGGGCGTTGAGAAAGCCTGGTATCCGATCGTTGTGCAGGCTGAGGGATATTTGTACACTTACTTTAACCAGCTCAATCCTTTGAGCCAGTCCGCCGGGCCGGGCGTGAAAGTCAAGCTGATGTATCAGATAGGAGGAAAAATGTAAATAAGCCTCTTCAACTTTCAGGAACAATAAATAGATTCTTGTTCCTGAAAGTCCTATTTTTGGCTTTTATTTACTCCCCTATTATACCTGACTTTTGAAATTCGCTGCAATAGATATTGGATCCAACGGTGCCCGCATGCAAATCTCTTCGGTGTTGCATGACGAGGGAATTTCCCGTTTTAAGAAGGTTGAATATGTCCGTTTTCCGCTAAGACTTGGCCACGATGTTTTTACAGAAGGCCGGATAAGTCCTAACAGCGAAGACCGGATGATGAAGCTTATGCTTGCATATCAACTTTTGATGGAACTGCATGAAGTGGACGATTACATGGCTTGCTCAACTTCGGCCATGCGCGAAGCAGACAACGGTTATGAGGTCCGCGAACACATTCAGCAGCGCACCGGCATCCACATTCAGATCATCGACGGCCAGAAAGAAGCAGAGCTGGTTAATAATGTTGTGGTTAAATCGCTGAGCGACGGCCAGTATATCCACATTGACGTGGGCGGCGGCAGTACTGAGCTGAATGTTTATAAAGACAGGCAAAAAATTGCTGCCAAATCGTTCAAATTGGGCTCAGTAAGACTTCTGGAAGGAAAAGAATCTAAAAGCTCCTGGCTTAAAATAAAGGAATGGATCAATCAGTATGTCGACTATTCCCTGCCCATCGAGGCCGTTGGAACAGGTGGTAACATTAACAAATTATTCGATCTTTCATCAAAGCTTTCCGAAAGCTCCACCAGCCTGGACGAGATTGAAAGAATGCGTGACTACATTGCCTCTTTCACACTGGAAGAGCGGATTAATAAACTACAACTTAACCCGGACCGTGCGGATGTAATTGTTCCTGCGGGCGACATTTACACATCTGCAATGAAATGGGCGGGTGCTAATGTCATTCACGTGCCTGACGTCGGCCTGAAAGACGGCATGCTGCAATTACTTTACGATCGGGCATGCCGCAAAAAAAAGCCCGAGGTTAAGCCCGGGCCTTTGTCAGCGTAGTGTTAATGTTATCAGGTTACCAAACCTGTTCAAGATCCTTTGCAGAATATTTGTGATTTCTCTCAACAAAAACAGAGTCTTTCGCTTCGCGTTTCAATGCTAACGGGTTTTTCTTGCCTAATTTGGCGATAGCCGCAACCGGGAAAAGGATCACGAAAAAAACCAGGGATAACAATATCCGGCCATTGATCGCACCCAAAATCTCTGCAATCTTGTACCATCCTTTTACGATCAGGTCTCCTGCCGCGGGGATTGCGATACTTAATACACCAACAGCCGCCGCTGCCATAAGAAGATACGGATACTTAGAGCCGAAAATAAAGTAGAAAACGACTAAGCCTGTAACGATGACCAATTGCGCTTTGGCCTTATCTGATTCACTCATTTGATATTTGGGATAATTTAAATGCAGTGGCTTTGAAAACCACTGCATCAATTTTTAAAAGTCTAACTGATCGGATATACTAGAATAGGGTGTAGATGAAAGGAGCAACCGCTGAACCTCCACCAATAACAATCAGGACACCGATAAGCAGTAAAACGACAATCACAGGAGCCAACCACCATTTCTTACGCTCCTTCATAAAGGCAAACAAGTCTGTCAAAAAATCCATTTCTTTCGTTGTTTTTATTTCAAAGATAAATATTTCAATATTTTATAATACTATTTTCCAATTATATTATTGTTAAGGCTTCTTCATCGCGTCTGTAAGCCTGTCTGCGATAAGTTTGTTTAATGTTGCGCTGCCATGCCCATCGTTTTTGCCTACGACACGTTCCTTTTCCGGAATTTTCAAAACGCCATCATTAATGCCTACAACAGTCACGCCTTTTGAGCGCAGATAATCTTCGACAGGCTTGGTATAACCAGCACTTTTATCAACCTGAAAAAGGAACGGTATGAAAACCGCATACATTTTAGCACCTGTGCTGTCCCGGTAATCGATCATTTTGGAAAGATCTCTCAGGTGTGCATTGAGCACGGTTGTATCGGTGTAGGCGGTTTGAACAAATTTTTCGAATGTACTGAAACCGGTGTGAGGCAATTGCCAATAGATGAAGTTGGGCAGATAAAAACGCTTTACCAATGTCGCCATAGGGCCTTTCAAATCAGCATAAGGTTCTGCGCCTGAAAGGGAAAGCCCTTTTTCACGGCCTACTTTCTCAATGTCGTTGGGAAAATATTCCAGGACAATTACGTCAGGCTTTACTGGAAACTCTTCAAGCCTTTTGGCTTCATCTCGAGTGTCAGCACCAGACATTCCTAAGTTATAAACAGAATGTTTGTCTGCACCTAACGAAACTTCCAACTGGTTGGAAAAACGCTCATTCACATCTTTCAGACCGTGACCCGCCGCAAACGAATCCCCAATAACGAGGATCTGCTTTTTGCCTGGCTCTTTCGTGATTTCCTTATCGTGGTAACCCAGTGAATTGATTGGTTTCCAATACTTTTCCCACCATATCTGCGAAGCTTTGGAAAGCACACCTTCATGGCTTTGCGGAATGTACATGAAAATGATCTCGAGGAAGATAAGCGTTACAAGCAGCGGGACGGTGATGGTGACAATGTTTGCCAAAAGACCTTTTGCCTTGCTTTTTACAACGCCGTAATAGAAAATCCTGAGTATCTCAATAATGAGTAAAAACCAGAATGCAAACTTTGCCAGGCGAACATACCAGCTGTCCGCTTGCGGAAATCCGGGATAATCAAATTTTATCTGAAACTTATCAGGATAGAATAAGAAAATGAATAATAAGCCAAGAAATAAAATGCGGATAACGCTGGTAACTATTTTAGAAGCCATTTGTGTATGTTATTGATATTCAAGGAAATTAATCAAGAACAAATTCTTCTTTCCAGTTATCTTTTTCAAGCCATTCAGGCTGTTGCTTTTTATCAAAAATGAAATTGCCGACTACGAGATAATCCATTTCTGTCCGCATGAAACAGCGATATGCATCATTAGGTGTACACACAATAGGCTCGCCGCGAACATTGAAACTTGTGTTCACGATAACCGCGTAACCTGTAAGCGCTTTGAATGAATCGATCAGCTCATAGTAGCGCGGATTGGTTTCTTTATGGACAGTCTGGATCCGTGCCGAATAATCAATGTGCGTAATAGAAGGAAGGTCTGAACGCTCAAAATAAAGCTTTTCCCTGAGGTCCATAGCACCATAATTCGCAGGAACCGGCTTGCGTCTTCCTTCTGCAACCGGGTGAACGAGAAGCATATATGGAGAAATGCCATCATAATCGAAATACTCGGCGCAATCCTCTGCCAAAACCGAAGGCGCAAATGGCCTGAACGATTCGCGGTATTTAATTTTCAGGTTCAGTTTTTTCTGCATCTCGGCATTCCGGGGATCGCCCAGGATACTTCTTCCGCCCAAAGCGCGCGGCCCAAACTCCATCCTGCCCTGAATCCAGCCTACTACATTTCCTTCGGAAAGCAATTTGGCTGCATCACCGGCCAGGTCTTTGAAATTTTCGTAATGCGTGTAAACGGCTTTATATTTTTTAGCCGTCAATGCCACGTCGAGGTCTGAGAATGTTGGTCCGAGGTAAGATCCTCTCATCGCGTCCGCCTTCCAGGTAATCTTTCTCTCCTGACCGAAGAAAATATGATAAGCAGCCTGCGCCGCTCCCAATGCACCACCGGCGTCACCGGCAGCTGGTTGGATAAAAATATCTTTGAAAATATTGGCTTTCTGCAACTTACCGTTCGAAACGCAGTTCAATGCGACACCACCGGCCATACACAGGTAATCCGCACCAGTAAGGCGTTTAGCTTCCTTTGCCATCCTGATCACCGCTTCTTCGGTAATGTTCTGAATAGCAAGTCCCAGGTTGCAATGGACCGGTTCAAGTGCGTCTTCCGGCCTTCTGGTTTTGAAGCCAAAAAGCGCTTCCCATTTGTCCTCATTCACCATTTTCAAGCCAGTAGCATAATCAAAATAATCTTGATTCAGCCAAACGGAGCCGTCTTCTTTCAGTTCAATAAGGTCTTTGAGAATGATATCTTCGTACTTTTTGATATCAGGGGAAGTTGGGTTGCCATAAGGAGCCAGACCCATTAATTTATACTCACCGGAATTGACCCGGAAGCCAAGGAAATACGTAAATGCGGAATACAGAAGCCCCAATGAATGTGGAAATCTCAGTTCCTTTAAAATGCTGATATCTTTTCCTTCTCCCAAGCAAATGGAAGCCGTTGCCCATTCACCCACGCCATCAATGGTAAGAATGGCAGATTTTTCATACGGTGACGGATAGTAAGCGCTCGCCGCGTGAGAAAGGTGATGTTCCGGAAAAAGCAGTTTTACTTTTTTCTTTTTATCATAACCCAATTTCACCAGCTCTTCATTGATCAGACGCTTTAAAAACATCTTCTCTTTAATCCAAACCGGCATTGCAGTTAGAAATGACCTCACTCCTTTTGGCGCAAATGCGTAATAGGTTTCGAGAAGTCGTTCGAATTTCAGAAGTGGTTTATCGTAAAAAACGATGGCATCCAGTTCATTCAGGGTTAACCCGCCATATTCCAGGCAAAACTTCACTGCCTCAGAAGGAAATCCCGGATCATGTTTTTTTCGGGTGAAGCGCTCTTCCTGCGCTGCTGCAACAATTTCTCCGTTATCAATTAGGGCTGCCGCCGAATCATGATAAAAAGCTGAAATACCTAAAATTTTCATTTACCTATTTAAAATTTTCCACTACAAACGCTTCCGGAGATATTTAAACCAGATGGCAATAGCGTGTTTTCCTGAACGAATGCACTATATGCTTAAATTGACGACAAAGCTAGCAAAAGTTGACACAAGTTAGGTATTATAGATTTTTTGACAAATAAGAATAATCCAACGGCAACCTTTTCGCCGCTGCCTAATCCGAATGTTCCAGTAACCGGGAATCGATCAGATGCCCGGCCAGTTTGGAGGCAAAATTTTGTGCTCCCAGCTCGCTGACATGGCATACGTCGCAAAAAAAACGCCCATCCTGAGGCATATTCGCAGCCATATCAAAAAAATGTGTTTGCTTTCTCTTAGCCAGATCTGTCAATATCTGATTATGCGACTGGATGCCTTTTTTCACATTATCGGCCTGCCCCCAGATTGTTACGGGCGAGGCATAATGGCAACCTGCAAAATGATCCATATCTTTTTGCTCGCCGGTCAGCTTCACTCCTTCCGGGAAATAGGACGCGTATTTCATCAATAGCAACGCATCCCCGCGCTTGTTCGATATGTTAATCATGTTAGTAAGGTTTTTCCGGTACGGCAAGGCAGTTTTAATGTTGCTGCCGAATTTTGCAAAACCAGGATCTACCATATCCTGGCTCACATATACTTTCCGGGTAACTTTATCCCGCACACCCCTGATGACCAGCGCACATACATAAGGAATAACTGTAAAATTAATTTCCGGGTGGGCTTGAAGCAGATAAATGTCGCTATACCATTTAATGTGCGCATAATCGGAACGAAAATCTTTGTCGGGGATGCAATTTGCGCGGTTCTCGTTAATCGCCTCGTAGTAGATGACCAGGTCAAACCGCTTGTTTGCCAGAAGTTTGTATTTAATAAGGTTATCGAGCGAAGTGTGGCCGGCTGCGGCTGTATTGTAGAAGGCAAACTTTTTTGATTTGCCATATTTCTTTTGAAGGATCGTATCAAGCCGCATCTCCATATTAGACCACGGTGTACTGATTACCGAACCACCAAGGATGAGAATGTCCTGAACTTCGTCATCACTCCTGATGTCCTTTCCAATCATCTCTTTGAGTGTCGGATAAAACCCTGTGTACAAGTAATCTCCTGGCTTCCAAAATGGATAACCATAGCATACCAGCGCAATTCTGAGGATTATTTCAGTAGCGAAGAAAAGGATTACAAAGAATATTAACGAAAAGAGGAACGAACGCCAAGCCATTCTGATAGTATATCGGCACAAAACCTTAGCCGAAAAAGGAAAAATTACCCTCCAACCATCCCGACCTGCCTATATACGAACAGAATTTACTTTTAGATCACTACGTAATAATTTTAGTTGGTTTATGCTGCTCGTCGAGCGCTACGAAAGTGAATATGCCTGTTACTGCTTTTTCGCGGCCTTCCTCATACATTTTCTCCACAAAAATGTCCACACGCACCTTCATACTTGTATTTCCGACCGTTTCCACGCGCCCGATAAGCTCAATAATGGTCCCTGCGGGAATAGCATGCGTGAAGTCAATGCGGTCGGTTGAGACTGTAACACAGCGCAATCTGGAAAAACGGGTGGCGGCAATGAATGCCACTTCGTCCATCATCGACAATGCGGTTCCTCCGAAAAGGGTGTCGTAATGATTGGTGTTATTAGGAAACACCGTTTTAAAAACGCGTGCTTCGGAGGCAATGATCCTTTCTTCTAATGTCAAAACAGAAATATTTTAATTTTGGCAAAGGTAAAAAAGAGTCACGCTAACAGCGCCTAATCTGCTATTAGTTTTGCCGCCTCCGAATCCAGCAGAAATTCTGCGTTCATATGGTTTTGCAAAACAGTTGCAGGAAAAGCCGTCGTTACCGGGAATGCCATTGCACGCTGTATCACAGGCGCTTTCTCACTTCCTGCTGCTATCAGAATCGCGGTTTTTGCTTCCATAATGTGCCGGATCCCGATGGTAATTCCCTTGGTGATCGTGGTCGGTTGCTGAAAATATTTTTGTCCAACCTCTCTGGTCACGTTTTCAAGCTCCGAAACATGGGCATAGCTATCCCACGGCGTTCCGGGTTCATTTAAGGCCAGATGCCCGTTCATTCCCACGCCCAGAATGATCATATCCAATCCACCCAGGTTTTCCAGAACCTTGTTAACCCGCTTGCATTCTTCTTCGGGATCAATGGCTTTTCCATCAAAAAACACGATCTGATCTGCCCGTAAGCCAATTGGTTTCAAAAAGTCCTTATTAAGTAAATTCCGGCAGCCGCCATCATCTTCCGCTCCAAAACCTACCCATTCATCCAGACCAATAAAAACACACCGGGAAAAATCTGTCATGCCCTTTTGATTGGCGGACACCAGAATTTCAAACATGCCCAGCGGCGTGCTGCCGGAGGGCAAACAGATAACAGCAGAAGGTTTTTTGGCCAGTAATGCCATTACACGCTCCGCAGCGGCGAGGCTCATGGCTTTATAATCGGGGTAAATGTTCAGTTTTGGTTTCATTGTTAAAATAAAATGTAGTTAAAAATGGCCTTGAACAGATTCTTTTCACCTAAGAAACATTTATCCTTGAAAAACACCAAAAACTGAAAGTCCAATCCTAACTTTACCGCAATAAACCTGATTGTTCATTCTCACTAAATAAAAAATGGAATACCGTATAGAAAAAGATACCATGGGTGAAGTGCAGGTGCCTGCTCATGTATACTGGGGCGCACAAACACAACGTTCGATCCAGAACTTTCCTATTGCTCAGGATATCAATAAAATGCCGAAGGAAATCATCAAGGCATTTGCATATTTGAAAAAAGCCGCAGCCATTACCAATTACGAGGCCGGCATTCTTCCAAAAGAAAAGAGCGACCTGATCGGACAGGTTTGTGATGAAATCCTAACTGAAAAACTCGACGACCAGTTTCCGCTTGTGGTGTGGCAAACAGGCTCAGGAACGCAATCCAATATGAATTGCAATGAAGTGATCGCTTACAGAGGTCATGTGTTGCAAGGTGGCCAGCTGGCTGACGAAACAAAATTCCTTCATCCGAATGATGACGTGAACAAGTCACAGTCTTCCAACGACACCTATCCTACGGCCATGCACATTGCGGCCTACAAGATCCTGATCGATGTCACCATCCCAGGCATCATCAAGCTGAGGGACACATTGAAAGCCAAATCCGAAGCTTTCAGAAACGTGGTAAAAATCGGTCGTACGCACTTTATGGATGCGACCCCGCTTACATTAGGACAGGAATTTTCGGGTTATGCTTCACAATTAGACCATGGCCTGCGTGCGATTTATAACACATTGGCGCATCTTTCCGAGCTTGCATTGGGCGGAACGGCCGTTGGGACAGGCATTAACACGCCCGAAGGTTATTCTGAAAACGTGGCCCGTCACATTGCATCATTAACAGGCCTGCCATTTATCACTGCTGAAAACAAATTCGAAGCATTAGCAGCACACGACGCGATCGTTGAAGCACACGGCGCATTGAAAACGGTTGCTGTAAGTTTGATGAAAATCGGAAATGATATTCGTATGTTATCGTCGGGCCCGCGCTCCGGGATTGGCGAGATCCATATTCCTGATAATGAGCCTGGAAGCTCTATTATGCCGGGTAAGGTAAACCCTACGCAATGTGAAGCTATGACAATGGTGGCAGCACAAGTGATGGGCAATGACGTTGCAATAGGCATCGGCGGTTCCAACGGTCATTTTGAGCTGAATGTTTTCAAACCTTTAATGGCTTACAACTTCCTGCATTCAGCGCGCCTGATCGGGGATGTATGCGTTTCCTTTAATGATAACTGCGCGGTGGGCATCGAACCTTTGCATGAGAACATTAAGAAACACGTAAACAACTCGCTGATGCTGGTTACTGCGCTGAATACAAAAATCGGTTACTACAAAGCAGCCGAAATAGCGCAAACGGCACATAAAAACGGCTCAACGCTGAAAGAAACAGCTGTGGGACTGGGTTACCTGACGCCCGAAGAGTTCGACGCCTGGGTAAAACCGGAAGAAATGGTTGGTGATAATAAATAGTTTCAGATAAATATTTAACAAATGCTCTGCCAGACCCGGCGGAGCATTTGTTTTGATAAACGGCTACGCTGATGAATATCCGCAGCACATTACTGGCAGATCCTATACAATCCAAACGGCGTGCAACGGAAGTAGCCGCTTATGCCTGCATCGATAGTACGCATTCTCAGGAACTGATGGACTGCTTCGTAGCCAACGATTACAGGCTGGCACAAAGGGCCGCGCAAAGCGTAAGCATTGCCGTAAGCGAGCGCCCCGACCTGATCGCACCGCATATGGGCTCGCTCGTAGACCAGCTCACAAGACCGGGCGTTCATGACGCGGTGATCCGCAACAGCGTACGCATTATGCAGGAAACAGAAATCCCCGTTGAGCTGCACGGGAAGGTTATGGACGCCTGTTTTAATTTTATTCAAAACCGGCAAATTGCAATCACTATCAGGGCTTTTTCGCTTACCGTGCTTTACAATTTTTCAAAAATTTATCCCGAGATCAAAAATGAACTGGGCATAATTATTGAGGAGGCGATGGAATTCGAAACGCCTGCATTCAGGGCGAGAGGAAAGAAAATTCTGGCTAATATTAAAAAGCAAAAGCATCCTTAACACAGGTAAAAGTCTTTACTTTACTTCTTTAAAACAAAAAAGCAAATGATCATATACTGCTATTCCATGCTGGATGAGTCACTGAGAAACAACCTTAGTGAAGCACTGCAACCCCACCATACCGTTCATTTCAGAACCGAAACGTCCAGTGAGGAAGAAAGCCTGGCAGCATTTCGTACAGCAGATTATATCTTGGGCAATCCGCCTGTCGGCTGGTTTTCGGAACCGACGGATAAGCTGCAATTCTGGCAGCTGGATTCCGCCGGATTTGACCAGTATGCTTCTGTAAACATTAAAGAAAGCGTCAAAACAGCCAACATGGGTGACTGGTTTGCACGTCCCTGCGCCGAATCTATCGTAGGCGGCGTTTTGGCATTGTATCGTGGCATCGACACATTAACCCTGCTCAAACAAAAATCAGAATGGATCGGCTCGAAGCTGAGAGGTGAGTTGAAGATACTTTACAAGCAGAATGTTATCATTTTGGGTGCCGGGACCATTGGATTGTCGGTGAATACGATTCTCAAAGGCTTTGGCTGCACAACACACTTAATGGCACGCACTTCACCGGAAGCTGACCTGCATTCACAGGAAGAATTATTTGTAGAACTGCCATTCGCGGATCTGGTAATCAACACACTTCCCGGAACCGCCCAGCATTTTGTTGACCAGACTTTCTTTTCCAAAATGAAAGAACGCAGCGTTTATGCAAGCGTCGGCAGGGGCAGCACCACAGACGAAGATGCGCTGATCGACGTGCTGCAATCTGGTTATCTGGATGGAGCTGTTCTGGATGTGACGGAGGTTGAGCCATTACCGGAAAACAGTCCGTTGTGGAAAATGGAAAATGTTATTCTCACGCAGCACACCGGCGGCGGGCATAGCAACGAGCATATCGGCAAGGTCGATTTGTTCCTTAATAACATCTTCGCAATCGAAAATGGTGGAAATATTGTCAACGAAGTGAACCTGCGCAGGGGTTATTAATTAAATATCAGACTAGTATTTTAAATGCAAGATTCAGAAATAGTCAGTAAAATAAAGGAAAAGTATTTCCAAAAATTCGGTCAGTCCTCAAAGCCGGAGCAAGTTAGGGTGTTTCGTTCGCCGGGAAGGATCAACCTAATCGGTGAGCATACCGACTATAACAATGGCTTCGTACTGCCGGCCAGCGTGGATAAGGCCGTTTATTTCGTCATTGAACCAAGGGAAGACGACCAAGTGATCCTTCACGCAGCGGATCTGGATGAAACTTATTCATTCTCAGTTGAAGATCTTTCAAAACCAGCGCAATCCTGGGCACATTACCAGCTGGGCATTATTGAGCAGATTTATAAAAAGGGGCTAAAAATCGGAGGTTTCCAAACAACCTTCGGCGGGGACGTTCCGGTTGGCGCGGGCTTATCCTCTTCTGCGGCGCTTGAATGCTGCCTGCTTTTCGCTTTGAACGAATTATACAACCTGAATCTGGACCGGTTCAGCATTGTAAAAATGTCGCAAAAGGCCGAAAACGAATATGTTGGCGTGCAATGTGGCATTATGGACCAGTTCGCGTCCGCATTTGGCAAAGAAGAATCCGTGATCCGTCTGGATTGCCGCTCATTGGAATACAAATATTTCCCTTTCCCCATGCAGGATTACCTGCTCGTGCTTTGCGACACCAGTGTGAAACATTCACTTGCCAGCTCTGAATACAACACACGCCGCCTGGAATGCGAAAAGGGGATCGCCATACTGCAAAAATATTATCCCGAAGTGCAGAGCCTGAGGGATGCAACGCCTGAAATGGTTGAGAAACATAAAGATGAACTGGGCGACATTGTTTACCGGCGGTGCAAGTTTATAACCGAAGAAATCCAGCGCGTTCAGGATGCTTGCGATCTGCTGGTGGAAGGAAATCTGGTTGATTTTGGCAAAAAAATGTACGCAACCCATCAGGGATTGCAGCACGAATACGAAGTAAGCTGCCCCGAACTCGACTTTTTGGTTGAGCAGACATTATCTGATCCTAACGTGCTTGGGGCGCGGATGATGGGCGGAGGTTTTGGCGGTTGCACCATTAATCTTGTTAAAAAAGAGGCCGTCGATGCTTTTGAACAAAAAATGAAGGCCGCATATCAGGAACAATATCAGATTGACCTGCCTTGCTATAAAGTGAAAATCACCGCCGGCACAGGAGAGATCATTTGAAACAAATTGCTAAATATCCAGACAAACCTTTAACCTTTCGTATGAAAAAAATATTCGTTTTACTCACTGCGCTGACGGGTTTTTATCTTTTCAGCTGCTCCAAATCAAACAAAGAAGAAATGATCAGTACGATTTCGAAAGAGTCATTTGGCAAACTCCCCGACGGCCAGGAAGCAGATTTGTACACGCTCACCAATGCCAAAGGCATGACTGTGAACATTACCAATTACGGCGGCATTATCACCAAAATCATGGCTCCGGACAAAAAAGGTGAGTTTGCCGACGTGGTGCTGGGCTTTGATTCACTTGCTCCTTACTTAAAGGAGAACCCATTTTTCGGCGCCTTAGTAGGTCGTTATGGCAACCGGATCGCGAAAGGAAAGTTCACATTGGAAGGCAAAGAGTATAACCTGGCCATAAACAACGGACCGAATTCCCTGCACGGAGGCAAAAAAGGGTTTGACAAAGTATTATGGAAAGCGACAGAGATCAATCAGGACTCCGTTGTGGGCCTTCAACTGGAATATGTCAGCAAGGATATGGAAGAAGGTTATCCCGGAAACCTGACAGTAAAAGTGGTTTACACATTGGATAATGACAATGCATTGAGCATCGCCTATACAGCCACAACGGACAAGCCTACGGTCCTCAACTTGACTAACCACTCCTATTTTAACCTTACAGGCCTGAAAAGAGACATTCTGGATCATGAGATGATGATCGAGTCAGACAGCATTGTCCCAGTAGACGCCTCACTGATCCCAACCGGAAAGCTGCGTGCGATAGAAGGAACGCCGTTTGATTTCAGAAAATCTACAAAAATCAATGCTGGCATTAACAAAACAGAAGACGAGCAGATTAAAAACGGTGGCGGTTACGACCACTGCTGGGTCCTGAAACGCTCCGAGCCCGGACTCATGCATTTCGCTACGGCAAAAGATCCTGAAAGCGGCAGGATTCTGGAAGCATTCACAACAGAGCCAGCTGTTCAGTTTTACAGCGGCAATTTCCTGGACGGGTCACTTAAAGGCAAAAACGCAACATACGCAAAGCGTTTCGGATTCTGCCTCGAAACGGAACATTACCCAGACTCCCCAAACCAACCCCAATTCCCTTCCACGGAACTAAAACCAGGAGAAACTTACCAAAGCACAACCAAATACCGGTTTTCGGCTAAGTAACAGCATCTGCTAAGGATTTAACCAAAGGACAATGACCACAGACCTAAACCATCTCGAAGTCGTTGTCCTTATTTTTTAGAATCTTTTGAGTAATTTTGAATAACACACTATGATATTGATATGCCTAAAATCCTAGAATATTTCGGAATTGTTTTTTATTTCTATTCAAACGATCACCTGCCTATTCATGTGCATGTTTCCTACAATGAGTACGAAACGGTATTTGAAATTTTCTTTGAAGAGGGCAAATTGAAGGACTTACGGGTGCGGGAAGTTTCGGGGATCGAAGGCTTGCCTGCGGTTCAATTCAAAGAGGCGCGAAAAGTTATTGAAGCTTACGCAGAAGTAATCGTAAATCGCTGGACGGATTTTTTTGTTTTAAAAAAGAAAGTGTCAACGTTAAGGATAACCAAAAAGCTATGACTTTACACATTCACGTCATCGCTGCTGAGTATTTGTCTGGGTATAAAATCTTAGTCAAATTCAGTGATGGTACGCAACAGGTTGTGGACTTCGAAGATTTCTTGGTGTCTAATCCGCATCCGCAGCATAACCAGTTCAAAGTCAAAGAGCGTTTTAAGAATTTTAAGATAGAAAAAGGAACCTTGGTATGGGGTGAAGATTGGGATTTAATATTCCCTATCGAACAACTCCATGCTGGATACATTGAAAATTGATCTCAACGAACTAATAAATACCCACACAATGCTTACCAGAACAGTAAAAATCAGCAATGTTACTAATTTGTCCGATGCGCGTTATTGTGCGGGGATGGGTGTTGAAATGCTTGGTTTTTCGATTGACGAAGATTCTCCCAATTATATTTCTCCCAAAAAATTCGAAGACATTTGTTCCTGGCTGGCCGGCGTGAACCTTATTGCGGAAACTGCGCAAACGGATCCTGCCAAGATCATTGAAGCACTGGCGCTGTATCCCGTACATTCTGTGCAAGTGGAATCACCCGGGCTTTTAAATTATCTCAAAAGCGAGCTGAACCTGCCGCTGCTCCTCCGAATCAGCGTAGACCTTTACGAAGCAGGCGAAATCAGTTCTATACTAAGCCGTTACGAGGGAGAAGTTTCCCATTTCCTGCTCGAAAGCGACAACGAAGCCGAATTAACAGAAAACTGGATGCAAGTGCTTGGCAACCTGGCGGGTGAATATCCGATCCTGATCGGCTTTGGCCTGGACAATGAATATACCGTAAGCGCATTAACCGAACTTTTCCCAAACATTGGCATTGCATTGCGCGGAAGCGAAGAAATCCGTCCCGGTTACAAAGATTTCGGTTCCATGATGGACATTCTTGAAGCTTTGGAAGAACAATAAGTCCTTAAAAAGTCCACTTATAAGCCAATAATTAAAAGCTTTCCTTAAAAAAACCCGCTCAACACGCCCTCCCGCCGATAATAATTTTCCGATTTGCAGTATCTTGCATTACCTACTACCTTTGATTACAAATAAACGCTAAGCTAATCATGGAAAAGAAATTGCATCGCATACCTGACCAGGCAGTTTTAGGAGGAGTTGGTTCCGGAATTGCTCAATATTTTAATATTGACGTTGTAATAGTACGAGTATTGCTTGTTGTAATGCTGCTGCTCCCTATTCCACCCACATTCGGAATGACCGCATTTATTTACATCATTCTCTGGGCAGTGCTGCCGACAGGACCGGCCGGGACAATTTACACAACCAATACGTCATTCGATCCAACGCCTAACACGCCTTCCGATCCGGTTTGGGACAAAAAGAAATCCGACCAGACGGTGATGGTTCTGGGTGGTGTCCTGATCTTTTTCGGAGCTGTGATGCTCGTGGACGATTTCCCGCTTTGGTATCAGTTTAAACAATATTTCTGGCCCATCGTTCTGATCGCAATCGGCGCGTTTCTGATCCTTCGCCAACGCGATAAAGAGCATCATGGCAATACAACGGTGTATCCTACAACGCCTCCACCGCCGGTTGATCCCATCGCGCCAGATCCTGAGCCACAGCCTTATACACCTTTCACACCATCATCCGCAACAACCACGACCACCACGCACTTTCCGGAAGATCCGGAGGCCAGGAAACCGGATGACGAGGATGATCAGGTGATTAAAGTGAATTAGTGTATCGAGTTTAATATTCTTCGATTTAACACCATTAACCATACATAGCCATGAACTTTCGAAACATTTTTTGGGGTGTTATCCTCATCATTGCCGGATCTCTTTTCTTAATTGAAGAACTGACTGCATTTGATTTTGGCCGCTTTTTCTGGCCCATTATCCTGATCACGACCGGCGCTCTTTTGCTTTTGCGTAATTATTTGAGTTCTGATATTTCCAACCGTTCAAACATTTAAGACGATGAAAAATTCACGTGGTATAGTTTGGGGTGGATTGCTGGTCATATTTGGAATGCTCTGGCTGCTTCGGAATATGAATCTCCTGAACGTTAATTGGGACGAGATTCTTCCTTACTGGCCTGTTTTACTAATCATTGCAGGTGCGTTACTGATCGCCAAGGGCAATGAAGACAGAGGACTAGGAGGACTGATCGGCCTGTTGATCACGCTCGCAGTGTTTGGCGGCATTGTTAACAAAACAGACAAAGCCTTTGACCGGCACGCCGACAATTGGGATTGGAACTGGAACGACGACGACGATGATGACCGGAATTTTGGTTATAACGACAATGACAACAATGATCATGAGAACGATAACGACGAAGATCGGGACGAAGATTATGAAAATGACCGGGATAACCGGGATGGCAAAAAGCCGATAAATGGCAATTACAAGTATGAAATGGAGGATTTTATTCAAAAAGCCAATTTTCATCTTGAAGGCGGCGCCGGATCTTTCACACTGAACGGCAACACCCAGAAACTTTTCGAAGCCAAAACGAAGAGCACATTTGTTGGTTTTTTGTCAAACACATCCATTAACAAGCTTGATAATTCTGCGACTGTCAACCTTACAATGGAAGAAGGCAATGTAAAGATCAAGGAAGGAGAAATATCAAATCAGGCAAACATTCATCTGAATGAGCGCCCGGTATGGAACATTGACCTGGGCATTGGCGCTGGAAAAGGCGATTTTGATTTCAGCAATTACAAAGTTGAAAAACTGAAAGTAAGTACTGGCGTCGCCGATATGGACATTAAAATGGGCGACAAAATGACCACTTCCAACATTGATATCGAAGCAGGCGTTGCTTCCGTAACGTTGGAACTGCCTCGTTCGGTTGGCTGCGAAATGCGTATGGATGGCGCTTTGAATGCCAAAAACATGGATGATCTGGATAAAATCAGCAATGGGCTTTATCGTTCTCCGGATTTCGAAAGCGCCTCCAAAAAGATCATTATCCACTTCGAAGGCGGTCTGACCAGCGTCAACATCAAGCGCTACTAAAACGTCCAGAAGTATAGAAATGAATATCTTTGCAGCCTATCGCAACGATATTCATTTTTTTATGCCTATTAAAATCACTTGCTCTCTGCTCATTTGGCTTCTCATATCTGGTCAAAGCTTTGCGCAAAAAGCAGAAAAAGAATCAGTTAGGGATTTAAAAACTCCTGCTATTGAGCAGAAAATGATCGAGCAGGGATTGGTGGACATTCAAAAACTGGATCCGAACATTAAGGTTGAACTGAAATATTCGACCACGGACAATTTTGTAGGAAAAGACGTTTATGGAGACCTGAACCGCGCTTACCTGCAACCAGAAATGGCCAGGCGCCTAGTTAAGGCCAATGCGCTTATAAGAAAAAAACATCCGGATTACACATTACTTGTTTACGACGCAGCGCGCCCCAATTCCGTGCAATATGCATTATGGGACGCATTGGATAACCTGAAAATTCCTGTCAAAAATAAGAAAATGTATGTCGCAGATCCTAAGATCGGCTCGAATCATAACTTTGGCTGCGCGGTGGACTTGACAGTGGTTGACGGAAAAGGAAAACCATTGGATATGGGGACCAAATATGATTTCTTTGGTCCCCTGGCCTATCCCCGCTCCGAGCAGGAAATGTTGAAAAAAGGGAAGCTCACCCAGCAGCAGATCAGCAACCGGCAGATTTTAAGAACCGCAATGAACCAGGCCGGTTTCAAAACGAATACAACGGAATGGTGGCATTTTGACGGCATGTCCAAAGCTCAGGCGCGTGCCAAATATGGCATGATCAAATAAACTATTCCTTCCTGACTGTGCTGCCGCCCGACGTTTTCTTGTCCACATTCGGATTGCCTTTATAGCGCACATTGCTGGCGCCGCTCGCATCCACTTTCAGAAATTCTGAAACGCAAACCCGGGCCGAACTCGCTCCGGACAATTCCAGGTCTGACTCCTGGGCAATGAGCTCAAATGCATCCAGCTGAGAGGCACCCGAAAGATCGCCATCAAGATATTTTCCTTCGCCAACCAGAAAAAGCTGAGAAGCACCTGAAAGATCGAATTTAAATTCACGACCGGAGCCTTCGAAATCCACCTTCGAAGCACCTGATAATTCAAAATCAAGTCCTGGAAGATTTTCAAACCCAACCAATTTGGCCTTTACTGCGCCCGAGAAATTGACGGATTGAATGTCCGGCATTGTAATGTCAATGTACATCGGCTCGCGGCGGTTGCGATATCCATTTCTGTAACGCGCATGCAATTTCCCGTCTTCCACAAATAAATCAAGATCGTCCAGATCATTAAGCTCGCCTTTTGCAGAAACAGAAAAAGAACTTCCGGCAATCACATTTACGCGAAAAGCATCGCCCATTTCCAGCTCGTCAAAATTGCGGAAATCGTAAGTCCTGGTGCCTTCGCCGCGTGGCGGAATGTCGTCTTGGGAGTCCACATAAACACAGGATTGAAAAACAAATGCAAGGAGAGCAAGCGTGATGGAGAAAAATAATTGTTTCATGGCTAATAAATAAAATTTAAGAATATGGCTAATAGACGTTCATTGGCGTCTTTTATCCATGACATGTGACTTCTTGAATCCCCCTATCCAGAAAAAAAATAATTTGAAATAGGGGAAATCAGGCAGTTGGTTGTCTCAGTGAAAAGCGACTTAAACTTGGCAGCGACCGCTCTTCTTTATCGGAAACCATTAATCGACGGAGATTTTTTATTTTTGACCGAAAATCAAAAATACAATTTGGTGTACGCTACCGACCCGGATATTGTCCAAGCCATAAGGCGGGGCGATGAACAAGCTTTTGAGCAAACTTTCCGACAATATTATCAGCGGCTTTGCAACTATGCCTGCACCCTTCTCAAAGATGAAGAAGAGTCGGAAGAGGTTGTGCAGACAGTTTTTCTGACGATTTGGGAAAAAAGGGAAGATCTTGAAATTACATTATCATTGAAATCCTACCTCTATCGTGCTGTTCACAACCATTGCCTCAACCGCTTCAAGCATGCGTCGGTGCGGCAGGTGCATAAGGAACACACATTAAATTTCGGGGCTCAATCCTATGAATCGGTAACAGAAGTGATCCACGCAAATGAACTGGAAGAACGAATTGAAAAAGCAGTGAGCACATTACCGGAACAATGTCAGAAAGCATTCAGGCTTAGCCGCTTTGAAGAACTGAAATACCATGAAATCGCAGAACAACTGGGCATTTCGATCAAAACGGTTGAAAATCAGATTGGTAAGGCGCTTAAAATTTTACGCATTGAACTTGCCGATTATCTGCCCGGAATGCTTTGGCCGGTCTATTTTATTGTTGAACAGCTAACCAGATCGTAACCATGAACTTATCTCATGACAACATTTCGGAGGAGCTGTTAGCACGTTACCTGGCTGAAACCGCATCCGAACAAGAAATAGAACAAGTAAATGCCTGGCTGGCGCAATCGCCTGATAACGAACGCGAACTGGCCACTTACAGGCTCATCTGGGACCATTCCGCTCACGCTGCGAAAACCAGCTTCCCGGTCAATACGGATGCAGCCTGGAACAAGATGAAGGCGAAAATGACCAAGCCTGCGCCAGCTGTTTCTCCTGAAATTCCAAAACCGGAAGCTCGTGAAATTGAATTTATTCCTACACATTCCAAACGAAAATTCCCGGTAACCATGTGGGCTGCTGCAATGATCGCTTTGGCATTGCTGGCATTTGGATGGTTTCATTTCCAATACACTAAATCCGCTGAAACGCAGCGCATTGCCACCACCAACAACACCAGTGACAGCGTGTTGCCCGATGGAACCAAGGTTTTCTTAAACTATAATTCTTCCCTGACTTATCCCGCCGATTTCGATGGCGATTTGCGGACCGTTTCCTTGCAGGGAGAAGCATTTTTTGATGTAAAGCCCGATGCCGCGCATCCTTTCGTAATCAATGCAAACGGAACGGAAATCCGTGTTTTGGGAACATCATTTAATGTGAAAGCTTACAAAGAAGCCACTGTCCGCGTGGATGTTTCGACTGGGAAAGTGGAAGTTAGCAAGGCTTCCAGAAAAATCCGGCTAATAAAAGGGCAAGGCGCCGAAGTGCTTGATGACACGATCAGAAGTATGGAAGCAAATAGGAATATGATGAGTTATCATACGCAGGTTTATGATTTCAATGCGGCTGATCTCAACGAGGTAATCAATTCAATCCGTGACGGTTACCATGTGGATGTACGCCTTTCTAACCAGCAGATCGCGCAATGCAGACTGACAATCCGTTTTGAAAAAGAACCTTTGGATGCAACGCTTTCGGTTATTGCGGAAACATTGGATCTGGATCTGAGAAAAGAGGGAAAAACTTACTGGCTTGACGGAAATGGCTGCCAATAGTTTTTTAAAACATAAAGCAAGCATTGCATTAGCCTGGCTTTTGCTGCTGGCAGGTGCCGCTACAGCTCAGGAGTTACTTGAAAAAAAGATCTCGCTAAATGTTATCAACCGTCCGCTGGACGAAACGTTGCAAAAAATCGGCGACCTCGGCGGTTTCAGCTTTTCGTACAGCCCGGATATGATAGACGTTAAGGGAAGGGTTACTATACAGGCCAATAACCTGAGTGTCAGGGAAATCCTGACGGCTATTTTCAAAAATAAAGTCTCATTCAGAGAACGTCGGAGATACATTATTCTTCAAAAAGTCGAAGCCCCAAAAGACGAAAAGCCCGAAAACTTCAATCTGAACGGCTACATTATCGACAATAAAACGGGCAGAAAGCTGGCTAATGCGAGTATTTATGAGTCCGCAACATTAGCTTCCGCCGTCAGTAATCAATATGGTTATTACAAGATCCGCCTCCCGGTTTCATTATCGGCCGTTCGGCTGGAAGTCAGGAAAGAGGATTACATTGGCAAAACCATTTCAATTGCGAGCAGGGAGGATAAATATTTACAAATCAAGCTTAATCCAGACACATTAAAGCCGCTCTCAGGAAAGGCGGCACGTGCAGTTTCAATGATGGATTCGCTGCATCATAAGGTGGCAATCCCGCAGTTTGAGATCGTTTCAGAATCCAATTTCGAGCCAGACACGGTTACAGAACAAGTTGCCGCCAGCCGGCCAGAATTCAATCTTGCCAGGGAATCCGAGAAGCTTAAAACCACTTACCGCAAAGTTCAGAGCAGTTTTGTAAGTGCATTCGCCTCTGCCAAGCAGGCCATTCATACTCGCAACATTCAGGATACATTATATCGGCCTTTTCAGGCGTCGATCTTACCGTTTTTAGGAACAAATCATGAGCTGAGCGGAAACATTATCAACGATTATTCTATCAACCTGATCGCCGGTTATTCGCTAGGCGTGAACAAGTTGGAAGTCGGAAGTTTGCTGAATGTCGTTCGGGGCAATGTAAATGGATTTCAATTGGCTGGCGTGAGCAACATTGTCGGCAAGGATGTGAGCGGCTTCCAATATGCTAACTTTTTGAACATTACACTAGGAAGCATCCATGGTTTTCAGGGAACAAATTTCATTAATTACATCGGCCGAAATCTAAGAGGTTTTCAGGTTGCCGGCGTGGGTAATGTGGTCGTTGGATCATTGGAAGGATACCAGCTTTCCGCAGGTTACAATTATGCGCATACAGTCCGCAGCGGCCACCAGATCGGCTTTGTAAATTATGCGGATTCATCTGCCACGACGCCTTTCGGGATTTTCAGCTATGTCCGCACCAATGGTTACCGGCGCTACGAATTCTCAACGGATGAATTCAACTATTTCAACACTGCCTTTAAAACCGGCGTCAGTTCGTTTTACAATATTTTCAGCCTGGGAACCAACGGATTTGCTAACGACAAGCCGCTCTTAACATTAGGCTACGGATTCGGAACAGCCCAAAACCTGGGCAAAGGCTGGGGCATCAACGCAGACCTGACCGCAAACCTGGTCCTATTCAAAGACGAACCACTGGAAGACGTCGGAACAGGCCTTTTTAAAGCTAGTATTGCCGTTGAAAAAAAGCTGGGCAGGAAGTTTGCGTTATTTGCAGGCCCGTCCGTTAACCTGCTTACCAGCAAGCATTCCGGCATAATGGACACAGAAAAATCAAGAAGCCTCAGCCCAATCTGGCTCGGCGGGAGACCAGACGACTCCCGCAAAACCTATGGATGGGTCGGCGTGCAAGCAGGGATCCGGTTTTGTAATTAATTAAAAACCAATCCGCTTTCTGCCGTTCTGAATGGCCGCGCCGCCGACAAACTCGCGCAGTTCCGCCAGTTCTTTTTCAAAACCACCAGATAAGATCGGAAAGCGGCACCAGCTCCTTGGGTCCAGATTCAGATCATCCAAATGGAATGACGGCGCATAACGCTCACGTTTCCACTGGTTCCGGCTCCAAAGCTTGAAGAAGCGCTCGGTCCAGGCCAGCAGCTGCTCTGTTGAATAAATCCCTTTATAGCGCACCTGCAAATTACGATAGGCTTCCAAAGGCGACTTTTTGTCCCTGATAGCCAGATTTTCCAACGCATTCAAGAATTCATAAGGCATCAGGTCGACCTCATCTGTTTGCGTTTGAGCAAGCGGCCTCAGCTCGGCGGTCGGCTGTAAGCTGTTCACTTTTTTCAACCCTTCGATCTTAATGTGCTTGCCTTTCACCTCACAACCAGCCGTTTCCAGCCAGCGCAGCCATTGGCGCAAATAATGTTTGTCGATCCCGGCCAGCGGACTAATGCTGCCTGCCGTATCGCCATCCATAGTAGCATAACCCACCGCCGCTTCGGAGCGGTTGGATGTGGATAAGAGCAAATGATTTGTCAGATTGGTCAGCAGCCATACGCTCGGAGCACGCACGCGCGCCTGAATGTTCTGCAACGCGATGTCATCCTGCTCCCAGGTTAACTTCCTGCCAATCTGATCTTCAATCAAGCCTTTGTACGTTTCGACAAGGCCATTGATATGAATATTATAAAAAGTAGAACCAATGGATTCCGCCAGCGACTGCGCCGATTCAAGCGTATCCGTAGAGCTGTTCTCGGTTCCCTGGTATATGTTATGAATCAAAGCCAAAGCCAGATCTTCCTCTGTTTTGGCTGATTGAATTTCTTTAATATAGCCTAATTTCTCCTTAAACCGCTCCATACCAATGCTTTCGTCGGCCAACCGGATCATGAGTCCGCACAATGCCGTGCAAGCGCAGGAATCCGCTCCGCCGGAAAGCGAGATTGTAAAACCATTGGAACGGCTTTTCCGCAGATAATCAAACAAAGCGAGGCAAACGGCTCGTGCAAACTCTTCTTCCTTGATCGCACCGCCTTTCTCAAATGGTTCAATGTCAGGAACCTGTGGCAACACCGGCTCAATTTCAGGGAAATCAAAACGCCCCGCCACACGCCATGTGCGGTCTTTGTTAGCAACCGCAATTTTGCTCTGAACCTGGCTCAGTCGCGTATATTCTGTGTCAATGACCGCCGTTGTGATCAGGAAATCCTCATAGCTGAACCGCGGGCTCGATGCCAGCAGATCACCATTGGAAGCGATCATCGCATCTCCATCATAAATGGCCCTACCCGCCTCATTACCAAGCAAATTGGTATAAATATAACTGCAAGAAAATGCCCTCGAAGCATCCACAACTAGCTTTTCACGCGTCATGAATTTGTTGAATGCAAAGTGGCTTGCGCTTGGGTTCAGGATGATGTCCACGCCCCTTTCGTAATGCCTGCGTGCGGGGCGGTTGGAAACCCAGCCGTCCTCACAGATCTCGAAAGCCACTTTTACGCTGTTCGAGCCACCCAGAATCGGGCCCATAACAAGATCAAAAACAATGTCGCCGATCGGATACAACATTTGGTTCACCTCAATGCTCTCCACAATGCCCGGCTGCCACGGCCGAAACCAGCGTGCTTCGTAATGGATGCCGTTATTGGCCAAAAATTGCTTGCAGTAAAAACCCTGGATCTGCTTGTTGGCGATCAGACAAGCCGCGTTGTAAATGCTGCCGTTATGCCGCACTGGCAAGCCCACCGCCACGACCATTCCGGCCGTTTCCTGTACGATTTCCAGCAGACATTCCTTCGCCTGCTCCACCAGGTCGGGGGCGAAAAAATAGTCCTCACAACCGTAGCCCGAAATACACAATTCCGGCAGACAAAGCAGGCTTACCTGCTGCTTTCTGGCTTCATTAATGGCATTTATAATGTTCTTCGTGTTCCCCTCCCACGCCATCGGCGTCTGATTCACTACTCCGGAAGCTACTTTGATCAATGGCATAAAAACGATTCTGGTTTGTGCCGGCAACTTAATAAAATTGCTTGTGCGTACCGGCAAATGTTTTTCCCTATTTTTGCCAAACATAAAAATTAACCGGTAGATTCCTCTTGCAATTCCCCTCATTCATCGCAAAACGCATCCGTCACAACGAAGCAGGCTCTTTTTCTGCGACCGTTTCGCGCATCGGCGTTGCCAGTATTGCCATCGGGATTGCGGTCGGGATCATTGCATTTGCCGTGTTACTGGGTTTTAAGCAAACCATTCGGCAAAAGATATTTTTGTTTGGTGCGCATATCAATATTTCCTCGTTTGCAGTCGGCAACACTTACGAAGAAGCCCCGCTTTTTGTCAAAAACCCCATTACCGAAGCATTACCTAAAATCCCCGAAATCCTTCGCTGGCAAGGCGTTGCACATAAATCCGGCATCCTTAAAACGACCGACGAGATCAAAGGGGTGATACTCAAAGGGGTTGGCCAGGATTATGACTGGAAAACATTCAAACAAAACCTGATTGCGGGAAAACTAATTACCAATAAAGACTCGACATCGATTAAATACGGCTATTCTTCGGAAATCCTGATCAGCCATAAAATCGCTACGCAGCTGCGGCTGAAATCGGGTGATAATGTGATCATGTATTCCATGCAAAATCCTCCACGCCCGCGAAAGCTGATCGTCGTGGGCATTTATGACACGCAAATGGAGGAATTTGACAATAACCTGATCCTGGGCGACATTAGTCTCGTGCAGCGGCTCAACGGCTGGGGGAAAGATTCCGTCGGGACTTATGAGGTGTATTTAAAGGATTTTGACAAACTGGACGAAGTCGCGGCGGTGCTCAGAAGGACGCTTCCACCATCCATTTATCTGCAACGTGTCACCAGTATTTTTCCTCAGATTTTCGACTGGCTTTTGCTGCTGGATCGTAATACGGCTGTTTTTCTGACATTGATCCTTTTCGTCGCCTGCTTCAACATGATCTCGATTTTACTGGTCATGATCATGGAAAGGACACCTTTGATCGGTCTTTTGAAAACATTAGGAAGCCCGAATAAACAGATCCGGATGGTTTTTTTCCGCGTAGGGCTTCATATGGTGCGTAAGGGCATCATCATCGGAAACATTGCAGGGCTGCTTATTTGCTGGATCCAATATCAATTCAAAGTCATTGCGCTCGACCCTGTCAATTATTATATGGATACTGTGCCCATTGTCTTTGACTGGCCTATTTTCTTCATGGTCAATGTCATCACCATTGTCATCTCCGGCCTCATTTTGCTGATCCCAACATTAATCATCTCCCAGATCACCCCGATTAAGGCGCTTTTGTTTAAGAAATAGTGCTCTGGAAGATTGTTTTGTTTTTTACCAAATCACTTTCCCAAGCAGTTCCGCTGCCCTCAAAAGCGTATCATCATTTTTGGCAAAACAAAAGCGCAGCGTCTTGTAACTCGTCAGTTCATTGTAAAAAACAGAAACCGGGATCGACGCCACACCTGCTTCAATAGTAAGCCGCTCGGCGAGTTCACGATCATTTTGCTGTGTCAGATTTTCGTATGAAACATTCTGAAAAAAGCTTCCCTCGGATGGCCGGAAAGTGAATCCTATGCCCTGGATAGCATCATTAAACAGGTCTCTTTTTTGTTGGTAAAAAGCCGAAAGGCTCAGATAATGCTCGGGATTTTCCAGATATTCCGCCATAGCAAACTGAATGGGCGTTACCACGCTGAAAACCAGGAACTGATGAATTTTTCTGAATTCCGTTGTCAATGCTTTTGGGGCAAGGCAATAACCTATTTTCCAGCCCGTGGTGTGAAATGTTTTGCCAAAAGAGCCGCACAGGAAAGTCCGTTCCGCTAGCGCAGGAATGGAAGCCGTGGAAATGTGCGCCCGGCCGTCGAATATAATGTGCTCATACACTTCATCGCTGATCACCATTAGATCATGTTTTTCGGCAATGTGTGCAAGCTGATGCAAATCGGACGGCTTCCAGACATTTCCGGTTGGGTTATGCGGCGTGTTGATGACAATGGCCTTTGTATTCGGGCTAATTTTCGATTTAACATCCTGCCAGTCAATGCCTTCGTATTGGGGATGCAATGTTACAAAAACCGGAATGCCGCCGTTAAGCTCGATTGCCGGAACGTAGCTATCATAAGCTGGTTCAAAAACGATCACCTCATCGCCCGGGTGCACGACCGTCGATAAGGCTACATATAATGCTTCGGTCGCGCCGCTGGTGATGGTGATTTCTGTTTCGGGATGATATTCTTTGCCGGTTGCGGCGAACACTTTTTGCGAGATTGCCTCGCGCAAAGGCATCACCCCAGCCATGGGCGCATATTGGTTTTTCCCTTCCGCAATGTATTTACCCACAAGCTTTTGCAGTTCCGGGGCACAATCAAATTCCGGAAAACCCTGCGCCAGATTAATCGCCCGATGCTCCTCGGCCAGCCTGGACATTTTGGTAAAAATTGTGGTTCCAACGCGTGGAAGTTTGGAGCGGAGACCGGCCTTGACTAACATAAAAAATCTGTAAATCGATTGGAAAATGAGCCTTAATGATCAGGCCTTGTCCAAATCTATAAAACCGGAAGCAAATTGTTTTACACGAAGCGGATTTTGTGCCAATTCTGTGGTCAGAAACTCCGGATAAATCTTGATAGTGGAAAGTTCCGCAACCGGATGCCATTTGAATAACAGCTCACCATCGCCTTCCACGCCAATAAAATCGTTTTGATCCGCTAACGACGGAATTTCCATTTTGTAATAAAAACCCAGCTCGTGATGCTTGATGCCATTGTAAACGAAGAAATTTTCCGAAACCCAAAGCATTTCGCCCACTTCCACATTCATTCCCGTTTCCTCCTGCATTTCTCGAACCAGTGTGTCCTTAGAAAACTCGAAAAGTGAAGCGCGGCCGCCGGGCAAGCTCCAAAACTTGTCTGACGGCGTTTTATGCAGAAGCACTTTTTCATCCAAGAGCGCAACGCCCGCGACACGGTAATTGAACAATGCGCCGTCGATAGCCAGACTGATCATTTGATATCAACATTTAAATTACTGAATAGCTGATTTTCCTGCCGTAGACTCGCGGATAATGAGCGAGGTTTTCAGGGATCGGGTCTCAAAAACATCTGTTTTTTGCGGATGCTCTATAAGCCTGATCAGCAGCTCCACCGCCTGCTGGCCCATCTCCATGGCTGGCTGCACAACGGCAGTCAAAGGTGGATTAAGCAGCTCGGCGACACTAATGTTTGTAAACCCGACAATGGCGATCTGCTCGGGGACCTTAATGTTGTGTTTTTGAAAAACAGACATACAACCCGTCGTCAGGCGATCGCTGGCTGTGAAAATGGCGTCGGGCGGCTCGGGCATTTCGAGCATTTCCTGCACAGCGGCCTCATTTTCCTCAGCTACTTTGCCGCCGTGATAGCAATATTTGACATAAGATTCATCAAAAGGAAGCCCGTAATCCTCCAAAGCCTGCTTATAGCCCGCCAATCGCTCGGTTGTGATGGACAAATAAATGGGACTCGTCAAATGTGCGATGCGCTTCCGGCCGGTTTTGATCAGATGTTCCGTCGCTTCGTAACTTCCTGCAAAATTGTCTACAACCACTTTATGCGTTTCGATGGCATTCGGCACGCGGTCCAGAAAAACGATGGGCAAGCCTCTTTCCATCAGGTCCTGAAAATGGAACAAGTTGGTTGTCAGGCTGGAAAGGGATATCAGAAGGCCGTCCACCTTCCGGGAAACAAGGTAATTCGTATTGGCAACTTCGCGCTCGTAGGACTCGTGGCTTTGAAAAATAACCACGTGATAACCCAGATTATAAGCTATGGATTCAATACCATTGATGAGTTGCGAGAAAAAATGATTGGCGATTTCCGGAATGATGACCCCTATGGATTTGCTTTTGCTATCCCGCAGACTCAGCGCAATGGGATTGGGCCGGTAATTCATGCGCTCAGCATATTCCATGACCAATTTCTTGGTTTCCGGGTTTATTTCATAGCTATTGCGCAAGGCACGGGAAACCGTCGAAGTCGAAAGTCCCAGCGCTTTGGCAATGTCCTTAATTGTGATAGTCTCCAAAGAAAAATTGGTTTATTCCAACTTAATGTTTGATAATATATACTTTATCCAACGGTAAGTCAATGTACTAAAATAGAAATGAATATCGAAACCGATCCCGAGATGTTTGCCGCCTCACACGAGCTGATAACGTTCCCGATAACGATTGCACAAAAAAAGACAATTCAATATTTGATAATTCTAACTATTCGCCCTAAACTGCCGGAGCGTAAGGTCTCCTATGATCGACGCGAAATTTAGGGGTTACCCCGAAAAACACAATTTGCCATTCCTTAATGAGTATAATAAATTTATTTGACCTGACGGGCAAAACCGCCTTGGTAACCGGTTGCAACCGGGGAATAGGAAAAGCCATGGCGGAGGCGCTCGCAGAAGCCGGGGCAGACATCATCGGCGTCGCCTCATCAGACATTCAATCTGCCAGCGATTTACAAAATGCCGTCACCCAGGCAGGACGAAAATTTTATCCCTCCCAGGCCGATCTGGGCAATCGCGAAAGCATTTACGCATTCATCAAAAAAGTAAAAGCTGAACACCAACACATTGATATTCTGATTAATAACGCCGGCATTATTCTGCGCCAGCCCGCTGCTGAACATTCGGATGAATATTGGGACCAGGTGCTAAACATTAACCTCGATGCGCCTTATATTTTGTCAAGGGAATTTGGCCGCGATATGGTGGCGCGTGGTTCCGGGAAAATCATTTTTACGGCCTCGTTGCTCACTTTCCAGGGCGGCATCAATGTGCCAGGTTATACGGCTTCAAAAAGTGCGATCGGTGGTCTGGTGAAAGCGCTGGCCAATGAATGGGCTGGTAAAGGCGTGAATGTGAATGCCATAGCACCGGGTTATATCAACACAGACAATACGGAAGCGCTGCGTAATGATCCCGTGCGCAGCAAGTCCATTCTCGACCGCATTCCGGCCGGGAGATGGGGCATGCCTGAAGATTTTAAAGGCCCCGCGTTGTTCCTGGCGTCGGATGCTTCGAGTTATGTCAATGGCACCATTCTCACCGTGGATGGCGGCTGGATGGGCCGGTAAATTTCCATTTTTTAGATTAACCCACTTAATAGCAAGCACATGCAGATCAGATTTGAAAGCAGCCGGAAAGAAGTTTCGCAAATGGACACGGCCGCTTTACGCGAGAATTTTTTGATTGAAAATATATTTGTAAACGACCAGATCAACTTCGTTTACACGCATTACGACCGCGTCATGATCGGCGGCGCCATTCCGGCTACCGGGCCGCTGACACTGGAAACATACGGCCCGCTGAAAGCCGAATATTTCCTGGAAAGACGCGAGATAGGCATCATTAACATTGGTGGAAAAGGCCAGGTGAAGGCGGATGGAGCCACATTTGAAATAAGTAAGCTAGGTTGTGTTTATCTGGGAAAGGGAACCAAGGAAGTTATTTTTTCGAGTGAGAACCAGGCCGATCCGGCTGTATTTTACTTGCTATCCTCCCCTGCACACCAGACATTTCCGGCTACACTTTTCACGAAGGAAGACGCCGCGCCCACGACCATGGGCAGTATGGAAACTTCCAATCACCGGACCATTTACAAATACATTCACGCAGCCGGCATACAGAGCGCACAGCTGGTAATGGGGCTTACCGTACTGCAAACCGGAAGCGTCTGGAACACCATGCCTGCGCACGTGCACGACCGCCGTATGGAAGCCTATTGCTATTTCGATGTGCCTGCAAATCAGCGCATCCTGCATCTGATGGGCGAGCCAACCGAAACGCGGCACTTATGGCTTTCCGACCGGCAAGCGATTATTTCGCCACCCTGGTCGATCCACTCCGGCTGCGGCACTTCCAGCTATTCCTTCATCTGGGGAATGGCCGGCGAAAACAGGGATTATACAGACATGGACGCCGTGGCAATAACCGATTTGAGATAATGAGCGAGCTAAAAGGACGGGAATTTATTGACGACGCGGACATTCCCTGGGAAGAGCTGGGCGGCGGTTTGAAGCGGAAGATCATGGCTTATGATGACAATCTGATGATGGTCAAAGTGGCGTTTGAGCAAGGCGGCGTTGGCGCGTTGCACAGCCATTTTCATACGCAAATGAGTTATGTGGAAAGTGGCAAATTTGAAATCACCATTGGCCCCAAAACCGGCATACTAAGCGGCGGCGACGCCTATTACATTCCGCCGGACGTTGTTCATGGCGCATTGTGCCTCGAAGCGGGCATGCTTGTGGATATTTTCAATCCTATGCGTGCTGATTTTATCAAAAGCTAATTGACAATGTTCCTTCATTCCTGATGAAAAAACTGCTACGCAGCATTTCTGTAATTGCATTATTTTACTTTGTTCCAAACATTGCATGGCAGGCTTTGGCGCAGGAACTTCCTATGTCGCGGCGCATGGCCGATTCCTTCATGGCGCGTCATAAGGATTCTATTTTAGTAGGAAAAAATACAGCGACGAAATGGGATTACGAGCAGGGATTAATGCTGAAAGCCTTCGAAAAAATATGGAACAGAACGGGCGAAGGCAAATATTTTGATTACATCCGCAAAGACATTGATCAATATGTGAAGCCCGATGGCAGCATCCGGACCTACAAATTTGACGACTTTAACATTGATAACATTCCGCCAGGAAGGGCGTTGCTAACACTTTATCAACAAACACAACCCGACAAAGAGAAATATAAAAAAGCGGCTGATCTGCTGTGGAAGCAGTTAGCAGAGCAGCCGCGCAATAACGAAGGCGGTTACTGGCACAAAAAACGCTATCCCAATCAAATGTGGCTCGATGGCCTTTTCATGGGTGAACCCTTCGCCGCAGAATACAGCCTGCTATTCAATCATCCCGAACATTTCGACGACATTGCCAACCAGTTTGCCTTGATCGAAAAATATGCGGTGGACGAAAAGACAGGCCTGATTTATCATGCGTATGATGAGAGCCGTGAGCAAAAATGGGCAGATAAAAAGACCGGACGTTCGCCGAATTTCTGGGCACGGGCCATTGGCTGGTATGCCATTGCGCTGGTAGATGTGCTGGATTATTTTCCCAAAGACCATCCGAAACGAATTGAACTAATCCAATATCTCAAAAGGTTGGCGCCGGTGCTGGCCAAATATCAGGACAAGCAATCCGGGCTTTGGTATCAGGTTATTGATCAGGGCAATAGGAAAGGAAATTATTTCGAAGCATCTGCTTCCTGCATGTTCATATATGCATTGGCCAAAGGTTCCAGAATGGGCTATATCGATGCGTCTTTCGCTGAAAATGCGAAGCGTGGTTATGCAGGCGCACTGAAAGAATTTGTTGAAATAAAGGCAGATGGCTTGCTAAGCCTGAACAAAACCGTAAGCGTAGGCGGTCTTGGCGGTACACCTTACCGCGACGGCAGTTACGAATATTATCTCAGCGAACCGATCCGCAAAAATGACCTGAAAGGCATTGGCCCATTCATTTTTGCGAGCATTGAAATGGAAATTGCCGAAGATAATGCGGTTGGAAAAGGCAAAACGGTGGGTTTGGATTATCATTTCAACCATGAATTTAAGAAAGAACCGGACGGTTCGAGCATTCCGTTTCATTACACCTGGGAGGACCGCCTGCATTCCGGTTTCTGGCTTTGGGGCAACATTTACAGGGAACTAGGAGCAAAAACAGTAGCCGTAACCGGCGCACCGACGGCCGAAAACCTGAAAAATATTGACGTATACATTATCGTCGATCCCGACACGAAAAAAGAATCGGCCAATCCCAACTTTATCCAGCCAAACGACATTCAAGCGATTGAAAAATGGGTGAAAAATGGCGGGGTGCTGGTGATGATGGCGAATGACACTGCCAATTGTGAGATCACGCATTTCAATGAGCTTGCCAAAACATTCGGCATACAATTCAGCACCAAAAACCGCAATATGGTCCAGGGAACGCAGTTTGAGCAGGGAAAACTGATGATTCCGGCGGATAACAAAGCCATTTTTAAAACCGCCAGCAAGATTTACATTAAAGAACTTTCTCCCCTCCTGCTTACCGCTCCGGCGCAATCTGCTTTAACGGATCAGGGTGATGTGATTCTGGGCATTGCCAAATATGGGAAAGGCACCGTTTTCGCAGTGGGCGATCCCTGGCTTTACAATGAATATGTGGACGGGCGGCGGATTGATACGAGTTTTGAGAATTTTGAAGCAGGGAAAGATCTGGCCGGTTGGTTGTTAAAACAGGTCGTTAAAAAGTAAAACCGCAATGCTATGAGCCGCCTTTTTCGCGAAAATCTAGGTCAGTTACGCAATCAGCCCGGACTCGTCGTCCCGGACGATTCCATTTTTCAGCTGCCCGAAAAAGTGCTTCAATTCGGCACAGGCGCATTTCTGAGAGGACTAGCCGATTATTTTATAGACAAGGCCAACAGGCAGGGCGTTTTCAACGGCCGCATTGTGGTCGTAAAGTCCACCGATGAAGGGGATCTGAAAGCATTTGAGAGACAGGATAATCTTTATACAATTTGCCTTCGTGGCAGTCGGAATGGCATCATTGAAGAAGAAAACATTATTTCCTCAGCCATAAGCAGGGTTTTGTCGGCCAAAACGCAATGGTCGCTCGTGCTGGACCTGGCCAAAAATCCGGCGATCAGCATTGTGATTTCCAACACGACGGAAATCGGCATTCAGCTTGTGCAGGACGATATTTACCAATGGCCGCCTGTTTCTTTTCCAGGGAAACTGCTTGCTTTTTTGTATGCCCGTTACGTGGCTTTTGGCGGAAATCCGGAATACGGCGTTGTCATCATCCCCACGGAACTGATCACCGATAACGGCAAAAAACTTGAATCCATCGTGCTCGAACTCGCGCACAGGAACGGTCTTGAAGGTGCATTTATAGACTGGCTTGAAAACCACAATTCCTTTTGCAATTCACTGGTAGACAGGATTGTCCCTGGCCGGCCAGACGAAAATATTTGCAAAGAACTCGCCGAAGAACTGGGTTACCAGGACGACCTGCTGATCATGGCCGAACATTATCATTTATGGGCGATCGAAGGAGACGCGGCGATTGGTAAAAAGTTACCTTTCAAGGAAGTGGACGAGGGCATGATCGTGGAGCCGGACATTGAATTGCATCGTGAACTGAAACTAAGGCTGCTCAATGGCGCGCATACTTTGGGTTGCGGCCTGGCACATTTGTGCGGTTTCAAAACCGTGGACGAAGCCATGAGCAACCCGCTTTTTGAAACATACATTACCAATCTGATGGAAACCGAAATCGCGCCTGCGATTCCCTATCCGGTTGCTGAGGAAAGAGCATTGCAATTTGGCCGCAGTGTGGTGGAACGCTTTCATAATCCGCATTTGAGACATAAGTGGCTTAATATCAGTCAAAATTATTCTGCCAAAATGCTGTCGCGGGTCATGCCTGTTTTTTTTAAATATGAAAAAATGCATGAGACATTTCCGGATCACATTGTCTTTGGTTTTGCGGTTTACATCTTCTACATGAAGGCGGTGCGAAAGGATGGCGATCATTTTTACGGCCTCGCTAATGGCACCTATTATCCGATCCAAGACCAAAAAGCCGCATATTTCCATCAAAAATGGCAAATACCTTCGCTGGATGACATGGTGAAGGCCATTTTGAAAGATCAGTCGATCTGGCAAAAAGATCTTTCCAAATCAGAGGTGATCCGCCAAAATATCGTCTTCTATCTTGAATCCCTGAAACAGCTTGGCGCGGTGGACACATTGAAATTATTCCTTGAAAAAACCGAATACGCCTGATCGGCATTAGCCCATTTTAACCTCTTAATTAAATCTGCAAAACCCCTACATGGAAACTCAAATGACCAAATACCGCTGGCGGATCGTGGCCCTGCTTTTTTGCGCAACTACGATCAACTATCTGGACCGGCAGGTTCTGGGCTTGTTGAAACCCACATTAGAGGCAGATTTCGGCTGGTCTGAGCAGGATTTCAGCCATATTGTAATGGCTTTCCAGACTGCTTACGCCATTTCGCTGATCGGATTTGGTGCCATTATTGATAAAATCGGAACGAAACTGGGTTACACCATTTCAGTTGTGGTTTGGAGCATTGCCGCCATGCTTCATGCGGTCGCTACGGGCACATTCAGTTTCGGATTAATGCGCGCATTGCTAGGTCTGGGCGAAGCCGGTAATTTTCCGGTGGCCATTAAGGCAACCGCAGAATGGTTTCCAAAACGCGAACGCGCGCTGGCAACGGGTATTTTCAACTCGGGAGCAAATATTGGAGCCGTCGTCGCTCCCATCATGGTTCCCTGGATTTTGGGTTCCTATGGTTGGCAGGAAGCGTTCTTAATCACAGGTGCCATTGGTTTTGTATGGCTGTTTTTCTGGTTTCGTTATTATGAAGTGCCTGCAAAGCAGCAGCGCATTAATCAAGCCGAATTTGACTATATCCATAGCGATAATGAGCCCGATACGAGCAAAGAAGCGCCTGTAAAATGGCTCGATCTTTTCAAAGTGAGACAAACCTGGGCCTTTGTATTCGGCAAAATGCTCACTGACCCGATCTGGTGGTTTTTCCTTTACTGGCTGCCCTCCTATTTCGCCGAAGCATTCAAACTCAACCTTTCCAAACCCAGCCCAGAGCTCGTGATCGTTTACACGGCAACGACCATCGGGAGCATCGGCGGCGGTTATCTTTCGGGTCATTTCATCAAAAAAGGCTGGCCGATTTTCAAAGCTCGTAAAACTTCCATGCTCATTTTCGCTTTCCTCGTCACGCCTATTATGCTGGCCCAATACACGACTAACATTTGGCAGGCTGTGATTCTGATCAGCTTAGCGGCGGCGGCGCACCAGGCTTGGAGCGCGAACATTTTCACGACGGCTTCGGATATGTTTCCCAAGAAGGCGGTAAGCTCTGTGGTGGGTATCGGCGGGATGGCGGGATCAGTAGGAGGTATTCTTTTTCCGCTTTTGGTAGGGATCATTCTCGATAATTATAAAGCTGCCGGCAACATTGGCGGCGGTTATAACATCATTTTTGTCATTTGCGGATTCGCATATCTGCTCGCCTGGGGTATCATGCATTTGTTTGCGCCTAAGATGGAAAGAGTGGATATTTAGCAAATCATACAACCAACATCATTAATCCACATTCAACTTCTGAAATGAAAAAGACATTCTTACTCATCGCATTTCTACTTTTCAACATTGCATCATTCGCACAAAGTGCGGACGAAAAGGCAGTTGCTGACGCAGTGGAAAAAATCCGCGTTGCGATTATCGGTGCAAAAGAGGCCGATCTCATGAAATTAACCTCTCCCAAACTAACCTACGGACATTCCAATGGCCTCATGGAAGATCAGGCAGCATTCATCCGCGCGTTGGTTAGCGAAGAGTCTAAATTTACAAAAATTGACCTGTCCGAACAGACCATCACCGTTTCCGGCGACGTCGCAATGGTGCGCCACAAACTCATCGGCGACACACACAACAAAGGAAAAGATCCTGCCCCCGTAAGATTAGGCGTATTCATGGTTTGGCAAAAAGTGAAAGGGCAATGGATTCTGATTGGCCGCCAGGCCTTTAAGTTGGTATAGTTCTGATTTTCTGACGTGCGATCTCAACAGCCTTGTGCAGCTTTTCCTGCAAAATTTCCTGCGAAGGAAGCGCAGTTAGATAGTCGGCCACCCGAATGTTGGACTCTCCCAATTGCATGAGCTCAACATGCTCCTTATTTTTCCCGCTACACAGTATCAGGCCGATCGGTGCATTCTCACCATCGGCCTTTTCATATTTTTCAAGAAACCGCAGATACAATTCCATCTGCCCCTTGAAACCCGCTTCGAAAGCACCCATCTTCAAATCAATCGCCACCAGACAGCGCAGTCTTCTGTGGTAGAAAAGCAAATCAATAAAATAATCGCTGTTATCAATGGTAATGCGTTTTTGCCTAGCCATAAAAGCAAAGTCACTGCCCAGCTCAATGATAAACTTTTGCAGCTCCACAATGATGGAAGTTTCCAGATCCTTTTCGGAATAAGCATCTTTCAAACCTAGAAAATCAAGGAAATAAGGATCCCGGAAAACAAGGTCCGGGTTTAGCTTTTGCTGATCCCGAAGCAGGTTTAGATCATTGCTGATGGTTTCTTCGGGTTTTTTGCTGATGGCAGTTCGCTCGTAGAGCATGGATTTAATGCGTTCACGCAATTGTCGGGATGACCATTTTTCCAGGCGACAAATTTCCAGATAGAAGTCCCTTTTAAGCTGATCATCAATGTATATGATTGATCGAAAATGGGTCCAGCTCAATTGTCTACGCAGTGCGGAGACAATTGAACTATCAGGAAATATGTTGGCAAAATGCATACAATGACGTAGATGCTTCTCACCCCAGCCATCGCCGTATTCCATTGTTAATGTTGCACTTAGTGTGCTGACAACCTGCTTCCCATACTCCGCGCGGTCATTTTTGAGCACATCATCATTGATCTTTTTGCCGATCTGGTAATAAAGCATCGTGATTTCTGCATTCACCGCTACGGCCACCCGGCTTCTGCTTTCCTTGATAAGCTCTTTTACAGATGAAACCAGCTCGTTTGTTTTTATTTCCTCGTTCATAAATGCATTTGGTTAGAGATAACTTTTATGCATTTAGACGTCGCGTCACAACTTCGGTCACATTATTTCCAAAAATATTTTTCACCCCTCATTTTTCATCATAAAACGTCAGCGGGCCTTTGTAATGGGCGGTGACGTGCTTGCCGTTTCTTTCTATGCAATCTACGTCCAGGATGTAGTTGGGGCCGTCTTTTTTTACGGTTAACTTGCCTTCGTAGAGCTCGTAGTACTCGCCGTCTTCGGCGGCGAAATTGCTGTTAAACACTACGTAAGGTTCAAAGAAGGTTCGTACTTCTATTGTGAAGTCGTTGTCAAATGTGTATTCTCCTTCATCCAAGGCATTTGCCGAAGCACTAACCAGCCTGAAATAAATCGCGTGACCAACCCCGTAAATAGAATCAATATGGCCGCCTGATTCCTGAATTTTTACACCTTCGGAAGATAGGAATAGCACCTGGCCGCTTCCGCCTTCGGGATATTCACCTAAATGAACCAGTAGTCCTTTTGATATTTCAAACTCCCTTCCATCGTGCATCAGAGCATTTTTTGGCTCAATTTCTTTGTCATCCTTACAGCCGGCAAATACCAGCACCAACATGAAGACGCAGCAAAGTGATTTCGTAAAATTGTACATTGTTCAAAATAGTTAGGTTAAGGATCGTGAATGCAAAATCAACACAAAAAAAGCACTCCGACTGTACGCGTAATTAATACAATCTGAGTGCTTTAATGATATAACTTAGTGGCTTACCTAATGCGAAGGCCGCTCCGGAACAGGCAGCGATGCATGGTAATCTTGCTGGATAATGTCTGCGTATTTATCCAATAACTCAATGACCTTATCACGGGTTTTGGCTCTGACAACCAACCCTACATGGTAAGGTTCGTTCATGCGCCATACGATTTCAGGATCATTGAAAAAAGACAAATCCGGCCATTCCTGTCTCGCCAGGGAGATAATGATGCCCGAATAATCTTTTCTTACTGGCGGCAACTTGTAGTTGTCGCCTTTTGCCTCGGCCGTCTCCATTTTTGCCCACTCTTTCCAAAGATTGATACCAGAAGACGCCTCAACCATTTCAGAAAGATTCGCCCCCCCTACGCGTGAAGACGTTTCCAGGAAATAATATTTCCCATCATCATGGCACCGGATCACCTCCGTATGCGAAGCGCTGTGCTTTAATCCAAAGGCTTTCAAAAGATCCACGGCCAATGTTTCCAGTGCATGCTCCTCCGAAGAATCAAAAGGAACAGTTACCGACCTGAAAATGCCGCCGCCGTGCGCTACGTCGAAAGGTGGCGCCAGATATTTGCTGTTCCAGGAAAAGATAACCCGGCCGTTGTAAGAAATGGAATCCACGTGATATACGTCCCCGGGCTTGTACTGCTCCACAAGGTAAGCATGCCTCTTATCGCCGAGCTGGTGAATGGTTTCCCAAAGCTCTACGGCATCTTCCATCTTTTTAATCCCCGTAGCAGAAGCCTCAGACCGAGGTTTGATCATCCACGGACCCGGATATTTTTCAATAAATTCATTAATAGCGTCATCATTGAAAAGCGCAGAAAAACCCGGAACAAGAATACCCGACTCGGCCGCTTTGGTGCGCATCGCCAGCTTATCCCGGAAATAGCGACCAGTGGTTTGCCCCATGCCCGGAATCCTGAAATATTCACGGATATGTGCTGCTTTTTCAACATCAAAATCATCCAGCGCCACTACGCGGTCGATTGGCCGGGAGCGCATGACGTAAGCAAGACCGTTAATGATCTCGTTCATGTTATATTTGCCGTCTTCCCCTTCCTCCACATAAAAAAACTCGTCAACTGAGTCCCTGACCCATGGCTTTTGCTCCAACTTCTTGGCCGTAATCAGGAAAACCTTGTTACCGGAATCCTTTAAAGCTTTCAGAAAATCGTTGCCCTTGAAGTACGTCGATATGCAAAGAAAAGTAAGCGCTCGGGTCATAAAATTAAGCTTTCGTGAGTAATAGCTTATAAAAATTCTGAATGTTTAAACCAAAACTTGCTTCTTCAAATCTAGCAAAAAGAACCAGTTAGGCAAGGGAAAGGCATTTTAAATTATCGCTGCCAAATAAGCACGCAACAACCGCACGCCGTAGGCTGTGCCTGCCCTGCCGGGAGCAAATTCTGTATCTCCAAATGCCGTTCCGGCAATGTCCAGATGCGCCCAGGCGGGGTGTTCATCCGTGAATGCTTCCAGGAATTTGGCCGCTACGATGGCTCCTGCCAATGGTTTTCCATGATAATTCTTCACATCGGCGATGTCCGAAGCAATTTCTTCTTTATACGAATCCCAAACGGGCAGCCTCCACATTCTTTCGCCTGTGTTGTCACCTGCTTGGGTCAATGCTTCTGCGAGCTCATTGTTAGGCGTAAAAAGCCCCGCAGCTTCGTAACCCAATGTCTGGATCACACTGCCTGTTAATGTCGCCAGATCAATGACAACGTCTGGTTTGAAAGTCCTGACTGCATAACTAAGCCCATCGGCAAGAATCAATCTGCCTTCTGCATCCGTATCAATCACCTCGATGGTTTTGCCTGAATAGGAACCGATTACGTCCCCGGGTTTCATCGAAAGTCCGTCGACGCTGTTTTCGGTGGATGGAATTACGCCAATGATCCTAACCGGCATCTTCAATTGCGCAGCCAGTTCCACGGCCCCCAAAACAGCCGCCGCACCACCCATATCGCTCTTCATCAAATGCATATTGGCAGAAGTCTTGATAGAAATCCCACCCGTATCAAATGTTACGCCCTTACCGACCAATGCAATGGTTTTGGTATAATGTTCGGGCTCATATTCGGAAACGATCATTAAAGGCGGAGCCTCACTGCCTTTCCCAACGGCCAGCAATGCGTGCATACCCAGCTCTTCAAGCCTGGATTTGTCCAGCACAGTCACTTTATAACCGTTTTTCTCTCCTGATTCGGTTGCCCACTGGGCTAATGTTGCGGGGGTTTTATAGTTAGAGGGCGCATTCATCAGGTCCATGATCCGCATCTGAACCAGCGCTGTTTTTTGAGCGACAATCAATGCTTTGTCGATCTCCGGCGAATGGTTTTCGGTCAATACAGATAATGTTCCGGTATTGAAAAAGGCACTTAATGGTTTGGGTTCTGTTTTATAAAGTTGCAGATCGTAACCGCCTATTATGATTCCGTTCACCGCATTTTCGATCCATTCCGGCGTGCGGACTTTGCAATCCAGAACAATCTTCTCAGGCCAGCGGTCTTTACGTTTGAAAAACAGCGACCTGAAAATTTTAATGATAGCCGGAAGCTGTGGCGATTTGCCCAACCCGATCCAGAGCTCACGCGAAGAATACCACCACATTTCACCTTTTTCAGCCTTGAACATATTTTGATTTTCGGGTTCAAAACCTTGTTCAAACGGACGAATCAGCAACAGATCTTCCGATGCCTCTGATATTTGTTTAATCTGCATTATATGTTAAAAATCAGTTAAAACATTTTCAACTCCCTGTCTCACAACTGCCCGGCACGACAAATAAAACAATTCCTAATCCAAACCGCCACGACGTGTCGGCTTTCTTGGCTCCGGCCATGCTCCCGGCTCCCCTTTTGAATTTAGTGGCAGAACGCTCTTTTCGCGAGATGTTTTGGCGGGATCTTCACTGGCTTGGTAAGCCATTATAGCGGCAAGAATTGCATTGCTCCGCACATCATCGAACACGATTTTGTCGTACGTGTCGCGGTTGGTGTGCCATGTATAGGTTCCGTAGGACCAGTTCAAGGAGCTTAATGAGAATGCGGGTGCTCCTGCTGCCACAAATGAGGCAAAATCAGAGCCGCCCGCGCCGGGTGCACCGGGGAATTTAGATTCGATAGGCGCTTTAATGTTCTCCGGAACCTTGGAGAGCCAGCGGCCCAGGTAGTCGTAGGAATTCAGAAAACCTTGACCAGAGAGATTAATAACCCGTCCCGTGCCATTATCCTGATTGAAAACCGCCTGAATATTCTGCACAATTTCCGGGTGATCTTCCACAAATGCGCGCGAGCCATTCAGCCCTTGCTCTTCGCTTCCCCAATGTCCGACCAGGATTGTTCTTTTGGGATTCGGATATACTTTTTTGAGTATACGCATGGCTTCCATCATCACAATGGTGCCAGTTCCGTTGTCCGTAGCACCAGTTCCGCCATCCCAGGAATCGAAATGTGCGGAAAGGATCACATATTCATTCGGTTTTTCTGAGCCTTTTATTTCGCCAATTGTATTGAATGTCTGGCTTACGCCCGTTTCTTTCGCATCCGCCCGAACGCTGATTTTAGGCGTATGACCCGATTCCGACAGGCGATATAACAAGCCGTAATCTTCCAGAGAAATGTCAATGGTGGGGATTGCCTTTGTATAAGCACCAAAAATTTTATTTGCACCAAAACCCTTTGACCAATAAGACATAACCACGCCTGCTGCCCCAGCTTTTTCCAGTGCCAGCGGCAATGTTCGCGCATTATAACCGCTTTTTTTCATGCGGTTTGCCCAGGCTTCAGTTTGTGCATCTCGGTCTTTTTTCATTTTTTCAAATGATTCTTTTGTACCGAATTCCTGCCAGTTATAGTCCGGACGGCCCGTTGGCTGGTTCATGCTGATCATGACAAATTTGCCTTTGGCAGTGGGCAACCATTTCTGAAAAGCCAGTGAATCAGCCACATCCGGGAGAATGATCACGTCAGCTGTAACCGTTTTTCCACCCGTGCCAGGGCTCCACGCCAGCTGCATGCCTTCGAGCGATTTTACGCGCGGCGCCACCATATCAATGTGTGACACGCCGCGTTCCCAGCCGCGCCATTCACCCCACTTTTCGTTTTTCGCTGTAATGTTCCAGCCTTTGTATTTCGCCACTGCCCACTCGTGTGCCTGCATCATTTGCGGCGAGCCTACGAGCCTTGGCCCGATGACGTCCATTAATTCGTGCGCCAATTTTTCCAGTTGTGAATTTTCGGTTGCTTCTTTAACAATGTTTTCAACCACCGGATCTTTGCTTTGTGAAAAGCCAGGCTGGATCTGAACGGCAAAAAACAACAGGAAAACAAAGGAGACTTTTTTCATGGAAATGTTGGTTTAACAATTAATCTAATTCCTAAGATAGGAAATAGCGATAAAGGTTCGGATAATGGTTAGGAAAATTGTTTCGTTTGTTTTCTTCGCAAACTATTTCGTTGGCCTGCTGGCAGTGGCATTGTCGCTCGAAACCATGTTCCAGCTCAGGCTGCCATTTAATGCTGTTCCCTACTACATTCTTATTTTTTGTGCCACGGTTTTTTACTACACCATTGCCTACTCCATCCCACCGGGCACTGCGTTTTCGAGCAATCCGAGAACGGAATGGTATCGCACGCATTACAACTTTACGCGGATTAGTCAATATGTGCTTTTTACGATTTGTGCGGGGATCAGCGGCTGGTTTTTGATCCGGGATTTTACAAAATTACTGCATTTGCCGCTAGCAAATTGGCTTTTGCTCCTAAGCATTCCCGGCGCGGCAATCCTTTACTACGGACTGCTTCCCAAGTCGCTTATCTCGTTCAACCTTCGCAATACGGGCTGGCTGAAAGCATTTGTTATCGGCTTTGTGTGGGCCGGTTTCGTGAATGTGTTTCCCATTACCATGCTGCGTATCGAGCAGGGAATTGTGGTTCATGAGCCCATTTTCATGTTTTGGTTATTTGTAAAAAACTGGATGTTCTGTACGGTGAATGCGATTATGTTTGATATGAAAGACTATGAGGACGATGCCAACATTCAACTGAAAACGTTCGCCGTGCGGATCGGGCTGAGTAATACGATCGTTTATGTGCTCGTTCCGCTGCTGCTGATCGGATTGCTTTCGTTCCTTTCGTTCGCATTTTTCCAACGGCTGAGCACACCCACATTGATGCTCAATTTGCTTCCGTTTGTTTGCCTGCTGGGCGTCGCTTTTGCGTTACAAAAACCCAAAAGCGTGCTATTCTATCTCATCGTGATTGACGGATTACTGCTGGTAAAAGCCATCTGTGGAATTACAGGAAGCTTTTTTACTTATCATTAAGGTCATGAAAAACAATTACGACCGGGTTGCGGGGTTTTATGACGGGCTTTCAAAGCTGGTGTTCGGAAATGCGCTGACGGATGCCCAACGCTCCGTTCTGCACTTCATTCCGGAGAGAGCGAACATTCTCATTGCAGGCGGAGGAACGGGCGCGGTTCTGGAAGAAATATCACGCATACGGCCATATAACATTGACATTACCTACATTGAAATGTCGGAGAAAATGCTGGATATAGCCAGGAAGCGCGATGCCGGGAATAATAATGTCCGGTTCATTCACGCAGCTGTCGAGTCATTCCAATCTGCTCATCAATTTGATGTTATTATCACCTCATTTTTGTTTGATAATTTCAAACAGGATAAAGCGGAAGTCGCTTTTCAAAACCTCCATAACATTCTTATTTCAAATGGAATCTGGCTTTTTACGGATTTTAATGTGGAAGAAAAGCCCGGTAAATTTTGGCAGAAATGGCTGCTGAAATCCATGTATTTGTTCTTCGGAATCCTTTCAGAAGTGGAAGCAAAAAAGCTGCCCGACACCGCAATGTTGTTCAGTAAGGCTGGTTTTAAAACGATTTTTCAAAGATCCTTTTACAGCGGCTTTATCAACTCATTGGTTTACCAAAAACCTTAACCCAAAGCAGCGCGCCTTCTTCCAAATATAAACCGCTCATTAAAAACCACAATTGAAAGTAAGATCAGCGAATAAGCGGTAATCTGAATGGAATTGATGGGCTCATGAAAGTACACAAGCGCAATGAAGAAATTCATCAACGGATTGATATACAATAAGATGCCCATAGTAGATGAAGTTACGCTCTGCAACGCGTACAGGTTCATATACAGCGGAACGATGGTAAACAGCACCGCGATCACAAATATCAACGCGTAAAATGAAAATTCGGTTGGCAATGCTTCGCTGTATTGCGGATAGAACGGAAGCAGGATCAGGGCCGAGAAAATGATCTGGACGGTCAGGACCAAAAATTTATCCATACCCACATTCTTACGCTGACTGACCAGATAAAATGCATAAGAAAGCGCAACGATAAGACTGTAAGCAATATCGGCAACATTACTGAAAGACAGCAACATACAGCTTACTATGCTCAGTGAAACTGCTGCCCACTGCCATTTGCTCAATTTTTCATTTAATACAAAATACGCAATCACGGTTGTCATAATGGGACAGACTAGGTAGGCAAAGGACGCCGCTTTCACACTGATGTGGTTCATCACGTAAATGAAGAAAAACCAGTTTGCGGTCAGTAATATGCCACCTGCGAGCGTCAGTAATGTGACCCGTTTTCTCTGCTCAGAAGGCATCTGACGGAACGTTTTCACATTTTCCTTCAACACTTTTACCCTAACGAACAGGCTGATCACAGCCATGATAACGGCACACAAAAAGACGCGGTAAAAGAGAATATCAAGCGAAGCGTAAGCCTTTAACGGTTTCAATGCCAGACTGAAAAACCCCCAGATTACAAATGAGATAAATGCTGCCAGATAGTGTTTCGAAAATTTCATGGAGCTGGTAATGTGTATCAAACGGTGTGGATGGATGTATGGAGGGAACAGCAAAACATTTCCGCGGGTTCGGAGGCGCTGAAAATCATTCGTTTCTCAACTCAGGATATTTTAATAATACAAAAAACGGAACCTTAGCCAGTATATTTGGCTTGATTTAAGCAGAACATTAGCATTCAATATGACTTTTTCCGATATCCGGCTTGTAGCGACCGACATGGACGGCACGCTTTTGAACTCCAAACACGAAATACACGAATCTTTCTTCCCCATTTTCAGAAAATTAAAAGACAATGGCATCATTTTCGTCGCAGCGAGCGGGCGCCAATATTTCAATCTGGCCAAAGCATTGGAACAAGTAAAAGACGAGGTGATTTTTGCTGCTGAAAATGGCAGCTACGTTGTCTTTAAAGATGAGGAAATCCACATTCAACCCATTGAAGCAGACATTGTGCGGGAACTGGTGCAGATTTCACGCCCGATTAAGGACGCATATGCAGTGATCTGTGGAAAGAAAAAGGCTTACGTAGAAAATGACGAGGCTGAATTCATCAACCATTTAAAACTGTATTTTGAGAGATATGAGATTGTTGAAGATCTGACAAAAGTGGAAGATGACCAATTCCTGAAATTTACGCTTTGCGACCTGGCTGGTTCGGAAGTGAACAGCTATCCGCATTACAAGCATTTTGAAGACAATTTGCAAGTAAAAATCTCAGGGCCGATCTGGCTGGACATTTCGCACAAAAAAGCCAATAAAGGCCGTGCTATGGAGGTTTTGCAGGAGAAATTCAACATTACGTTTGACCAGACCATGATCTTCGGCGATTATCTTAATGACCTGGAAATGCTTACGAAAGGACATTACTCGTACGCAATGGCAAATGCGCACCCGGATATTAAAAAAATAGCCCGTTTCATCGCTAAGAGTAACGATGAAAACGGGGTTGTAGAAGTCCTTTCGGAAATTACGGATTAGCCTTCGGGTTACTCCGTGTATTTTTTGAATATAGAAGTCGCCGTGTGGCCGCCGAAGCCAAATGTGTTATTCAGCGCATAATTCACGGTTTGCTTCACAGATTCGCCAAGTATAATATTCAGCCCTTCCGGCGTAGCCTCATCAAGCGTCTCCGTATTGATCGTTCCCGGGATAATGTCGTGCTTCACAGCCAGGATAGACACAATGCTTTCAATGGCGCCGGCAGCTCCCAACAAGTGTCCGGTCATTGATTTTGTAGCGCTGATCGCCACCGGGTGATCCCCAAAAACGGTTTTGATGCCATTTAGCTCGCTCATATCGCCCAGCCCCGTGGATGTAGCATGCGCATTTACGTAGTCAATTTTGTCGGGAGTGATCTCGGCCTCTTTTAAAGCTTTTCTCATGCCCAGCGCTGCGCCCATTCCGTCTGGTGGCGTGCCCGTTAAATGGTAAGCGTCTGCCGCCATGCCGCCTCCGACAATTTCAGCATAAATGGTTGCTCCGCGGGCCACTGCATAGTCCAGGTCTTCCAGAACCAAAGCGGCCGCTCCTTCGCCCATTACGAAACCATCACGGTCCTTATCGAACGGACGGGATGCTTTTTCAGGCGCATCATTGCGTTTGGATAACGCTTGCGCCGCACCGAATCCACCCAATGCAGAGTAAATGATCGCTGCTTCCGAACCGCCCGCGATCATCAGCTTCGCTTTGCCCATTTTAATGGTGTCAAATGCGCTGATCACCGCCGTATTGGACGATGCACAAGCAGAAACTGTACAATAATTGGGACCGTGCAACTTGTGGCGGATCGAAATAACGCCTGCTGCAATGTCCACGATCATTTTTGGGATAAAGAAAGGACTGAAACGTGGCACACCATTCGATGCATGGAATTCCAGCAGCTGGTCTTCAAAAGTGCCCATTCCACCGTTTCCTGTCGCCCAGATCACGCCCATATCGTAGCGGTCTTCCAACTCAACCGTGCTGAAATCCAGCCCGGCGTCCTTGATGGCCGTATCCGATGCAGCAATGGCATACTGCGTGTGCAGATCGTATTTTTTCAGCTCTTTTTTATCGATATAATCCTCAGCAACGAAATTGCGGACTTCGCAGCCGAATTGCGTCTTAAACTTAGAAACATCCATTTTCGTAATGGTAGCAGCACCGCTTTTACCATTCACAATATTTTCCCAAAATTCATCAACCGAATTTCCGAGGGGAGAAATAACTCCCAAACCAGTAACAACTACTCTTCTCATAAAAATTTAGATTTTCTCGACAACATCAGGCGTTATTTGTCAAACTCCTGAGTCACTGCATCTTTGAATAAGGCTTCCACCATTTTTTGCACTCTTGGACCAACTATTAGTATCACCGGGATGACCAGCATATAGGCCATGATCCAGGATTTCAGCCAAATCACCAAAAAATTGGCAACAAATCCAATATTTATAGAAACCAAACTGAAGGAAATTATACCCGTAGTAATCACTCCCATAATCATGGCAAACGCAATTTTCTGCTTCATTTTCTCTTTTTGTTCAGTTTTGAAATTGTCACCGGTCGGTATGCGAATATCAGGCTGCACTTCCCGGGTTCATTGCCAGCAGCGCCTGTTCGGGCGATTGCAGGAATAATCCAAATAGCTCGGCAGTCCTCCCAACCCGGATTTCGTATGTATCTGTCTCAAATGCATGAACCAAAGCCTCGGCTACTTCGCGTGGCGCAATGCCGTTTTCCCCTCCGATTTCGGTTGAAAAATCTGTGTTAACCAAGGGCGGCATCAGTTCGAAAACCTTTGTGGAAGTTGTTTTTGCCAATGTCAAACGCAGTGATTGCGTGTAGGAATGCAATGCTGCTTTGCTCGCGGCATAAGTCGGGATCACGTGATTAGGCACAAAAGCCGCAATGCTGGAAACATTTACGATTGCGGATTCTGCCTGGGTGATTAACAATGGCGACAGTTTCTGATTGATGCCAATAATTGATAAATAATTGGTCAAAATTTCCTCCTCGGCACGTTCATAAGCATTATCTACATTATTAAGGAGATAATAAGATGCTGTGCCGGCATTGTTAATCACAATGTTCAGGTCTGGAAAATCGCTTTTCAATGTTGTCACCAGCTTGTCTACATCCTGCTTGTCAGCAACGTTACTCACAATGGCCGTTGTGTTTTTCAGTTTTGCCACGGCGCTGTTGAGCCGCGCTTCGTTTCTACCCGTGATGATCACATTGTTTCCTTTTTCCGAAAAAATCTTCGCTATCTCAAATCCGATTCCAGCGCTTCCTCCCGTGATCAAAATTGTATTTCCCGTCGTTTTCATTTTTGTTTTTGTTTAAATAAATCAAATATTATAATATACCGATCGGTATATTTATGGTTAAAAAAATAGGTTACAAATCGTCAATCATCTTTTTTACTGCTTTCATTATCGCCGTCCTGTATTGCAGCTTACCCGTAACCTTACTGATCATAATCCCTCCTTCGACCAACGCGATCAATGTGATAGCCACTTCTTCCGGTTCCAGATTGGCACTCAGCTCATTATCCACGATCCCTTTTTTAATCAAGGCTTCAATTTTATTTTTCCATGAATAAATGGCGTCAGCCGCTTTTTGGCGCAGCGGGGGATGTGTGTCGTCGGCTTCGATAGAAGTGTTGAGGATGGGACAGCCGCCTTCGGGAAACGGGTAAGTCAGGAAGTTTTCATAAATGCGCACATACACCAGCAACTTTTCCTTCACCGATTTCTGCGCATCCATTTCAGCCTGGACGGCGGTGAACATTTTTTTCAGGTTAAAATCAAAGGCCGCCAGGGCCACTTCGTCCTTATTACGGAAATTCCCGTAAATGCTACCTTTCGTAAGGCCTGTTGCTTCAATCATATCATTAATTGAAGTTCCTGAATAGCCCTTAACATTGAAAATTGGTGCCGTTTTCTCAATGATAAATTGCCTGGTTTTTTCTGCCTTATTCATATGCTTCAAATTAACAATACAAAAATATACCGATTGGTATATTATAACAAGCAAAGCTTCATTTATTTTCAAATTTATTTTATTGCAAAAACAAAAAGCGGCCTGGTTTTACACCAGGCCGCCATTTTATCTCCCATAGCCAATTTTTTACTTAGCGCTCACACGCCAGATTGTCCCAGCCGAGTCATCATTGACCAGCATCGAACCATCTTCCATAACGGTCACTCCCACCGGGCGGCCGTACACTTTCTTTTCACTTTCTATAAATCCAGTTAGAAAATCCTCTGGCTTTCCAGCTGGTTTGCCGTTTTTGAATGGGATAAATACAACTTTGTAACCCGTTAGTTTCGAGCTGTTCCATGAGCCGTGCTGGCCTATGAATGCACCGTTCTGGTATTTGGCTGGAAACTGTGTTTTGTCATAGAATGCGAGTCCTAGTGAGGCTGTGTGTGATCCTAACGGCACATCGGGCACAAGGGTTTTGGCTACAAGATCGGAGCGTTCACCCTTTCTTCTTGGATCCTCATTTTTTCCAAAATACGCATACGGCCAGCCATAAAAACCGCCTTCCTTTACACTTGTAACATAATCGGGAACCAACTCATCACCGAGCTTATCCCGCTCATTTACAGCCGTCCAGAGTACATTAGAACCAGGCGCCCAATCCATCCCAACCGGGTTGCGCAAGCCGCTAGCGTAAATTCGTTCCCCCGATCCGTCCGGATTTATTTCCAAAATATTGGCCCTGCGCTTCTCCTCATCCATGCCATGATCCGCCACATTACTCGCCGATCCTACCGAAATATAGATTTTAGATCCGTCCGCATTTGCCAGCAAGTTCCTCGTCCAGTGATTATTATAACCGCCAGCCGGCAAATCAAGGATCTTTTCGCCTTTACTCGTTATTTTGGTTTCCCCGCCTTTGTAAGGATATCTGAAAACGCCGTTGGTATTGGCCACATAGAAGTAGTTTTTAAGCACCAGCATTCCCAATGGCTGTTTCAGGTTTTCCATGAAAATTTCCTTGATCTCAGGCTTACCATCTTTGTTGACATCACGCAAAAGGGTGATCCTGTCCGCGCTCTTTTTCGTGTTGGATTCCGCAACGAAAACGTCACCATTCGGTGCAACGTAAGTCCAGCGTGGATTTTTTAGCTTATCTGCATATTTGCTGACCGTGAAACCTGCTGGCGCAGTCGGCATTTTTCCTTCGGGCCAGCCAGCCTCCTCGGGTCTGTTTTCAACCGACTCGGTGGTAAATGGTGCAGGTAATGTAAGGCTGTCGGTAACTGTTTCAACTGAATCAGGGCCACTTTTTGCGGCAGCTTCTTTTTCTTCATCGCTTACTTTGGTGCTGCATCCGCCCAGCGTTAGGGCCAGGCATGTGCATGCAATTATGAGGCAATTTGTCTTCATTCTGTGATGGTATTAAAAGTAAAAAGCAGATCATCGGTTTCTCAACCTGTGATCTGCTTTTTACAATAATGATGCCACTTTGCTATTCAAGCATATTTCGCCCTTTCACTTAGTAAATTACCGCTTGAAGAGCAGTTTAAAAACTAACCGGAACCTCGACCACTGCATCGGCCCAGCCCATAAACATCTTCGCAGAAGTGTCTGAAACTTTCTCAAATACGATAGAAAAATTCTCGATCGGTGCTTCTGCTTTTTTCACAGGCGCCGTTACCCGAAGGACATCGCTGCCTTCTTTGTATTTGTAAGCGCCCCAGTAATCCAGGTCTGAACTCAGGATTACGGTCCATTCTTTTTCGCCAGGAATCGAGAAAAGCGAATAAGTGCCCGCTTTAACTTTCTTGCCACCGAATGTCGCATCCTGATAAAATTTGATCTCGGTCGCCTCGTCCGCGCCCGTTCTCCATACTTTTCCGTAAGGTTCCAGTTTACCAAAAACTTCTCTTCCTTTCAAAAACGGGCGGCTATACGAGACTTTTACCAAAGCCTTTTCACCATCTTTCCGGTCATGCGCAAAGTGATCCGGGAAATAAGCAATATCACGCGGACTTTTATCCAAAGGCCTGAATTTCTGCGCCTGAGCAGCAAAAGCGATCACTAGTAATGTCAAGGAAAGGAAAAATATCTTTTTCATAAATGGATTGAATTTGAAGTAAGATTTGATAGTTAATTAGGCTTGGGCAATTCTACTTTTTATAATGGTGCCGGCATTTCAGGACTATGATCGTATTGTTTTCGACCGCATAAACAAGGCGGTGCTCATCCGTTATTCTTCTGGACCAGCATTCAGTAAGATCTCCTTTTAATGGTTCGGGTTTTCCTATTCCTTCAAAAGGGGATCTTCTGCAAGCCTTGATTAGCTCATTGATCTTCTTAACTATTTTTTTGTCCGTTTCCTGCCAATATAAGTAATCATCCCAACCTTCGTCGTGGAAGAGTAACTTCATTATTCGATCAGTTCGCGTTCATGAATGTTCAGCTTCCCGTTTTTAAGATCTGCAACCGCTTTTAAAAGGCGCGCTTTGTTCACGGAATCACTCAAAAGATATTCGGTCGTGTCTTTCGGCACTTGCTTTTTATCACTTTCCCGAATTTTCTTTTTTGCATTCACGGATGTCTTGTCTTTATTCCATCGGAGGTGTAATGCCATGTTTACAATAATGTGTGTGAGAAATTAGTTTAACGCTTGCAAAACTAAGCGTTTGAACCAAAATACAATAACGTATATCCTTATAACGACTAAGCCATCATCTTCCCACTCAAAACAGGGCGGGAATCTTTTGTTTTTCCCAGGATAGCCAGGCTGCCTTTGAATTCAATGTTTACGTTATCAGCTTCGAATTTGCAGGTTATGGTTTCGTAGTGGGCTGTTTCGATGAAGCGCCAGGTCATTTCGAATGTGTTTTCATCGACCCAAGCTCCGTTGCCTGCTACTTTGGTCAGCTTTTCACCGGGAACAGGCGTTAGTACGAGCTTCAAAGGCATAACGGAAAGATCCGTTAACCCGACTTTCCAGTTACCCAACCCATTAACAACCAAATGCTCCCCCTTATCGTCGTACATCCGGAACAAGCACCACCCTTTCGCGAATTCAAAGGATACTTTATTCACTTTCAAACTGTTATCGGCTATTTTAAAGCTTTTATTGGTAAGTTTTGTCGCCAGCTCGGCGGTTGGTTTCCCAGGTGTTAACGGCAATGCGAGTGATGTTAATTTCTTTTGCAGTTCCGCCTGCGTATCCTTATCCGACTGCACGCGAGCCGACTTCACAGATGCAAGAACGTGGTTCCAAACGTGATCGAGAATGGCTTGCATATCACCTGTTTCGCTGGAAATTGCCACCACCATATCCTCCTTCGGCATCACTATGCAATATTGTCCGTAAGCGCCATCGCCACGGTAAGCATCGTTCCGGCAACGCCAGAACTGGTAACCGTAACCTTGCAGCCAATCGTTTTCTTCCGGTTTCCGGGCTCCTCCTTTGGACATAATGTGCGAACGGGTGGCTTCTTCCACCCATGCCTCGGACAAAATGCGCTTGCCGTTCCACTGACCCTTCTGCAAATAAAGCTGGCCGAATTTGGCAATATCCTCGGTCTTGACCCGCAGTCCCCAGCCTCCCGTATTGATGCCGTTCGGATCCACTTCCCAATCCGGATCGTCAATGCCGAGTGGTTCGAAAAGACGTGGCGTCAGATATTGCAGCAATGTCTGGCCGGTGATTTTCTGGATGATTGCGGACAGCATATACGTTGCCGCGCTGTTGTATACAAAGAATGTCCCCGGCTCATGTTCCACGGGCAAGGATAGAAATGCTTTTACCCAATTCTTTTCCTTGGATTCCCTGACAGGCCCGGTGGCATCCTTATCGTGCCCGGTAGACATGGTAAGCAGATCTTTTACCCGCATCGCGGCCAGATTCGCACTCACTGTTGCCGGTTTGTCGTCCGGAAAGAATGATAAAACTTTGTCTTCAACACTCAACTTCTTCTCTCCTACTGCCAATCCGATGGCCGTCGAAGTGAAACTTTTGCTCAGCGAATACAGCGTATGCTTCATATCAGGCCCGTATGGAGCCCACCAGCCTTCCGCAACCACTTTTCCCTGGCGTAGGATCATTAAACTGTGCAAATTGAGCTTGTCCGCCTCCACAGCGTTGGTGAAATCCAGAATATTTTTAGCCGATAATCCCTGCAATTCGGGTGAACTCCGTGGTAAAGAACCGGAATGTAACGTTGCAGCCCAGGCCGATGCCGGAATTGCGCTGATTATGCCTAATTGTAATGCACCAAATCCAAGTTGTTGTAAAAATTCCCTGCGATTGTAAGACATGTCTATGGAGAATAAATGTTCAGAAAAGTCAAATGGTCGGGTGGCTGCGGACTGGGCATGGACGATTTGTCTGCGGTAATGGTATCTTTGTGCTTACAAAAATATTTTTGACCAACTGCGCAGCACTTTATGTCTTTCGAATCGCTTGGCTTGTCCGAACCATTATTAAAAACCATTGCCGAACAGAATTATACTCAACCTTATCCGATTCAGCAGGAAGCAATTCCGGCTATTTTGAAAGGAAATGATGTGCTGGGCATTGCCAAGACGGGTTCGGGGAAGACGGCCAGCTTCGTCCTGCCGATTTTGGAATTATTTCAAAAACAACCGGCAGCTGCGAACCGGCATATTTCTGCATTGGTCCTGGTGCCTACGCGCGAGCTTGCGGTGCAGATTGCTGTTGTTTTTCAAACATTTGGCGAAAGGCTTCCACGGAAGGTGAAGACGCTGGCTGTTTACGGAGGCGTTTCTATCAATCCGCAAATGATTGGCTTACAAGGTGTTGAGATCCTGGTGGCAACGCCCGGCCGTTTAATTGATTTGCTGTCCCACAAGGCGCTTAATATCTCAGAAACGCAGATTTTAGTCCTGGATGAAGCCGATAAAATGTTGAATCTTGGCTTTGCAGAGGAAATGAAGGACATCTTTTTCCTTTTGCCCAAAAAACGCCAGAGCATTCTGTTTTCCGCCACATTAGGAGAAGAAGTTGACCAGATCAACAAAACGCAGCTCCGAAACCCGGTGCGCATTGAGATTGAGGAAGAAGAACAAAACCTGGATCTGATCAAGCAAACGGGTTATTTCGTTGATCCGGACCGCAGAGGACCGTTGCTGAGATATTTAATCAAAACGCAGGAAATGAAGCAAGTGCTGGTATTTGTTTCGGCAACCAGAACGGCTGATAACCTGGTTGAAAAGCTGAATAAGAACGGAATCCAGGCTATGGCCATGCACAGCAAGAAAAGCCAGGGCGCCCGGACGGAGGCTTTAAACAAATTCAAAGCAGGAAAACTGACCGTGCTTGTTGCCACAGATCTTGTTTCCCGCGGGATCGATATTCAGTTTCTTCCCTATGTGATCAATTTTGAATTACCCAGATCGCCAAAGGATTATGTGCACAGAATAGGCCGGACGGGCCGGGCGGAAGCGTCGGGAGAAGCGATTTCCCTGATCTGCCCGGAAGACGTGCACCATTTCAAAATTATCCAGAAGAAAATGGGCAAGCGCGTTGAAATGCTTGAATCTTATGATCTGGAATTAATGGGTTACTGAGCCGCCTTGGTCTTATTTTTTGCCGCCAGTTCTATAATCTCTTTCTTGCTGCCCGACCAGAATGCAATTTTCCTGCGGTTGAATGTATACGTCACCGCCACAGAGTCCCCAAAACTGATAATGGCCGGATAGGAATATTCGTCTTCCTTTTTACCCGTTGCAATGTCAATGCGATCCGTCCAGTTTTGGCCATTATCATATGACATGATCAGTGAAAGCGGCGATCTTGAACCCCAGTCTTTATCATTCGGGTTGTAAGCGAGCACCAGTGTTCCGTCGGGCAGTTTGGCCAGGTCAATGCCGCTGTTCGGGTTAGGAAGCGATGTTTTCTTGATCGTAGACCAGGTTTTTCCGTTATCAAAAGAATCGCTTCTGCCGATCACGCCGCCGGTTGTTCTTACCAGCATATGCACAGTGCCGGGCTTGGATTCCCACAATGTAGGCTGGATTGCGCCTTTTCCTTTTATTTCTGTTGTATCAATTTTAAAGTAAGGGCTTGCTTTCCAGGTTTTACCTTTGTCCGTGCTTCTGTCTACAAAAACTTCCCAGCGGTTTACCTCGTTGGACGCGCCGGCCAGCCAGTCGCCGTTCGATAGTTCGATCAGCTTGTCTTTTACAGGCCCTCTTCCTCCTTTATCGCCTTTTACCAACTCATAGGCATCCGACCACGTCTCACCATTATCAGTCGAAGTTTTCACCCAGGTTTCCCAATGCGCTATTTCTTTTCCTACTTTGAAATATAAAATAATTTTACCGTCCGAGGTTTTTTGCAAAACCGGGTTCCAATGTGCGTCTTCGCGGATTTTGGCCACTTCTTTGGGCGCACTCCAGTTTCCCGGCTGACCTTTTGAAACCCAAATGCCTACATCCGGATTCTTTTCCTCTGTCCCACCAAACCACGCGATCAGATATTGACCGTTATCCAGCCTTACCAATGTGGATGCATGGCATTGCGCAAAATCCCGTTTATCTCCAAAAACAAATTCCTTATCGCTTGCCAGTGAATCCTTCAACTCTTTATTCTCATTTTCCGCTTTGTCCGAACTTTTCGAATTACAGGAAGTCAGCATGACGGAAGAAAGCAAAAGACCAGTTAACAGGCCGGCACACAGGTTTTTTGGAATGCGCATAGGAAGTTGAAATATTGATGTCTGAAAAATGTACGTAGGATTGGGCGGAACGGGCTATTATTTGAGCAATTTCTTTAACTCGTCCATCACCATGCCCGGCGCTTGCTCTTCGTATAAAATGCGGTAAACGGCACTTGTTATGGGCAGGCTTACCTGGTGGATCTTGTTCATTTCGGTAATGCTTTTGGTAGCATAGTAACCTTCCGCGATCATTTTCATCTCCAATTGCGCCGCCTTGACGCTATATCCGCGGCCGATCATATTGCCAAAAAGCCTGTTCCTGCTAAACTGTGAGTAAGCCGTCACAAGCAGATCTCCCAGATATGCGGAAGAGCTCATATTGCGTTCGCGCGGGTCGAGGGCAGTAACGAAATTCCCGATTTCCTGCATGGCATTGGAAACCAGCACGGCCTGAAAATTATCGCCGTAACCCAGTCCATGCGTTATGCCGCAGGCCAGCGCTACAATGTTTTTCATCACAGCCGCATATTCAACGCCGTAAAGATCGTCGAGCGGGTTCGCGGTCACGTAGCGGCAGGTCATCAGTTTAGCAAAATCCTCCGCGCTCGGACATTCCGTGGAAGCGATCGATAAATAGGATTGCTTTTCCAAAGCCACTTCTTCCGCATGGCAAGGGCCGGCTATCACACAGGTTTCTTGCAGGTCAATGCCGTATTCTTTGGAAACCCAGTCCGTAATAAGCATATTCTGGTCCGGAACCATGCCCTTTATAGCCGAAACAATCCTTTTTCCCTGCAAATGTTTCGAAGAAAGATCGCGCAATGCTTCCTGAATAAATGCGGCGGGAACTGCCAGGATCACGTAATCAGCACCTTTGACGGCTTCTGTGGTCTTTTCAAAGACCTTCACTTTCTTGGGAGAAAGCACCACGTCGCTCAGATAGCTGGGGTTATGATGGAATTTACGGATATGCTCAATATCTTTCTGGTTTCGCAGCCACCACCGGATCTGGACGTTATTCTGTTCACAAAGGATTTTGATCAGCGCAGTTGCCCAGCTGCCCCCTCCTATCACGGCGATCTTAATGTTGTTTAAAAGACTCATTTTTGAGGCCTGAAAAGGTGTTCAGGCATAAATTGGATATGAATGAATGTTTTCAAAAATGAGAAGATTTTGACAGAAAATAAAAAATCCTTGCAGCAAAGCCGCAAGGATTTTCTTTTTTAACCTAAACTAAATCGAACTTATTACCCTTTTACAACGTATCAGTTCGCGTTTTCATTTGATTTCTTATCGTCTTTTTTCACTTCTTCTTTCTTTTTTTCTACCAAGTCGCCGTTCTTCAGGTTTTTGGACACCGCAATGTAAGGGCCGGAAATAATGGTATCGCCCGGTTTAAGGCCGGAAAGAATCTCGATATTCTCAAAATCGCTGATGCCTGTTTTCACTTCTTTCATTTCTGCCTTACCATTCACATCCACAAACACAACTTCTTTGATCGCTTCCTCTTTCTTAGGCTTTTTCTCATCCTCTTCCGGAGCCTGCTCTGTCTGCTCGCCGGGGCGTGCACCAGCAGCAACGGGAGGCGTGCTGTTCCGTGTGGTCACAGCGGCTATTGGAACGGAAACCACACCATTTTTACGTTCCGTAATAATCTCAACCGAGGCGGTCATGCCCGGTTTGAACGGGTAGGATTTTTTCGATTTGGAAACCATCAGATCCGCAAAGGACTCATTCAATATCTTCACCTTCACCTCAAATTCGGTCACAGCATCGGCAGAGGCACTGGAAACGGCTGATCCTGTGGAAGCTGCGGAAGCCAAGCCGGCCGCTGTATTTGCAATTTCCTTGACAATCCCCCTGAACTTCCGTCCGGACGCGCTATATGCGTCTACATCTATTTCGGCCGTGTCGCCCAGTGCCACCCGCACAATGTCGTTCTCGTTCACATTCACACGCACTTCCATGTTGCTCAGGTTGGCAATGCGCATCATTTCGGTTCCTGCCATTTGCGAAGTTCCTACCACGCGCTCACCCGCTTCTACATTCAATAAGGATACAACCCCGGTTACCGGTGCAAAAATGCTCGTTTTTCGAAGGTTTTCTGCTGCATCTTTCAAGCTCGCCTCGGCGCTTTTAATGTTGTACAATGCGGCCGAAACATTGGCTTTCGCAGATTCAACATCCTGCTGCGCAACACCGAATGTTGAGGCAAACTGCTCGTAATCAGCAGCCGAAATCACCTTATCATTATATAGTTTTTTGTTTCTGTCAAAATTCGCTTTCGCTTGCAACAGCCGCGCTTCGGCTTGGGAAACCATTGCTTTTGTCTGTTCGTAGTTGGCTTTGCTGGAATTGACGGCTGCCTGTGCGCGGGCCATCAACGATTCATAGTTGTCAGGACGGATTTTTAATAAAAGTTGCCCTTTCACCACCGAATCTCCTTCCGCAACATTCAGGCTGATAATCTCACCTGAAACGTCCGGGCTGAGCTTAACTTCAACCTCCGGCTGAACTTTGCCCGAAGCGCTTACGCGCTCAATGATATCCGTCTTTTTAACATTGGTATACTCAACCTCCGTTGCTTTGGGCTTGCCAATGTAACCGGCTTGTTTTGCTCCAAATAAACCTGCCACAAGAAGTGCGACAATGCCTGCTGTGATCCACCAGATCCGTTTCGAAGATTTACGTGCCATATTTTACTTTGTTACAATTAATGTTGATTGAGGATTAGAGGCATTAGGCTAAAAATGAAAGCCTTTTTTAAAAATCCGATAACGGACGGTTCATATAAAAATCAAGGATCTTGGTCCGGAAAACATAGTCATATTTAGCCTGAACAAGATTACCATTCGCTCTGTCCAGATTTGCCTTAGCAATGTTGTATTCCACGGAGTTGATTGCGCCAACATCAAAACGAACCTGGGAAACGCGGAATGTTTCCTGTAACGCCTGCACCTGATTGGCCGTTGCCGAGTAGCGCTTGGCTGCATTTGTCATATCAATGTAAGCCTGTTCCACATTTTTACGGATCGTCAACTGAACCTGCTGCGCCTGATATTCATATGTTTTTTGCTGAATCTTGGCATTGGCAACATTGTATTTCACCCTGAAATTGGTAAAAATCGGAATGGTTAAATTGAGATTAATGGCCGAGTTTCTGTTGAAGTTCAGCTGATCCAGGTAACCGAATGTGCGAAGGGCACCATTTGGCGTTTCAATTTTCTGGACGATGGGCAGCTGCTGGCTGTTAACGATGATGTAATCGGTCGGCGAAATTACTTCGGTGATCTTAGTTCCTGAACCGTCGGACACAAAACGTTCCTTTGGAGCTGCGCTGGAATAGGCTGTGTAAATCCCTCCGTTTAATGTTAAGGAAGGTAAAGCTGCGCCTTTTGCCAGATCAATGTTCGTTTTTGCTGCTGCAATGCGTAATTCCGCAGCTTGCATTTGTGGCAGATTACCGAGGGCTACTTCAAATATCTCCTGGATCGTGGCATCATAAGCTTGCAAAGTTGGGTCAGCTACCTGGATCATAACCACGTTAATAGGCTCACTGCCGGGCATATTCATAAACTGTTTCAAATTCAACTTCGCAGTTTCAAGGTTGTTTTCGGCATTAACCAATGTGAGCTCGTCGTTAGCAAGCTGCGCTTTAAGGTCGAGCAGATTGCTTTCTGCCAATGTACCTGCTTCAACGAGCTTAGCAGTCCGGTCGACTTGAAGCTGGGATGCTTCCACTTGCAGCCTCGCCACTCCGATGAGCTCAATGTTGGTCATCACTTGCAGATAGGACAATGCAACATTCAGCATAATGTCATTTCGGGCAGCATCCAGGTCTTTGGCGCTTGCCTTGTAATTTTCATTATTGAACTTGATATTATTTTTTATCTGAAAACCATTGAACAATGTGAGCTGCCCGCCTAGCTGATAGTTGTTCGAGTTCACATTCTGCTGCACAAACTGGTTGGTAAAAGGATCGATATTTCTACCCGAACTGAAACCCTGGCTGGCGCTGAAACTAATGCTTGGCCAGCGCTGCCATTTGGATTGGGCGTAAATGTTGCCGTTGGTCTGAACGGTAAGCTCTGAAATTTTTATGGAAGGATTGGTTTCCAGCGCAATCCGGATGCAATCTTCGAGTGAGTAAGTATTGGCTGCCTGGCTGGTATCTTTCTGTGCGAAGGCTGTGTTTCCCGCAACACATACACAAAATACAATAAACAGCAGTGCGGATTTGCGTAACGATTTCAACATAAGCAGGTCAGAGTTAGATAATCAATATTAGTGTTTACCAGAAAAAACAGCCATCCATTTTGTACGGACGGTTGCATAGGAAGGGTAAAGGGCAATTCGTGCAGAGGTGCAAAAAAATCAGTGAAAAAATAAATATCCCAGCCATATTCCGGCCAAAACGCCTATTAAATCAGCAATTAGTCCGGCCACAATAGCGTAGCGGGTATTCTTAATGCCTACTGAACCAAAATACAGCGCAACAATATACAAGGTCGTATCTGCCGAACCTTGAAAAATACACACCAAACGCCCAACAAATGAATCGGGCCCGAATTCCTTCATGGCGTCGATCATTAATGCCCGCGCACCGCTTCCGCTGAGCGGCTTCATGAGTGCTACGGGCAATGCATCCGTGAAATCGGTGTTCATTCCGGTTGATGCAAACATCCATTTCAGTCCGTCGATCAAATAATCCATCGCTCCGCAAGCCCTGAATGCGCTGATCGCAACAAGCAATCCGACCAGATAGGGAATAATGGTTACGGATGTCGTAAAACCACCTTTTGCTCCTTCGATAAATGTTTCAAACACATTGATTTTCCGATACATTCCCCAAAACAGAAACCCTGCCACAACGCCGAGCAGCACCGAATTACCCACGAAAATGGATACCGTTTCAATCTGTTCTTTGGGAAGGCCGGATAAATACCACAGCATCAGCGCGATAATGGTCGTGATGCTGCCAAGTCCGAGCATGACAGTCCTATTGAAGAGGTTGATCTTCTGCCAGGCGGCGGTGATCAGCATGCTCGTTACCGTTGTAATGTAAGTGCCCACGACACAGGGAATAAATACGTCGGAGGGGCTTTCCGCACCCAGAATGGCCCTTTGTGCAATGATAGAAAGCGGTATGATCTGCAAGCCAGAAGTATGCAAAACGAGGAACATAATCTGTGCATTGCTGGCCGTATCCTTACTTGGGTTCAGCTCCTGCAAACTCTGCATGGCTTTTAGCCCGAAAGGCGTTGCTGCGTTATCCAACCCCAGGAAATTGGCGGAGAAGTTCATGATCATCTGCCCGTTTGCCGGGTGATCTTTGGGAACCTCGGGGAAAAGTTTGTTAAAAAAAGGGCCTATAAACCTGGCGAGCGCATTAATGATGCCTGCTTTTTCACCGACATTTAGAATCCCCAGAAAAAATGTCATCACGCCGGTAAGCGGCAAAGCGATGTCCATCACCGCAACTTTGGCCATTTCCAGCATTCCTTCCGTAATTGCCTTAAAACTCTGCACATCACCGGTAAGGATAAATTTCAGAAGCGCAATGATGAAAGCAATGACAAAAAAGGATACGAAAATGTAGTTTAAAGCCATAGTAAAAGTCCGGGGTAATAGGCAGGATTGGTAAAGATTTGTTTATTATGCCGAAAGTAAATATTTTATTTAATGCAAATAACAAAGGTATATTGCAAAGTAGTATCAGCGTCTCCAACCAAATTGTGAATCCAATGAAGTATTGCAGCCTTTTTATCCTGCTCACCTTATTTGCCTGTAATTCCAATACCAAAAATGAAAACAAAGATGCCCAGGGAAACGAGATCGTAAACGACACCATTCCTGCGGAAAGAAAAGTCGTCGAAAACAGCCCGGTGGCCAGTTATAGCGAAAAAGTGAAAGACCCGCTCAACGATTGGCGCTTTTCCGTGGACGTGTATGAGACGAAATCGACTTTTGATTTTTTGGTTAAAATAAAATACAAGGAACTGGACGCTGAGGACAACATTAAGATCCCGAATTTCGGCATTATGCCTAAAGTGGAAGTCCGCAAGGGAAAAGAAGAGCAATCCTGCATCATTGGTTTCTTGGATAAAGCGGGTGAATTTAAAGAATACAAGCTGGTTCAGGTGAAGAATCAGGAGTTGAAGATCTCCACCATTAAGCATTACGCAAGAACATTATATAAAAAGAAGAAATAAAATTTAAAAAGTTTTTTTTAAACGCAAAAGAGCCTGAATATCAGGCTCTTTTGTCGTTCGTTATGTGAGAAAAAATTTAATTCAACACAACCCGCACATTCTCCCCGGCTTTCTTATTGTGAATAATTTGCAAATAATACGTGCCTCTCGGCAGATCGCTCACCGGAATGGACATCGTTTTTTTGTCATTCAAATCATCGGTTACGACAAACTCCTCCGCTGAAACAGATTTTACTTCCTTCATGCTTGCTTCGCTGAAAAGCTTCACCATTTCAGGCAGCACGTCGTTTTCAACTTTGTTTTCAAATGTAATGTAAATGAAGTCCTTGGCTGGATTGGGGTAAATTTCATAAACCGGCCCATTTTCCAAACAATTGTCCACGCATATCGTAACACCCTTCTTCACCGATCCAAAACAATTGCTCGCCGTCACATCTACGCCATAGCAATTATTGACATAGGAATTGAAGTAAGCCGTGCCACCATTCGAGTTGATGATCGTATTCGCAGGATCGGAGGTGGTCCAGACGCTGAACTTCGTTTCCGGCTCGCTCGTGTAAGCATTCAACGAAACGCCCGCGCCGTTACACATGAAATCCGGAGACCCGCCACCATTCTCTGTGACCAGCAATGCCCCCGGCAAAGGCGCACTCCTTTTCACCTGCACCGGCGTACTATAAGCCGTAGTAACCCCACAAACCGAATTCGTAGCCGAAACCTTCACCGTCCCATCACTAACCCCTGTCAAATGTGCCATATTCGTACTCCCCGGCGAGCTAACCGTTATCCCACCGGAAGCAACCCAATTATAAGAAGTCGCATTACTCGCCGAAGCCGTAATGTCCTTTGGAGCACAAAGCAGGATTGGACCGGAGTTGATCGTAGGAACTGTCGGGAGCGGGCGGGTGATGGTAAGCTGCGAGGAAGTTGCCAGCCCCGGAACATCGCTTCTCGAAGCAACAACCTTAATGACGCCACCCGATCCCGCAGCGGGCGTAATTGTCACAGTATTCCCGCTACCACTGTGACTCCACCCGGCCGGATACGACCAAACATAATTCGTTGCATTCGTCACAGCAGGAACCGAAACCGTAATCGGCGTCTTGCCACAAGCCAGCTGATAACTGCCGGCATAAGCAATGTTATTGATCTTAATGCTGCCTGGTGTGCCTAAATATTTGATTGGGATTTCCATAATGATGGATTTCCCTGCTGGGCAAGATGAACAATCAATGCCCTGACTAGGAACAGCTGATGTTACTTTAATTTTTCCCTTACCATTAAAATTGTCCCATTTGACATCAATGTAGTACTTTCCATCTCCTTCATATTTTGAAGGATTCATGCCATACCCTCCCAAAATAACTCCATTATTAACTTCCCAAGTGTATTTGCAATTCACACCTTTGTTGCAACTTGTAAAGGGCTCGATCTTAGTTTCATATCTGTAAACTTTTTGGTCGGGAAGTGCATATTGGCAGTTAGTATTTGCGGCATTGCAGACTATACTCATGTCCTGGCCGTACGTTGAAATAGTTATGCAAAATATTGCCAATAAGAAAGTTGCGAAAGTGTTCGTGTAATTTCTCATTTTTATTTCTAGTTTACAGGTGATAGGATATGTTAATTACTTTAAGCGGATTGAAGGAAGTGTAGATATTTTTACTTTTCCACCTTACAAAATTGTCATTTAAGTCATGTGCGCGCGAAGCCTCAAATTTGACTGAAAAGGAGGTTTCGGCAGATACAGATAGACGATTTAGGATTCTGTACTTTAGTCCTATAAAAGGGTTGAGTCCAAGACCGTATATTCTTAATGGATATGACGTCTGCTTATGATCGGTGTAATTATTTATTGAAGGCTGCAAGTCAACACCATAGAATATTTGTTGCTTTCCTGAATTGCGACGAAACTCATATCCGACTATTGCTACCACATTGAACGACTCATCCTTGACAACAGGGCGATCAATTGGATTACCCAATGTATCCGTGAGAAACCAATCTTTGGTTTTCCGAGAATCATGATTTTCTAGTGAAAACCGGAATGCACCTTTTTGTTTTGGAGAATATCTAATCATTAGATTGCTAAAAGCCCCGACCCAGCCGTGTAACCCAATATTTACATCCCACTTGTAGTCCTTAAATTCCTTACTCGCTTTTTTTGTTGTCTCAGGAGGTTTTTCCTGTCCATATACATGAATACTCAGCCAGAGCGTTCCGGCTAGAAGAAGGATAAATGTTCTCATCATGACTTTTAGATGTTTATTTGATTGATACAAATAAAACATCCATTAATCATACAATACCCACCAAAAACCCAGCTTCGTTCCTACAAAAACCCAGAAAAATCAGCGTCTGGCTTTGAGTTTGCTTACGTAATTTTCGGAGATTCCGAGGTAGGAGGCGATGTACTTTTGAGGGACACGGAGGAAGAGTTCTCTGGATTGCTGATGGAAAATATTGAGCCGCTCCTGCGCTGAGTGAAGCCGCATTTCGCGAAGCCGTTCTTTATCATGAAGTCCGAAACGCTCGGCGATGATCCTGCCGAGATGGCACATTTCCGGATGTTTGGCGTAAAGGTGATACAGATCTTTGCGTGATATGCAAATGAGCTGGCAGGGTTCTAATGTCTCGATGTATTCCCTTGAAGGAACCTGGCAGACAAAACTTTCAAACGCAAGAAAAAAGTCATTTTCGCTGGCAAACCATTCGGTAATTTCCTGACTCTTCCCAAGCTTATGGATAATGCAGCAGCCACGGGCGAGCCCGGCCTTAACGAACCAAAGTTTGTCGCAAATCTCGCCTTCGGAGAGCAGCAGCTTTCCTTTTGGCACATGTATCAGTTTGAACGCTTGCAGGAAATCCGAATAAACGGTGTCACTTATAGGGGTTAATGCCCCAAGGAAGGAAAGTAATTGTTTAGGCATAAATGGCATAGTGTGTCGTAATAATTAAGCAAGAATAATAAATTTTCTCGCTATAACGCAAAATAGCCCGGAAATTCCGGGCTATTTGCATTTATTACAATTCGTATGGTCACGCCTTAAAAACCTCGTCCATCTTCTCCCGGATGGTAAGCAACCGTTTCCGGTCGCCGCCGGCAACTTCTGCCGATGCCCAGCCTGAGTATCCGATTTTTTGAAGCGCTTTGTTTACTTCGGGCCAATTATTATCACCCTCCATAAACTCAACGTCGAACCCTTTCCAAAGACCCAGGTCGTTTTGTTTTTTAAAACTGAATTCTTTCAAATGGAGCTTTAAAATGCGCTTATTCAACGCTTCGATCCAGGAAGCAGGCCAACTGTAGCGAAGCACATTTCCAACGTCAAAATACCACCCTACCATGGGATGCTTGAAATCATCGACATACTTTGCCGCTTCCAGCGGACTTAGCAAAAATTGGTTCCAAACGTTCTCAATCGCTATTTTGACACCTGTTTTTTCCGCTATGGGAAGCAGTTTACGAATCTCGGCCTGTGACCGTTCATAGGCTTCTCCATAAGTTACAGTGGCATTAACCACACCTGGCACCACCAGCACTGTGTTCCCTCCATATTCTTTGGTATCCCACAACGCTTTTTCAATGGACTTGGCGCATTCTTCCCTTTTCTTGGGATCGGGATCCGATAATGGCAGCTTCCAGTGCATTGAATTAACAGTGCCGGGAATCAGCAAACCGGTTTTATCTCTGGCCGCAAGGACCTCCTTCATATCCAGTTTGTCTGGAGAATCCAGCTCCACACCGTCGTAACCAAGATCCTTTAGCAATTTAAACTTGTCCATTACAGACAAATCCTCTTTTACCATCCCCCACATTAAGCTCTTTTTTACCATTGGTCTGGCCAATGAACTAGCAGGCGTTAAGATGGGTGACCCCGGATTTGTTAGCACTGATGCATTAGCAGCCGATGCAGTGCCAACTGTGGCAGCACCAACCGCAACGCCGGTTGCGGCAAGCGCTGAGTTTTTCAGAAAATTTCTTCTTTGCATAAAATATTATGAAAACGCCGTGATACCAGGTTTAGCAACTTCAACAACCGGCGGCTTCATATCGAAGCTGTAAGTGTCCGGACCTAATTTTTCTGTTGAGTTCATTGCTTCATCCCAGGTTACGCGCTTTCCTGTGTACGCAGCCATTCTTCCCATGATAGCGATCAATGTGCTTTGCGCCATGAATTCACCATCATTTACGTGCTTACCGCTACGGATCGATGCGAAAAGCTCGTTGTGCTCAGTTTGGTACATATCATTCTGAGCACCCGTGTATTTCCATGGATTTTGTCCAAAAATTTCATGCACGTTTCTTGCGCAGTTTACCATAGCGCGACCTTTTGTCCCGATCGTTTCTACAAGATAACTGTTTTCGCAATTGGCTTGCTGTCTTGAATGGTGGAAACCTTTTGCACCGTTTTCATAATCGTAAACCACTGAGAAGTGATCGAAAATATTACCGAAAAGAGAATCCGTACGAACCTGACGGCCGCCCGTTCCTACTGCCGAAACCGGCAATTTGCCGCCCATTGCCCACGACATCATGTCAATGCTGTGCACAGCCTGCTCCACGATATGGTCACCGGCAAGCCAGGTGTAGTAAGTCCAGTTACGCAATACATATTCTGCGTCCGTCCAGCCTTGTACGCGAGGGAAAGACCATAATGTGCCTGTATCGTAAGTGTTATAAATCGCAGAAATATCACCAACGGCGCCATCCAGAATCTTTCCGAAACTCGCACGTTTTGGCTCATGATAGCGCCAGCAGAAGCCGGACATTAAGGCTACATTTTTTTGTTTAGCCAATTTAGCCGCTTCCAAAACCTTGCGGACACCCGGTGCATCCACCGCCACAGGTTTTTCACAGAAAACGTGCTTGCCTGCATTGATTGCTGCTGTCAAATGTTCCGGACGGAAATGCGGAGGCGTTGCAAGGATCACAACGTCAACACCCGAATCAAGCACCTTTTTGAAAGCATCAAAACCTACGAACTTATGACCTTCGTCCACTTTCACTTTCGCGCCGTGTACTTTGGTCAGGTTATCGAATGAAGAATCTAATTTGTCTTTGAATATGTCTCCCATTGCGTGGAGAACAACATTAGGATCTGCTTTCAAAGCTTGGTTTGCCGCACCGGACCCGCGTCCGCCGCAACCGATCAAACCTACTTTCAGCGTTTCGGCATTAACGCCTGCAAACGCGCGGTTTGGATTAAGAATAGTAACAGCTGGTAATGTGCTGCCTGCCAGCGCAATGCCCGCCATTTTCAGAACATCTCTTCGAGAAGTACTCATTGTTAATTAAGGATTAGGTGATAGATTATATGATACATACCAGATCTTTCGGAGCAATAAAGATAGAAAAATCTGTTATTTTTCCAGCAAAAGGGAACCAAAAAATCATTTTGCGTGCTCGATAACACACAAAATGTTATAACGCTGGTTTTGATTTTTGTATACATTTATATTCCGAAACTTCTCATCCCTCTATGATTCACGATAATTTACTATTAATCATTTCCCTGCTTTTCATCGTTTCAATGCTCACCATGCTGAGCGAAAAAATCGGGGTCTCCTATCCTATCTTTCTGGTAATCGCAGGCTTACTGATCAGTTTTATTCCCGGAATGCCGCATATGCAACTGGAACCCGACTGGGTTTTTCTGATATTCCTGCCCCCGCTTTTATACTCCGCAGCATGGAATACTTCCTGGAAGGATTTCTGGGAATCCAGGCGGCCGATCGGTTTGCTTTCAATTGGCCTGGTGGTTTTTACAGCGACAGCGGTCGCCTATCTTTCGAGCGCAATTATTCCCGGATTTACATTGGCAATGGGCTTTTTGCTTGGCGGTGTTATTTCTCCGCCGGATGCTGTGGCTGCGACTTCGGTTTTACAGGGACTTAAAGTTCCGAAACGCGTGGTTACCATTCTGGAAGGGGAAAGCCTGGTGAATGATGCTTCCTCACTGATTGTGTTCAGGTTTGCGCTGGCGACCATTGCTACGGGTGAATTTGTGCTCTGGAAAGCGGAAGTCAACTTTTTTGTAGTGGCCGGGATGGGCATTGTGGTAGGGCTTGTGATCGGGCACATTCTTTATTTTGTACACAAATATTTTCCAACTACGCCGAGCATCGATACTGCGCTTACATTCATTACACCTTATATGATGTATATCGCGGCAGAGCATTTTGAATACTCAGGCGTGCTGGCCGTTGTAAGCGGCGGATTGTTTTTGAGCTTCCGTGCCCACGAAGTTTTTGCTTACCAGTCGCGTATGCAGAGCACTTATGTGTGGGAAACGGTTATTTTCCTGCTCAATGGCATTGTTTTCATTCTCATCGGTCTGCAACTGCCGGAAGTCATGATAGGGCTTCAAGCATACACATTGGGTGAAGTGATCTCTTATGCGGTCATTATCAGCATTGTTACCATTATTATCCGCATAATATGGGTTTATCCGGGAACATATTTACCGCATTTATTATCAAAAAAAGTAAGGGAAAAAGAAGCAAGGCCGAGCTGGCGGACGACATTCATTGTGGCTTGGAGTGGTATGCGCGGCGTTGTTTCTCTCGCATCCGCCCTGGCGATCCCGCTCACGCTTGATGGAAAAGCTTATCCGCACCGCGACCTGATCCTGTTTATCACGTTTGTAGTGATCCTATTCACGCTGGTTTTGCAGGGACTCAGCCTTCCCTGGCTAATTCGCCTGCTCAAAATTGAAGATCCGGGTGAGAACATGACCGAACAAAAAGCGATCATTAATGCGCGCCTGGCCACGGTGAGTCTGGAATATATGCAGTCCAACTATGAAGGTGAAATCTCACAATTCGAGCCTTTCAGACTTTTGAAAGACCGTTATGAGAAAATCATCGAGCTGGCCGACACGCGTTATCTGGATATCGACAACAATGCGACCATTGGTTTTGCAAGAGCTTACCGGAAAATGCTCGTGGAAATTGTGGGCATTAAGCGCGAGGAGATAAGAAAAATTCGCCGGGACAAGGTTTGTTCCGACGAATTGATAAGGACGAAAGAAAGAGAATTAGACCTGGAAGAAGCCAGGCTGAGAAACTCAGGCTGATCAATCCCAGGCCACTTCTATCACATAATTTTTCAGGTCAATGGTCGTGAAGCGCTCGCCATTCTGACGTTTCAATGCGATTTTACCGTTCTGAACTTTGGCTACTTGTTGCGCCAGAACATCCTTCTCGGACTTCTTGCGGTAAATCGCTACCATTTGCTCGTCCGTATTCACATCTACATCACAACTGCGTCCTTTTGCATTGATAAGTTTTGCATTATCAGGCAGATAGGGCGCTTTTGCCAATGCCAGCGCACGTGAAGCCTGCGGCACGCCGTACCCTACAAAATTATTTCCGTATGGATACAAATGCGCCGATTTTTCAATCAGAGAAATCAGTTCTTTGTTGGTCAGTTTGGGATTTGCCTGTAACAAACAAGCTGCAAAACCTGTAATGACAGGCGCTGATAATGAGGTTCCATAAAGCGAAAAGCAGGAAACATTAGGCTTTACATAAGATAAAAACTCAGGCCCTACACTGCTATAACCGATTCGGTTCCAAAGTTTTCCATTGGTAGCACCCACTGCCAGAACGCCTTTTGCATCAGCCGGGGCCGAAACTATTTCCCAGCTCTTATCATCACCTTCATTTCCGGCCGAAACGATCAGCATAATGCCTTTCCTATCCGATGCAATCTGTGCTGCCCTCGAAATAGCCGAAGTTTTACCGTCCATTTGGGAAGGGACATAATTTTCTTTTGGATCTGAAAATCCTTTGGCATAACCCAATGAAGTGTTGATCAGACGCACGCCAAGGCTGTCCATCCATTCCATGGCAGCGATCCAGTTATCTTCCTCGCCCCTGTATTCGCGCAATGAATAATCTGTTCTGGCTAAATAAAACTTGGCATTGGTAGCCATGCCATACTGGATCTCATCCTGAAAATCAACGCCGGCGATCGCTGCTAAAACCTCGGTTCCGTGCATGTCCGAAAACGATTCCGCAGTGCTGAAAAGCAATTCTCCGGCGCGGCCCGGCTTTACATAATCGCGGATGCCCAGAATCCTTTTGTTCTTAAAAATCTGTGTGAGGGAAAGCGAAGAATCTGCGCCATAAAAACCAGCGTCGATCACGCCTATGGTCACGTCTTTGGCTGAAATGTTCTCTTTTGTAAAAGCATTGGCCTGAACTTGCGACATTACGGGTGCCATTTGTGCTTTTTCAATGGCTTTGGTGCGCGCAATGTAAAATCCGGGATCAATAGGAACCACTTCCTGAACAAAATCCAGCTCGCGCACTTTCATGGCCTGCTCGCTGGTCATAATGGCAGAAACTGCATTCAGCCATTTGGAACGATTGATAATGCTGACAGATTGTTCGCGTAGTGCCCGCTCGTACTCGCCCTTTACAGGCAGGTCCATTTCGTCCGAAGCGACTAGACCAAGTTTGAGGCGGTTTTCAAGTGTTAATGCAGAAACAGCCGGTGCGGCGTTCAGGTCCTTGTTTTTGAGGTAAATCCAATATTTCGGACTCGCCGACAAAATAAAAGGTGCAAAAACAAACGCAAGCAGAAACAATCTTTTCATGAATATGATCATAGTTAGGTTATATCAGTCAATCAAAAAAAGCGACGGATTTTTGCAAATTTGCCGCTCTACTATTGAACAAGATAAACGTAATTTTACAAATTAAATTACCAGTTACAAAATTTAACCCCTATGCGCTACGCCCCCATCGGCAAGGAGCTTTTTATAGAAAACCGCCGCCGACTTACCCAATTATTGAGGCCAAAATCCCTGGTTATATTGAATTCCAATGACCTGATGCCTACGAATGCAGACGGCACAATGGGTTTCAAGCAAAGTACGGATCTGTTTTACTTAACCGGCGTAGACCAGGAGGAAACAATCCTCGTCCTGTCTCCCGAACATCCCGATGAAAAGCTTCGGGAAGTCCTTTTTTTGAGGGAAACCAATGAAACTATTGCCGTTTGGGAAGGAGAAAAGCTGACCAAAGAACAGGCCAGAGAAGTAACGGGCATCAAAACCATTTACTGGACGCATCAATACGAAACCGTTTTCCGCAACATTGTTTTTGAAGCGGATCAGGTTTATTTAAATACCAATGAACACACCAGAAACGATTCTTTGGTACAAACGCGTGAGACACGGTTTATAAACGAGTTCAGGGAAAAATATCCTATCCATACATTGGCAAGGCTGGCTCCTTTAATGCACCAGCTGAGGGCTATTAAGCAGCCCAAAGAAATTGAGTTGCTTCAAAAAGCATGTGACATTACCAAACTCGGTTTCGAACGGTTACTAACATTCGTAAAACCTGATGTTCAGGAATTTGAGATAGAGGCTGAGCTGCTCCATGAATTTGTCCGCAATCGTTCCAAAGGCTTTGCTTACCAGCCGATCATAGCATCGGGTGCTAATGCGTGTGTGTTGCACTACATTCAAAATGACCAGCCGTGTAAAGATGGTGATGTGCTTTTACTGGATGTTGCGGCCGAATATGCCAACTACGGAGCAGATCTGACGCGCAGCATTCCGGTGAATGGCCGCTTTACAAAAAGGCAGCGCGACGTTTATGATGCGGTTTTGCGTGTTTTCAAAGCGGCAAAGGGAATGTTGATTGCGGGCAATATCTGGGATGAGTATCATCTTGAAGTCGGCAAAATTATGGAAAGCGAACTGATAGGGTTAGGCTTGATTACCAAAGATGACATTGCCAAACAAGATCCCGAAACGCCTGCCTACAAGAAATATTTCCCGCACGGAACTTCCCATTTTCTGGGTCTGGACATTCACGACGTAGGCAATAAATACCGCCGTTTTGAAGCCGGAATGGTGTTTACATGTGAGCCTGGTATTTACATTCGCGAGGAAGGACTAGGCATTCGCCTGGAAAATGACATCCTCATCACAGAAGATGGCAACCGCGATTTAATGGCACATATTCCGATTGAAGCGGAGGAGATCGAGGAGATGATGAATCGGTAAGTTGAATGCTTTTGAGTCATTCTTTTTGTAAATTTGTACAGATCAAATTGAAATCAAATGGAAAGCACGATCAATTTTAACATTCCGTTGTCGTTTCAGCAGCTCGTCGATTTGGTAATGCAATTACCGAGGCCCGAGCGCGAAAAACTTGTTACAGTTATTCAAGAAGACGACTTGGATGAAGATGAACCGACCAAAGCCCAAATTCTTGAAAACTTGAAGAGAGATTACATTGCTTTGAAGGCAGGAACATTACAAACTCGTCCTATTGAAGACATCTTGAATGAGCTATAAAATTATTGCTTCGAAAGAGTTTGAAAAAGACCTGAAAAGACTTGTTAAGAAATACGCTTCGTTAGCACAGGAAACCACCAATTTGGTAAAAAGCATCGGGGATAATCCTGTACAGGGCACACCGATTGGAAAAGATTGTTTTAAAATTCGCTTAGCGATAAAAAGCAAAGGTCGAGGTAAAAGTGGCGGCGCGCGGGTAATAACCTGTGTTTTCACCTTACAAGAACAAGTTGTGCTCCTTAGCATTTACGACAAAGCAGAGAAAGAAAATATCAGTGCGAAGGAGCTGGAAGATTTGCTGAATAATATTGCCAGGAATCAGTAACATCATATCACATTCATCAAAAGCCGGGAGATTTAGCGTCTTTCCGGCTTTTGGTTATTTAACAACCTTTGGTTTTAGAAAATGGAGTTTTTGCCCGAAGACATTTATAAGCTGCTAGCTTCCTTTTTGCTGGGAGCTGTGATCGGTATGGAGCGGGAATACCGGAGTAAGTCGGCGGGGTTGCGGACCATGATCCTGATTGCGGTGGGATCGACATTGTTTACAATCCTTTCCATTAAGATCAGTGCAGATGCGGGAAGAATTGCGGCGAATATTCTGACAGGGATTGGCTTTATCGGTGCCGGGATCATTTTCCGCGAAAATAACCGGGTCGTAGGCATTACAACGGCTGCCATTGTCTGGGTGACGGCGGCGATAGGAATGGGCATCGGTGCTGGTTTTTACGGGGTTACCATTGCCACATTCGTTATTTCAGGGCTATCGCTGGTAATCCTCGCCCCAATCCAGAAATTCATTCGCAAGAAAAGCCAGATCCGCAGTTACAGAGTCGTATGCCCTTACCAGAAAAAGACGCTGAAACTGTACGAGGAACTGTTTAAAGAGCACGACCTGACAATCCTTCAAGGCGCGCAGAGCCGTTCCGGCGGACAGATCACGGGAAGTTGGACATTACAGGGCTCAGAAAAGAAGCACGATAAGCTGACGCATCATTTGCTGAATGACCAGGGGATCATTGAATTTGATTTCTGATCCGTTTCCAGCAAGAGCGGGAACATTAGATTTTAATTAAAAACGCGTATAAAAACCCTTCTCATGCGTCTTTTTAAAAGCGGGAAAGCGTTATAACCCGGAGGAGGGAAACTTTATAGTTAAAAAAAACTTTATCATTAATATAACCCACATTCAAGAGTGATTTACAAAGCCACAACCCGCGTAAATCGGAATTTTATTGCTTCGTTATGTCCGATATCATAAAACAGAATCTTTGGGATATCATCGTCCTCAACACCTCTGAATCTGAGGCTGAATGGTTACAAAACAGAGCTGCGTCGAGCCGGATGGATTTGATGACGGCTTTCGTTGCGGCACCAAGGTTTCTTTCCAAAAAGATCATTTTCATAAATCAAGACCAGCAATTTGCGCTGAATGCCGAAATCCCCGGATTTTCGGTGGAAGGCTGGTCGCTGGTCCGGCTTGCAAGGGTTTGGTTACTGACCCAGCTTGATCCTTCGGACAAAGAGGATTATACCAAAGACATTGAAACGCTCTTCGACACGGCCGAAATGAATGAACTGGTGGCGCTTTATGCTGCATTACCCGTGCTTTCTTACCCGGACCAATGGCTTTTCAGGGCCACCGATGCGGTCCGTTCTAATATGGGCTTCGTTTTTGATGCCATAGCATTGCATAACCCTTACCCGGAGAAACATTTCAGCGAACTGGCCTGGAACCAGCTGGTTTTGAAAACCATATTCAATGATAAACCTATTCATTTCATAGAAGGCCTCGACAATCGTGCAAACGAGAAACTTGCGATGACACTTTCCGACTTCGCGCACGAACGGTGGGCCGCAGGAAGGAGCGTTCCGGCGCAGGTTTGGCGGCTGGCGGGCAGGTTTATGAATACAACATTACTGGCTGATATGCAGCATTTATTTGATTCTGAACAAGTTGATGACCGAAAAGCTGCTGCATTGGCTTGCAATGATTCCTCACTTGCCCCGGCCCATTATCTTTTGGCAAAATATATTGACCTTGAAAAATCAGTTAAGTCCGGCGCTCTGGCCTGGGCCGATCTCGAACACTGACACCTAAACCTATGTGCCTTAACACTAACGATATAGCACCCAATCCTTCGCATTTTGAAGACAGCGAAGAAACGGCAACTCCTGCGCACCGCGACATTGCCTGGAACGACTACAAAGACCTGATCAAAGGAATGCGCTTTTTTGACCCGCATATCCACATGGTTTCGCGAACAACTGATGATTACCAGGCCATGCATCAAGCCGGCATTGTGGCATTGATCGAGCCTGCATTCTGGGTTGGGCAGCCGCGTACGGGGCTTTCCAGCTTTAAAGATTATTACAGCAGCCTGGTGGGCTGGGAAAGATTCCGCTCTTCGCAGTTTGGCATTAAACATTACTGCACGATGGGGCTTAACTCCCGGGAAGCGAACAATGAGCCGCTGGCTGAGCAGGTGATGGAAATTCTGCCGTTATACATTTACAAAGAAGGCGTCGTAGGCGTGGGCGAAATTGGTTTTGACGACCAGACGCCCGCCGAAGAAAAATATTACCGTTTGCAGCTGGAACTTGCAAAAAAAGCCAAACTTCCCGTGCAGATCCACACGCCGCACCGCGACAAGAAAAAAGGAACGGAACGCAGCATGGCCATTGCATTGGAACACGGCATCGACCCTTCGTGGGTGATCGTGGACCATAATAATGAGGAAACGGTCAAAAGTGTGCTGGACAAAGGTTTTTGGGCAGCATTTACCATTTATCCTTTTACCAAAATGGGCAATGAGCGCATGGTAAAAGTGGTGGAACAATATGGTCCTGAACGCATTATGGTCAATTCGGCGGCTGACTGGGGCATTTCAGATCCGCTGGCCATTCCTAAGACGGCTGCATTGATGAAAATGCGTGGCATTTCAGATGAAACGATTCGCCTTGTTACTTACCAAAATGCGATTGATGCATTTGGCAAAAGCGGACAGATCGATGTGACTGATTTCGAGTCGGGTTATGCCATTGACCATACTGAAAAGTTTCATGGAAACAGCATTTTGAGAGGCGGACAGCAACCTGTGCCGGCCAAAGATTCATTAGTTATTAATTAAAGTGAGCAGCATAAAACCCTATCTGCAGCTAACCCGTCCTGCTAATGTTGTAACCGCATTCACCGACATTTTTGCGGGAATGGCCATTGTACAATTTACTTTTTCAGATTACAACCCTGCCCTGCTGCTCATTTCAACCATGGGTTTGTATGGCGGCGGCGTAGTGATGAACGATGTTTTCGACGCAAAGCTCGATGCCGTCGAGCGTCCCGAGCGTCCTATCCCGAGCGGGAAAGTGCCGCTGAGGTCAGCGACGATGATGGGTTTAACATTGCTTTTCCTTGGCGTGCTCGCTGCTACAATGTTCAGTGCATTAAGCGGGATGATCGCCATTGTGGTGGCATTGCTAACCGTGATTTACAACCGTTTTGCGAAGCATAGCCGGATTTTAGGACCATTAACAATGGGTATGTGCCGCGGTGGCAACCTGATTTTAGGTATGAGTGTGCTACCCGAATCGTTGCAGCAATGGTCCTGGATTGCCATTTTTCCCATCTTATACATTGGTGCTATCACGCTGATCAGCCAGGATGAGGTGCACGGCGGCAAGAAAACGACGCTTTACATTGCGGCGCTCTTATATATGATCGTGCTGTTTGCCCAGTTAAAATTCGCTAATGAGCATGGTAACCTGCTGTACACATTACCATTTATATTGTTACATGCCTGGCTCATATTCAGGCCCTTATGGAATGCAATGCAAAATCCCGTCGGGCCGTTAATTGGTAAGGCAGTGAAGGCGGGCGTTATTTCTCTTATAGTGATGAATGCTTCGTGGTGCGTTGCCTTTGGGCTGTGGCCGCTGGCATTGCTGGTTTTGGCGTTATTGCCCTTATCAATGCTTTTAGCAAAGGTTTTTGCGGTAACTTAGTGTTAAAAATTACTTTTTTGCGTGTTCCAATGTCGATTTCAATGCAAACCATACAACAGCGTTTCCAGGTAGAATACAATTATTCAGTATTCTTTACCGAAAATTTATTTGATACAAAAAACCCTTTGCTTCAAGACTTTTTCAACGAATACACCGAGCAGGGCTTCCAGCGCAAAGCGTTAGTGATTGTGGACGAGGGGTTTGCTCAATATCATCCCGATTTATCCAACCAGATCCAGTCCTATTTTGCTGCATCGGTTTCCCATATCCAGCTTGCTCCGGAAATCATTATCGTGCCCGGCGGTGAAGCTTGTAAAAATGATCCGGCCCTTTTCGAAAGCCTTGTTGAGGCGGTTGACACTTATGGCATTGACAGACACTCGTTTATCATTGGCATAGGAGGCGGCGCGGTGCTGGATCTGGTCGGTTACGCAGCCGCTGTTTCACACAGGGGCATTAAACTGATCCGCATCCCGACAACGGTTTTATCTCAAAACGATTCTGGTGTCGGCGTTAAAAACAGCATCAATTTCCGCGGCAAAAAGAACTTCCTGGGCACATTTGCGCCTCCGGTTGCCGTATTCAATGATCTGACTTTATTGAGAACGCTGGATGACCGCGACTGGCGGGGCGGCGTTTCGGAAGCGATCAAGGTTGCATTGATTAAGGACGCTTCATTTTTTGAGTGGATAGAAGAACACACTTCCGCATTGGCAAACCGCGACGAGGCAGCTATGGCTTACCTGATCCATCGCTGCGCAGAAATGCACACGGACCATATAGCAGGCGGTGATCCTTTCGAATTCGGTTCTTCCCGGCCACTGGATTTCGGTCACTGGGCAGCGCATAAGCTTGAATTTCTGACTGGTTTTCAGGTGCGCCACGGAGAAGCGGTGGCGATTGGCATTGCGCTGGATTGTGTTTATGCTGCCAAAATCGGGAAGCTGTCAGAAACAGAACTGAACCGTATCCTGGATGTTCTGGGGAAATTAGGTTTTGACCTTTTTCATCCAAAACTCTCTGAAAACGATAAAATAAACCTGCGTAATGGCCTGAACGAGTTCCGTGAGCATTTGGGCGGAAGACTCACCATTATGCTTTTGGAAAAAATAGGAAAGGGCGTCGAAGTTCATGAGCTGGACGCCAACATTATCGCACAATCGGTTGATTATCTGGAAGGAACAAAAATCATTCATGCATTATGATCACGCCTTACGGACATTTAACTTATTGCAGCAACATTCATCCCGGTGAAAAATGGGCTGACCATTTCAAATCGCTGCAAGACAACATTCCATACATCAGGGAGCAACTGGCACCCGGACAGCCGTTTGGCCTTGGCCTTCGCGTTGCGAATGAAGCGTCTGTGGAACTGAGCAAGCCGGAGGTTTTACAGGAATTCAAAAACTGGCTTAATGAACAGGATGTGTATGTTTTTGTGATCAACGGCTTTCCATATGGTGGCTTCCACAACACGGTGGTCAAGGACAATGTGCATACACCCGACTGGACAACGACCGATCGGTTAAACTATACAATCCGCCTTTTTAATATTCTATCTGAACTGCTTCCGGAAGGAATGCATGGAGGCGTTTCTACGCCGCCGCTGTCTTATCGCTTGTGGTGGACAACGATGGAGGAAAATATCAATGCTACCGAGCAGGCAACCGATCACATTCTGCAATTGCTGGACGAGCTGATCAAAATTGAGAAAACAACCGGCAAGCTGCTGCATCTTGACATTGAACCCGAACCCGATGGCATTCTTGACAATGCCGTTGATTTTGTAAAATGGTATCGAGATGTGCTTTTGCCAAGAGGAACTGCTTATCTATCAAATAAATACAATGCAACTTCCGAGGAAGGCAGGGACATTATTTTAAAGCACATTCAGCTTTGCTACGACATTTGTCATGCAGCGGTGGGTTATGAAAATCCCGAAGAAATCCTGGCTTCGCTGGATGAGGTCGGAATTCAGGTGGGCAGGATCCAGGTGAGTTCAGCGTTGAAGGTTAATTTTTCAAATGAAAAAGAGATCAAGCTCAAAGCGATTGAAACATTCGACGAGCCCGTTTACCTGCATCAGGTTGTGGCTTTGAATGAGGACGAAACGAAAACCCATTATCCGGACCTGAAAGAAGCACTAACGGACTGGAATGATAAGCAGAAAGAATGGCGCGTCCATTTCCACGTTCCTCTTTTTATCCATTCCTATGGCGTGCTGGAATCGACACAGGGCGATATCATTAAAACACTTGCTATTCACCGGAAAAAGCCTTTTTCGGCATTTTTGGAAGTCGAGACTTACACCTGGGGCGTTTTGCCCGAAGATATGCAGAAACCCATTGGCGATTCAATCGTTCGTGAAATTGAATGGGTGAAGAAAATACTTAGTTATGAATAAAACAGTCGTTATTGACATCGTAGGTTTAAGTGCAAACCTGATCGGTGAACATACTCCGTTCCTTGCCAAATATTTAAAGAACAGGCATTTAACTCCGATTAAACCAGTTCTTCCTGCCGTCACGACCACATCTCAAAGCACTTACATTACCGGCAAATGGCCCGCTGAAAACGGGATTGTCGGGAATGGCTGGTATGACCGTGAGGATTCAGAAATTAAGTTCTGGAAACAGTCCAACAAGCTTGTAAAAGGGGAAAAGATCTGGGATGCGGCCAAAAAGCTGGATCCGAATTTCACTTGCGCGAAGATGTTTTGGTGGTATAATATGTACTCAACCGCCGATTTTTCGGTAACACCGCGCCCGCAGTATCACGCAGATGGCGTGAAAGCGCCCGATTGTTACGCCTATCCGCCCGAACTGCGGGATGAGCTGCAAAAAGATCTGGGGCAATTTCCGCTCTTTAATTTCTGGGGGCCTAATGCCAACATTAAGTCTACAAAATGGATCGCAGACTCGTCGATGTGGGTTGAAAAGAAGCATAATCCAACATTAACGCTGATTTACCTGCCGCACCTGGATTATTGTTTACAGAAATTCGGGCCTGACTTTTCCAAAATCAGCAATGAGCTGAAAGAGATCGACGACGTGGTTGCGGAGCTGATCCAGTTTTACGAGGCGCGCAATGCCAAGATCATTTTACTTTCAGAATATGGCATCAATCCGGTGAGCAACCCGATCCATATCAACCGGATTTTAAGAAATGAAGGCTTGATTTCAGTTCGGACAGAACGTTGGTATGAACTGCTGGACGCGGGAATTTCGAAAGCATTTGCCACTGCGGATCACCAGATTGCACATGTATATTTGAATGATGAATCTGTGAAAGATCAGGTTATCAATGCATTGAAGAAAGTCCCGGGCATTGACCTGATTTTAGATAGAGAAGCACAAAAAGCATATCACATTGACCACGAACGCGCCGGCGACCTGGTTATTATGGCTAAGCCCGACAGTTGGTTTACCTATTATTACTGGCTCGACGACGCCAAGGCGCCGGATTACGCGCATTTGGTAGATATTCACCGGAAGCCTGGCTACGATCCTGTAGAAATGTTTATGGACCCAAAAAATCCGCTGATTAAGCTACGTGCCGGATATAAGTTAGCACGTAAATTGATGGGTTTCAGATATTTAATGGACGTTATCCCACTTGACGCAACATTGGTAAAGGGCTCGCACGGAAGCATTCATGTTCCCAAAGAATTTTATCCGATCCTGGTTACAGATTCTGCTCCCGGAAAACCCGAGATCGAAGCAGTAGACGTTTATGATGTGATCTGGAAGCATCTGACTTAAAACACTTTGCTGAAACAAATAAAGGCTCATCACGTTGTTAAATAAAACTTCAACGTCATGAGCCTTTATTCTTTTCCAATATTCTTCCTTCTGTTATTAGGCGTCGCAACCACTTCCTGTTCCAAGGACAAGGATATTACAGAGGACCCCGGCACAATCGGAAACGCCGATACGACCCTTAAAACCAAAGATACGTTCCCTGCCTTGAAATTTGTAGATCCGGTGGATATGAAGCAGATTCCCGGAGATAGCACCCGTTTTTTCGTTGTTGAGCAGTCGGGAGTTATCAGGGTTTTTCAAAACAATGCGACTGTTTCAAGCAGCGCTGTTTTTTTAGATATTAAAAACAAAGTCCAGGATGGCGGTGAACGCGGCCTGCTCGGGCTGGCTTTCCATCCGGATTTCAAGACCAACGGCTTCTTTTATCTTAATTACACGGCCGGAAATCCTTTAAAAACCGTCATAGCACGCTACAAAGCCTCCACAGCCACAGCTGAACGCGCCGATCCTTCCAGCGAAACGGTCCTGTTTACATTTAACCAGCCTTACGATAACCACAATGGCGGCTCGATGCAATTCGGCAAGGATGGCTTTTTGTACATTGCCACAGGCGATGGCGGCAGCGGCGGTGACCCGCAAAACAATGCGCAAAACCGTAAATCAATGCTGGGAAAAATCCTTCGTGTGGATGTCAACGGGACTGGAAAAGGCAATTATGGCATTCCCGCAGATAATCCATATCCGGTTGGAAATAATGATGGTTTCCTGCCTGAAATATATGCTTATGGTCTGCGGAATCCCTGGCGGATCAGCTTTGATATGGATAATGGCCGCCTTTTTGCCGGGGATGTAGGGCAGAACAAGCGCGAAGAAATTGACATCATTACCAAAGGTGGAAATTACGGCTGGAAGCTCAAAGAAGGAGTGGATTGCTACGAGCCTTCATCCAATTGCAATGGACAGGGCCTTATCGAACCGATCCATGATTATGTCCAAAGCAATGGCGACAGATCTATAACTGGCGGCTACGTTTACAGGGGAACATCCATTAAAAGTTTGGCAGGCAAATACATATATGGCGATTTTGCCAGCGGAAGAATCTGGGCGCTGGAACTGGATGGTGACAAAAAGAAGAGCAATGCCATGCTGTTTGAAAGCAAAGGTGCTATTTCTTCCTTCGCCCAGGATCTGAGCGGTGAGGTTTACTATCTGAATTACGGCGAAGGCAAGATAATGAAGCTGGTTAACGGAAATTTAAATTGAAAGTTTAAGCGGTCATTCTATCTTTGCGGGATATTCGACAAGACTTTCCAGGTTTCAAAACCTGGGAAGTCTTTTAACTTAAACGAAACAAAATGTCTAAGGTTCTGATCATTGGTGCAGGTGGGGTTGGAAGTGTTGTAGCCCATAAATGTGCGCTGAACAGCAATGTTTTTACGGAAATTATGCTGGCCAGCCGTACCAAATCGAAGTGCGATAAAATCGCTGCTGAAATTCAGGAAATGCACGGTGTCACCATTCAAACGGCACAAGTCGATGCAGATATCGTTGCAGAAACAGTGCTTCTGATCAAACGTTTTCAACCAAAGTTACTGATCAATGTTGCCTTGCCTTACCAGGATCTGACGATTATGGAGGCATGTCTGGCAACGGGTGTACATTATCTGGACACAGCCAATTATGAGCCAAAAGATGTTGCCAAATTTGAATACAGCTGGCAATGGGCTTATCAGGAGAGATTTAAAGAGGCTGGTTTAATGGCCGTTTTGGGCTGCGGCTTCGATCCGGGCGTAACGCAGGTTTTCACTGCATATGCCAATAAACATCATTTTGATGAAATGCATTACCTGGACATCATCGACTGTAATGCAGGCGATCACGGGAAAGCGTTTGCAACGAACTTCAATCCGGAGATCAACATCCGTGAAATTACCCAGCCAGGTCGTTACTGGGAAAATGGCGAGTGGATTGAAATTCCCGCTATGTCCATTCACAAGCCTATCGAATATCCTGGGATCGGACCAAAGGAGAGCTATGTGCTTTACCACGAAGAACTGGAATCCCTTGTAAAAAACTTCCCGACATTGAAGCGCGCGCGTTTCTGGATGACATTCGGCCAGGCTTATATCACGCATTTAAATGTGCTTGAAAATGTGGGTATGACAAGCATTAAGCCCATCAAATTCAATGGCATGGACATTGTCCCGCTTGAATTCCTGAAAGCCGTGCTTCCGGCACCGGATTCGTTGGGAGAAAATTATTCAGGCCAAACATCCATCGGTTGCCAGATCAAAGGCATCGAAGGTGGTGAAGAAAAAACCTACTATGTCTGGAACAACTGCGACCACGCCGAATGCTATCGCGAAGTGCGCGCACAAGCAGTAAGTTACACCACCGGCGTCCCAGCCATGATCGGCGCAATGTTAATGCTCACTAATGAAGAATGGATGAAGCCAGGCGTCTACAATGTAGAAGAGCTAAACCCGGATCCATTTATGGACTTACTAAACCAGCATGGGTTGCCTTGGAATGAGCGGATCAATGTGCCGCTGCCGCATGAGTATTAATTAATAACCCTGTCATGCTGAGCGGAGTCGAAGCACGGTACCAAGGAGTAGCGTGCTTCGGCTCCGCTCAGCATGACAGGGTCATATTACTCTACCCTTCCATAGTAATCATCGCTCTGGTACAAACGCCTCCTACGGGTGGATTGAACTTGGAGACCCGGACTGTGATGTTGGCTACAACCGGGTAATGTTCCCTTATTTTTTCAATAACTGTAAAACCAATGTGTTCCAGCAGCTTGGCTGGTTCTTTCATTACTTTGGAAGCGATTTGGTAGATCGTTTCGTAGTTGACTGTTTCGCTTAGCTTATCTTCTTGTGCAGCCTTGATGAAGTCGGCTGTGATGATGATGTCTAATGCATATTTATTTCCAATTCGTTGCTCCTCAGGATAATAGCCGTGGTATGCAAAGAACTCCAGACCTTCAAGACTTATTGTTCCCAATGTATTCTAGATTTGATCAAAAAATGAACCTCCGGTTTTCTTCGGCTGGTTTTCAGGAACGCGTGGACGGTTAACCGGCGTGTTTTCTCTAACCCGCTCGTTTTCCCTTACTCTTTCCGTTTCTCTGTTTAGCTCCGCTTCGCGCTCGCGGGCTGTGCGTTGCAGCTCAGCTAATGCTGCTGCCGAATCCTCAGCTGCAGTTCTTGGCTCTTCTTTTAAGCTGTATGCAATTTCTTCTTCAACCGGCTCCGGTTCCGAGAAAGCTTCCGGCTCTACTTCAACGACTTCATTCAACATTTCAGGTTCCTCGTCTTCATAGGCTATTTGCGGAACAAATTCTTCTTCCTCATCCACCACTACTTCATCCTCCGCATCAACAACTTCAAATAACACCTCAGGTTCGTCATCCTGCAAAACCACTTCCGCCTCCGTTTCTGACGCTTCTTCCAATTGTGGAACAACTCTTGGCTCAGTCAGGAACGAAGCTTTCTTAGGAATTTCAATCTCAGAAATATGCTGCTTGATCTCTTCCATTTTATTCAAAACGGACTGCTTATCATATTTCTGCTCAAACCTTTCGACCGTTTCAATGGTGTTGTTGGCCAGTGAAGAAAGCTGCACAATCAGGTTATCCCTGAAATTCTCTATTGCACGGAAATCACGTTCCTGCAATTTCACTTCGGCAGCAAAATCTTCTTTGAAACGTTTCAGCCTGTCCTCCGTTTCACGGATGATCAGGTTCGTCCTGTTTTCGGCTTCACTTACCAGATCATTGGCAGTTGTCCGGGATTCTTCAATTCGTTTTTCAGCATTTTCATTGGCTTCTTTTTCAATCAGCTTGCTGGTATCTTCTGCCGCTTTTAATGTTCTGAACAGCGTAGATTCAATGTCTTTTAGCTTGCTAAGCTCTTTCTCAGCATATTCAAGCTGCATTTTCAAAAGACTATTTTCGCTTGAAAAACGCTCCCATTCCTGGGACAACGAATTAAGAAAAGCATCTACTTCGTCCGGGTCATAACCTCTGAAAATCTTTTCAAAAGTGTGCTTGCGTATGTCTATAGCGGATATTTTCATGATGCAATCTATGCTTTGTTACTTAGTTAAAAACGGTCGTGTAAGTTAAAGATATATGGATCATTTTTCAAAGTATTTACCAATAATCCCATATTATAAGTATACTATTCAGCCACTTCCCAAACCGAAATCATCCGGTCGTCGCTGCATGAAATCAACTGGTTTTCATAGCTCGTCCAGAGCAGTTTGTTAACCGAAGTCCCATGCCCCGCATGCCTGGCACGGTCAATGATCTTTTTGAGTTTAAAAGTAACAGCATCCCAAACCTTTACCGATTTGTCCATGCTGCAGGAGGCGAATAATGTGCGGTCGGGGCTGAAACTAATGTCGTTGACCGCATATAAATGTGCCGGAATGTCTAAAACCATCCCATAGGCGTCATTTACGTCCCATATTTTGATGTGTGCGTCCCGGCCCGTTGTAAAGAGATATTTACCGTCCGGTGAATACTTAACGGAAAATACTGAGTTACCATGCGATTGGATCGTCTTTTTTAACACAAAACCGTCCAAATCGAAGATATTGACATTAAAATCGCTGTCGCCTACCGCAAATTCACGTGTTTCATGGTTGATTGCAATGGTTCGGATGCTCTTGCCGGAGACTTTAATGTGCTTCTGAACCGCAAAAGAAGCAATGTCCATGACCACGATTACACCGTCGCCCAATGCAATCAATGCCTTGTTGTCAAAAAACTGAATATCAAAAATAGGCGCTGTGGTGATCTTTGAGGTTTTTTCAATCTTGTTTTCGGCAATGTCAAGCACCTGGATGCCTTCGTAGTTTTGCCCGATCCAAAGTGCATTGTTTTCTTTTTCAAGACCTAATGCATATACCGAAACACCCACACGGGCGACGAGATTTCCCAGATCGGGTTTATTAAGGTCCCATTGAATTACAAAACCATCGCCGCCAGCAGAGTAAAAGCCATGAGAAGTGTTGTCAGAAATAATTGTATAAACACTGTCTCTATGACCGGAAAAAGTATCTACTTTGCGAATGTTCATGCTTTACTTGCGATAGGGATTGAGCGTCAAAAATAGAAATTGTAAACAGAATAATTATGCCGCTCGTTCATTCCGAAATGATCGAAGAGTCCAGTACGCTGCTGCTTTGGAAGCTTACCGAAACTGAAACGGAGCTCAAAGAAACGCTGGGTTATGCCTATAATGCGGATGAACTTTCAGCGATCACGCATCCGCAAAAATTGCGTGAGTGGCTGGCCAGCAGGCTGCTGATCAAGATTATTGCTGAACAATTCGACATCAATTACATCGGGACTTACAAGGACGAGCACGGCAAGGCGTTCCTGATCGATAACGATTCGCACATTTCCATAACCCATACCAACGATTTTGTTGCCGTTGCCATTAATCCGCCTGCGGCTGTGGGCATTGATATGGAGAAAATGGACGCAAAACTGCAGCGCACTTCCAAAAAATATCTATCTCAACCGGAATTTGAGCATACCGGCGATGAAATTGCACTCCTATGCATGTATTGGTGTGCAAAAGAGGCGCTATATAAGTTATATGGCAAGAAAAAGGTCAGTTTCAAAGATTCCATATATATAGAACCTTTTGACAAAGACGCACTACTATTAAAGGGCAGGCTGACAGATCTTGGCAGGGATATCGAGGCCAATATAACCGTCAGGTGGTTTGATCAACATTGCCTGGCCATTGCATTATAGCCTATAAATCAGGCATATCGTCCAATGTTGACTTCAGGATCTTCTCAATTTCCTTTATTTTATCCTGCTCACTCGTCTTCTCGTAAGATAAAATCAAGTTACGCAACACCCGCTGCACAATTTCGAGGTTTGTACAAGGCTGGTAAAATATCTCCTTCGACTTAATGTTGAGCTGCGCGATATAATGGTCAATGTCTGTTTTGGAAAAAATAATTCCCCTGTTAAAAACATTGATATAAAACTGCGTCTTGTCGTTTTTGTAAGTCAGCACGAATAGATTCGGCAGGTTCACGCCGTAAACAGGCATTCCCAGCTTTCTGGCAATTAAAAGGTAGATCACGCACAATGTGATCGGGTTTCCCCTCCGGCTTTCCAGCACAACATTAACCATGGAATTAGAAGGCGAATGAAAGTTTTTGGTGTTCGCCGCGAAGTTCATCACTCCAAAAAAGATGCTGTTAATACGCTTGATCTGGTCTACAGCATTCATTTCTTCCTGAAACTGGATCCATATGTCGTAATAAAGCTGTTCAATCGTGGTCCGGAGTTTTTCCATGGAAAGATCCGGATAATGGTAAGTCGAAATGATCCACATTCCTTCGAGCAAATCCAGCGCACCGCCATTTTTCCACGATTGCAAGCGCTCAATCATGATGCTCAGCTGCAATTCGTGTATCAACTCTTCTATTTTACGCTGCACAATCGGGTTGAAGCTTTCCTCCCACTCGGTTTCGAGAAATGGTATGACATTGCCACCCAACGACAAGATTTTCCCCTCCACATGCTGGCTCACTTCATGATCTTCGTCATCAAGCAAGGATATCAGTGCTTTAATTTCTCTCTGGTTCATTTTCCTCAAATCTGCATTTAACAACCAACGGATAAATAAAAACATTTTTTTTTTATGGACATCAAATTTTCTACTTTTGCCCGGAAAAAAAGCTGGCTAACGGAGCAGATTTTGAATGTTCAGCTTCTATTTTTCCACCATCTATACCACAATATTTTTTTTAATTAAGCAAAGAGCACATGAAAATTCTTGTTACGGGAGGAGCCGGCTTTATTGGTTCTCACACTGTTGTTGAACTAGATAAAGCAGGATTTGAGCCAGTCATCGTCGACAATCTCTACAATTCAAATCTCGGCGTTCTGGAAGGGATAAAAAAAATTACCGGCAAGGATTTTCCATTTTACGAAATCGATTGCAATGACTCTGAAAAGATCAAGGCGCTGTTTGAAAAAGAGAAATTTGACGGCATCATTCACTTTGCTGCTTATAAGGCCGTGGGTGAGTCTGTTGAAAAGCCGCTTAATTATTACGAAAACAACCTGATTTCCCTGCTTGTTCTATTGCGTGCGGCTCAGGAATTTAAAGTGCCCAATTTCGTATTCTCTTCATCGTGTACAGTTTACGGTCAGCCAGATGCGATCCCGGTAACTGAAAACACGCCACGCAAGCCTGCCAATTCACCTTACGGTAACACCAAAGCGATCGGAGAAGACATTATCCGCGATTATGTGTATGCCAAATCCGGTGTAAAAGCAATCTCACTTCGTTATTTCAATCCCATCGGCGCTCATGAATCATCCCTGATCGGCGAGCTTCCGAATGGTGTTCCGAGCAATCTGGTGCCGTTTATTACGCAGACTGCAGCCGGACTTCGCAAGTCACTTACCGTTTTTGGAAATGATTACGACACGGCGGACGGAACTTGCATCCGCGATTTTATACATGTTGTAGATCTTGCAAAAGCGCACGTGAAAGCACTTGAACTTTTGGATGAACAACAAGAAACAGACTACTATGATGTCTTCAATGTTGGAACAGGAGAAGGTTACACGGTTCTTGATCTGATCAACACATTTGAAGAAGTGAATGGTGTGAAACTGAATTATACCATCGGGCCACGCCGCGAAGGAGATGTTGAAAAAATCTACGCGCAGTCTGATAAAGTGAATAATGTAATGAAATGGCATGCCGAAAAAACCATGGCGGATGCTTTGAAAGACGCATGGAATTGGCAACTAAAAATAACAGCTCAACAATGAAAAAGATCTTAATCACAGGTGGTGCAGGTTTTATTGGTTCACACGTCGTGCGCCGTTTTGTAAACTTTCATCCGGATTATCATATATACAACCTCGACGCCCTCACCTACGCGGGTAACCTTGAAAATATAAAAGACATTGAGAACGCGCCTAACTACACATTTGTAAAAGGCGACATTGTTGATGCCGAATTCATTGACAAGCTCATTAGTAAAAATGATTTTCATGGCATCATTCACTTAGCGGCTGAATCGCATGTGGACCGGTCTATTTCCGATCCGATGTCATTTGTGATGACCAATGTGGTTGGAACCGTAAATCTTTTGAATGCGGCAAAAAAAGCATGGAAAGATGATTTCACAGACCGCCGCTTTTACCACGTCTCTACAGACGAAGTTTATGGTGAACTGCACGATCCGGGCACATTCTTTACTGAAACGACAAGTTACGATCCACGTTCGCCTTATTCGGCCTCGAAGGCTTCTTCGGACCATTTTGTAAGGGCTTACCACAATACTTATAAATTGCCGGTTGTTATTTCTAATTGCTCCAACAACTACGGACCAAACCATTTCCCAGAGAAGCTGATCCCGCTGATGATCCACAACATTATCCAGCAAAAACCACTTCCTGTTTATGGAAAAGGTGAAAACATCCGCGACTGGCTTTTTGTAGAAGACCACGCTATTGCTATTGACGTGATTTTCCACGATGGCAAAAACGGCGAAACCTACAACATCGGCGGCCATAACGAATGGAAAAACCTGGACCTTGTCTTGTTGCTTTGCAGCATTATGGACCAGAAACTGGGCCGCGAGAAAGGGGAAACAGAAAAACTCATCACTTACGTGACAGACCGCGCCGGCCATGACCTGCGCTATGCGATCGACGCAACCAAACTCTCTAACGAACTTGGCTGGAAACCTTCGCTGCAATTTGAAGAAGGGCTTGAAAGAACGGTAGACTGGTATCTGAACAACCAGGAATGGCTTAATAACGTCACTTCGGGCAATTACCAGAAATATTACACCGAAATGTATTCGGACAGATAGTTCACCCAGACGCGTAGTCAGCAGGGACAACTCATTAATTTACGCTTACCAACGATCTCATAATGAAAGGAATTATTCTGGCCGGTGGATCCGGGACCCGTTTGCACCCATTGACATTGGCAGTTAGTAAACAGCTTATGCCTGTTTATGATAAACCAATGATATACTATCCGTTATCAATTTTAATGCTGGCGGGGATCCGTGAAATACTGATTATTTCAACTCCTCACGATCTGCCGCATTTTGAGAAATTATTAGGAGATGGCAGCCGCCTGGGTTGCGAATTTACTTATGCCGTTCAGCCAAGCCCCGACGGACTTGCTCAGGCATTCATTATCGGTGAAGATTTTATTGGAAATGATAAAGTTGCCCTGATCCTGGGCGACAACATATTTTACGGTTCGGGGCTTTCACAGTTGCTGCAATCCAACAATGACCCTGATGGCGGAGTGATTTTCGCTTATCAGGTGCATGATCCGGAGCGTTATGGCGTTGTGGAATTTGATAAGACCAATAATGTGCTTTCTATTGAGGAAAAACCGGAAGCTCCTAAATCCAATTACGCGGTTCCGGGCCTTTATTTTTATGATAATGATGTGGTGGAAATCGCAAAAACGATCCCTCCTTCCCCACGCGGCGAGCTGGAAATTACAGACGTAAACCGGGTTTACCTGGAACGCGGTAAATTGAAAGTGGGCGTTTTGAACCGCGGAACTGCCTGGCTCGATACGGGCACATTCCAGTCGCTAATGCAAGCCGGACAGTTTGTTCAGGTAATTGAAGAGCGCCAGGGCTTGAAAGTGGGCTGCATTGAGGAGATCGCTTACCGGATGGGCTTTATTAATGCGGAACAATTGCGTGAAATCGCCAAACCATTGGTTAAAAGTGGTTATGGAACCTATCTGGAGCGCATTGTTGCCAATGTCTGATTTCACGGTCACATTGCGTTTAGTCAAGCATTAAGATAAAATGAAGTTTCTGGCAGAGGAAATTGAGGCGTATTCCGTAGCACATACGGAGGATGAGAGTGCATTGCTGAAGTCTTTGAATCGAGAGACGCACGCAAACATTCTTAATCCGCGTATGCTGTCCGGGCACCTTCAAGGCAGATTTTTGTCGATGATATCCCGGATGATCCGTCCGGACAACATTCTCGAGATCGGTACTTATACGGGATATTCTGCGTTATGTCTTTGCGAAGGACTGAATGCAGGCGGTAAGCTGATCACCATCGACATTAATGAAGAGCTGGAAACTTTCACGCGCCGCTTTTTCGCCCATTCTCCTTTCGCCGATTCTATTGATTACCAGATTGGTAAAGCAACCGACATTATACCAACACTGAACGGGACTTTTGACCTGGTCTTTATCGACGCCGACAAGATCAACTACACGAATTACTTCAATCTTTGCATAGAAAAAGTGCGGACTGGAGGTTTTTTAATCGCCGATAACGTACTTTGGAGCGGCAAGGTAATTCAGGACGATATCAAAATTGACAAGGATACTCAGGCGTTACTGGACTTCAACAAAATGGTTCACGACGACAGCCGCGTTTCCAACATTCTGCTTCCTATCCGGGATGGGTTGATGATTCTCCAGAAATTATAATTCACAAAACACATTCAGCCAAGCATTTACAATTTATGGCCAGGACTTTCATGAATAACATCAAGTACATTACAGTTGCCTGGATGCTGCTGCTTATTGCCAACAGCAACGTCATTGCCCAAGCTTACCCGGAGATTCCTTCCAGCATTTCATTTGGTGGAATTAATGTTAAGCTGGACAGGAGTGCCCAGGACATTATTGAAGAAGATGTAAAAAACCTGATGTCCAATAAGAAGTTTTGGGAAGAAAAAATGGACCGCGCCGTGCTTCATTTTCCTATTGTCGAGGGCATATTAATGGATGAAGAAGTTCCTATCGACTTTAAATATCTGGCCGTTCAGGAAAGTTCTTTCCGCCCGGACGTTGTGTCTTCTTCCAATGCGGTGGGTTACTGGCAATTCAAGCCGGAGACGGCGAGGGAGTTGAATCTGCGGGTTGATAATGATGTAGATGAAAGGAAAAACATCAGCGCTTCCACACACGCGGCAGCCTGGTATCTGAAAAAGAATAATCAGCAATTTAACAACTGGGTTACAACACTTTACTCCTATTATCAGGGAGCAGGCGGTGTAAAAAAGGTGGTTCCGGCCGACTGGGCGTATGCTCGGGAAGTGACATTGACAGGGAAAACAGACCGCTATATGCTGCGGTTTTTTGCACATAAAATCGCGTTGGAAGCTGGTATTGAGAAATATAAAACAGCGAACAAACTGGTGCTTCTCGAAGCGGATTATGGCAAGGGTAAAACACTTGATGATATTTCTGCATCATTGGGCGTATCTTCTGCCGATCTAAAAAGTTTCAACAGGTGGTTGACGGACGATAAAATCCCAAATGACCGCCAATATCTGGTAACCATCCCGGTTCCGGCCGATCAGCTTGCTTCTGTTCGTGAAAAATTATCATTGCCACCTCAGCAAACTGCTGTTGCGTCTGTTTATGAAGACACCGGCTACCCTGTTTTGAAAAAAATGCCTGCAAATTCATCTGATCCTAATGGTCCGGATTTGTATGAAATTAATGGTTTAGCCGGAGCACAGGCACGCGCCGATGACAAGCCCAAAACATTGGCAAAAGCTGGCAGAATGAGCGCACCTAAGTTTATGCGCTTCAATGATATGGTTGCCGAAATGCAGCTGATTCCTGGTCAGGTTTATTATTTGGCCAAAAAACACAAAAAAGCATCCACACCATTTCACACAGCCAGACCTGGCGATACCTGGCACAGCGTATCCCAGCAATACGGTATCCGTCTGGTAAGCCTTTTAAAATACAACCGCACAACAAGCCGCAATTACCCTATCCAGACAGGACAGGTTTTGTTTCTGACCAAAAAGAGACCTAAAAAACAGCCGATAGAGATCATTGCACCGCCACAACCATCACCTGGCAAAAAGGATTCGGTTATTGCTAAAAAAGAGGATGTTATCGCCGCCGCGCCAGCAGCTAATACTAATGTAATTCCTGACAAACCCTCGGGACGGAAAAAATATACGCCTGTGTTGGTTGAAAAGAAAGAAGAAACGGCCAGCGCACCAGCCATCGCGAATCCTCCGGTAACAAATGCGCCGGTTGCAGCTGCCACGCCTGCTGCTGCCAACATTCAGACGAATCCAACCGTAAAAACCGCTACGAACGTGCCTGCGTCAGTTCCTACTGAACCGGTGAGCCAGCAAGCGGGTGATCGCGTTGTAATTATTACACAGGACAATGCGGATACGTCTTTCAAATCGGCCGAGGAAAGGCCTGTGGCTACTTCCTCATCTCCTTCCAAAGTGGTTACGCCCAACGATACGCGTGCTACTTCCGAAACTTCTGTATATATGAAACAAAGGGCTGCGGCAGAGGAAAGAGCGGCGAGAGAAGCCGCTGCAGAGCCTAAAACGGCTGCACCGGAAAAGCCGGCTGCGACAGAAAAAGCTTCGTTCCATACTGTGCAATCGGGTGATACGTATTTTAGCATTGCCAGCAAATACAACCTGACATTGAGAGAGCTCATCGCATTGAATAAAAATACACCGGGCAGATTGGTCGTTGGCCAGCGACTCAATGTAAGCAAGGGCGCGCCTGCGGAAACAGCTAGCGCTGCACCAGCAACCGCTGCGCCTACAAGAGAAACGCCCGCCAAAACCACCCAGGAGCCTGAGAAAATCACAGTCGTGCGCACCGAGCCTGCTGAAACATTCAAAACACCCGAAGAGATCAAGCACGAAACCCGCACAGCGACAAGTTCGGGAAGTGAATACCATGTGGTTCAGGGCGGACAAACCTATTACAGCATTTCCAAGGCTTACGGCTTGTCTGTGAAAGAGTTATATGACCTTAATGATCTGAATGGCGCTTCTCCGTTGAAGTCAGGACAGCGTTTGAGAGTAAGAAGAACGGCTTCGGAAGCGCCTGCTGCTGCTCCATCGCCAGGCTCGCGTTCTTCGGGAACACAAACGCATACGGTGGCTGCCGGTGAAACACTCTTCCGCATTTCACAAACTTACCACACAAACGTGGAAGACATCAAGCGATTAAACAATATGTCGGGAAATAGTGTTATGGTGGGACAAAAGCTAAAAATCCCGCAACAATAATTGATATGATACTCATTGACAATACATGTATTAGTGATGACATTGAAGACCAGCTGTTTGTCTGCAATTTAGACAAATGCAAAGGCGCTTGCTGTGTGGAGGGAGATTCGGGTGCACCGCTGGACGAAGATGAGCTTGCTATCCTCGATGAGATCTACCCGCACGTTGAGCCCTATCTGACACAGGCAGGCAAAGATGTCATTGCGAAAGAAGGAACATATACCAAGGATTGGGACGGCGACTATGTAACGCCTATCATTAATGGAAAGGAATGTGCTTATGCCCTTTATGACGAAAGGGGCATTTTAAAATGCGGCATCGAACAGGCTTATAACGATGGGAAAATTGCTTACAAAAAGCCGATTTCCTGCCATCTGTACCCGATAAGGGTTACTAAATACGAACAGTATCACGCGCTGAATTACGATCGCTGGGAAATATGCAGTCCTGCGTGCAGCTTAGGTGAGGAATTGGGTGTTCCGGTTTATAAGTTTCTTAAAGATCCGCTCATCCGCGCTTATGGGCCGAAATGGTACAATCAGCTTACGCAGGAAATTGAGGAGCGCAAAGAAAGCCGACTAAGAGAGCATGAAGCAGGGAAATGATTTTTTCACTGATGTTTACGATGTAGTAAGGCAAATTCCGGCTGGCCGCGCTACTTCCTATGGTGCAATTGCCGCTTACCTCGGCTCCAAACGTGGCGCCAGAATGGTGGGCTGGGCCATGAGCAGCGGATATACCGAACATGGGCTCCCCGCTCACCGGGTTGTGAACAAGCAAGGGGAATTAAGCGCGCGGCACCTTTTCGAGACGCCTACCACTATGCAGGAACGGCTGGAAAGTGAGGGCGTAGAGGTGAAGGATGGCCGCATTCAGCATTGGGAAAAATACTTTTGGGATCCTGAAAAGGAACTTAGTTAACAAAAGAAAGGCTCTTCATCCATTTTGCACTGCCCCCAAAAAGTTAGACACTTCTTGGGGGCATTTTTATGGGCAGAAACAGAAAACATAGTGCAGAATTCCGGCTAGGTCTTATCAAAGCATACTTACGGGGTAATTCAATCAATGGCTTA